>CAWAZT010000017.1:0-507324 GCA_963786615.1 uncultured Acidobacteriota bacterium
GTTCTGCTCGCTGTTCCAGATCTCCTGAAGTGTCTCGGCGTTGAACGCGCGAAGCACGCCGGCGACCAGGCCGTGAACGCCGTCCTGGCTCGTAGGCATCGACGCCCAGACGATGCCGCTGCCGGGCGCGGTATCCATCGGCGGACACCGTCAGCGGTACCGCCTGGGTGTCCCGGGGAGACGACCTGCCCCTGCAGATAGGTTGTCGTCAGACGGCCACCGCTCAGGCGGTACGCGCGAAGCACGTCGTCTTCGGACCAGTTGTAGATGACAGGTCCGGTGCCCGGCGCATTCCAGAACACCGGGCCGCCCATCACGTGACCACCCTGGACCGGGATCCGCTGAACGATTTGCGTGTCGTTGGCGACCTTGTGGCCCAGGCTCGCCGTGTCGATCAGGTAGAGCACGCCTTCCTTCCCGCCGCCCAGCAACAGGTTCGTGTCCGGCAGCAGGTGAAACGCGATCCGCTCAGGTCGTCATCGCCCAGCACGGCCTCGTTCCCGGGAGTGAAGTAGTCCACCAGCGTCAGCCCGCCAGGGTCCACCCGGAATTTCAGGAGCGAGTTGGCGAAATTGCGTGAGCCGTCCCAAGTGCCGTTTCCCGTGGCGTAGTAGGCATAGCCGCTGAGGTTAATCGCGGGACCGCGCGCGCCCTGCCACACCCCGGCGCCGTAGTAGTCCGGGGCGGTGGTGAACGCGCCGACCGGCGCGAGCGTCGTCGCGTCGAAGGCCATCACCCAACCGCGTAAGGGCCGCTCATCCCCATGGGAGCACCAGGCGACGAGCACGACCCCGTTGACGAGCGCGAGAGCCGCACGCTGCCCCTGCATCTTGGGGTCGAAGCTGACAACACGGCCGGTCGGCCCGATTGTCGAATCCGGCGCATTACCCGGGACCGTCGCCCCAATCGCGACCGGGCTTCCGGCGCGATCCTGTCCCGTCGCGATATCCACCGCGTGAAGCCGCTGTACGTATGCGCCGCTCTCTTTCGCGCGCGCGACGAAATAGATGATGCCCGCGTTGCGATCGATGACCGGCGTTCCGTGGATGCCGACGTTGCCGATGATGTTCAGGTCGGGCGACGTGATGTCGGTAATCGGTACGGGCGTGATCGCCGGCGGGCTGGTGAAGTCGGCGACCCACAGCGGCAACGAGGAGGGGCTGTCGGCGTCAAAGGCATACAGCTTGTCGTTCATCGTCGCAACGTACAGAACGTTGCGGGGGGTACCGCCAATGGTGACGCCAGTCACATACAGCGGCTGCGCGTACACTGCGCCGTCCACGGGTACAAGAGAACTCTCCGAAGCCGGCGACGTTGACGTTCGACGCGGTCAGCGTCGTTTCGGTCAGATTGGCGCCGGTGCGCTGCGGGTCGTAGCGGTTCGTGAGGACGTTGAGTTGCGCGTGCAGCACGATCGGCATCGAGACCGCGGCCAGCAGACAAGCTGCCGCTCTCGACGCCAAACGCCGCCCGCGGGAGCGGTGCGACGTGATGTACGCGCCGAGGAGACCCCCGGTCGAGCTCGAATGTGGTTGAGTTGCGGAGTGTAAACGATGGGCTCGACCTCAGCAACTAGCTGGGCCGTATGGACCCTCGGCGGGATCCGGGACGCGGAATCCGGGATGGTGGAAGCGCGACGTGGGACTCGGGACTAGTGACGTGGGACTCGGGACTAAAGACGTGGGACTCGGGACAGTCACCGCCGCCTCGCCCTTGTCGGCGATCAGCTTGCGAACGTGGGTCACGATCAGGTCGCGTCGTGCGATGACGGCCTTGGCCTCATCGGCGGTCAGGTAACCGGTCGTCGCGTGCGTCAACGCGTCGAGCTGCAGATGCTCGAGCGCATCGAAGAGATGCCGTTCGCACCGCGAGATTTCTTCCGGCTTGATGACCGCCGCCAGCCTGAATGCCCGCGTGAAATCGATCATGATCAGCTTCCACTCGGGCGTGATCAGCACGTTGCCGAGATTCCGGTCGGTGTCGTCCACGAGCTGCGCAAACACACGGAGGCTCTGCATCTGCTGATTCCACTGTACGGGGTTCGGCGCCTCCTTTTTTTCTTCACGCGATCGCGTTCGTCCATCAACGTCTCGACCCACCAGCTGAGCGAGCCGTCGCGTCCGTCGAACTTCCGTTCGACCGTCACCGGCATCATGTCGCCGATGCCGAGGAGCTCGGCGAGCTGGAACGACGCGAGGTTGTAGCGCCACGAGTCGACGAAGTTCAGCTCGCGGCGGCCCCCGGCGAATTCCATGACGGCTTTCCGCTCGTCGATCGATTGGAAGGCGGCGTCGTGCGTCACGTGGCCGTCGGAGAGCGTCAGCCGCTGTGGGACGGTCGACCCCTTGACGATGTCCTTCGCCTTCACGATCTTTGCGTCCCGAAGGAAGGTCGCCATCTCGGTGCGCGTCAGCGCCGGTTGCTGCGTCGTTGCGGGAGGGGGTGCTGCCTGAGCGAGAACGAGCGTCAGGATCACGCCGGAGAGTGCGCCCATGCCGTTCACCTCGAGTGGTGTTATACCTCATCCATGCAGCGTCGCAACAAAGACTTCACGAGGCCGTCGGTCCGCAAGGTCGTCTCATGAACACCGGACGCGTGATTAGGCGAATCCTCGGAGCGCTTCTCATTGGCCTCGCGCTGCTCGCGGGTCTCGCGCTTGCGCTGGTCGAATGGCGATGGAAACGACACTTCGAGGCACCCTACCCGGCGATCAGTGCCAGCAGTGATTCGGCGATCATCGAGCGTGGCCGTTACCTGGTGTTTGGACCCGCCGCGTGCGCCTACTGCCACGTGCCGCGGGAGCAATGGAGCGTGCTCGACGCGGGCACGCAGCTGCCCCTCTCCGGCCATCATCTCTTCCGGCTGCCGTTCGGGGAAATCTACTCAGCGAACGTGACACCGGATCCGGCAACCGGCATCGGCAGACGCACGGACGGCGATCTCGCACGCGTCCTCCGGTACGGCGTCCGCGCCGACGGTCGCGCGGCATTTCCGCTGATGGAGTTTCAGTTGAGCGACGAGGATCTGACGGCGGTGATCTCGTACTTGCGGTCACGACCGCCGGTCTCGCAGGCGGTACCGGACCATCACCTGACACTGCTTGGAAAGGCCCTCATGGCGTTCGCGATCGCTCCCGCGACGCCGGATCGACCGCCGCTCCGCGACAGCCCGGTGGCGCCATCGGTCACGCGCGGCGACTACCTCGCGAACTACGTCTCGTCCTGCGTGGCGTGTCACACGGATCGAGGTCCGGACGGCAAGTTGGTCGGCGCGCGTTTCAGCGGTGGCCAGCGAATGGACGTCGCTGCCGATCCCACCAAGGTCTACGTCTCCCCGAACCTGACCCCCGATCCCGACACGAGCCCCATCGGCACGTGGTCGGAGGACGCGTTCATCGCGCGCTTCCGCGTCGGTCCGACGATCGCGGGCACGCCCATGCCATGGGGCGCCTTCGCGCGCATGACGGACGACGACCTCCGATCGGTGTATCGCTACCTCCGCTCGCTCCCGCCCACGCGGAAAGCTGTGGGCCCGGCAGTACAACCAAAACAAGAGGGGTGAGTTCCGGGTGTTCCGCGGCCAACTCGAAGGCTTTCCGCGTATGTCCGCGTGTTCAGCGGTCCTACTTGAACAGGTCGTCGAAGGCTTTCTTGGCGCTCGACGGGCTGCCCGGCGCGGCCGCCGACTTGGTCTCGCGCTCGACCGTCGTGCGTGGCTCGAAGAAGGTGCACTCGTTCCGGGCGTCCTTGGGAGACACGCGCGCGGGGATTGGCTGCTGACACTCGAACGCGGCGCTCGTGTCGAAGTGGGAGCACTGCGCGCAGCTGTGGAGGTCCGCCTGGCAGCGCGCGCAGGTGGCCACCGGGCTCCAGGCCGACGCGACCGACAATTCGGCGCCGCAGCGGGCGCATTTGACGACGTCGCGAAAGCCCGGCATGTCGAACGTTTTTGGCTGGAGCGGTGGCTGCCCGCGCGGCGCGTACTCCTTCTTGGGCGCCTGCGGGCCGCGCTCTCGCGGTTCCGATGGCTCGTCGCGGTACCCTCGTTGTCGATACTTGCGGTCGGACATGGTCTGGGATGCCGCCCCGCCCGGGATGTGGCAAGAACGGCTCAGGAGGCATTGTAGCGGGAGCAGTACAATGCACCAAGCGACTAGTTCCGGAACGCGACCGGTGCGGCCGGCGTATATGCGTCAAAGGGAGCTGTGATGAATCGAATCGTCCTGCGCCGGCGCCTACCCGTTGTCCTCCTGCCGATCCTGATTGGCCTCGCTGGATGCGACATCGTCACCGCCGACTTCCGCTCGGAAGAGACGTCGGAATGGCGTCGCAGCTACAAGCTCGATCCCGGCGGACGAGTCGAAATCACGAATGTCAACGGCAAGATCGACGTGCAGCCTGGCAGCGGCAACGCCGTCGAAGTCGTCGCGGTGAAGAAAGCACGCGGCGCTTCGTCCGAGGCCGCCAAGGCTGCGCTCGAGCGCATCACGATTGCCGAGGACGCCTCCGCCGGCAGCGTCAAGATCGACACGAAGCTCGAACGCTCGAACGGCGGCATCTTCAACCACGGACAGTTGCAGGTCGAATATCACGTCAAGGTGCCCGCCGGCGCTGAAGTGAAGTTCACGACGACCAATGGCGGAATCGATCTGGCGGGGCTGAACGGACGCATCACCGCGGAGACCACCAACGGCGGTGTCCACGCGACAGAAGTGGGCGGCCAGATCGACGCCTCGACCACGAACGGCGGGCTCGACATCGATCTCACGCGGGTCCCGGAGGGTGGGGTGAAGCTGGAATGCACGAACGGCGGGATCAAGCTGCGGGTGCCGCGAGACGGAAAGGCGACCATCTCCGCGCGGATCACCAATGGCGGCATCAGCACGAGTGATCTCCCGATCGAAACCAGCGGCGAGCACAACCGCCGCAGGCTGGACGGACGCCTCAACGGCGGCGGCGCGCGCATCGACATCGAAGGCACCAACGGCGGCATCGAGCTCACCGGCCGCTAGACCGATCGCTACCCGGCTTTTTGCACGACGCGTCGCTGCAGCAGCGCGAGCACGGCTGTCTCCGATTGCGTCAGCTTCCCGACCGCTCGTGCGACACGCGTCGAAGCCCGCACGCCGCCGCCTTTTGCGAACCGTCCGTCGAGATACGCGTCGAAGACAGCCGGGTGGATGTAGCACTTACGGCAGACGGCCTTCGTGTTGCCCAGCTGCTTCGCCACCTGTTCGACGACCTCGGCGATGTGCTTCTTCGTCGGAGGGGCGCTGGCGTTACCGCTCTGGAGAAGCTCGGCCGCAAGGACGGTGCCGGCCCACGTCCGGAAATCCTTCGACGTGAAATCCTGCCTCGCCGTCTCCTTGAGATACGCGTTCACGTCGTCGGACGACACGCCCATCAGCGCGTTGTCGGGATCCCTGTACTGAAACAGTTCCTGTCCCGGCAAGTCGCGGCACTGCTTGACGATCGTGGCCAGGCGCCTGTCGTCGAGCTCCAGCTCGTGATCGATGCCGCTCTTTCCACGGAACACGAAGCGGACCTTCGAACCGGAAATCCGAACATGCCCGTCACGCATGGTTGTCAGGCCGAACGACTTGTTCGTGCGGGCGTACTCGGTGTTGCCCACGCGGATCAACGTTCGCTCGAGCAGACGGACCACGGCCGCGAGCACTTTCTCTCTCGGAAGCCCGGTGCGCCGGAGATCGGCCTCGGTGCGGCGTCTGATGGACGGAAGCGCGCGTGCGAAGTCGGTGAGCCGTCCGTACTTTGTTTCGTCGCGCACGACCCGCCATCGCGGATGGTAGCGATACTGTTTCCGCCCGCGGGTATCGCGACCGGTAGCCTGAAGATGTCCGCGCGGGTCGGGGCTGATCCAGACAGCGGTCCACGCGGGGGGGACGGCGAGCTGCCTGATTCTCGCGAGGTCAGCGGTGTCGGTGAGACGACGACCGTCAGGACGAACGTAGGTAAACGACCGGCCGCGTCTGAGACGTTGGATGCCAGGTCGCGTGTCGGTGCTGTAGCGGAGCCCTGCCGCCCGGGCGGCCGCTCGAGAGTCGCCTGGCGGTGGAAAACTCAAATGGCGCGCCATGAGCCGGTCCGTGCTACGATTAATTGCTCCCCCACGAGACACATCACCGATGAAGTGCCCGAAGTGTGCGTCCACACGTGTGTACCCGTCGCGCCTGCGCGGGGCAGTGGAGCGGCTACGGCAGAAAGTGACGGATCGGCAGCCCTATCGGTGCCACGAGTGCGGATGGCGCCGATGGCGCGACGTGGAATTTCTTGGTTCCAGCCCCGACGTCGGCCCGGACGACCTTCGCACCGGTCGTGGGGCGATGCCCCTGGCGCCGACCGATGTGGACGAGCTCGATCCCGCGTGAGATCGCGCGGTTTCCTCTGCACGACGGAGCAGGCTGCAAAGCGCGCGCCGGTCGTCTATCGCTGCAATGGATTGCCGTTCTGATCGAACGCCGTTCCGAGGATGAGCTGAATGACGTCGTCGTAGCTCTCCACCCCGCGTTCGACCCTGTTGGCGCGCAGGTACCGATCGTAGGTCTCTCGCGCGGCGAGCCGCACCAGGCGTGACGTGCGCGCGTATCGATCGGCGATGGCGCGAAGATCAATCCGCGGTCCCTGCTTCAACTCCGCGATCACATCTCGATCATTCCCGGTGGCGGCGTAGACGTGGCCGAAGAGCGCCAGCCACGCGCTGTACTGGGCGCGCGGGCTGCCCCGCCGGCACGCCAGCCACGCGATGAAGTTCGCCTCCGATTCGTCCGCGTATCCGGCGAGATGCCCCCACTCGTGCGCGATCACGAACGGACGCTCGACGTCCAGCAGATCTGGCGCGAGCAGCGTCTCGAGAAAAAACGGATCGGTCATACCCGCGATGGCCGCGTGGTGAAAGTACCCGCCGAAGATCGTGGGCTTGGGACGCCCCAGGACGATAGGGGTCGCGACGTGCAACCCGGCCTCGGCACCCTGAAAGGCGGAGGCGAGGCTGTCGATCGAAAAGCGTTCGCCGTGGGCGTCCATGTAGAGACGGTTCATCTCGGACGCGACGCGCATCGCGAGATCGTTCGTCGCCGAGGGATTCAGGCGCGCGGCATCGAAGCGCAGCTTGTCGCGTAGCGGCACGCGACGGTAGTTCAAGCCCCACGTGGCGAGGAACACGAGATACACGGCCGCCGCCGACATCAGCAGCCGACCGCCGACCGCGGCCAGGCCGCGCCGCCATCCCGTCTTCCGAACCTGGCGGGTGACGAACAACACCGCGACGATCAGCACCGTCACACACAGCACATCGAAGAAGGCGAACGGCACGGCGTTCGACACCGTCGTGAGCACCGGCTGCAGTCGCAGGTAGAGTCCGTTCGAGTACCAGCGCTCGACGAGCGTGTCGGGCACCGGAAGTATCGCCGCCGCGATCGCAAAGGCGACGACGCCGAGACGCGCGGGGCCGTTCATGGGAGCGCGTCGGTCTGACCCGTGATGAGGCGGACCGATCGCTGATACGTGGTGTACGCCCACGCCCACTGGATCATGACGAGAAGGCGGTTGCGGAAACCGATCAGGTTGAAGATGTGGACGAAGAGCCACGCGAGCCACCCAATCAATCCGTGGAGCCTCAACCACCCGAAGTCGGCGACCGCTGCGGCACGGCCGATCGTGGCCATGTTGCCGAGATCGTGATACACGAAGGGCCGCATCGGCTGTCCTTCGGTCGAGCGCAGAATGTTCTTCACCGCGTGCACGCCCATCTGTATGGCGACCTGCGCGACCCCGGGATAGGGCTTGCCATCCGGTCCCTTGAGCGACGCGAGGTCGCCAATGACGAATACCTCCGGATGCCCGGGAATCGACAGATCGGGGTTCACGAGCACGCGCCCAGCGCGATCCGTTGGCGCTCCCAGCGTGGCGCCGAGGGGTGACGCGGCAACGCCTGCCGCCCACAAGATCGTGTCCGCGGCGATCGAGAACGCACTGGTATCCACGCGCGACGCAGCGACGACTCGTCACCGGCGTGCTCGTGCGAACGTCCACGCCGAGACGCTGGAGATCGTTGCGCGCGGCCTCGCGGAGCGGTTCAGGAAACGTCGCGAGCAGATACGGCCCGGCCTCGAGGAGGATGATCCGGGCCGATCCCGGATCGAAATGGCGGAAGTCCCGTGCGAGCGATTTCCGCGCGATCTCGGCCAGCGCCCCAGCCAGCTCGACGCCGGTTGGTCCTCCGCCCACGACGACGAACGTGAGGAGCGTCTGTCGGCGCGTTGGATCCGTCTCGCGCTCGGCGCGTTCGAACGCCACGAGCACACGGCGCCGGATCTCGAGCGCGTCCTCGAGACTCTTCAGACCCGGCGCGTACGCCTGCCATTCATCGTGTCCGAAATACGCATGGGTCGCGCCGGCGGCCACGATCAGGTAGTCGTACGGGATTTCTGCGCCATCCGTCAGATGGACGGCGTGCTGTGCGGTCTCGACGCGATCGACTTCGCCGAGGAGGACCTCGACGTTCCGTTGCCGCCTCAAAACCCACCGGATGGGAGACGCAATGTCTCCTGGCGACAAGCCTGCGGTCGCCACTTGATAGAGAAGCGGCTGAAACACGTGATGATTGCGGCGATCGACAACGGTGACGTCGACGGGGGCACCGCGCAAGGCGCGCGCCGCATACAGCCCACCAAATCCCCCACCAATGATGAGCACACGTGGCATCTCTTCCAACAGTACGTCATCGGATGCTCGTTTGGCGAGCAGGTGAACCGGACATCAGGTGTCAGATGTCAGACATCAGTGTCAGATGTCAGATGTCAGATGTCAGATGTCAGATGTCAGACGTCGAATGTCGGATGTCGGATGTCGGATGTCAGCGGAAGCCGCCGATCAAGCGAAGTCCGGCCCAGGCCGATGGTGCGTCGCCGTTCGTGGCACGGGCGCGTGCGATGGCGGCGCGCATTGCCTCGGCAGGCGGCCTGGACCTCGCGAGCTCTTCGTGAACGCGCGTGAGGACAAAGTCGATGGCGAATCCGTCGGCTGGCCAGCGACCGATGGCGAGCGTCGATATACTTTGCGCCGCGCCGCCCACGCGAGCGCGTCCATTGCGGCACTGACGCGCGTGCCGCTGAACCCGGAGCCGTCCGGCAGGCTCAGGACTTGTGTCCGTCCAGGGTTGCCGAACCACTCGCGCAGCGCCCAGCGTCCGGTGTCATCGGACGCGCTCCCCGGCGACACGAGGACCGACGAGAAGAGCGGATTCGCAGCATTGATCTGAACAGGCGCAGAGAGGTGGAGGACGTCGGCGACGCTCATCAGGTCGCGCGCCGCCGCCTTGGTGGCATCAGCGCCGACGATGACCTGGCTGTCGGCCGCGTAGAGCGACGCGAGCGCGTTGCTGACGTCACGGCCCTGCGCGGCATCCGGGGGCGTCCGGCCGGGAGCCGCGATGGCCAGCTGGGCGCGCAGGTCGTCTGCGAGATCCGGCCCCGCCAGCGCGCGAAACACCAGCCGACGTGGGGTCTGACCCCGTTCCGCCGCCAGGGCTCCTGGGAAGGGGTCTGACGCCACTCCGGAGGGCCCGGGCGCAGATTGGGTCTGACCCCACCGCCACCGGCGGCCCGGCGGAGGATCGTGAGGGCGGTCAGCGACGTCGCGTAGGTGACGATCGTCCGCGACGCGAGGTCGGCCTCGCCGACCCTGAGCGCCTCGAACGGCACCTTCCAGGGCGGACTCGATCGAGATCCTCCCGCTCCTCCGCCGTGAAGTACTCCTGAACGACCGCGCGAACGGCGTCTTCGTCGCTGACGGTCTGTTGCGTCCCAGATCCGCCAAGCCAGATCAGCGCCAATACCACAATCATTGTTGAAGCGTGAAGCGGATCGTCACGGTCATCAGCACCTGCACAGGTTGACCGTTCAATACGGTTGGCGTGTACCGCCACTGCCGCACGGCATCCAGCGCTGCAGCGTCGAGCAGCGGAATCGATCGCACAACCCGCGCGTGATCGATGCGGCCGTCGCGATCGAGAATCGCCTCGAGAATGACCGTGCCCTCGACCCGTGCCTGACGCGCGATCACGGGGTACGCGGGCCGCACGTCGACGATCTTCCGCGGCGGCTGCACGAGCTCGCTGACGCGAACGGGTGCGGCTACGCGGGGCGCGGGTGGCGGCGGCGCGACGAATCGTCCGCCGCCTTCGACAATCGCGCCCAGATCACCAGAGCCCGAGACATCACTCACCGGTACATCAGGCGCTGGCAGCGCGGACGATGAGTCCTCCGGGTTGATTGTCGGAGGCGCTGCAGTAGGGGCCCCGTCGTAGTGGGCCTGCGCAGCGAGCGGGGTCGTTGGCATTGGTGCCGCCCTGACGAGCGGCGGCGGAGGCGGTACGGCGACGGCCGCCACAGACGAAGGCGCTCTCGTGATCACGCCCGGAACCGTCAGACCAGTCGTCAGCGGCCCCACGAGCAGCACGCCAATCGCCGCACAGTGCACGCCGATCGACACAGGCAGCGATCCCGACAACCGGCCAGAAGGAGACATGGGAGAACTCCTTTCTACGGCGTTCTCCCATGTTTGACACCCGCGGCCGCGCGCGGTTCCGCCCTAGCCGATGACGGCGCGGCCGACCAGGATCGGCGTCATCACCAGGAACACCACGCACCACCACACGATCAACGCGATGAGGCAGACGATGATGGCGCGGCCGACGTTGGAATAGTCGAGGACTTCTTTGACCGCAATGACGCCGATCACCAGCATCCACAGGCTGATCACGAACGAAATGAGGGGACCCAGGAACGGGATGATCGCCAGGATGTTGAGCACGCCCGGAGACGCCGTGAAGCCAATCACACGGAAGCCTTCCTGGAAATCCGCCTTCGTCGCGGGTTCGGGCATGATCTTGGTGCCGACGATGACGATGAGAAACGACCAGATCGCGTAGCCGACCAGGGCCATGATCATCTGCATGATCCCGAAAGTGAGGCCGGCGCGGAAGATGTTGCCGATCAGCGAGGCCAGCGACGCGATCACGATGACCGTGACGGCCTGCCCGATGGCCGTCGGGTCGGCTTCGATCTCCTGGAAGGTCTTCACGTCGCCACGCATTGCTCCGATCATGCGTTCCTGCAGACTTGCCATGACATCCTCCTGCCGCCGAGCTCAGCCGGCCCGCGGCGTCGACAGTGTAGCACTGGCACCCGCGTTGCTCTCTTCTCGAAGAGGAGGGTTGCATGGACCGTTCTGACGAACGAAACGACCGCGTGGGCGACGTGTTGGGACTCGGCAATATCACCAGCGAGCCGACGGACATTCGCCGCCACATCTGACGACACCGAAGACTCCGAGCAGGCGCGCCGGCACGAGCGGATGACGAAGGGCGCCGACAGAATCTTGACCGGGATCCGACGAGCCGCCCCGCCGTTCCGGCGCCACCGGCATCGACATGGGCGCCGGAGGCGAAGGCACCGACATCGAGGAATGAGTCCACGGACGGAGTGGCCCGAGGCCGCACGGTCCGCCCGGCTATAATCGGGCATGGCGCAACCGGCATCGGAGTCCTGGGGCCACTCCACCGTCCGGACCGCCTGTCCCCTCGACTGCCCCGATTCGTGCACGCTCGACGTCACCGTCGAGAAAGGCCGCGTCCTGAAAATCGACGGCGGCGACGCGAATCCCGTCACCAAGAATTTCATCTGCGCCAAGGTCCGCCGCTTCGGCGAGCGGGTCTACGGCGAGGACCGGCTGCTCTACCCCGCGGTGCGCCAGGGCGCGAAAGGCCGAGGGCACGTTTGTACGGGTGACCTGGGACGAGGCGCTCGATCTCATCGCGCGGCGGATGACGGAGATCAAGCAAACCACCGGCGCCGAGGCGATCCTTCCCTACTCGTACGGCGGCTCGAACGGCCTCCTGACGCAGGATACGAACGACGCCGAGCTGTGGCGGCGATTCGGCACGTCACGGCTCGCGCGGACGATCTGTGCGGCGCCGACCGGCGCGGCCAATCAGGCTCTCTACGGGAAGATGCCGGGCGTGGTCTACGCCGACTACCCGCACGCCAGGCTGATCATGTTGTGGGGCGTCAATCCCGGCGCGTCGGGCATCCACCTCATCCCGTACCTGCGCGAAGCGCAGCGCAACGGCGCCCGGCTCGTCGTCATCGATCCGCGACGCACCAGCCTCGCGAAGAAGGCGGACCTGCATCTGGCCATCCGCCCTGGAACGGACCTGCCGGTTGCGCTCGCGCTGCACCGGGTGCTGTTCGAAGAAGGGCACGCCGACCATGCGTTTCTCGCGGCGCACACGCGTCGGCTGGGAAGGCCTGCGGGCCGCGGCCCGTCCGTGGACGCATCGAGCGCGCGGCGGCCGAAGCCGGGATCGACCCGCAGGCGCTGCGGCAGCTCGCCGATCTGGTACGTCGAGACATCGCCGGCGCTCGTCCGCTGCGGCTGGGGGCTGGAACGCAACCGCAACGGCGGCAGCGCGGCGGCGGCGGTGCTCGCGCTGCCGACGGTCGCCGGCAAGTTCGGCGTGCGCGGCGGCGGCTACTCGATGAGCAATTCGTCGGCGTTCGGCATCCGCGCGGCATCATGGATCGACACGCCGGAGCCCGCGACACGCCTCGTCAACATGAATCACCTGGGCCGCGCGCTGCTCGAGTACACCGATCCGCCGGTGAAGATGCTGTTCGTCTACAACTGCAATCCGCTGGCAACGGTCCCGGATCAGAACCGCGTGCTTGAAGGGGCTCGAGCGCGAGGACCTCTTCACCGTCGTCTTCGAGCAGGTCTACACCGACACCGCCCGCTACGCGGACGTCGTCCTGCCGGCGACGACGTTTCTCGAGCAGTACGACATCGCGAAGGGCTACGGACCGATCACCCTGCAGCTCGTGCAGGCCGGTGATCGAGCCGCAAGGCGAGGCGCGGCCCAACGCGGATGTCTTTTCGGAGCTGTCGGCGCGACTCGGGCTGGCGACGGCGGAAGACGAAACCGAGACGCTGATGCGGATCACAGGGCGGATGCCTGACGGCGTCGGGGCCGAGCTGCTCGAACGCGGGGCGGCAACGCCGCCGCACGGCGGCACGCCGGTTCAGTTCGTCGACGTCTTTCCGTTGACGCCCGACCGGAAGGTCAACCTGTTTCCTGAAGCGATCGCCAGGGACGCTCCCGCGGGCCTGTACGGCTACCAGCCGGATCCGTCCACGGAGCGATTCCCGCTGGCGCTGATCTCTCCGGCGACCGAGAAGACGATCTCGTCCACGCTCGGCCGAGCTGCGCGAGCGCGCCGCGGTGCTCCACATCCACCCCGACGATGCGGCGACGCGTGGAATCGCGCAGAGCGATCCCGTCCGCGTCTTCAACACGCTTGGCGAGCTGCACTGCCCGGCCAACCTCACCGCCGACGTCCGCCCCGGCACGGTCGCGTTCTCCAAAGGCGTGTGGCGCCGGAACACCTACAACGGCTTGACCTCGAACGCGCTGGTCCCCGACTCGCTCACCGATCTCGGCGGTGGCGCGTGCTTCAACGACGCGCGGGTGCAGGTCGCGTTGCTCGGGCGGCACTGACGGCGAACTCAGCGGACCTCGGAATTCCGGAACTCCGAACCCCGAACCCGATCTAGTAGCTAAAGAAGAAAATCAAATCCACCCCCGCGCGCTCGACGCGGCGCTGGGTGAGGCGGTTGGCGGCGGCGGCGGTCTCGGGGGCGACGCTGGTGTCGAGGCGCAGGAACGTCGCGAGCTGGTACTCGAGCATGAACTCGGTGAAGCTGCGCTGGCCGAACTGCTGGCGGAAGCGCACGAACGCCTTGTCGCTCACCTGCTTGCCCAGCGTCACGCCGCCGGCCGTCTCGCCGGTCTGCGGGTCGGACGTCGTGATCTCGAACAGATCGACGTCGAGCGCCTTGCCGATCGAGCGGCCGAGCGGCGACGCGACGAAGCCGCTGGCGATGCCGCCCGCGGTTTCCGCGAGCGACGCGCGCTCGCCGGTGCCCAGATCGTTCACCGAGCGATTGAAAACGATGAGCGACAGGATGTCGGCCTCGTCGAGCGGCGGAACGCTGGTCAGCGTGGAGCTCCGGCGAGCGCATCGTGCCGGTGATGTGGATCGTGGCGGTGACGCCGGTGTTGGGGATCAGCCGCTGCGCGGTGATGTCGAGCTGTCGGATTGATCACCGGCAGGCCGGGGAACTGGACGGTCCCGTCGCGCACGATCTCGAACCGCCGGCCCTGGAACTCGTAGAAGCCGCGGACGGTGTTGGCCTTTCCGCGAAGCGTGAGCGGCGCGTCCGGCTCTTTCTGGATCTGCACGTCGACGCCGACGGTCGCGTTCACGTTGCCGATCTGCGCCGCGGTCGGGCCGCCAGGCCGGAGGCCCTGCCGCGCACGACCAGGTTGTTCGGCGCGACGAGATGCACGTCGAGCGCGAGGGCTGAAAACAGCCCGGTCGTCGGCTCGACGGTCGCGTTCTGCGGCTCTTCCTCGGCGTTCCGCAAGCTCGTCTCTCTCCCCTGCTCGAGCGCCTTGCGCGTCGCCTCGTCCGCACCCTGGCTGTTCGTCTCGGTCGTCGGCTGCGCGGAGACGACGTCGGGCAGCGCCTCTTCCGAGTACGGCGAGGTGGCGACCTGAAGGATCTTGTCGATCTCGAGGCGTGCGGCATCGGTCCGCACGTCTCCCTCGATGCGGGGCCGGCGCAGCTCGCCGGTCAGCTTCAGATGCGGTGCCGACGTGAACGTTGCCAAGCTCGTTGTCGATGAGCTTGAAGTCGTCGCTCTCGATCGCGATGTTGACCGCGCCCGCCTGCCGCTGGTGCACCGCCAGCTCGCCGTAGATCGTCAGCGGCTTGCCGTGCTGATCGAGGATCTGGAACTGCGGGACGCGAATGACATCCTGCTGAAGGTCGATCCTCGTCGTCATGCCCGTGAACGATGTCTTCGCGGCCGGGATCGAAAACGCTCCATCGCGAATGTCCACGCTGCCGTTCAGGTGCGGATCTTCTCCCGATCCGGTGACGCGGACGTCCGCCTGCACCGTGCCGGTGACGTTGGTCAACTGATTCGTGAAGCCCTGCACGATTCCCAGATTGATCAACGACGACTGGACGTGCACGTCCAGCTCGTCGCCCGGCCGTCCCTCGACGTGTCCCGTCACGCCTGGAGGATTCCGGCGCAAGCGCGGTCATGGGAACCGTGCCGTTCACGCGCAGCTCGGCGCCCGGACTCTGCGTCAGCTTCGCGTCGAGCACGATTCGCTCGCTCTTGCCGGCGGCCTCGGCCGGAGCGTAGTTCGCCGTGACCGTGAGCGACTGGTACGTAAACTGCTGGAATCCGCCGTTCGAGACTTCGGCATGCCCGTCAACCGCCGGAGATTTCAGATCCCCGGTGATCCGGGCCTCGGCGTTCAACGTCCCCGTGAACCCTCGACTCTGAAGGAGGAGCTTGTCGATCTGCGCCAGGTCCACGTTGGCGGCGCGGACCGTAATCGCGCTGGGAGCCTTCTGGCTGTCGCCCACCGACAGCGAACCGCTCAAGTCCAGCGACTGGTTGCCGTTCACCAGGCGGACGTTCTGCAGCTCGACGCGGTCCTGTGAATACTGGACCGCGGCATCGCTGCCCGGCGCCATCGTCCACTCGACGCCCTGCGTGCGAACGGCGAAGCGCGGAAGGTGGATCTCCTGATGATCCGGATGGAAGATGACGGTCCCGCCGGCATCGAGCTCGCGGACGTCGGATCCCTGCGGCGAAACAGCGACTTCGGCGGCGTTTTCCGGACCCTTCGCGGCGTGCGCTTGAAAATCGAGCTTCTGCTCTGCGTACGTGGTCTCGGCTCGCAGCTCGTTGATGTGCAGGCCCCCCAGCTGAAGGAACGTGGCGTTGGTCCGTGCCTGCACGCGAATGCGGTTGGCGTCGAGATCGGGAAGCGTGACCGTGAACGTGCTGTTGGTGTCGAGAGCGTTGTTCGACTGATAGCCCAGTTTCGATCCGTTGACGGTCCCGGTCGTCTGCAGGCTCGTCGCGTTGCCGGTGATCGATCCATCCACCGTCGCCGAACCGCTCACCTCCTGGTTGAATCGATTCCCGATCGGGGCAAGATTCGTCGCGACGACGTGGTACTTCAGGTTCGTGCTGCCAGTGGTGTCGAGCGCGATCGGTCCGGATGCTTCGACCTCGATGTCTGGTCCTTTCACCGTCGCCTGCCGCAGCGTGCCGCGTCGGTCGGCGTATTGGCCATCGACATCGGCCGCGTTGATTTTCACCCCAGCGAGCTCGCTGTCGGTCAGCGTGACGCGTCCGTCCGCGCTGATCGCGTCCGGCGTCATCGGCGCGGTCAGATCCCGAATGCCGAAGCTCGCGTCGACCGTGCCCGTGATGGTTCCCTTGAGGGCGTCCTTGCCAGTCACGCGCGAAGGATCGAACTCGCGAAACTCGCCGTTGGCTTTCCACTTGAGTGATCCCGCGTTCAGATGTACGTCGGCGGCAAGGCGCGGCACGACTCCCCCGAGCACCCGCGAATCCGAGATCGTTGCCGTCGTGTCGAGGGTGGTGTCCGCCAGCGTCGTTCCGCGTCCGTGCGCATCGAACTCCCCATTGATGGCGCTTTCGTAGTCTGGCTTGGCCAACGCGTCGATGTGGAACGCGGTGCCGATCCTGGAGAGGTCCAGTTGTCGAACCGACCCGCGCGCGGCGTAGCGGATATCCTTCCCTGCCAGCCCGAACTCCGTCGTCGTGCCCGTCCCGATCGTCGCGCCTTCCAGCGTCGATTGATCGAGCGTCGCAGTGGCTTCCAGCTCGCCAGCGCGACCTTTCACGTGATACGCGGACGCGTTCAGGTCGGTCGCGAGCCGTGGGGCGTTGACCGCCGCCGGCAGGTTCCTCATGTCCAGGTGCGCGGCGGTGCCCGCGATATCGAACCGCAGCGGACCTTTCGCCGGCGTCTCGATGAACCCTTTGGCGGTTGCGGACCCGCCGTACGCGTTCGCGCGGCCGTCGAACGAGATATGACGTCCATCGATCGTTCCCTTCGCGGTGACCTTGTCGGCGCGATATCCGGCCGCCACCACGCGAGGTCCCCGGAACACATACGTGGCGCGCAGCCGATCCATCACCGGCATGTTCTCGGGTGACGTGGCCACGCGAAGGTCCACGGTCCCACGCCCCGTGATGTCGCTCTTCTGGTCCGCGCTCCGCAGAATCGGCGCAAGGTTCAGGCTGGACATCTCGAGCGTGCCGCGCGCCCGGAGATCCGGTGCCTCGAGATCCGCATTCAGCTTTCCGGCAATCGCGCCCGCTTCCGACTTCGAGTCGAGCGTGAGCTCGAGCGCCTCCTGCGGACCGCCGGCCCTGAGATTCAACGAGGGGTGCAGGTCGTAGCCGCGAAGAACGGGCACGACCGGCGCGAACTCGGGAAGCGACAGGCGCGGCGCCGTCACGGTGACCTGCAAGGACGGATGGCTCAAGTAGCCGCGAATCACGCCGTCGATCGTGACGGAGCTGTCGCGCGTCTGCAGCGCCAGCTACTCGACGTGCAGGTTCTCGTCGCGTGCACCGAGGCGCCCGGTCAGCCTGCCGACGGTGAGGTCGGGCGCCTTTCCCACAAACGAGAACTGATCGAGCGTCAGACTGTAATGGACCGGCTCGTACAGGAATGCCGCATTCAGGTTGATGTTCTCCACCTGGCTGGGAAACCGATACGAATCGGATGGCGCGCGGTCGTCGATCGACGCGCGGCCGTTCGCGATCTCGATATGCGGAAGCGAAACAGAGCGTCGCGGACCCTGGCGATCGGCTTCCTGCTCCTGCCTCTTCACCAGGCCGGCGAGATTCCAGCCGTTCGCGTCGTGGCGCGCCAGCACGAACGGCTCGTCGAGCCGGATCGTCGGGATGACGATCCCCTTCGAGACCAGCTCCGGAAGGCTGTATTCGAGCTCGATCTGCTTGAGCGTAGACGATGTGCTCGCCGTTGACGTCGATGGCGATGTCGCCGAGCTGCACGCCGTAGAAGACGTTGCCGTCGAGGCTGCCGATCGACAGGTCGCCGTTCAGGAACTGCTTGGATTCCTTGATGGCGACCTTGCGGAGCCAGCTCGCGGAACCACGGGGTCTGCGAGACGATCAGCGCGAACGCGACGATGCCGACGAGCAGCGTCCCGACGAGCGCCACGACCTGCAGCGTGCGCCGCATGTAGTTCGTCGCTGGGGAGGACGCGGCGCTGCAGCATGTCAGAACGACTGTCCGATGGAAAAGTGCACGCGGAAGTGACGCGGCTCGGGCTCGCCGTTGACGAGGAGGCCGGGAATGGGATTGAGCTGGAATCCGACGTCGACGCGCAGCGCGCCGACGGGCGTAATGTAGCGCAGGCCGGGCCCGATGTCGTAGCGGAGGTCGCTCAGCTTGAAGTCCAGGGATTCGTTCCAGACGTTGCCAGCGTCGGCGAAGGCCACCGCGCTGAAGTCGCGCCAGATCGGCACGCGGAGCTCCGCCGAGCCATCGAGCAGCGTGTGCGCCGCCGATCGGGTCTCCGTCGGCCGTCAGCGGACTGACTTCGAATCGTCCCCAGCCGCGCAGGCTCGACGCGCCGCCGAGCAAGTAGCGGTTGAAGAACGGCACGTTCGCGTCCTGGTTGCCGAACCCGTCGATCGATGCCGCCGCGCAGCCGAGCGGCAAAGAGGGCGCGGTCGCCCCAGCGCCAGATAGCAGCGTCCCTCGAGCACGTACTCCCGGTAGTTGAAGTGCCCCGCCAAGGACCTGGCCGGCCTGCTCGACGTGCGCGTTGATCGCGTAGCCGTTCCGCGCGTTCAGCCTGGTTCGCCGCCGGTGCTGCGGCTGACGTCGAACGCGAGCGACGACAGCAGGCCGCGGCCCTCGCCGGTCTCCGGATCGAGTCCGAGCGCGATCAGATCGTCTCGGAAGGTCGGATCGTCCAGCGCCTCCTGGCTGACGGTGTACCGCTGGTACTCGTTGGTGTATTTCAGGAAGAGCGTGGTCGTCGGCAGGCGTTGGGAGTAAGGGCCGCGCCGGGCGAGCGTCCGCTCGACGGTGACGCTGCCGCCCTCGGTGTCGAGCATGTAGGCCGGCTCGTCGTTGTGCCACAGCTGACCGCTGACGAGCAGACTGTAGCGCGGACCGAAGACCGCAGGCTGCTTGAAATTCGCGCGGACGCCACGATCGAGCCGCGAGGCCTGTCCGATGAACTGCATCGTTCGCGCGCCGCCGAAGAAGTTCACGTGCCGCCAGTCGATGCTGCCGCGCGCCCGTTCTTCGCTGCCGTAGCCGACGCCGAAGTTCACCTTGCGGTGCTTGCCCTCGGTGACCGTGATCTTCATCGGCACGATCTCGGGCTGCTGTCCTTCAGGGACGTCCGGCTCGATGTTCGCGAACTGAAACGTCTCGAGCCCATACAGGCGTCGCTGGCTTTCCTCGATCTGGCTCAGTCGGTACCGCCAGTCCGGCCGATAGGTGAGCTGACGCAGCACGACGTAATCGCTGACGGTCGTGTTGCCAGCGATTTCGATCGGACCGTAGCGCGCCAGCGTGCCGGGCGTCGCCGTCGATCGCGATGATGCGCGCGTGGTCGGTGCTGCCCGGACGCTCCGTCAGCCGGACCGAGGCGTACGGGTAGCCGCGATCCTTCAGCTCGTCGAGGACGCTCTCGCGCGTCGACTGGGCCAGCGCGCGATCGAGCGGCGCGCCTTGCTTGAGCGGCAGCTGCCGCCTGAGCCGGTTGAGCTGTCGGTGCGGCACCGCGTCGAGACCCGTGACGTCCAGCCGTTCGACGATGATCGGCTGCCCTTCATCGATGTTGACGGTGAGGTCGACGGCGTCCTGTTTGTCGTTCAGCTTGACGTCGAAGGACGCCACCTTTGCGTCTGGATACCCGCGATCGCGATAGAAGGCAACGATCCGCTTCAGGTCGGCATCGAACTGCTGCCGCGTGAAGTAGTGCTTCTCGCCCCAGGGCCACTTCGAGCTCTGAATCGTCGCCAGCACGGATTGCAGCTGCCCCGTCTTGACGGCCTTGACGCCCGTGAACTTCAGGTGCGCGACACGAATCGTCGTCTGCTGCTCGTCGATGCACCCGCTCGCTGCGGCGCCACAGCAGAGCGCCACCACAAGGGCGCACCGGCGCACCGAAACGGCGTTCAGCCGAGCGAACAAACTCTGCACGGGGAGGATTGAACCACGTCGCGTGCCAAATCCGAAGTCGATCGGTGGCGCCCGCGACGCCGGGGGGCTACTCGTTCGTGATGGTGGGCTTTCCGCCGGAGACCGAGAGCATGATGCCGAGACCGACGGCGATCACGAGGCCAATCGCGATCCACATGCCCGACACGTGGCGCAACACGCCGCCGTACCAGAGGGCGGCCAGCGCGCCGAGAATCAGAATGAAGTATCCGATGAGATAGAGGTTGATGAAGCGCATGCAGCCGCTCCGTCCAGGGAAGTGGGATATGCGGATTGCGAATGACCGAGGATGGACAGCGAAGTTGCCATCCACCTCGGTCATCTACCATCCGCCATCAGTCATCGATGGCTATCGGCTCAGCCTGACCACCAGCGCGGCGCGGCGGTTGAGGCGACGGGTCTCTTCGCGGCTGTTGTCGAACTTCGGCCGCTCTTCGCCGTAGCTCACCGTGCGCAGCCGATCCGCGGTCACGCCGCGGCTGGTCAGGTAGTCGCGGACCGCGGTCGCGCGGCGTTCACCGAGCGCGAGGTTGTATTCGGCCGTGCCGATGTTGCAGGTGTGGCCTTCGATCTCGATGCGCAGGTCCGGGTTCTCCTGGAGCGTGCGGACCGCTTCGTCGAGCGCGCGCGTCGCTTCCGGCCGCAGGCTGTAGCGGTCGAAGTCGAAGTGCACGTCCTCGAAGACGAATTCCTTCACGGCAGGTCTGACGACCTGGATCGTGACCGTATCGGTCGCGGTCTTGTTGTCCTGCGGACAGGTGACCGTCACGGTGACGGGAACCGGCCCTTCCTGCTTCGGCGCGGTCCACGGCGTGTCTGCTGGCCGCGTGCGTTGGTGAAGGTCCCAGCGGGAGCCGTCCACGCATACGTCACCTGGCAGCTCGTGGAATCGGTCGCCACGGCGGAGACCGTCGACGTCTTGCCGACTTCAACCGTGCAGGGATTGCACTGCGCCTTCACCGACAGATCGTGCGCGGGTGGCGCGGCTGGTGGCGGGTGGCGGCGGTGGCGGGGGCGGCACGTAGATGCGCACGCCCGGGTGATAGCCGACGCGGCACGACCAGGTCCATCTTGTCGCCCGCGCCGTTGGTGTACTGGCTCAGGAAATGGTCGCGCGTGTCCATCGTCATGCGCCACGTCCAGCCCGCGCCCGCAAACACCCCGTTGGCCCCCTGCCACGTCAGCCCCAGGTTCAAGTCCACCGGCGACCGCACGTCGGAGATGAAGCCCACCGGCAGGAACGACCCGTCCTCGGCCGTCAGCACCTGCTTGGTTTCCAGCGTGCTGTTCGAGTACGCCTCCCCGCTCAGCTCCGCCGTGAACCGCAGCGCCTTGCGCGACGGGAAGCCGGCGCCCCAGCCCCCACCGGAACGCGTTGGTCGTCTCCACCTCGTCGGGCGAGCCCCGCACGATGAAGCCGCCATACCCCGACACTTCCACGCGCTCGTTGATCTCCTTGCTCACAATCGCGTCGAGCGCAAAATCCGCCTTCCCCGTCCCCGCGCCGCTGTCGGTGTCCCCCGTCGGCAGCTTCACCATCCCCCGCACCGCCAGCGCCACCGGCTGCTGCCGCCACTGCGACGTCAGGTTCACCTTCGCGCCCACCCAGAAATCCCCGATGTTGTTGCCGCTCCAGCCCCGGCGCGCCAGCGGATTCTGCGGCACCACGCCGCCCGCCTCCGCCAACGACGCCGTCGGCACGAACAGCGGCCGGATGTCGCGGTCGATCCGGCTCACCACCACGAACGACCCGAAGATCTCCGCCCGGTCCTTGAGCCCGTACCCGAAGGTCACCGGCCAGTTCGACACGTCCGTGAAGCCCTGGTTGTCGTCGAAGTTCACCCGATAGGCGCTCCCCGACCACCGCTTGTTCGGCAGCACCTCGCCCGTGGGCACATACCACAGCCCCGTGTCGCCCATGAACGTCGTCGTCGCCGGTCGCGTATGCACCTCGTCGGACACGGCCACCGTCGTCGCGGGCGGGTTGCGTTGTCGAAGAGGCCTGAGCGCCTCCCGATTGGTTCTGGGCTGCGACGCTGCTGGCGACGGCAGACGTCAACGACCAGGGCTACTGCAACGCGATTCCACATACGCACATGCCTCCTGCGACGATCCACGCCGGACGAACGTTACTCGTTGATCAGGCCTGCGCCTTCGGAGGGCTGCTCATCTGAGCGCTCGATACCCGCCACTCCGTCGGATTCCACCAGGCGACCGCGTCCGCCGCGGCTGATCTGGCCACCCTTCCGGCCCGCTGACCGGGCTTCTTCCGAGGTCCACTCGTGCGCCGTGCCCTTCTGGTGCGCGGCGCGACCGCCCTTGCTGGCGATCTCCCGCTGTTTCTCGGGGGACATGGACGCGAAGCCGCGGCGTTCCTTACGTTCTGCATTCATGATCATGCCATCCTTTTCTCAGAACTCGAAGCGGTTCCTGCGGTCGGCGCGCCACGACGTGCCCACGACATAGGGTGGCGCCTCCGGGTCCGGCGGATCCTGGACGGGCGCAGGTTGCGATTCGTCCGGAGGGGTCTCTGGGACGTCCCTCGGGTCGTTCGGCGGGCATTTTCCGCGGTTGTCGTCGGATGCGCGCCTGTTCACCATGCGGTTCCGTCCGGTGTCCATCATCACAGCCCGACTCCACGCGAGTCGGCAGTCGTCTACCGCCGGGCTACTCAATCAAACGCTGTGCCATGGCTCAGCCCGATCACCAGCCGTAACTAACTGAAGAATGCGGCGATATGCCGTCCTGCCACGCGTGGCTTCCACAGGTGTATGGAGTGATTTCCTACACCGAGGCAGCGGAGGAATACATGAGGTTTTACGGGCGCGATCCTCGGTGGATCAGCGATTTGATACGATCACGCGATGCCTGAGCACATCGTGTTCTGCAAAAAACTCCAGAAGGAGCTGCCGGGTCTCGAGCATCCGCCGTGGCCCGGCGAGCTCGGGCAGCGGATCTACGAGAACATTTCAGCCGAGGCCTGGAAGCTCTGGGAAGAGCGCATGAAGATGATCCTCAACGAGTATCGCCTGATGCCCTGGCAGAAGGAGGCGCAGGCGATCGTGAGCAAGCACATGGAGGATTTCTTCTTCGGCGAAGGCGCGGCACTGCCTCCGGGCTACGTGCCGCAGCAGGGCAAGCAGTAGGCCGACGCGTCACGCGCGTGAGGCGTCGGTGACGCTCCGCACCGGGATCGCCGGCTCGATCTCGAAGGCCAGCGCCGCGTGAGCCTCGCGTACGGCGCGCTCGGCGTCCGGCGCGCGCCCCGCCCTGGCAAACAGGAACCCCAGATAGCTGCCGGCTTCCGGAAGCGGCTCGAGGAGCTGATCGGGTTTCGCCGTGATGATCACGTCGGTGATCCCCGGGATCCGCGCGGGCCGCCTCCTCGCCGCTCACGCGCTTGAACAGTCCTCGCGCCGGGATCGGAATCATCATCACGGCCGCGGCGGACGCTTCGCGCGTCCAGCGATCGATCGGGATGCCGAGCGCGTGCTCGAGCAACAGTCGCTCGAGCGACGCCGTTCGACGTCCCGTCGCGCGATCCTCGAATCCCAGCACGCGCGAGCACAGGCCGCCAATCGGCCGCGCGGCGACTTCGAGGACGTACACCTCGCCGTCGAGCGATGCGGCACTCGCCGTGGACCGCACCATGCCGCAACCCGAGCGCCTCGGCGGCGCGAGCGATCGCCGAAGCGATCTGCTCCTGGACGCTCGCCTCGACCCGCGAGGGCGTCACGTAGATGGTTTCTTCGAAGAACGGACCCTCGAGCGGATCCGGCTTGTCGAAGAGCGCAAAGAGCGTGAGCCGTCCGTCGGTCAGCACCCCTTCGATCGCGAACTCGTCGCCGTCGATATACGACTCGACCAGGATCTCGTCCTCGAGACCGGCGCGCGCGGAACGAATCTCCGGGCGTGCGAGCAGCGCGCGGATGCGCTGCGAGCGCGGACTCGAGCTCCGCGGGCGAGTTCGCGCGGATCACGCCTCGGCTCCCTGACAGCCCCACCGGCTTGAGCACACACGGAAAGCCCACCGTCGCCACCGACGCGCTCGCGTCGAACGACGAGAGCGCGTGCACGTGGAAACGAGGCGACGGCAGGCCGGCGGCGGCCAGGACCGCGCGCGACTGGCGCTTGTCCGAGCTGGCGCGCGCGCCGGCGACCGTATGCCAGCGGACGCCCAGCGCTTCGGCGGCGCGCGCCGCCGTCACCACCGGACGATCGCCGACGGCGATCACGCCGTCAACGGGCTGCGTCCGTGCGTAGTCGAGCACGGCGCGGATGGACGACTCGGGATCGTGGAACCGCACCGCAATCGCGCGGTCCTGCCACGGATCCTCGAGCTGATGGCAGCGATCGGTGGCGAACACCAGGTCGACCCCGAGATCGACGGCGGCATCGTTGAACGACCGCAGCTGGTAGCCGGTCGTGTGGGAGAAGAGCAGGACTCTCACTGTTCGATGCTCAATGTTCGATGTACTGCATTCGACTGCATTGACAGATCAAGATGCGCCTGCTCCGCGATCGGCTCCGCGCAGCAGTACCACGGCTCGTTCAGAAAGGGCACGACGCTCGCCCGTGGCGCGCGGCGCGCGCGACGGCACCGGCAGCCCTGACGTCGCGGCGCAGATGCGCGGCGACCGCCGCGAACATCTCCTCTCGCGGCGCGTTGAGGCGCGCGCCGGCCAGCGCTTCGAGGTCGCGCTGCAACGCGTCCACGCGCGGATCCTCGTGACGCCAGACGTGGGTCAGCGACCTCGAGTCGAAATGCGAGACCCTGGCCCGCAGCGCCTCGAGCTCGAGCATCCGCGATCCCTCGGGCACCAGAAGCCTGATGGCGTATTGGATCGGCGCCACGCCAGGCACCAGGTCGAGGCGATCGAGCGTCTCGAGCATCATCGCGTAGCTCTCCATCGTCGTCCACGGCGTGAAGGCGACGAACGTCGGCGACAGCGTGAGGCCGATCGCCCTGAAGTCACGCGCGACGTGCTCGACGTCCTCTCGTGTGTGGCCCTTTTCGAGCAGTGCGAGCACCCGATCGTCGAACGACTCGACCGCCGTGGTGACGAACGCGCACCCGGTGTCGCGCAGCCGCGGCAGCAGGTCGCGATGGTTGCGCAGGTGCTCGACTTTGATCGTCACGTCGTACGTGACGCCCGGGATGCGCGCGCGACAGGCCGTCGACGAGGGCCATCGCGTGGCGTGGACCGTTGAGAAAGTCGGGGTCGCCGAACGTGATGTGCTCGGCGCCACGGCGCACCTGCGACGCGATGTCGGCCAGGACGACGTCGACCGGGACGGCGCGAAAGCGTCCGTCGTAGACGGGAACGATCGGGCAGTGGCGGCAGCGGTGCTTGCATCCGCGAGTCGCCTCCGTGTAGCCGACGATCTTCGTGCGCTCGCCAGCCTGAAGCGTGGCGTAGCGCGCGAGCGGTGGCAGGTCCGACCGATCGGGTGTCTTGAACGCGATGCGCGGAAGTCGTGTCGGCGCGGCGTCCGGCGAGTCGGCCACGCGACCGCCGTCGGGCGCGCCGGCGACCCTGTCCGCGAGCTCCAGCAGATCCTGTTCGAACTCCGGCCCGAGCACGGTCTCCGACGCCACGCTCGCGCAGCGCGCCGGCGTTGAGCGGCGCATACAGCCCGTAGGCCGCCACGTGTGCCGACGGGTTCAGCGTCCGGACGCGATCGATCAGCGGGAGCGCCATGCGCGTCGCGGTGTGCATCGGGAGAAAGAACGCGACGAGGTTCGCGCCGCGAATCACTGATTCGTCCGGCGTTGGTGCGCGTCACGTCGAGGCAGTCGACGTGATGCCCCGCCTCACGGAGCCAGGCCGCCGGCGACGCCAGCCCGAAGGGCTGGCGGCCGAGGTCGTAGGTGGAGACGAGGAGGATTCGGGACATGGGCGTCTGTCAATGATAGACGACGCGACGATCCTGATGGAGAGCGCCTAAATTGTCTCACGCAGAGACGCAGAGAGTCAGCAGGAAGAGCCGCACTCACGCGGCGAGAGGCCCACGGCCCGGCCAGCAAGACGCCGACATGCCCGTCTTGCTGCCCTGCGCTCTCTTCTCGCGCCTCTGCGTGAGAATGTCTTCGCGCCTCAGCGTGAGACGGACGTCTGCGCCCTCCTACCGCCAGGCAATCTCCGGCACGCGGCGGAAGTTGACGCCCAGCGCCGTCCAGCGCGGCGATTGCGCCGCGAGTCGCGACTGGAACGCCGTCCAGTCGTGACGGGCAGCCGGGGCCCACGCCAGATCGGCGACCGCCGCCAGACGCGGGAACGCCATGTACTCGACGTCGCGCATGTTCGCCAGCGTCTCGGACCAGAGCGGCGCCTCGATCCCCAGGATCTTGTCCGCGCTCGCGCCGCTTGCGGCCGACGGATCCCAGTCGTACGCCTGCCGCACCGAGACGTTGCCCGCCCAGTTCAACCCCAGCATCGTGTCGTCGTCGTACTTCATGTCGAGATACAGACGATTGGCTGGCGACAGGATCAGGTGAGGTGACGCCGCGAGCTGCGCGTGGGACGCGTCGGGCCGCCAGTGCTGCACGATCGACGTCGGCAGCAACGTGGCGGCGGCGATCTCGTCCCATCCGACCATCTGCTTGCCATGCGACTGCACGATCGTCTGGACGCGCTCGATGAACTGCTTGTACTGGTCCGGCGCCAGCGTCTTCACTTCGTCGCCGCCCGCGTGAAAGTACGGCCCCGGCGTCAACGCCGCAATCTCCCGGACGACATCGTCGATGAACCGGTACGTGACGTCCTTCGCCACGCACAACGCGCTGAACCCCACCTCGGTTCCCGTGTACGGCTCCGGCGCGGTGCCGTTGCAATTGAGCTCGGCGTAGGACGAGAGCCCCGCATTGGTGTGACCCGGCATGTCGATCTCTGGAACGATCGTGATGAACCGCTCCGCCGCGTACGCCACGAGATCCGAGTACTGCTGCTGCGTGAAGTAGCCGCCGGCGCCGCCCCCTACTTCCCGGCTTCCGCCACGCGCGGCAAGCTCCGGCCACGATTTGATCTCTATGCGCCATCCCTGATCGTCGGCGAGATGGAGGTGCAGCCGGTTGAATTTGTAGAGCGACATCAGATCGATGTAGCGCTTCACGTCGTCAACGCCGAAGAAATGGCGCGCCACGTCGAGCATCGCGCCGCGCCACCCGAAGCGGGGCGATCGGCGATGTGAAGGGCGGGCAGGCTGACCGCGCGCGGCTTCGCGAAGTTGAGCGCTTCGTACTCGGCCCAGGTACGGCAGCAGTTGACGGATCGTCTGCGCGCCGTAGAAGAGGCCGGCCGGTCCCGAGCGCTTTCAGGGTCACCTCCGTCGGACCGATCGTGAGGTCGTAGGCCTCCTCCCCCGCCGATCCCCCGGACGCGGTGTCGAGCGAGAGCACGATTCGCCCGCTGGCGGCGCCTTCGGCGGACGACAGAATTCCCGGCCGCACACCGGTTGCCCTCCGAATCATCTCCGCGATCTGACGAGCGATCCGGATGGCGGTCGTGTCAGCCGGCGCCACGATGACGATGCCCGGCCCGATGGGAAACGCTCCGGCACTCCGCTCGAGTGACACCGGCGCCGGCAGCAGCCCGCGCCAGACCTCCGTGCTCGGCGGCCGCCGACGTTTTGGCGCGCGGCGCCGCGCGCGCATGCCGCCACCAGGACGATGGACGCGCAGATCCACACCGCGATCGTTCGACGGTCGATGCTCACAGTTGCCTCTCATGCTGCGCCTCGGACTGAGGCGTCATGCCGGATAGGTTACACTCGCCCCGATGACGGATCCGACCGCTTCGCGAGATCAAGGTTTCTTCGGACATCCGGCCGGACTCTCCACGCTGTTTTTCACCGAGATGTGGGAGCGCTTCAGCTATTACGGCATGCGCGCATTCCTCATCCTCTACATGACCGCGCCGGCGGCGGCCGGCGGGCTCGGCTTCGCCGACGCGCGCGCGGCATCCATCTACGGCACGTACACCGGCAGCGCCTGGGGCGCCTCGATCCTGGGCGGTCTCGTCGCCGATCGCCTGCTCGGTCAGTACCGGAGCGCGCTGCTGGGCGGGGTGATCATCGCCGCCGGTCATTTCACGCTGGCCTTCAAGGCATTGCCGTTCTTCTACACCGGCCTCGCGCTGATCGTGCTGGGCACCGGACTGCTCAAGCCCAACGTGAGCACGCTCGTCGGATCTCTCTACGCGCCAGGCGACACGCGCCGCGACGCGGGCTTTTCGATCTTCTACATGGGGATCAACCTCGGCGCGTTCATCGGACCGCTCGTGGCCGGATACCTCGCGCAGCGTGTCGACTGGCACATGGGATTCGCGTGCGCCGGCATCGGGATGGCCTTCGGCGTCGGCGCAGTACATTCTAGGAAAGAAGCGACTCGATGCGGCCATCGATCGGCTCAAGCAACATCCGAAGGCCGCGCACACGCAGACGACATCCGCGACGCCCGTCCCGCATCGACGTCCGCGGGCTTCACCGCCGCGGAGTGGAAGCGGATGGGCGCTATCGTCATCTTCTTCCTGGCCGCGGTTCTCTTCTGGGGCGGCTACGAGCAGGCCGGATCGACGCTGAATCTGTTCGCCGATCGCTACACCCGCCTCGATGTGTGGGGCTTCTCGTTCCCCTCGTCGTGGTTCCAGTCCGTGCCGCCGATCTTCGTGATCCTCCTCGCGCCTGTGTTCGCGTGGATCTGGACGAGACTTGGACCGCGCGAGCCTTCGGTGCCGGCGAAGTTCGCGGTCGGGCTCGTCTTCATGAGCCTCGCCTTTCTCGTGATCGTGCCCGCAGGCGCGATGGCGCAGAGCGGCGAAGGCGTCCGCGTGAGTCCCTGGTGGCTGATCGCGTCGTACGGAATTTCCGAGATCGGCGAGCTGTGCCTCAGCCCCGTCGGCCTGAGCGCCGTCACCCGCCTCGCACCCGTGCGTATCGTCGGGCTGATGATGGGCGTGTGGTTTCTGTCCAACGCCTTCGGCAACAAGCTGGCCGGATGGGCCGCGGGTTTCTTCAGCGCGATGCCCCTCCAGACGCTGTTCGCTGAGGTGGCGGGCGTGCTGTTCGTCGCCGGCATCGTGATGTTCGCGCTCGTCAGGCCGATTAGGCGGATGATGGGGACGTGAACCCTAGACCAGCGAACCTCGAATCCTGAACCTGACCTCGAACGACGAACCTCGAACCCCGAACCCGAAAACATGGTTCTCGAAAAATACAAACAGAAGCGCAACTTCAAGTCGTCTCCCGAGCCCGCCGGTGATCTCGAGCTGGCGGCCGCGCGCGCCAAGAAGCAGCAGACGGAGAAAGCACGATTCTTCTGTGTTCAGAAGCATCTCGCCAGCCATCTGCACTACGACTTCAGGCTCGAGCACAACGGGGTGCTGCTCTCGTGGGCGGTGCCGAAGGGGCCGGCGCTCGACCCGAAGATCAAGCGGCTCGCAATGATGGTCGAGGATCACCCGATCGAGTACGGGACGTTCGAAGGGGTGATTCCCGAAGGCTACGGCGCGGGTATCGTCATGCTGTGGGACGTCGGCACGTGGACGCCGCAGGTCGACGATGTGGATGCCGCGCTGAAGAAGGGGGACCTCAAGTTCACGCTCGACGGCTACAAGCTGAAGGGATCGTGGGTCCTGGTGCGAACCAGCGGACGGTATCCAGGAGGCGGCGGCGATCGGTCGTGGCTCCTCATCAAGCACAAGGACGAATGGGCTGGCGAGGTCGACATCGTCGAGTTCGCGCCGAAGAGCGTGAAGAGCGAAGGCGACTTCGAGGATATTCTCGCGGCGGATCGGCCGGACGTCTGGGTCTCGAACCGCCCCGCCAAGGGCGGCGAGGCTGGCGACATGCTCGCGAAGATCATCGAGCGCGCCGCCGCCTTGAAGTCTGGACGCTCCATCGCAGAGCCGGCCGCGTCGGTCAGCAAGGCCGAGAAGGTCGCCAGGCCCGCGAAGAAATCCGGCGCCAAGACGCGTCCCGTGAAGAGTGCGAAGAAGCCGGCGGCCGCGACCAAGCGGCCCTCGAAGCGTTCCTGACATCCGAATGACGATCATGACCACAGCCGATTACATCCTGTTCAGTGGTGGCGCGCCCGGCGCCGAGGCCGAGTTCGGCGCCTGCGCCGAGCGCCACGGCATCGAGGAAGTGAACTTCACGTTCGACGGCCACAACATCGCGCGGCAGCCGCGGCGTGCGGGTCCTCAATCACGAGGAGCTGCAGGCGGGCGACGTCAGCCTGGCCTATGTGTCGAGGCTCATGCACCGCCGCTACACCGACAGCCCCACGATCAGAAAGGTCCTCCAGACGCTGTGGTATCAGGTCAACCACGGCCAGGAGATCTACATCGTCGGCGCCATTCTCGCCGATGGGACCGTGCGCGGCGGGACCGGCTGGGGCGCTGAGTTCGCGAAGTTGTGCAACAAGCCCTTGTTCGTGTTCGATCAGGACAAGGACGGCTGGTTCCGCTGGGCGGGCGACGACTGGGATCCGTGCGGCGTGCCGACGATCAGCCATCCGCACTTCACGGGCAGCGGCACGCGGTCGATCAACGCCAACGGCAAGAAGGCCATCGAGGCGCTGTTCACGAAGTTCTAGACGCACTCAGTCGGATGGCTTGCGGCGAGACAGCATCGACCGTATCGCCTGTATCGACACCGGTCTCGCGGTTTCAGCGTAATTCCTCCAGCTCGAGCCACCGTGTGACGGCCTCGTCGTGCTCCTTCTGCGCCAGTTCGATCCTTTCGAGGACGGCATGAATGTGATCGGCCGGCGACTTGTAGAACTGGGGCGATGCCGCTTCCTCTTTCAGGCGGGCCTGCTCCTGCTCGAGCGCCGCGATCCGGGCCGGCAGCGCCTCCAGCTCGCGCTGTTCGTTGTAGGTCAGCTTGCGTGGCCGTGACCGTTTCTCCGTCGGGACGAGCGCCGCGCTCGTCAGGCTCGCTGACGCACGTCTGCGGGCGCCGCTGCGCGCGACTGTCTCAGATAGTCGTCGTACCCGCCCACGTATTCGACGACGCGTCCATGTCCTTCGAACGCCAGCGTGCTGGTGACGACGCGATCGAGGAACACGCGATCGTGGCTGACAAGGAGAACCGTTCCGGGAAAGTCCGCGACGAGCTCCTCGAGCAGCTCCAGCGTCTCGATGTCGAGGTCGTTGGTCGGCTCGTCGAGGACCAGCACGTTCGCGGGCCTCGCGAACAGCCGCGCGAGCAGCAGCCGGTTGCGCTCGCCGCCCGACAGCGATCGCACCGGCGACTGTGCGCGCTCGCGCGGAAACAGGAAGTCCGCGAGGTAACCCATGACGTGCTTCGGCATGCCGTTGATGACGACGGTGCTGTTCCCGTCGTTGATCGTGTCGGCCACCGTGCGATCGGGATCGAGTTGTTCACGCTGCTGATCGAAGTAGGCGATCTGAAGACGCGTGCCGTGGCGGATCGTGCCTTCATCAGGCTGAATCTCTCCGACGAGCAGGCGCAGCAGCGTGGACTTTCCCGATCCGTTCGGACCGATCAGCCCGACGCGATCGCCGCGAACGATGCGCTGCGAGTAGTCGCGGATGACGGGCAGGTCCCCGAACGACTTGCTCACCTTCTCGGACTCGAACACCAGCTTCCCCGTGGACTCCGACGCGTCGATCCCCATCCGGACCGCGCCGACGACCGCTCGACGCGCGGCCCGTTCGGCGCGCAGCTTCATGAGCGCCTTCACGCGCCCCTCGTTGCGGGTCCGGCGCGCCTTGACGCCCTGCCGCAGCCACGCCTCTTCCTGCGCGAGCTTCTTGTCCAGCCGCTCGAGATCGCGCGCTTCGTTTTCGACCGCGGCGGCCTTGTTGTCGAGATACGTCGGGTACGATCCCGGCCACGACGTCAGCCGGCCGCGATCGAGCTCGACGATGCGCGTGGCAAGCGCGGAGAGAAATGCGCGATCGTGGGTGACGAAGAGCACCGCCCCGCCGTATTGCGCAGAAATTCCTCGAGCCAGCGGATGGCGTCGATGTCGAGATGGTTCGTCGGCTCGTCGAGCAGCAGCACGTCAGGCTGCGAGACCAGCGCCTTCGCCAGCAGCGTCCGCCGACGCCAGCCGCCCGACAGCTCGCTGACCTTGCCGGTCCGCGGGCAGTCCGAGCCGCGAGATCACGAGCTCGACTTTCTGCTCGAGCCGCCAGCCGTCCTCGCGCTCCAGCTGCTGCTGGAGCCGCGCGAGGGCTGACAGCGCGTCGGCGTCGTGCGGGTGCTCCGCCACCCTGACGGCCGCGTGGTGATAGGCCGCAACCAGCGCGCCCAGCGCGCCGAGACCGGCAGCGATCTCGTCGAACACGGTGCGCTCGATGCCGCCGGGCACGTCCTGGTCCAGTCGCGAGACGCGAAGCGCGGGCGCGCGCCAGACGACGCCGGAGTCGGGCGGGAGCTCGCCGGAGATCACCTGCAGCAGGCTCGACTTCCCGCTCCCGTTGCGCCCGATCAAGCGCGATGCGCTCGCCGGCCTCGATACGAAGGTCCGCGCCTTCGAAGAGCGGCAGGTGGCCGAAGGCGAGCGCGGCCCGCTGGAGATGGAGCAGCGTCACAACAACCGGCGCGCGAGCACGGCCCAGACCGCCTGCGCCAGCCGGCGCCGATCGTGACGCGCGATGTCGCCGCACCAGAACTCGCCCGTCACGAGCTCCGTCCCGGCCGGGATTTCGCCGATCTCCAGCGGCGCCTTGTGCTCGTGGGCGTACCGGGCGAGCGTGGCCGCCGAGGGGCGGCTGGTGTTGACGATGACGACGTCGATCGGCCGGCCGATCGCTCGCGCGAGCAGGTCGGACGGCAGTCGCCGGCGGTGAAGCCGGTCATCCCGCGTCCTTCGGTGAGCAGATTCGTGACGAGGACGATCGGACCCTGCATCCGGCGGATCGCGTCCGGCGCCCCCTGCACCAGGAAGATCGGCATCAGGCTGGTGTAGAAGCTGCCCGGCCCGATGATGGCCGCCTCGAACTGCGGAATCGCCGCTTCGGTCGCGGGATGCAGTCGCACGTCGGGCTCCAGCCACAACCGCGTGACGGCGGGGCCGACGTTCTGACCGGCGTCGACCTCGACTTCGCCGCGCGTGCGCGTGCCGTCCTGATACTCCGCGCAGACGCTCGCCTGTTCGACGCTGACCGGCCAGACGCGTCCCGCGCAGCCGAGCAGCCCGCGCAGCCCGTCCACCGCCGCAACGAAGTCGCCGGTGTACTGCTCCATCATCGACAGCAGCAGGTTGCCGCCGGTATGACCGCCCAGCCGCGCGTGCTCGAGCGTGGGCAGCCGCGACAGCAGCACCCGCCGCGCCTCGCGTTCGTTCCGCGCGAGCGCGAGCGCGCACTTGAGCACGTCGCCCGGCGGCAGCACGCCCAGTTCGTCGCGCAGCACGCCCGAGCTGCCGCCGCTGTCGAACATCGTGACGACCGCGTTCAACGATAGCCACGGGTTGCGCTTCAGCCCGCCAAGAAGGCTCGGCAGTCCCGGTGCCGCCGCCGAAGCAGCCGATGTTGACCGTCCGTAATTGCATTGCTGATGAGATTGTAACTGTCATTCGACGTGGTGCTAAGGGTGCTAAAGGTGCTGAAGGTGCTAGGGGTGCTGGTGCTGAGGGTGCTAAGGGGTGCTAGAGGTGCTGGTGCTAGAGGTGCTAAGGGTGCTAGCGGTTCTTTGGGGTGTGAATCGTGGCTGATAACCAGCACTTCAGCACCAGCACCTTTCAGCACCAGCACCCTTAGCACCTTCAGCACCGTTAGCACCAGCACCTTTAGCACCCCCAGCACCCTCAGCACCTTTAGCACCTCACGAATATGGTTCCCCCTCCTCACAGCTATAATTCATCGATGACTCGCTGGTCTGCCACGCAGGAGCGCGCGCTCGACGCGTTGGCGCGCGATCTCGACGGCGTGTTCGGCCCGCGGCTCGAATCGCTCGTTGCGTATGCGGGGCATGACGGCGACGGCTCGCTGCACACGTCGCGTTGGTCGACGGGCTCACCTTCCGGGACCTCGCCACGTGCCTGCCGCTCGCCGACGGCTGGCGGCGCCGCGGGCTCGCCGTCCCGCTGATGCTCTCGCAGGCGGAGCTGGCGCGCACGGTCGACATCTTTCCGCTCGAGTACTCGTCGATCATCTCGTCGCACACCGTCGTCCGCGGCCGGGATCCGTTCGACGGCATCAACGTCCCGAACGAGGACGTCCGCCGCGCATGCGAGGCGCAGGCCAAGAGTCATCTCATCCACCTGCGCGAGGGCTTTCTCGAGTCGCACGGCGAGGCCGCCGCCATCGCGCAGCTCATCGCGCGATCGGCGCGCCCGCTCCGCGCCCTGCTCGCGAACATCGCGCGGCTGCCGGACAACGGCCGTGGCACCGCCAACGCCGCGCCGATGTCCGACGACGCGCTCGCGCAGGTGGCGGAATCGCGCATCGGCGTGCCGGCCGCGCTCGTCCGCGACGTACTCACGGCCGCAGCGACCGGACAGACGACCATCGCCGATCCGTCCGCGCTGCTCGCGCGCTACCTCGATGCCGCGCAGCGCATCTGGGACTACGTCGACAGATGGCGCGCCTGACACGGCCGCGCCGTCGACGCGCGTCTCTTCTCCCTTTTTCCTTCTTCCTTTTCCCTTTTTCCTTCGTCGTCGCTTGCGTCGTCCTGTCGGCCGGCCCGGCTGCCGCGCAACCGCCCACGCCCCAGCTGACCGAACCGGTCAACGACTTCGCCCACGTCATCGACGCGGCGAAGCAAGAGCCGAGATGGACCGGCGCATCCGCGCGCTGCTGGAGGCAACCGGGGACACCGTCGTCGTCGCCACCGTCGACACATTCCAGCCGTACGGCGAGCATCGATGAATACGCCGTCAAGATGTTCGAGAACGGCGGCAAGGGCATCGGCGACAAGGGCAAGGACAACGGCGCTGCTGATCGTCGTCGCGGTGAAGGACCGCGAAGGTCCGCATCGAGGTCGGCTACGACCACGAGGCATACATCACCGACGGCTTCGCCGGGCGACATCATCCGCGAACACGATCGCGCCGGCGTTCCGCTCAGGGCCAGTACGGTCCCGGGCTGCTCGCTGCGACGACGCGGATCATCAACCGGATCGCCGACGAGCCGCGGCGTCACCGTGCCGGACGTCCCGCGGCCGCAGGCCGCGCGGTCGAACAGCCGGCCGCAGATTCCCTTCTCGCTGATCATCTTCATCATCTTCATCATCATCGTGCTGTCGAGCCGGCGGCGGCGCCGCCCGCCGCTACTGGGGCGGCGGACCGTGGAGCGGCTGGACCGGCGGCGTCGGGCCGTTCGGCGGCGGCGGGTTTGGTGGAGGCTTCGGCGGGTTCGGCGGTGGCGGTGGCGGCGGTGGCGGAGGCTTCGGCGGATTCGGCGGCGGCGAGTCCGGCGGCGGCGGCGCCTCCGGAGGGTGGTAGATTGGCAATCGCCGGGAGGTCGGTGATGCGTCGAGATGGAGAACGAGCTGATGCGATTCAGGCAACGGTGATAGTGGTGCTCGCCGCGTTCGTGTCGGGCTGTTCGTACAACAAGTTCACGACGCAGGAAGAGGCGATCAAGGCTCGGTGGGGCGAGGTGCAGAACCAGCTGCAGCGCCGCAACGACCTGATCCCGAATCTCGTGGAGACCGTGAAGGGCTACGCCGCCCACGAGGAAGGCGTCTACAAGGACATCGCCGACTCGCGATCGAAGCTGCTCGCGGCCAAGTCGCCCGAGGAGACGATCCAGGCGGCGAACCAGCAGACGGCCGCGCTCGGCCGCCTGCTCGCGGTCGTCGAGAACTACCCGCAACCTCAAGGCGAACGAGCAGTTCAATCGATTGATGGACGAGCTCGCCGGCACCGAAAACCGGATCGCCGTCGCGCGCAGGCGCTACAACGACGGCCATCCAGGAGTACAACACCCAGCGGCGTCGCTTCCCGTCAACGTCACCGCGAAGATGTTCGGCTTCAAGGAGTATCCCGTATTACGAAGCGCCGCCGTCCGCGCAGGCGGCGCCGAAGGTGGACTTCAAGAAGTAGAGCGCGTGCGACAGGCGATCGGCTGTCTCGGCATTGGAACGGGCCTCGTGGCGATGGCGGCTCGGCGGCCGTCGGCGGTCACGGCATCCGGGCGCAGGGCCCCCAGCCCGCACCACCGCTGTCGCCACCGATCAACGCGTCGACCGATCCGCTGCTCAAGAACTTCATCTGGCGCGCGATCGGCCCGGCGAACATGGGCGGCCGCATCGACGACATCGCGGTCGTCGAAAGCAATCCCTCGACAATCTACGTCGGCTTCGCGACCGGCGGCGTCTGGAAGACCGTCAACAACGGCACGACCTTCACGCCGATCTTCGACGAACAGCCGGTCACGTCGATCGGCGACATCGCGATCGCTCCGTCGAACCCGAACGTCGTCTACGTCGGCACCGGCGAGCCGAACAACCGGCAGAGCTCGTCGTTCGGCGCCGGCATGTACAAGTCGATCGACGCGCGGCAAGACGTTGGAGCACGTCGGCCTCGACGAAACGCAGAGCATCGCGCGCATCGTCGTCCATCCGAAGGATCCGAACATCGTCTACGTCGCGGCCGTCGGACATCTGTTCGGGCCGAACCCGGAGCGCGGGCTCTACAAGACCACCGACGGCGGCAAGACCTGGACGAACACGAAGTTCATCGACAACGACACGGGCTTCACCGACGTCGTGATGGATCCGGTCGAACCCGAACATCCTCTACGCGGCGTCGTACCAGCGGCGCCGCACGCCGTGGGGCTTCAACGGCGGCGGCCCCGGCAGCGGCATCTGGAAGACGACCGACGCCGGCAAGACGCTGGACGAAGCTGACCGGCAACGGCCTGCCGACCAATCCGATCATCGGCCGCATCGGCCTCGACATCGCGCGCTCCAAGCCACAGACGATCTACGCCTCGATCGAAGTCGGCCCGAGCGGCGGCACCGGCGCCGGCGTCAACGACGACGGAACGCTGTCAGCCGGCGCAGGACAGCGGCGGCTGTCGGCGGCGGGCGCGGCCGCGGCGCGCCGCCGCCGCCGCCCGATCCGAACAAGTCCGGCATCTGGCGATCGGACGACGGCGGGCAAGACGTGGAAGTTCCTGTCGAACTCGATGGATCGGCCGATGTACTACAGCCAGATCCGCGTCGACCCGACCAACGCCGAGATCGCGTACCAGGGCGGCGCGCCGTTCTTCAAGACGATCGACGGCGGCAAGACCTGGCGCCAGGTGCAGGGCCTCGCGCACAGCGATCATCACGCGATCTGGATCGATCCGAAGAACAGCAATCACCTCATCGTCGGCAACGACGGCGGCCTCGACGTCACCTACGATCAGACCGAGACCTGGGAGTTCGTCAACACCGTCGCGGTCGGCCAGTTCTACAAGGTCAGCGCCGACATGCGGAAGCCGTACTACGTCTGCGGCGGGCTGCAGGACAACGGCAGCTGGTGCGGCCCGAGCGCGACGCGCAGCCGCGAACGGCATCCTGAACTCCGACTGGTTCCGCGTCGGCGGCGGCGACGGCTTCTACACCGCGAACGATCCGAACGACTGGTCCATCCTCTATTCCGAATCGCAGGACGGCGCGACGAACCGGCTCGATCTGGCAGCGGGACGGACGATCAGCATCCGCCCGCGCGGACCGTCGCGCGGCCAGCAGGCGACCGCCGGCGCGGTGAAGGCGCGGATCCGGACGACGCTCGCGCAGTTCGGCGTTCGGCCAGGGACCGCCGACCGGCAACATCGTCCCGCCGCCGCCGCCCGACACCAACTATCCGCTTCTACTGGAACACGCCGTTCATGCTGTCGCCGCACAACCCGTCGACGGTCTATCTCGGCGGCGATCGGCTGTTCCAAGTCGATCGACCGCGGCACGACGTGGATGGCGTCGCCGGACCTGACGAAGAACATCGGCCGCAACGATCGGCCCGATCATGGGCGTGGACGGCAAGGCGCCGATGGCGTCGAAGCACGACGGCGCCGCCTCCTTCAGCAACATCGTGACGATCGGCGAGTCGCCGGTCGTGCCTGGCCTCGCTGTGGGTCGGCACCAACGACGGCAACGTGCAGGTCAGCCGCGACGGCGGCGCCACGTGGAAGAACGTCGTCGACAAGCGTGCCGGGCGTGCCGAAGGAAACGCACGTCTCGCGCGTCGAGCCGTCGCACTTCGACGCCGGGACCTGTTACGTGACGTTCGACGGTCACCGCACCGACGACATGAAGCCGTACGTGTTCGTCACGCGGGATTTCGGCGAGACGTGGACCTCGATTGCGGGCAACCTGCCGGACGGCAACGTCAACGTGATCACCGAGGATCCGCGCAACAGGAACCTGCTGTTCCTCGGCACGGAATACGCGCGTCTACGTGTCGCTCGATGGCGGGCAAGGCGTGGAAGCGCTTCATGCAGGGCCTGCCGACGGTCCGCATCGACGACATCATCGTCCATCCCCGCGAGCACGATCTGATCGCTCGGCACGCACGGCCGCAGCATCTGGATCCTCGACGACATCTCGCCGCTGGAGCAACTGGGCGACGACGAGATGAAGGGGGATGCGTACCTGTTCGACGTCCGGCCGGGCGACCGCGTGGATCAACGACATCCAGAAGCAGATCACGGTCGGCGGCGCAGAAGAACTTCCGCGGGCGCGAATCCCGACCCGGGAACGGCGGTCAGCTACTGGCTCGCGAAGCCGGCGTCGAGCGTCAAGATCAGCATCAGTGACGTCACGGGACGCGAAGTCCGCTCGATCGACGGCTCGAAGGACGCGGGCATCAACCGCGTGCAGTGGGATCTGCGCGCCAACCCGCCGGCTCGCGGAACGCCGCCCACGGCGGCGCCGGACGCGCCGGCTGCCGCGCAAGCCAATCCGCCCGCGGCGGGCCGTCAGGGACAGGGACGCGAGGATCAGCCGCCGGCAACTCCGCCCGCCCGCGGCGGCGAAGCGCCGGCGCAGGGACCACCCCCGCCGGCCGCGCAGCACCGCAGCCTGGAGGCGGCGGTGGTCGAGGGCGAGGAAACGTCGCGCCCCAACTGCCGGCAGGGCCCTACCTGCTGAAGCTCAGCTGTCGATGGCAAGACGGTGGGGACGAAGACTGTCGTCATCGACGCTGATACGTTGCAGTGAGGCGAAAGGTAAAAGGCAGAAGGTAGGCGAGTCTACCTACTGGTTACCTTCAGCGTGTAGTAGACGAACGGCACCTTCACATCCTTGAAGAGGTGCGGTACGCCTTTGGGAATCACGAACACGTCGCCCTTCGCGACCGGCCGCGAGTTGCCTCCGGTGATCGAGTCGCCACGCTGCTCGTCTGGTGCGGTTGTCTTTCCGTTCACCACCTGACCGCCGGTCACGAGCGTGGCCGTCCCCTCGAGCATGTAGATGATGTCGGTGTCGCGCGCGTGCACTTCGGCCTGCCCGTCGCGATCGCGCCGGCTCGCCAGGACCTTGAACGCGTCGGTCTCGATCATCGTCCCGCCCTTCGCGAACAGGGCCTGCACCTGATCGTTGGGCAGGAACCGGACGCCATTCTGATCCGGCGCACCGGCCGCAGGCTGGGCGGCAGGCGCGGCTTGTCCGCTTGCACCAACCGCGCTCCCCGATAGTGTCGCTGCGACGATCCCGAGCGCGAGCGCGCCCGCGCGCATTACCGACCGGATGTGCCAGTTCTGCCATCGCACTATCGTCATCGTGTGAGCTCCTCGTGGGTGTGTGTACTGTACAGACCGCTAAGAATTCCTCGGTGGACTTCGCGGCCCTGGTGGTCCTGGTGAAATCGCGATCGTGTCAGGACGCCGCGCCGCCTGAGACGGCGGCCTCCGCGACTTCGGTCGTGGTCGGGACGTTGCGCATGAGCGGCGCGATCCGGATGAACGCATCGACCACCGCCGGATCGAAATGCGTGCCCTTGCACTCGATGATCCGGTCCACCGCCTGCTCGTGCGAGAGCGGCTGCCGGTACAACCGCCGCGTCGTCATCGCGTCGTAGACATCCACGATTGCCATCAGCCGGCCCGCCACCGGAATCTGCTCTCCTTTCAGCCCGCGCGGATACCCGTTGCCGTCCCATCGTTCGTGGTGAGTGTAGACGATATCCTTCGCCATCTCGAGAATCGCATCGTCGTGCGCCCCGGCGTCCCGCTCCGCGCGGGTGATGACGTCGAGCCCGTAGACCGGGTGTTTCTGCATCTCACGGAATTCCTCCGGCGTCAGCTCGCCCGGCTTGTTGAGGAGCTGATCCGGAACGCCGACCTTGCCGATGTCGTGGAGCGGCGCCAGAGTCGCGAGCAGCTCGATGCAGAACGGCGTGAGGTATTCCCGGTAGGTTGGATTCGATGCCAGCTGCTCCGCGAGCAGGCGGGTGTACTGGCGAGTGCGACGCGAATGCCGGCCCGTCTCGGCGTCGCGGGTTTCCGTCAGCGACAGGAGCGACTGCACCATCAAGCGCTGCGCCAGATCTTTTTCGCTGGACGCGCGATCTGCGCGTCCGCGCTCGTAGGTCAGCTTCGCGATTGTCGCGCCCGCAAGGGATGTGACAACGCCAAGCGACGGGAAGAAGGGAGACAGATACTCGCCCTTCATCGAGAGCAGCAGACGCGACCCGGCCCACAATCCGATCAGGCCGATGAACGCCGAGACGGTGCCGAGGGCAAGGCCGAAGCGCGACACGAGGAGCGTGACGGCAATTCCGACGATGAGGATGAGCAGCGTCTCGAGGACCAGCGAGTCCTCTGGACGCGAGACGTAGTCCTGCTGCAGCAGGTTGTCGGCCACCGTCGCCTGCACCTCGACGCCGGTGAACTGCCTGGTGAGTGGCGTCGCGACGATCTCGCGTGTACCGAGGGCGGTGGCGCCGACGAAGACCATCGCGTTGGCGAACGTGGCCGCAGGCGTCCGGCCTTGCAGGACGTCGGCAGCCGACACGTGACGAAACGATCGCGGGCCGCCACGGTAGCGCAGCAGCAGGTTGCCGCGGCCGTCGAGCGGCACCTCGGTTCGGTCGAGAATCAGCGCGGACGTGTTGACGTTGGCCGATCGCAGCGCGATCGCGCGCGCGCCCGTCGAGGCCATCATGGCGGCCAGCGAGAGGCTCGGATAGATCCGCCCCTGGTACTCGATCAGCACGGGGACGCGCCGCAGCGTGCCGTCGGCGTCGGGCACCGCGTTGAGAAACCCGGACGCGCCGGCGGCACGCGCAAGCGGTGGCAGACTGCAGATTGCGCCGCTGGCATGAAACACCGGCGAGTCGATCGTTGTCCCGCCGGGATGCAGGATCGGCAGGCTGATCGGGTGCAGGACGCAATCGGTGCCCGTTGCCTGCGATGGATCGAAGGTAAAGGCGTAGCCGAGAAGGACACGCCCGCCCGCCAGGGCGCTCGCAAACGCGGTGTCCGCCGCCGATTCGGCGCCCGGACGACCCGACGTCTCGTAGCGATCCGGCTCGGCGAAGATGACGTCGAGCGCAACAACCGAAGCCCCGAGCTCGCGCACGCGCGTGATCAGTTGCGCGATGAGATCGCGGCGCCACGGCCACTGACCGATCGCCGAGAGACTGCGCTCGTCCACGTCAACGATCGCGATACGCGCGTCGGCCGGTGCCACGGACGCAGAACGCGCGAGCGCGTCGTACGCACGATCGTCCATTTGCGCCAGAAACGCAGGTCGATAGACGGCAAACGCGACGGTCAGCGTGGCGGCGGCCAGGCCGCACAAAAGGACGATGCGCCGGCTCGATGCGCGAGGGTTGTCAGGAGAAGCCTGCACGCCGGGGTCACCTGATCGTGATTTCGACGCGACGATTCCTCGGCTCGACGGTATCGTCCGGCGTCGGAATCAGGAGGTCGGCCTCGCCGTGCGAGGCGACGTCCACGAGCGAGGCATCGAGGCCCGCGGCGACCAGCAGCGCCCGGACCGTTGTCGCGCGCTTGAGCCCAAGCTCGATGTTACGCTTGGGATCTCCCGTCGTGTCGGTGTGACCGATGACGGTCACTTCCGGGGCGGGGCGGTCCCGAACCGCGTTCAGGACGGCGGGCAGGACCGCACGCGACGTGTCGGTGAGCTCGTCCGACTCGAACCGGAAGTACAGATTGAAGACCTGCACCGCTGCGGGCAGGTGGGCCAGCGTCGATCCGAACACCTTCTGAATCTCGGCGTCGTTCATCGGTGCCGGCGGCGTGGGCGCCTGATTCGGCGCGACACGCGTGGCGTTCTGATCGTGGCTCAACTCGACGGTGCTCCCGGCGTTCGACACGACCGCCCTGGACTGCGCACCGGGGTCCGGATCGGGCAGGAGCACGGCGAGCGTCTGCGCCGGCTGCGCCGGCGTCGCGACCCGTTTCGGACCGCAGGCTGCAGCACATGCGGCCGTCAGCACCGCGATCACGACGAGGCCGGACGACGCCCGCTTCATCTGGCTACGGAGTGACGCGGATCGCCAGGCGCGTGCCCCTCACACCCACGATTCCCGACGGCGTCTCGAGCCGCACGGCGTCGGGCGACAACTTGGCGATCCGGCCCGACACGTACGCGACCAAGCCGCGCGCGATACGGAGCGCGAACCCAAGCCGTCCTTCGCCAGGTGAAAAGACGAAGTGATCGAGATGGACTTCGCTGTTCGGCCCGAGCGACAACAGCGTGTCGTCCTTGAGCGTGAGGCCGATGTACCCGTCGGCATTCGTCTTGAGCTGATCGGCCTCGAGGACGGTCTGTCCCGCCTGCGCGGGAATCGACGGTGCCCTGACGGACGACGAATGCGCCACCGGAGACGCTCTTGATTCTCCCTGCCGATTCCGTCTGCGCGAGCGCAGGCGTGGCAAACCCCAGGACGAACGGCTGCGACCCCAATCGACAGTGATTTCGTCATATGACCGCCTAACTGATGCTCCAGACAGCAGGGACGCGAACGGCTGAGTTGGCGGGGGACGAGAGGTAGTATCGCAGTCGGGTCGCCTAGACGTCAACCACCTTCCCCGGATTCATCCGATTCCCTGGATCCAGGGCCCGTTTGATGTCGCGCATCACCGAAAGTCCCTCGCCATGTTCGGCTTCGAGGAACTTCATCTTGCCGTAGCCCACCCCGTGCTCGCCGGTGCACGTCCCGCCCATGGCCAAGGCCCGCGCCACCATCCGGTCGTTGAGCTCGACGCGCCTGCTCGAGCTCCGACGGGTTGTCGGGGTCGAGCAGATAGACGAGGTGAAAATTGCCGTCACCCGCGTGGCCGACCAAGCAGACGGGAAAGCGTCAGACCGGCGTGGTCGTCCTGGGTCTCCACCACGCAGTCCGACAATCTGGAGATCGGGACGCAGACGTCCGTGGCCCAGGAGCGGCACCCGGGCCTGAGCGCCAGCGCCGCATAGTGCGCGTTGTGGCGCGCATCCCAGAGACGCTCCCGATCCTCGGGCCGCGTCGCCCACTCGAAGGCGTGACCGCCGCGTTCGGCGGCGAGCGCCTGCACCGCTTCAGCCTGGCTGGCGACGTGCTGGGCGGTGTCGCCGTAGAACTCGAACAGCAGCGTCGGTGCAACGGGATACGACGTGTGGGAATAGCGGTTGATCGCCTCCATGTGCAGATCGTCGAGCAGCTCGATTCGCGCGACGGGAATCCCGAGCTGGATGGTGGCGATGACGGTGTCGACCGCACCGCGGATCGACTCGAACGAGCAGACCGCGGCGGAGACGGCCTCCGGGCGCGGATGCAGCCGGACGGTCACCTCGGTGATGACGCCCAGCGTGCCCTCCGACCCGACGAAGAGTCGCGTGAGATCGTAGCCGGCCGCCGACTTTCGCGCGCGTGTCCCGGTTTTCACGACGCGGCCGTCGGCGAGCACGGCGGTGACGGCCGAGAACGTTCTCGCGCATCGTGCCGTATCGCACCGCGGTCGTGCCCGACGCGCGCGTCGCGGCCATGCCGCCGATGGTGGCGTCCGCGCCCGGATCGATCGGGAACATCAAGCCGGTGTTCGCGAGCGCCTTGTTCAACTGCACCCGGGTCACGCCCGCTTCCACCGAGGCATCGAGGTCGTCCGGGCTGACGCGAAGCACGCGGTTCATCTCCCGCAACGAAATCGTGATCCCGCCGTGCACGGCGTGGACGTGGCCTTCGAGCGACGTCCCCGCGCCGAAGGGAATGATCGGCAGCTGAAACCGTCGACTGACGTCCACGATCGCCACGACCTCGTCGGTGGACCGTGGAAAGCACACAACGTCCGGCGCGGCGGGCGCATGGTAGGACTCGCCATGGCTGTGGTGGTCGCGCACCGCGGCGGCATCGGTCGCCCGCGACCCGAGCAGCGCTTTCAGCGCGGCAATCGCCCCGGCGCGAGCCACGGCGTCAGACGACGTCGACATGGCGATCAGTGTAATGCCGCGCTGTCGGCGCCGGACATATACTCTTCCCGATGGCGATGAACGAGGCGCTGCTTGCAGAATTCGATCACGAGATGGGCAAGACACGCCGGCTGATGGAGCGTCTGCCGGAGGCCGATCTCGGCTGGAAGCCGCACGACAAGTCCTACAGCATGGGCCAGCTCGCCGCACACCTGGCGAACCTCCCCACGTGGATCGAGCCGACCTGCGATCTCGCGGTGTTCGATCTGGCCACCCTCGGTCCCGATACGCGGCCCAGGAACCCAGCATCGACCACGCGATCTCCTGACCGCCTTCGACGCGAACGTCGCCCGGGCGCGTAAGAAGATCGCGGAGCAGACGGACGCGTCGCTGGCCGTCGTGTGGACGATGAAGAAGGACGGACACGAGATGTTCTCGATGCCGCGGATGTCGGTGCTGCGGAACCTGGTGATGAACCATTCCATCCATCACCGGGGCCAGCTGACGGTGTATCTGCGCCTGCGCAACGTGCCGCTGCCAGCGCTCTACGGGCCGACCGCGGACGAGGGCTGACGCTGGAGTCGACCCGCTCTCCTCTTCTCTACTGGGTGCCGGGCGCCGCGGCGTTCTTTCTGCTCTGCACCATGAACGCGGCGGGCTACCGCTTCGGCGCGTCGGACCAGGCGCTCTACCTGCCGGCCGTCCTCCGGCATCTCGATCCGCTCCTCTTTCCGAGGGATGCGCCGCTCATCGACACCCAGGCGCGCCTGATGTTCAACGACGAGATCGTCGCGCTGATCGCGCGCGCTGACGGGCGCGTCGCTGCCCGTGCTCTTTCTCGTCCTCTATTCGCTGACGCTCGTGCTGCTCCTTGCGGCCGTCCTTCGGCTCGGATCGCATGTCGTCCGAACGGGCGGCGGCGCACTCGCCCTTGCCGCTGCGTTCACGCTGCGCCATGCGATCGCGAAGACAGGCACCAACACGCTCGAAGGGTACTTTCATCCTCGGCAGGTCGCGTTCGCGCTCGGAGTGTTCGCGCTCGCGATGTTCATCGAGCGGCGCCATTACCCGGCGCTGGTCTTCATGATGCTCGCCGCCGCGATGCACACCACCACCGCGCTCTGGTTTGCCATCTGGCTCGGCGTAGCCGCCTGGGTCGGCCGGCCGGCGTGGCGGCGCGGCATCGCAGTCGGGCTCGGCGCGCTGCTGTGCGCGATCGCGTGGACGGCCTGGCACGGCCCGCTCGCTGGACGCTTCCAACGCATGGACGCCGCGTGGCTGACGGTGATCGCCGACAAGGACTACCTCTTTCCGCTGGCCTGGCCGCTCAGCGCGTGGATCACGAACCTGATCTCTGTGCCAGTGATCATCCTCGCGTGGCGCGCGCGCGTGCGCGCCGGGCTGACCTTCGAGGACGAAGACGGCTCTCGTCATCGGCGCGCTGGCACTCGCGATCGTCTTCCTCGTCTGGCTGCCATTCGATGCGATGCGCCTGGCGCTCGCGGTCCAGCTGCAAACGAGTCGCGTGTTCTGGATGCTGGATGCGCTGGCGACCTTCTATCTCGTCTGGGCGATCGCGGAAGGCCCTCGAACGACCTCCGGGACGCCGCGGCGCGCGACGATCGCCGCGTGCGTGCTGGTGGCGATCTCGGTCGTCCGTGGAACCTACAACTGCTTCGTGTTGTTTCCGGATCGACGGATCGTCGCGGTGGACATCGGGCCAAGCCGACTGGCGCGCGGCGATGGCGTGGGCGCGGGACACGCCGCGCACGTCCGGATGGCTTGCCGACCCCGTCCACGCGGCGCTGTACGGCTCGAGCGTGAGGGCCGCCGGGCACCGCGATGTGCTGCTCGATGCGATGAAGGATTCCGCGCTCGCGATGTACGACCGGGGCATCGCGATGCGCGTGGCCGATCGGCAGCGGGCGCTCCGGGAGCACCCGTGGGACACTCCCGACGGCGCACGCGCGCTCTCCGCAGCGGTACGATCTCGACTATCTCGTCACGAGCCGATCGCTTGACCTACCGGTCGCGTATCGTGCGGGTTCGTTGACGATTTACCGGCTCCGGTGAGCGACACCGCCCACGCGGCCAGGTCCTCGATGACCTGTGTGTCGCGAACGGCCGACCGGAACGCGCGAACGCCGGCGGCCGGCAGATCCACGCGCGGGCCCGTGCGTTGCACGCGCAGGCCGACGAGCTGCGTCCCCGCCGTTTCTCCGGCGATACCGCCAAACAGCACGAAGTAGGAAATCGCCATCAGCATGCCGACCGTCCCGAACGCGAGGGCCGCGCCCGGGCCGAAGGCGTGCAGCGGAATCCGGAACGTCGCCACGGTCACGACGATGAGCGCCGTCAACATGCCGAGCACGATCGCGGCGTCGATCGCGGCTGCCGCGGCCGGCCGCCAGCTCGGCATCCGGGACCGGCTTCTCGACCGGCGTGCGGCGGCGCAACCGCTGCCTTCTGCGCGAACCGCTGCTGGCGCTCAGGTGGCTGCGGCGGCGCGGGTTGCGGGCTCGGCCGTCGGATGCCTCTGACGCGCGCCATCCCGTCGATCGGATCCTCCATTGTCGGGAGCAAGGGCCCGAGTTCGGCCAGCGCGGCCGCGACGTCGAAGCCCAGCGCCTCGGCGTAGGCCTTCACCGCCGACCGCGCATAGATGCCGCGAGGCAGATCCTCGTACCGCGCCGCCTCGATCGCCTGCAGCCAGGACGGCCGGATGCCGGTGCGACGGGCGATGCGCGTCGAGGCGTTCGCCGCGCGAGAGTCGTGCTTGTCTCAACCGTTCGTGCAATGCGTCTGTCGCCATAACATCCTCGATCGCCCTATCGGCACCTCGCGTAAGATTGTTTACACCCCCGTGACGACCGCGTTCGCGCCACGGCCGCGCTTGAAAAACGGCCATTGGATGACCGTCTACTGCTGGGCCGCCAGACGCCGGCTGCAGCTTCCTGAGCCCGAAACACGCCTGTTTCAGGTCGACGAGCGACACCCAGGTCCTCGCCCACTGTTACTGGCAGGGGGATCGGCGGGCGCACCCGACGCTTCTCGCGCTCCACGGCCTCGAGGGATCGAGCACGGCGCACTACATGCTGGGGCTGGCCGACAAGGCGCTCCGGGCGGGCTTCAACGTCGATCCTGTTGAACCAGCGCAATTGCGGAGGCACCGAGCATCTGGGTCCCGGCCTCTACCATTCCGGCCTCACGCAGGACGCCGCCTTCGTGATCAAGGAGCTCGCGCATCGCGATGGCCTCGACCGCGTCGTCGTGGCGGGTTACTCGCTCGGCGGAAATCTCGCGCTGAAGCTGGCTGGCGAACACTCGCCCGAGGCACTGCCGACGCTGGCCGCGGTGTGCGCGGTCTCGCCGGTGCTCGAGCTCGAAGCGTGCGTCCAGGCACTGGAGCGGCGATCGAATTTCATCTACCAGTGGAACTTCGTGCGCAACCTGAAGGGCGCGCATGCGCCGGAAGGCGAGCCACGCATCCGGGCGCGTTCTCACTCGATCCGCTCGCGACGATTCGGACGGTGCGCGAGTTCGACGAAGCGTACACGGCGCCGCACTTCGGGTTCGCCAGCGCGGCCGACTACTATCATCGGGCGGCGGGCATGCGCGTCGTCGATCGAATCCGGATCCCGGCGCTCGTCGTCTCGGCTGCGGACGACCCGTTCGTGCCTGCCGCGATCTTCCAGGATCCGTCGCTCGCGGCCAACCCGAACATCCGTCTGGTCGTGACGGAACACGGGGGACACTGCGGCTTCCTCGGCCCCGCCACTGGCGCCGACGATGGCTATTGGGCGGAGCGGATGATCGTGGAGTTTGCGGCTCGCAGAGACGTCGGCGACTTACGACCGCGCCCAGCAGCGCGGCCAAGAGCCGCAGCGAACAGCGGTCCCTTGCCTTCTTCCTCGTGCTTGAAATAGATGTAGGCCGTCTGCACGCCGCCGAGCGCCGAGATCGTCGATCCCCACCGCCCGATGTCGGCGTCCTGATAGCCTTCGTCGCGCAACCGGAAGTAGGCGTAGTCGGCCGTGACCACGACCGGCGTGCTCATCTTCTCGCTGTCGGCCACGCACAGCGCGATGTTCTTTCGCCGCAGGCAGTCGAACACCGACTCGTCGTGCCACGATTCGTGGCGGAATTCGAACGCCGCGCGCGTGCCCTCGGGAAGACGATCGACGAACGCCGCCAGCACGTCGTCATTGCGCTTGAACGTCGGCGGCAGCTGAAAGAGCAGGACGCCCAGCTTCGGTCCAAGGGTCGTCGCCGTCTGGCAGAACACGTGCGTCAGCTCCTCGCAGCGCTGGAGCTTCGCGTCGTGCGTGATCCGGCGGGGCGCCTTGAGCGTGAACGTGAACCCCTCAGGCGTGCCCTTGGCCCACCCCTCGAGGAGCGGGGGCGTCGGCATCCGGTAGAAGGTGTAGTTCACCTCGACGGTCGAGAACCGCTCGGCGTAGAACGCCAGCATCTTGGATGTGGGAAACTTCTCCGGATAGAAGCTGCCGCGCCATTCCGGGTAGTTGTAGCCGGACGTTCCAATGAGATATCTCACGGCTCCATACTAAACGCATGCTGCACGACTTGCGATGCGGCATCCGATGCTATTTCGAGCGCCGTGGCCGCATTGGCTTATTTCCATTGAACATTCAACATTGAACATTCAACATTGGCTATGCGCTACGCTCTTCCGCGCGCTCCTGAAATCCCCCTCCTTCACGACGATTGCGATCTCGACGATTGCGCTCGGGATTGCGGCCAACACCGCCATCTTCAGCGTGGTCAACGGCGTGCTGCTGCGCCCGCTGCCGTTCCGCGACGAAGCGCGGATCGTCCGCGTGTGGACGTCGTCGACCAACGAGCCGCGGGCCGGCCATTCCGCGGGAGAGTTCCTCGACATCCAGCACAACAACCGGACGCTGGCGTCGATGGCCGGCGTGCGCAACGACCTGTTCGCCCTCTCGGTCAAGCCTGGCGACGCGCAGCAGATACCGGGCGCGTACGTCACCGCGTCGTTCTTCGATGTCCTCGGCACGCCCGCGGCGCTCGGCCGGACGTTCACGGCCACACAGGATTCCGTGCCGACCGAGGCGATGGTCATCCTCGATCAGGCGGCGTGGCACACGTTCTTCGGCACGGACACGACGGCGGTCGGCCGGCGCATTCACGTGAACGGCCAGCCCTCGACGGTCGTCGGCGTCATGCCGGCGGGTTTCAGGTGGCCCGACGGGGCGCAACTCTGGGTGCTCTCGCAGAAGGCGGTGCCCCCGTCGCCGATCGACAAGGGCGACCTTCCCACGACGCGAGACGTCCGGTACTTCGAGGCGGTCGGGAGAATCAAGAACGGCGTCAGCTTCAACGACGCCCAGCAGGACCTGCACGCGGTCGCCGCGAACATGCAGCGCGAGCATCCGGATTCGAGCGGCACGCGCGATGTCGTCCTCGTGCCGCTGCGCGAGGATCTCGTCGGCAACGTGCGCAGCGCGCTGCTGCTGCTGCAGGGAGCGGTCGGCCTCGTCCTGCTCATCGCGTGCGCGAACGTCTCGAGCCTGCTGATCGCGCGGGCCACCGGCCGGCGGCGCGAGCTGGCGATTCGATCGGCGCTTGGCGCGTCACGCATGGACCTGATGCGCGAGCTGTTGATCGAGAGCCTGATTCTTGGCGCCGTCGGCGGCGCGATCGGATTGCTCGCGGGTTCGTGGCTGATCAAGGCGCTCGTGCAGCTGCTGCCCGCCGGCCTTCCGCGCGCGGACTCGATCGGCGTGGACGGCACCGTCGCCACCGTGAGCGTCGTCGCGTCGCTCGCCACCGGCGTGCTGTTCGGGTTGCTGCCCGCGTGGCAGGCATCGAGGACGGACGCGGTGAGCGCGCTCAAGGAGGCCGGTGGCGAACGCGGCACGGCGCGCGCGCCTGCCCGATCGGTGCTCGTGGTTGCCGAAGTCGCGCTGACGCTCGTCCTGCTCGTGTCGGCGGGCCTGCTCGCCAACAGCTTTCTCCGGCTCCAACGCGTGAAGCCCGGCTTCGAGCCGGCGCACGTCACGATCGGATCGCTCAACCTTCCGCAGACGCGCTATCAGTCCGGCGAAGGAGCAACTGGCGTTCTACAAGCGATTGCTGGACGGCCTGTCACAGCATCCCGAGCTGCAGACGGTCGCGCTCGGATTCCCTGGCCCGCTCCGCGGCAGCAACGCGAGCGGATCGTTTTTCATCGAGGGACGTCCCGTCGACACGCGCGCGAGCCAGCCGTTCGCGCACATCGGCTCGGTGTCCGGCGGCTATTTCGCGGCGATGGGCATCCCGCTCATCGCTGGCCGCACCTTCGCGGAATCCGACTCGGATGACGGGCCAGGCGTCGCCATCGCGAGCGAGGCGCTCGCGCGGAAGTACTGGCCGGGTGAGAACCCGGTCGGCAAGCATCTCCGTTTCGATCAAAACGATCCCTGGATGACCGTCGTCGGCCTCGTCGCGGACGTGCGGCAGTTGGGTCTCAGCGAACCGCCGACGCCGCTCCTGTACATCCCGTACCAGCAGTTCGCGCTGCCGTTCACCAACGTCACGGTCAGGAGCACCCTGGCCGAATCCGCCGTGACGTCATTGATGCGCAAGGAGCTGGCCGCGGCCGATCCCGACCTTCCGTACGGCGATCTGATGACGCTGCAATCGGTCGTCGACCGATCCGTGGACGAACCGCGGTTCCGGACGCTGCTGATCGGCATCTTCGCCGTGCTCGCGCTGCTCCTCGCTGCCGTCGGCGTCTACGGCCTCATCAGCTACTCGGTCACGCAGCGGACGCAGAGAGATCGGCATCCGCGTCGCGCTCGGCGCGCAGCCTCGCCAGGTCCTGTTCCCGGTCGTCCGCGAAGGTCTGATCCTCGCGGTGACGGGCGTCGCCATCGGCCTCGTCGGCGCGCTCGCGCTGACCCGCGTCCTGTCGGCGTTCCTCTTCGGCGTCGGCGCCACCGACCCGGTCACCTTCGCGCTCGTCTCGGTGCTGCTGATGCTGATCGCCGCTCGCCGCGAGCTACATCCCGTCGCGCAGGGCGCTGCGGGTGGATCCGCTCACCGCGCTGCGGGCGGAATAGCACAAGGTCAAAGGTGAATGTCGAAGTGTTAGAAGGCTGAAGGCAGAAGGCTAGAAGGTGGGTCTCAATTCAGGCCGATTCGCCGCGGTTGGGGTTTGAGCGAGCGTTCTGGATGATTGTTGAGAGGATGCGGACCAGTTCGGTGGCTTCCTCGTCGAAGCAGATTGCCTACGGTCATGAGATCGGGCTCGGTTTCGGCGATGAGACGCAGCCAATAGCGAGTCTCCTCGCCGCATTCTTTCAGCGACACGGAGTTCTTCGCAATGAAGTCCGGCTTCGTCTGGCCGGCAGACCCTTCCTCGAGGTTGGCGCCGATAGACGTTCCCGAGTCAGTGAGCTGCCATCGCCAGCCGTCGCTGAATCGGTCCCCTCTGTGCCACTCGGCGCGTGAAGAAGACGATGCGTCTGGCGAACTGAAACGTCCGCTCGCGCAGATCGTCGCTTCCAGGCATCCTCGCTTGTTTTCAACATTCATTCCACGCTCGCCTCGAAGCCATCGGCAATGAAAGAGCCCTGAACGTGATGCGTTGTCGGAGTTCCTGCCACCTCTTTCGGCAAAGCCTGTTTCAGTTCTTCTACCTAACCTTCTACCTTTTACCTTTTACCTTGGTAGTATCTCTGCGCATGCTCCGCTCATTCCTCTGTCTCTGTCTCTGCCTCTTTCCTTTCTCGTTTCCGTCAATGCTCAGGACAAACCCGAATCGGAGCGCGTCGAGAGCCCGAAGGAGCTCAAGGCGCTCAAGTATCGCAACATCGGTCCCGCGGCCGGCGGGCGCGTGTCGCGCGCGGCGGGCGTGCCGGGCGATCCGCTGCATCTACTACGCCGCCACGGCGTCGGGCGGCGTCTGGAAGTCGACCGACGGCGGCACGACTGGAAGCCGATCTTCGACGACCAGCCGGTGTCGTCGATCGGCTCGATCGCGGTCGCGCCGTCCGACCCGAACGTCATCTACGTCGGCTCCGGCGAGGCCAACATCCGCGGCAACGTCGCCGCCGGCAACGGCATCTACAAGTCGACCGACGCCGGCAAGACCTGGAAGCACGTCTGGAAGCAGGAGGGCCAGATCGGCACGATGGTCGTGCACCCGAAGAACCCCGACATCGCCTTCGCCGCGGTGCTCGGCCACGCCTTCGGCCCGAACCCGGAGCGCGGCGTCTACCGCACGACGCGACGGCGGCAAGACCTGGCAGCAGGTGCTGAAGAAGGACGCCGACACCGGCGCGTCCGACGTCGCGATCGATCCCGACCAACCCGCACATCGTCTTCGCCGGCCTCTGGCAGGCGCGGCGGTTGCCGTGGGAGCTGAAGAGCGGCGGCCCCGGCAGCGGCCTGTACGTCTCGCGCGACGGCGGCGACACCTGGAAGCAGCTCACCGGCAACGGGCTGCCCGAGGGCATCTGGGGCAAGGTCGGCGTGGCGGTCGCGCCGTCCGAACGGCCAGCGCGTCTACGCGCTGATCGAGGCCGAGAAGGGCGGCCTGTTCCGCTCCGACGACGGCGGCGAGAGCTGGGAGCTGGTCAGCGCCGATCGCACGCGCTGCGCCAGCGCGCCTGGTACTACTCGACGCTCACCGTCAACCCGCGCAACCCCGACGACGTCTGGTTCCCGCAGGTGCCGATGCTGAAGACGCATCGACGGCGGCAAGACGTTCGAGTACGTGAAAGGGCTGCACCACGGCGACCACCACGACCTCTGGATCGATCCGGCGGATCCGCGAGCGGATGATCGACGCCAACGACGGCGGCGTCGACATCACCGGCAACGGCGGCGCAGACCTGGTACGCGCCGCCGCTGCCGATCTCGCAGTTCTACCACGTCGCGGCCGACACGCGTCGCCGTACCACGTCGCCGGCGCGATGCAGGACCTCGGCACCGCGCAGGGCCCGAGCAACAGCCTCAACGAGCGGCATCCACCTGACCGACTGGCACGACGTCGGCGGCGGCGAAGCCGGGCCACGTCTCTCCGACCCGAGCGACCCGAACATCGTCTATGCCGGCGAGTACGGCGGCATCATCACGCGCTACGACCACCGGACCGGCGAGTCGCGCAACGTCAGCGCCTGGCCCGACAACCCGTCGGGCATCGGCGGCGAGGACATGAAGTACCGCTTCCAGTGGACCGCGCCGATCGCCGGTTCGCCGCACGACCCGAAGGTCGTCTACCACGGCGCGCACGTCTCTTCCGCACGCGCGACGGCGGCCAGACGCTGGGAGGCGATCAGCCCCGACCTGACGCGCAACGACAAGTCGAAGCAGAAGTGGTCCGGCGGGCCGATCACCGGCGACAACACCGGCGTCGAGATTACTGCACCATCTTCGCCATCGCCGAGTCGCCGAAGCAGAAAGGCCTGATCTGGGCCGGCAGCGACGACGGCCTGGTGCACGTCACGACGCGACGACGGCAAGAACTGGAAGAACGTGACCGCGGCGATGCCGGGCTTGCCCGAGTGGGGCACGGTCAGCATGATCGAGCCGTCGCCGTTCGACGCCGGCACCGCCTACGTCGTCGTCGACGCGCACCGGCTCGACGACCTGCGCCCGTACCTCTACAAGACGACCGATTTCGGCAAGACCTGGAAGCGCCTCGACGGCGTCGCTGCCGCAGGACGTCTACCTGCACGCCGTCCGCGAGGATCCGAAGAAGCGCGGACAGCTCTATCTCGGCACCGAGCGCGGCGTGATGTTCTCGACCGACGACGGGCAGACCTGGCAGCCGCTGCAGCTGAACCTGCCGACCGTCGCCGTCCACGACCTGGTCGTCAAGGACGACGACCTCGTGCGTCGGCACGCACGGCCGGTCGATCTGGATCCTCGACGACCTGCAGCCGATCCGCGAGTACACGACGCGAAGATCGCGGCGGAGCCGCTGCACCTGTTCGCTCCGGCCGACGGCGACGCGGTGGCGCTACGGGTCGAGCAGCTGGGGCACGCGCGGCGGCTTCTCGAACCCGCCGCACGGCGCGGTCGATCTACTACGCGCTGAAGGACGAAGACAAGGACGAGCTGAAGATCGAGATCCTCGACGCGCCAGAACCGGCTCGTCCGCACGCTGAGCAGCACGCCGCCCGAGCCGATGGGCAGCGACGACAACGAGGATCCGGAGGACTTCAAGAACGCCGCGCTGTCGCGCGACGCCGGCGTCCAGCGCGCGGTGTGGGACCTGCGCTACGAGGGCGCGCGCAAGATCAAGGGCGGCAAGATCGACACCGGCGATCCGGCCACGGCCCGCGCGTCGCGCCGGGCGCCTACACCGTGCGATCTGACCGCCGCCGGAAAGACGCTGACGGCGCCGCTCAAGGTCGTCGCCGATCCGCGCGGCGATCTGCCGGTCGACGTGATCTCGAGGCGCAGACCGCGTTCGCGCTCCGCGTGCGGGACGACATCTCGAGGCTCACCGACCTGGTCAACCAGCTGCGCTCCGTCCGCGAGCAGTTGAAGGCCCGGACAGCTGCGCTCGAGCCGCGCAAGTCCGAGGCCGGGATCGCCGATCTGATCGACAGCGTCCGAGGCCGCGATCGAAGCGCGCGGCGGCGATCGAGGACAAGCTGCACAACCCGACGGCGGAGGTGGTCTACGACATCCTCGCGATGCGCGGCGGCGCGCGGCTCTACTCGCGGCTCTGCCCGCTGCAGCTCTGGGCGGTCGAAGCCACCGGCGCACCGACGGCCGGCATGACCCAGGTCCTCACCGAGCAGGAAAAGGAGCTGACACGTCTCGAGTCCGAGACAAAGAAGTTCCTGTCCGCCGACGTGGCGTCGCTCAACCAGCGCGCGACGCAGGTCAGTGTTCCGTACGTGATCCTGAAGTAGCCTTCAGCTTCGCTTCGATGCGGCGGTCGGGGACGAGCCACAGGAGCGCGACGAGCACGTAGATGCCGTCGGCGATCCACCGGTGCACGAACGCCAGCGGAATCGCAATCACGTACAGCAGCGCCGACGTCCGCCCTTTCGCATCGTCCCCTACCGCCGCCGCGAGCGGGGACGACGGGCCCTGGGCGGTGATGATCGTGTTCTGCAGAATCGTCCACGCGATGGCGGCGAGCAGGAGCACGACGCCGTAGAGCGCCGTCGCCAGCGGATCCGATGGGTTCTGCGCCATCCAGCTCGTCACGAACGGCACGAGCGACAGCCAGAACAGCAGGTGCAGGTTCGCCCAGAGCATGCCGCCCGTGACGTGCGTCACCAGGTGGAACAAGTGGTGATGATTGTTCCAGTAGATACCGAGAAACACGTAACTCAACGCGTACTTCAGGAGCACGGCAATCGTCGGACGGAGCGCGGCCCATCCCGCTGTGCTCCGGCACCTTCAGCTCCAGCACCATGATCGTGATCAGGATGGCAATCACGCCATCGCTGAACGCCTCGGTTCGCCCTTTGGTCATAAAGAGATCTCAGCTGTCAGCTCTCAGCCATCAGCTCAGCATAGAAATCGAGCTGACAGCTGATCGCTGGTTGCCTGACCGCTGTAAGATACCCCCCATGGATCGACGAGACTTCCTCAAAGTGAGCGGCTCGGCATTGGCAGCGGGGGCGCTGGCGGGACGGCCGGCGCCCACAGAGGCCCAGACCAGCGGCCGCCACGCGGCACCGGTCCGCTCGTGGCGCCGCCGATTGAGACCGTGCGAATCGGCTATGTCGGCATCGGCGGCCAGGGGTCGAGCCACGTCAGGAACCTGCTGAAGATTCCCGGATGCCGCATTACCGCCGTCTGCGACATCCGCACCGAGCGCACCGACTGGGCGACGCAGGCGATCACCGAAGCCGGCCATCCGGCGCCGACCGCCTACACCCGCGGCCCGCGCGACTTCGAGCGGCTCTGCGAGACGCGAGGAGCTCGATCTCGTCTACAACGCGACGCCCTGGGAGTGGCACGCCCCGATCATGCTGGCCGCCATGAAAAACGGCAAGCACACGGCCACCGAAGTCCCGGCCGCGATGACGGTCGAGGACTGCTGGGCGATCGTCGAGTCGGCGGAAAAACATCGGAAGCACTGCGTCCAGATGGAGAACTGCAACTACGACCGCATGGAGATGATGGTCTACAACATTGTCCGGCAGGGACTGCTGGGCGACGTGCTGCACGCCGAAGGCGGCTACCTCCACGATCTCCGGTCGATCAAGTGGGCCGATAAAGGGGAAGGGCTGTGGCGCCGCGCGTGGGACACGAAAGTGAACGGCAACCTGTATCCGACGCACGGCCTCGGTCCGGTCGCCAACTGCCTCGACATCAATCGCGGCGACCGCTTCGACTACCTCGTCTCGATGAGCGGCCCGAGTCGCGGACTGCAGGACTGGGCGACGAGCCACCTGCCGTCGGACGCGCCGAAGCGTGAGGAGAAGTACGTCGCGGGCGACGTCAACGTCAGCCTGATCAAGACCGCCCGCGGCAAGACGATCGTCGTCGAGCACTGCGTCAACCTGCCGCGTCCGTACAGCCGCATCCACATGGTCCAGGGCACGAAGGGCCTGTTTCAGGGCTATCCCGAACCGGCTGTACATCGAAGGCCGCGGCACCGCGGATGAATGGCAGGATGCGGCGACTGCCCTCGCCGAGTTCGAGCACCCGATCTGGAAGGAGATGGCCGATGCGGCCGCGGGCGCGGGCCACGGCGGCATGGACTTCATCGAGGACTATCGCCTGATCAAGTGCCTGCGCGAGGGCCTGCCCACCGACATGAACGTCTACGATGCCGCGTCGCTCAGCGCCGTCGTCCAGCTGAGCGCGCAGTCGGTGGCGCGCCGATCCGCCCCGTTCGATTTCCCCGACTTCACGCGTGGACGCTGGAAGACGACACCACCGCTGCCGATTGTGCACATGTAGGTCGCGCCGATGACCAGGCGCGCGGTCATTCTGGCCAGAGGTCTGGGCACGCGGATGCGCGCGGCCGATCCAGACGCCCGGCTCACGCCCGATCAGGCGCGAGCCGCCGACGCCGGGCTGAAGCCGATGATTCCCGTCAACGGCCGTCCGTTCCTCGACTACGTCCTGAGCAGCCTTGCCGACGCGGGGATCACGGACATCGCGCTCGTGGTCGCGCCCGATCACGAACAGATCCGCGCGTACTACGAGGTCCAGTCACCGCCGTCGCGCGTGCAGCGTCGCCTTCGTCGTCCAGGCCGCGCCTCTCGGCACCGCGAACGCGATCCTGGCGGTCGAGCGATGGGCGGACGGCAAGCCGTTCCTGGCCATGAACGCGGACAACTTGTACCCGTCGCGGGCGCTGCTGGATCTCGCCGGGCTCGACGAACCAGGACTGCCGGTCTTCGACCGCGACGACCTGATCACGTCGAGCAGCATTCCGGCCGAGCGCATCCGCGCGTTCGCGATCGTCGACGTCACCGGCGACGGATACCTGCGGCGCATCGTGGAAAAGCCGGCGCGTGTCGACGGCGCGAACGGCCGGGCCGGCGTCGATCAGCATGAACTGCTGGCGTTTCGACGAACGCATCTTCGATCCCTGTCGCGACGTGCCCCAATCGGTCCGCGGCGAGTTCGAACTGCCGGAAGCCGTCGGTCTCGCGGTCGAGCGCGGCGTTCCGTTCCGCGCGGTGCCCGCGCGCGGGCCCGTTCTCGATCTCTCCCGACGCGCGGATGCGACGGACGTCGCGGCGCGCCTGTCGCGACATCGTCCCGCGGCCATGACGGGGCGGACGCTCGCGTCGGCGCTCGTCGAGCGCGGTCTCGATCCGGCCGAGCATTCGCCAAAGGCGTCGCTGTTCGAGCGCGTCCTCGCCGGCCTCAACGGGGCGACGGGCGCCGCCCCGGATCACGTCTGGTGGATTCCCGGCCGCCTCGAAGTCTTCGGCAAGCACACGGACTACGCAGGCGGGCGGACGCTCGTCTGCGCGGCTGCCGAAAGGCTTCGCGGTCGCGGCGCGCCGCCGCGACGACGGCGCTGGTCGTGGTCGCCGATGCACGCAGCGGCGAGCGGCGGCGGATCCAGCCGTCGCGCAGCCGTCGCCACCTGCAAGGGCTGGAGCCACTACGTCGAGGTCGTCGCGCGACGGCTCCTGCGGAATTTTCCGGGCAGCGCCATCGGCGCCGACGTGGTGTTCGCCAGCGATCTGCCGCGCGCGTCCGGCATGAGCAGCTCGAGCGCGCTGATGGTGGGCATGGTCGCGGCGCTTGATACGCCTCGCCGACCTCGAGGCCCGGCCCGAATGGCAGGCGAACATTCACAGCAGCCTCGATCTCGCCGGCTACTGCGCGTGCCTCGAGAACGGGATGACGTTCGGTTCGCTTCAGGGGGACGCCGGCGTCGGCACGCACGGCGGCAGCGAAGATCACGCCGCCATCCTCACGGGGCGTCCGTCGATGCTGTCCGCGTTCGCGTTCGTTCCGATGCGCGCAGCTGGGTACCGTCCACGTCCCGGACGACTGGCAGTTCGTGCTCACCCCCTCGGGCGTGGCATCCGAAAAAACGGGCGCTGCGCAGGCGCACTACAACCGGTTGTCCGAAGGCACGAGACGCCTCGTCGAGCTGTGGAACGCCGCCGAACCGCCGGCGACGTCGCTCGGGAGCGCGCTGGCGTCGGACGCGTCGGCACGCGAGCGTCTCGACGCGCTGATTGATCGCTCGGCGCTGGCGGCATGGCCGGCCGATGCGCTCCGCGCGCGCCTCGATCATTTCATCCGGGAGGACGCGCGGATTCCTCGCGCGGTTGAGGCGTTTGCCGCGGCCGACGTCCAGGCGCTGTCTGAGCTGGCACGCGGCTCCCAACAGGATGCGGAGGCCCTCCTCGGCAATCAGATTCCGGCGACCAGCGACGCTGGCGGCAGACGCGCTCCGTCAGGGGGCGTTTGCGTCGTGCAGCTTCGGCGCCGGCTTCGGCGGCAGCGTGTGGGCACTGGTCGAGCGTGCAGCCGCCCAGCCATTCGCCGCCCGCTGGCGACGGGAGGCGTTCATCGCCCCGCCGGGACCGTCGATGGTGGAGCTGGACGGATAGCAGATGACGGATGGCGGATGGCGGATGGCAGGGATGAGGTAGACGCAGCCTGGTGATTACCTCGTTTCGTCATCTGCCCTCTGCCCTCTGTCATCTGTCATCTGTCATCTGTCATCCGTCATCAACAAAACGACACGAATGGTCGTCTAACAACCCGATCGACCGCCGCGCACGCTGCGCGTGACCGGTTGCCACTGTCACAACCGATACCAGCAGGAATCCCCAGATGCTCGAAACGCTGCTCAAAGACGTGAAACACGCGCTCCGGATGTTCGTGCAGAGCCCGGCGTTCAGCCTTGCCGCGGTGGCCGCGCTCACGCTGGGCATCGGCGCCAACACCGCCATCTTCTCGGTCGTCAACGCGGTCCTGCTGAAGCCGGTCGCGGTGCCGGATCCCGACCGGGTCGTGGTCTTCATGAACGTCTCGCCACGCGGCTCCGGTCCGGCGGCGTCGCCGGCGAAGTTCGCGCACTACGGCAGCAGACCGATGTCGTCCAGGACGTGTCGGCGTTCAACACGGGCGTCATGAACTACACCGGCGGCAACTTCCCCGAGCAGCTGCGGTCCGGGCCGCGTCTCCGTCGACTTCCTCAAGCTCATTGGCGCGCCGCTGCTGCTCGGACGCAGCTTCACGGCCGACGAGGATCGTCCCGGCGGCCCGCGCGTCGCGGTCATCGCGCGACGGCTCTGGGAAACCCGATTCAACGCCGACCCGAACATCGTCGGCAAGACGCATCTCGCTCGGCGGCGAGCCGTACACGATCGTCGGCGTGCTCGGGCAGGTTCGACTTCCGCGAGTTCGGTCCGACGCCGCAGGTCTGGATGCTCTTCCAGTTCGATCCGAACACGACCGACCAGGGGCACTACTTCCAGGTGCTCGGCCGATTGAAGCCAGGCGTCACGCTGCAGCAGGCGAACGCGCGAGCTGCAGGCGTCGGCCAAGGATTTCCGCGCCAAGTTCCCGACGGCCATCGGCCCGCAGGCCAGCTTCGGCGTGCAGACGATCCGCGACGTGATCGTCCGCGGCGACACCAAGTCGTCCCTGCTGGTGTACGGCGGCGCCGTCAGCTTCGTCCTGCTGATCGCGTGCGCCAACGTCGCCAACCTGCTGCTCGTGCGCGCGACCGGCCGCCGGCGCGAGATCGCGATCCGCGCCGCCATCGGCGGCTCGCGCGGCCGCATCATCCGGCAGCTGCTGACCGAGAGCGTGCGTGCTCTCGATCGCCGGCGGCGTGCTCGGGCTGGTCGTCGGCTGGGCCGGCATCCGCGCGCTTGCTCTCGATCAACACCGCCGGGCTGCCGCGCGTCGGCGAGAACGGCGACGCTCGTCGGGCTCGACTGGCGCGTCGTGGCGTTCACGCTGCTCGTGTCGCTCGCCACCGGCGTCATCTTCGGATTGATCCCGGCGCTGCAGAGCTCGAAGACCGACCTCACGACGACGCTGAAGGAAAGCAGCGGCCGTTCGGGCACGGGGTTCCGGCAGAACAAGGCGCGCTCGATCCTCGTCGTCGTCGAGGTGGCGCTGGCGCTCGTGCTGCTGGTCGGCTCGGCGCTGCTCATCCGCACGGCGATGGCGCTCGGCCGCGTCGATCCCGGCTTCGACACGCACAACGTGCTCACGCTGAAGATGTCGCTGAAGGGCGCGCAATTCGAGAAGGCGGAAGCCGTCGAGCAGGTCGTGCGCAACGGCGTCGAGAAGCTGCGCACGATTCCCGGCGTCGTGAACGCGAGCGCCACGTGCTGCGTCCCGCTGCAGGGCGGCTACGGCCTTCCCTTCCGCATCGTCGGTCGTCCGCTCGCCGCGGACAGCCAGGGTCCGTTCCACGGCGGCGGCGGATGGATGACGATCTCGCCCGGCTACTTCGAGGTGTTCAAGATTCCGGTCAAGCGCGGCCGCACGTTCAACGAGCGCGACACTGGCGAACGTCGACGCCGGTCGTCATCATCAACGAAGCGATGGCCAAGCAGTATCTGGCCGAAGGGCGATCCGCTGACCGACCGGCTCGTGATCGGCAAGGGGGTGATGCGGGAGTTCGCGAGCTGAAGGCGAACGCCAGATCATCGGCGTCGTCGCCGACATCAGGAGCAACGGGCTCGACAGCGATCCGCAGCCGCAGATGTTCATCCCGCAGGCGCAGGTGCCGGACCTCGCCAACGCGCTGAACGTCAGCCTGACGCCGATCTCGTGGATCGTGCGCACGCAAGTGCCGCCGCAGTCGGTGAGCAGCGCGATCCAGGATCAGCTGCGCCAGTCGACCGGCCTGCCGGTCTCCGACGTGGCGTCGATGGACGAGATCGTCTCGATTTCGGTGTCGCGGCAGCGCTTCAACATGTGGGTGATGTCGATCTTCGGCGCCTGCGCGCTGCTGCTCGCCGCGATCGGGATCTACGGCTTGATGGCCTACTCGGTGGAGCAGCGGACGCAGGAGATCGGGATCCGCCTCGCGCTCGGCGCGCAGGCGTCCCAGGTCCGGAAGATGGTGGTCCGCCAGGGCATGGTGCTGGCGCTCGTCGGCGTGGTGATCGGCCTCGGCGCCGCGTTCGGGCTCGCGCGGCTCATCACGGCATTCCTGTTCGGCGTCGCGCCGCGCGACCCGGTCGTGTTCGTCGGCGTGCCGCTGCTGCTCGCGCTCGTCGCCTTCGTCGCCGTCTGGCTGCCCGCGCGCCGCGCCAGCCGCGTCGATCCGATCGTCGCGCTGCGCTACGAGTGAGGCGACGACATGCCTCGCTACGTCGCGTTCCTTCGCGCGGTCAACGTCGGCGGACGCGTCGTGAAGATGGATGTCCTGCGGAAGGCGTTCGAGTCGCTGGGCTTCGCGCGCGTCGAGACGTTCATCGCCAGCGGCAACGTGATTTTCGAAACGCGGTCCTCGAGCCCTGCCGCGCTCGAAAAGCGGATCGAAGGATGCCTGCTCGAGACACTCGGGTATCGGGTGGACACGTTCATCCGAACCGAGGCCGAAGTTCGCGGCATCGCCGCCTACGATCCGTTTCGGGGCCGCACGCTCGAAGGCGCGACAACCTTCGTCGGCCTGCTGGCCGCGCGGCCCGGCACGGCGGCGCGGCGCGCGATCGACGCCCTCGAGACCGAGGAAGAGCTCTTTCACACGCACGAGCGCGAGCTGTACTGGCATCGCAAGCCGTCGATGCGAATGGCGACCTTCTCCGGCGCAGTCCTCGAAAACACCATCGGAGGCCGTGCGACGATGCGCAACATCAACACGTTGAAGCGCCTCGCGGCGAAATTCGCTGTGCCAGGACGGACGCTCGCGATCTGGCTCGTGCTGGCCGGGCTGCTGACCGCTTCACCGGCCACGGACTACGCGGAACACGCGGACATACGATCGTCACCGGCCACGGACTACGCGGAACACGCGGACACACGATCGTCATCGGCTGCGCAAAGTCTCCCGCGCATCGTTGATCTCGGCCACCCGATCACGGCCACCGATCCCACATGGGACGGCAAGCCGGCTTTCGAGCGGTCCGTCGTCGCGACGTTCGACAAGGACGGCTACACGGCTGGCAAGATCGCGGTCGAAGAACACTTCGGCACGCATCTCGACGCTCCGGCACATTTCGCGAAGGACGGGTGGACGGTCGATCGCATCCCGGTCGATCGACTGTACCGCCCGGGCGTATGCATCAACGTGACCGCACAGGCGGCGAAAGATCAGGACTACCGGGTCACGCGGGCGGATATCGCCGCCTTCGAAGCCAAGCACGGCGCCGTGCCCGAAGGATCGGTCGTCTTGATCGCGACCGGCTGGGATCGCTTCTGGGACGGCCGCGGGCGGTACATGAACGACATCGGCGGCGTGAAGCACTTTCCAGGACTCTCGGTCGAGGCGGTTACGTATCTCGCGAAAGAACGCCGCGTGGCCGGTATCGGTATCGATACGCCGAGCATCGACTATGGGCCGTCAACCGCCTTCGAAGCCCACAAGGTGAGCATGGGGCTCGGTGTGTATCACATCGAGAACGCCGCGCACCTCACGATGCTGCCCGAGACGAGCTTCATGGTCGTCGTCGCGCCCATCGATATTGCGGGCGGATCGGGTGGGCCCTACGCGGCTGTTCGCGCTCCTCCGCTGACGCGGTCCGCGTTCACCCGCCAAGGAGCGCGGTCGCAATCTGCGCCCACTCCACGTCGAGGGTGTCCTTGGATTCCGGCTTTCCTGCTCGCCGATACCAGTAACCCGCGTTGGAGAGATCGCCTTCCTTGCGGTGCAGATACGCGTGCACCCAGGCTCCGATCGGGTCGGGAATGTCCTGTGCCACCTGGTGCGCCGCGTCCCAGTCGCCGTGCGCGTCGTGCCAAAGGGCGACGAGACCGGGCGCGAGATCGTCGGGCGGTTTCGACTGTCCAGTCGTTCGCTTGAATTCTTCGAGCGTCACGCCTCGTATTCTGCACCAGAAGCCGGATTACAATGACGTGCGGATGGTCTCTCGACAGCCCGTTCGACGACGGCCACGTACGGTGGTCGTGGACGTCCGCACAAGTACGGGCGCCCGAGCCAGGTTGTGGCGCTGACGCTGCCGCAGGAGGTCATCCAGACCCTGCAGGCGTCGCACTCCGATCTCGGCTGGGCCATCGTCAAGCTGGTCGAGAAGACGCGTCAGTCCGCGCCGCGGCCGCCATCCCCCGACGCCCAGCTCGTCGAAGTCGGCGCCGGGGCATCGCTCATCGTCGTCAATCCGTCGGTGATTCAGGATGTGCCGGCGGTGCGCATGGTTCCGCTGTCGGATCACGAGGCGTTCCTGGCGCTGGCGCCCGGACGCGGGATGGCCGATCTCGAGATTGCCGTGATCGACCAGCTCGAACGACTCCAACCGAACACGCCGCAGCGGCGGGCGGCGGAGCGCCTCCGGAATCAGCTTCGCGCGTGGCGCCGCGACCGGCGGCTGACGTTCGAGTCGCGATCGATCGTGCTCGTCACGAAGTCCAAGTAGGGCGGCGTCACGGATCTCTCCCCCAAGGATCCAGCCGGCTCGAATTGATTGTGTAAAAATAGATTTCCTGGTAATTAAGTCCAGGACCACTTCGCACGTCAGGTTGCCCGAGGCAGTATGACGCGACGCCGGCAAGTGCTCTTCCGCATCCTGACGCCGCTGGTCGTCTTCCTGCTGGCGGAGCTCACGCTGCGGTATGTGTTCGACCTGCGAGCCCGTCTCAGCCTCGCCGAGCGCAAGACGCTCGCGGCGTACAACGGCAAGCCGTGGGCGACGCAATACTTCAAGGATCTCGCCGCCTGCGCATCGCAGTCTGCGCGACGCGCATCGCCGCGCTACGCCCGCTACGTGCTGCAGGACATCAACGAAGACTGTGCCACGCAGTTCGTCAACTACTCCGGACGAATGCGCCGCACCTGGAATCCCGCCACGCCCGGACGGCGCGCGCGTGTACGAGATCGCGATGTTCGGCGGATCGACAATGGAAGGCCTGGGCGCCGTCGACGACGAGACCATCCCTCGCACTTTTCCCGGCTCGCCAACGCCGTCCTCGCCCGGCGACGTCGTGTACCACGTCACGAACTACGGCGTCAGCGGCTACACGTTCACGCAGAGCGTCATGAAGCTGGTGACGCTGCTGCGCGATGGACATCACTTCGATGCGGTGATCTTCTATGGCGGCGACAACGACATCGACTACGCCTACAACCTCGGCGAGGTCGGCGCGCTGGAATCCGAAGACCTCGTGCGGACGCGCCTGGAGGGAAGCGTCGTCGATCGGATTCGGCGAATTCGGGAAGGAACAACTCAACGCCTGCGTCCTGTGCCTCGCCGGGGTGATCCTCGCCCGCAACACCGCGCTTCTCAAGGATCACCTGACCCCGTATCTCCTGCGGCTCCGCGATGTCGCGCATTTCAAGAAAGGTCAGGCCGACGAGCACGTCGTCGAAGCGCTTGCCGAAGGCATCGCCCGGTACTACGGCCAGTCGCACGCGCTGGTGGCCAGCATCGCGGACGACCTACCACCTTCGCTTCCTCGACGTCTGGCAGCCAAGCCTGATGTACGACAGCGCATACGCGCCGGGCGAGTCACGGCTCGCGCGGATGGACACACGGCTGACCGATCAGAAGCTTCGGCTGCTCTACAAGCTGACTCGCGAACAGGTCATCAACCTTCACCTGACGGGCTTCGACGACGTCTCGCACGCGCTCGACAGCCGTCAGGTGCCGGCGTACCTCGATGCCGTCCACTTGAGCGGCGATGCCAACGGCATCGTCGCGCGCTCGGTCTTCGAGGCCTGGCAGCACACCGGTCAGTGGACCCGATGAACATCCTGGGGATCTCTGCCTACTATCACGACTCGCGCGGCATGTCTCGTTCGCGACGGACGACATCGTCGCGGCTGCGCAGGAAGAGCGCTTCACGCGGAAGAAGCACGATCACCGGTTTCCGAGCGACGCGGTTGCGTATTGCCTCACCGAAGGAGCGATTGCGCCGCGCGATCTGGACCTGGTGGTGTTCTACGACAAGCCGTTGCGAAAGTTCGAGCGGCTTCTCGAGACCTATCTCGATTACGCCCCGCAGGGGCTGCCCTCCTTCCTGAAAGCGATGCCGCTCTGGCTTCGCGAGAAGCTCTGGACGCGCGAGCAGATTCAGAAGGAGCTCGACACGCCGGCCAAGGTGCTGTTCACCGAGCACCACGAGTCGCACGCGGCGAGCGCGTTCTTTCCCTCACCATTCGAATCGGCGGCGGTCTTGACGATTGACGGCGTCGGCGAGTGGGCCACGAGCAGCTACGGCGCGGCCACGGAAATTCGCTGGAGCTCCTGGCGGAGACGCATTTCCCTCATTCGCTCGGGCTGCTCTATTCCGCGTTCACCTACTACACCGGCTTCAGGGTGAATTCCGGTGAATACAAGGTCATGGGGCTGGCGCCCGTACGGCGAGCCGAAGTACGTCCAGCTGATCCTCGACGAGCTGGCGCACGTGGCCGACGACGGGTCGCTGCAGCTGAACATGAAGTACTTCAGCTACGCGCACGGCCTGACGATGACCAACCAGGCGTTTGCGGATCTGTTCGGTGCGCCGCCCCGCGATCCCGAATCGAAGTTGACGCAGCGCGAGATGGATCTGGCGCGATCGATCCAGGACGTCTGCGAGCTGTCGATGTTGCGGATGGCACGCCACGTCCATCGACGAGACGGGCGAGCGCAACCTCTGCCTGGCCGGCGGCGTCGCGCTCAATTGCGTCGGTAACGGCCGCATCCTCCGCGAGGGACCGTTCGAGCAGATCTGGATCCAACCGGCGGCCGGTGACGCCGGCGGAGCGCTGGGAGCCGCGCTCTCCGCCTGGTACCAGTACCTCGACAACCCGCGGCACGTGGCCGACGGCGATCGATGCGGCTCGGACGCGATGCACGGGTCGTATCTGGGTCCGCAGTTTCACCGACGAAGCGATCGAGGCATTTCTGAAGAGCGTGGACGCGAAGTACCGCAAGCTCGAGCCGGCGTGCGTCGTCCACGAAGCGGCGCGCCGGCTCGCGGACGAGCGCGTCGTCGGCTGGTTCGTCGGCCGGATGGAGTTCGGGCCGCGCGCGCTCGGCGCCCGCAGCATCCTCGGCGACCCGCGGTCGCCCAGGATGCAGTCGATGATGAACCTCAAGATCAAGTTTCGAGAGAGCTTCCGTCCGTTTGCGCCCTCGGTCCTGCGCGAGCGGGTCAACGAGTTCTTCGAGCTCGACTGCGACTCGCCCTACATGCTCTTCGTCGCGCCGGTGCGTTCCGAGATCCGGAAGCCGATGAGCGCGGCCGAACAGGCGCTGTTCGGGATCGATCGGCTGAACGTGCCGCGTTCGACGATTCCGGCCGTGACGCACGTGGACTATTCAGCGCGCATCCAGACGGTGCGTCGCTCGGAGAGTCCTGCGTACTACGACCTGATCGCGGAGTTCGATCGCCTGACCGGCTGTCCGATCCTCGTGAACACGTCGTTCAACGTCCGCGGAGAGCCCATCGTGTGCACACCCGAGGACGCGTATCGGTGTTTCATGCGCACTGAGATCGACACGCTGGTGCTGGAGAATTTCATCCTGGACAAGGCGGATCAGCCGGCGCTGGCCGATGACGGCCGGTGGCAGCGGGAGTTCCGGCTTGACTGATCGCCGTGCGACCTTCGGCAGACGCCGTCGCCAGACGCAGCGCGATCACGGTTGCGCTGGTCTTCGCGCTGATGGCCGCCTGGCAATGGCATCGTGGTCGCGCGCTCCGCGTCGAGATCTTCGGCGGAGCGGCGGTCGCTCTTGTCGTCGTTGCCCTGATTCCGCCGGCCGCGAGACGCTTTCACCGCGGCTGGATGACGCTGGCCCACGTCCTGGGCGCCATCAACAGCCGCATCATCCTGTCGGTTCTCTATTTCCTGGTCATCACGCCTATCGGCCGCATCGTCCGATGGACCGGTCACGATCCGTTGACCCGCCGGGCTCCGCGATCCGGTTCGTACTGGATTGCGCGGCCGCACGCGCGGCAATCTCGCTCGGAATTCGAAAAGACGTACTGACCATGCCCCCACTGTCACGAAGGAGCCCGATATGAGCCGATTGGACACCGCACGGGAGCTGTGGGGATTCCTCGGGAGCAGCAGGAAATGGTGGCTGCTGCCGGTGATCGTCGTCCTGCTCATCATCGGCGTCCTGCTCGTGTTCGCCGGCGGCTCCGCGCTGGCGCCCTTCATCTACACGATGTTCTAGCGATGTCAAAGCCACCCGCCGGATTTACCATGCGCAGGGCGTCTGGCTGCGTCGGCTTACGAGCAGGCGTAGCGCACCTTTAGAGTTGCCCGGCGGCCGTGGGGCGGGCCTGAAGGCCTGCGCTACACGGCCGCCGCGCGTTTCGCTAAGGAGCCAAGCACTCGAGGGACAGCACCGTACGATCAGACTCCGCATGGCTCTCCTGCTCGTGACCCTGACGTCGCCGGTGCTGGCTGCGGGCCAGCACGCGACGCCTCCATCACAGACCCCGGCGCGATCGACCCAGCTGGCGCCGGATCGCCTGACGCGCCTCGATGCGCTGCTCCAGCGGTACGTCGACGACGGCCGCATCGCCGGCGCGGTCGCGCTCGTCCTGCGAGACGGCAAGACCGTCTACGAGCGGGCCGTGGGCTGGAGCGACAAGGAGAGCTCGAGGCGGATGGCGACCGGACACGATCTTCCGGATCGCCTCGCAATCGAAGGCGCTCACGAGCGTGGTGGCGCTGTCGCTGATGGAAGAGGGCAAGCTCGCCTTGAGCAGCCCCGTCAGCGAGTTCATCCCGGGATTCGCGAAGACGACGGTCATCGAGCAACGGGAGGTCGTTCCCGCGAGACGGCCCATCACGGTTCGCGATCTGCTGACGCACACCTCTGGCGTGTCGTACGGAACGGATCTGAACGTGGCCGCGCAGTACGCCGCGAAGGGCCTGGGACCTGCTGCGGGGTACGGGTGGTACACGGCAGACAAGGACGAGCCGATCTGCGACACGATGGAACGGCTGGCGTCGCTGCCGTTCGTCTCGCAGCCGGGCGCGGCGTGGGTCTACGGCTACAACACCGACATTCTCGGGTGCGTGGTCGAGCGGGCGGCCGGCATGCCGCTCGATCAAGTGATTCAGCAGCGGATCACGGGTCCGCTCGGCATGAGGGACACGCACTTCTATCTCCCGGCCGGTCAAGAGCAGCGGCTCGCGACCGTGTACGGGAGCGGAGAGGACCTGCGGATCGTGCGTTCGCCTGACGACGCCAAGGGGCAGGGCCACTATGTCGACGGGACCGCGCAAGAGCTTCTCCGGCGGGGCCGGGCTGCTGTCCACGGCACACGACTACGCCACCTTTCTCGAGATGCTTCGCAACGGCGGCGCACTGAACGGCGTCCGGGTGCTCTCGCCGCGAACGGTCGCGCTGATGACGACGAACCAGGTCGGCACGTTGCACTCGACGGATGGTCTGGGCTTCGGCCTCGGCTTCGAGACGACGGATCGTTACGGGGCCAGCGGCATGGCCTCTGTCGGATCATTTTCGTGGGGCGGGGCGTACGGCACGCTGTACCGCGTGGATCCGGAGGAGGGCCTCACCTTCCTCCTCATGATTCAGCTCATTCCGAATCGAACCGACATCGGACAGAAGTTCCCCGCGTTGATTTATCAGGCGCTGGTCCCCCGATGATCGCTCGCAGTGACCCCGTGTGACCCGCGGCTGTCCCCGGCCCGCGTAGTCCGCGTGATCCGTGGCTATTGACACTATATCCAGTGTGGCTATACTCGTTGTGTGACGAGTATCAACCCTGACGCATTGCTCCCGCTGCCGCCGGCGACATTTCACATCCTCGTCGCGCTGGCCGGCGAGGAACAGCATGGTTACGCGATCATGCAGGACGTCGCCGCTCGCACAGACGGCGAGCTGAAGCTGAGCGCCGGCACGCTCTATCGCTCCATCCAGCGCATGCTGGAACAGGGCCTGATCGACGAGTGCCGCCAGCGCCCGGCGCCGGCGCTCGACGACGAGCGACGCCGCTACTATCGCATCACGCCGTTCGGGACCGCCGTCGCGAAAGCCGAAGCCCGTCGCCTGACGCAGATGATCAAGCTGGCGCGCTCGAAGGGCCTCGCGCCCGGCCGGGTGTAGTGATGCGCGCCTACCGAGCACTCCTTCACGCCTATCCGGCGTCGTTCCGCGCCGAGTACGGCGAGGAGATGTGCGGCATCTTCCGCCGGCGGCGTCTCGCGGCGGCCGGGCCGTTCGCGATCGCCGGGCTGTGGATTTCGGCGACGCTCGAAGTCCTCGGGAATGCCACGGCTGTCCATTGGGAGATCCTGCGGCAGGATCTGCGCTACACGGTCCGCACGCTGATCGCGCGCGCGTGGCTTCGCGCTCACGACGATCGTGCTCGTGGCCATCGGCGTCGGCGCGAACACCGCGGCGTTCTCCGTGACGGACTTCGTGCTCGTGCGGCCGCTGCCCTATCCAGACAGCTCGAGCCTGGTGCGCGCCTGGCAGCAGGAGGTCGGCGGGTACTCGAGCATGGAGTTCTCGCCGGCCAACTACCGCGACTGGCGGCGGCTGACGCAGTCGTTCGAGCGGACCGGCGCGTTCTACACATCGGCCGTGAACGTGGTGGCGCGCGGAGAGCCGGAGCGGGTCGACATGGCGGCCGTCACGGCCGATCTCCTGCCCGCGCTCGGCGTTCAGCCGGCGATGGGCCGGCTGTTCACGGCGGCCGACGACCAGGAGGGGGCGCCGGGCGCGTTGATTCTGAGCGACGGGCTGTGGCGGCGTGCGTTCGGCGGCGATCGATCGGTCCTCGGCACGCACGTCACGCTCGACGACGGCGTGTACACGATCGTGGGCGTGATGCCGGCGCACTTCAGCTTCCCCACGCGCGACGAGGAGATGTGGCTGCCGGCGCGGCTCCCGGCCGAGGCGTTCGAGGATCGCAACGACAACCTTCTCGAAGTGGTCGGCAGGCTCAAGCCCGGCGTGACGATCGCCAGCGCGAACGCCGAGATGTCGGTGATCGCCTCGCAGCTGCGGCAGCAGTATCCGAAGGAGAACGCGCACACGGGCATGCGAGTGAACTCGCTTCCGCGACGAGCTGTCGCAGCAGTCGCGCCTGCTGCTGCTTGCCGTCAGCGGTGCGGCGCTCTGCGTGCTGCTGATCGCCTGCGCGAACATCGCCAATCTGCTGCTCGTACGCGCGCTCGGCCGGCGTAAAGAGCTCGCCGTCCGGACGGCCATCGGCGCTGGACGCGAGCGCCTGATCCGTCAGCTGGCGACCGAGAGCCTTGTGCTCGCGGCACTGGGCGGCGGCCTCGGCGTGGTGCTCGCCGCGTTCGCGATGCCGCTGCTGGCGGCGCTCGTGCCGGCGTCCTTTCCGTCCGCAGATGTACCGTCGATGGACGTGCGCACCATGATCTTTGCGTTCGTCCTGACCGCGCTGACGGGCCTGGTCTTCGGTATCGCGCCGGTGTTGCGCTCGAGCGGCGACGTGGACCCCAGCGGGCTCCGCGAGGACGTCCGCTCGGGTGGAGGGCGCAAGGAGCGGCTCCGATCCACGCTGGTCGTCGCCGAGGTGGTGGCGTCGCTCGTGCTGCTCATCTCGAGCGGCCTGCTCATGCGGGCGATCTGGAACGTCCAGGCGAGGGATCCCGGATTTCGAGCCGAAGGGGTCCTGACCCTGCAGACCGCTCTCTCGATGCCGCGCTACGAGCTGACGGCGCGCCGCACGGCCTTCTACTCGCGCGTGCTGTCTGGCGTCGCGGCCATCCCTGGCGTCTCGCACGCCGCGTACATCAGCTCGGTGCCGATGGTGTGGGGTGGCGGCATCTGGCCGGTCGGGATCAACGGCGACCTTCAGGAGCGCACGGCCGGCCACACGGCCAGCCTCCGTTTCGCGACCCCGGACTTTTTCGCGACGATGGGGATCCCTGTTCACGCCGGCCGCGACGTCAGCGAGTCGGACAGCCAGGACGCCCCGCTGGTGGCCGTGGTGAGCGACTCATTCGTTCGTCAGTACTGGCCCGGTCAGGAGCCCCTCGGACGACACTTCAAGTTTGCGTTTCAGGACCGGATGGTCGTCGGCGTGGTCGGGGACGTCCGGGTGCGCGGACTCGAGCGCGAGAGCGAGCCGCAGGTGTACGTGCCGTACAAGCAGATGGCCGACAACGCGATGGTGTTCTACGCGCCGAAGGACCTCGCGATCAAGGCATCGGTCCCGCTCGACCAGCTGGTTCCGCAGGTGCGCGCGATCATCCGCGAGGCCGACCCGCAGCAGCCGGTCGCCAGCATTCGCTCGATGTCCGAGATCGTTGCCGCCGACACCGCGTCACGCGCGGTTCAGTTGCGCGTGCTCGGCGTGTTCGCGGCGATCGCGATGCTGCTCGCGGGCATCGGCATTCACGGGCTGCTCTCGTTCACCGTCTCACAGCGGACGCTCGAGATTGGCGTACGGATGGCCCTCGGCGCCCAGCGCCGCGACATCCTGGTGATGATCCTCAAGCGCAGCGTCGTGTTGACGGTTCTTGGGGTGATTCCTGGCGTGGCGCTCGCCTACGCCGCCGGCCGCTCGCTGCAGACGCTCCTCGCCGGCGTGGCGCCGGCCGACCCGCTCACCTTTGGAACGGCCATTCTCGTGACGATCGCGATGGCCACGGCGGGCACGTTGCTGCCAACGCTGCGCGCGGTTCGCGTGGATGCGATTCGGGCGATGCGGGGAGAATAATGAATGCTCAATGTCTAATGTTCAATGCTCAATGCCATGGTTTGAACATCCAGCATTGAACATTGAACATTGACCATTGATAGATTGCAGCGTGTTACTGAGCGTGCAGGGTGACGAAGAAATCTCCACCCTTGCGTGTCACGAGCAGCAGCGACGGCTTCTTGTCCTGGCGATCGAGCGCAGAACGAAGCTCGTCACCAGACGTCACCGGACGGCCGTTGACCTTGACGATCACGTCGCCTTCCTGAAGACCGCTGTCGGCCGCGATCCCCTCGGGATCGAGGTCGGTCACGATCACGCCCTGCGTCGACCGCGGCACGCCCGCTTCGTCGGCCAGCTCCGGCGTCACCGGCTGCACGGTCATGCCGAACTTGCCGCCGCTGTGCGGCTCCTCCCCAGAGCTCGATCGATCGCGCTTCGCGGTGAGCTCGCCCAGCGTCGCCTTGGCGGTGCCGATGTGGCCGTCGCGGGTGTACTGCAGCGTAACGGTCGTCCCGGGCGCCGTGCTCGACACCTCGTTGCGCAGCTGGTTGCTGTCGACGATCGGCTTGCCGTTGTACTGCGTGATGACGTCGCCCTGCTTGATGCCGGCGCGAGCGGCCGGCGATCCCTCGTCGACATTGCTGACGAGCGCCCCCTGCGACGAGGACAGTCCGAGGCTCGACGCCATGTCGGCGCTCAGCCCCTGCACGGTCACGCCCAGCTTGGCGCGGCGGACGGCGCCGTTCTCGATCAGCTGGTCCATCACGTTCTTCGCCATGTTGGACGGAATCGCGAAGCCCAGGCCGATGTTGCCGTCTCCCGGCGTGAGGATCTGGGAGTTGATCCCGATCAGCTGGCCGGTCGGTGTTGACGAGCGCGCCGCCCGAGTTGCCGCGGTTGATCGGCGCGTCGGTCTGCAGGAAGTCCTGATAGCTGTCGTTGCCGCGCTCCGTCGTCCGCCCTTTCGCGCTGATGATGCCCGACGTCACGGTCTCGCCGACGCCGAGCGGATTCCCGACCGCCAGCACGACGTCGCCGACCTTGACGTCGTCGGAGTCGCCGAGCGGCAGCGTGGGGAGATCCTTCGCCGGAATCTTCACGACCGCCAGATCGCTCGCCGGATCGGTGCCCACGACCTTTGCCGTGAACGTGCGCTTGTCGGGCAGCTCCACCTGCACCTCGTTCGCACCATCAACCACGTGGTTATTGGTCAGGATGAAGCCGTCCTGGCTGACGATGACGCCAGAGCCCAGGCCTCGTTCCATGCCGCGGGGCTGCCGAGGCACGCCCTGGCCGAAGCCCGGCCCAAAGAACCGTCGAAATTCTTCCGGAATCTGACCTTGTGTGGGAACAGCCGACGCCCGCTTCTCGACCCGAATCGTCACGACTGCCGGCATGACGCGCTCGACGACGGGCGCGTACGACGCGACCGGCGCCACCGACGTCGTGGGCGCCGCGACCGCGAGCCGCCGGCCGGCCCGAGCCCGCGGCGCTGACGCCCGCCTCTGGCGCTCTCCAGGCGGCAAACGTCACGACGGCCAGCGCAGCCGCAGCAAGCCCGCCTTTTCTCAAGTAATTCGATTGCATGTTGCGCATGTTGCAAGTCACCTCACTAGATAAGACGACAGGCAACCTTGCTGGGCCGTTACGGGAGGATTACAACGGTGAAAGGATGGCGGATGTCCGATGGACGAGGTCAGATGGTCGATGCCGGATGCTACCTCGGCATCTGCCATCCGGATCCACATCCGACATCTGTCATCCGACATCCGACATCTGTCTTCCCTAGACCGGCAGCCTCACCACAAATACCGATCCATGGCCGGGCTCGCTGGTGGCTTCGATGCGGCCGCCGTGGGCTTCGACGTAGGCCTTGACGAGGCTGAGCCCGAGACCGAGGCCGCGCTCGGAACGGCTGCGATCGGCGCGATACAGGCGCTCCCAGATGCGTGGCAGATCCGCCGGGGCGATGCCGACGCCGGTGTCCTCGATGCGGACGATCGCCTCGTCGCCTTCGCGTGAGACCGTCGCCGCGACGTGACCGCCGGCCGGCGTGTACTTGATCGCGTTGTCCAGGAGATTCGCAAACACCTGTCGGAGGCGATCGGGCGCGCCGCTGATCGTCACGTCCGGACCGTCAGCGAGCGTGACCGACACGGGCTTGGCGTCGGCGACGTCCTCGTAGAGCTCGACCACCTCCGCCAGCAAGCTGCGCAGGTTGACCGGCTCGCGGGGCAGCTGCCGCACGCCGGTCTCCGCCTCGGAAATGTCCATCAACGTGTTGAGCATCGAGAGGACGCGGTCCGATTCCTCCAGGCAGTCGGCCAGCGCCTCCCGTTGCGCGGCCGGGTCACCCTGTCTCAGCCCCTGCTCCGCGATCGCGCGCAGGCGCGCCATCGGCGTCCGGAGATCGTGGGCGACGTTGTCGAGGGAATCCCGCATGGCGGCCATGAGCGCGTTGATCCGATCGAGCATGGTGTTGACGAGCGCAATCAGCTCGTCGACCGCATCGCCCGTCGGCGCGCGGGCTGGCACACGCTCGTCGGTCCGCCCGGTGCGGATGATTCTCTGCACGACGTCGATCAGCTCGTAGACGGGGCGCAGCGTCGATCGCGTGAGCACGAGGCCGCCGATGATGCCCACCACCAGCGTGAGCATCGCGACCCAGCCGACGATGGTGCGAAACTGACGGAGGAGCGCGAGACGAATCTCGTTGCTCTTCCCGACCTGGAGAATCGTGCCGTCCGGGAGCCGGGCCGACGCCACCTCCAGCACGGCGTCGCGATCGCGCGCGGGCACCTCGACCATCTCGCGCGCGATCGCCCGCCAGCCTCGAGATGTCGAAGTCGCCCAGCCCCGGCGGCACGCTCGCGAAGACGGCGTCCGCGTCCGGGCCCACCACGCGGACGAAGAGCCGCTCGCGGCTGCCGGCGCGCTGCTCCAGCTCCACGGCGCGCTCCAGCGCGGGAAGGCCCGAGGCGATGTATCGCGACGCGTACTCGCGAAGCGTGGCGGTGATGATGTCGCGGTCGCGCTGCGCCAGCGACGTGGCCAGGAGCGCATACGTGAGCCCGACCAGCAGGACGGTGCTGCCCACGAAGACCGCCGAGTACCAGAGCGACAACCGCAGCCCAATCGTGCGCCGCACATCAGCCTCGGAGCACGTACCCGACGCCGCGGACGGTCTGCAGCAGCTTCGTCTCGAACGGACGGTCGATCTTGTCGCGCAGGCGCGAGACCAGCACGTCGACCACGTTGGTGTTGGGATCGAAGCTGTAGCCCCACACGTGAGACAGGATCATGGTCTTGGAGAGCACCTTGCCGGCATTGCGCATCAGGTACTCGAGCAGCGCGAATTCTCGCGGGCGCAGCTCGATCGGCTGCCCGCGGCGGAGGACCTTCCGCGTCAACAGGTCGAGCGAGAGGTCGCCCGTGGTCAGCCGCGTCGGCTCGGCCGCGCCGCCCGCGCGGCGAATCAACGCCTGCACGCGTGCCAGCAGCTCCGCGAAGGCGAACGGCTTCGTCAGGTAGTCGTCGCCGCCGGCCTGTAGACCGCGCACGCGGTCGTCCACGGATCGGCGTGCGCTCAGAATCAGGACCGGCGTGCGCACGGCGCGGGCGCGCAGCGTGTCGATGAGCGCCAGGCCGTCGACCCCCGGCAGCATCACGTCGACGATGGCGACATCGAATGCGTCGGCCATCGCCCGTTCGAGGCCGCTCGTCCCGTCAAACGCCCGGTCGACGGCAAACCCCGCCTCGCGCAGCCCCTTCTCGACGAAGTCGCCGATGGTCCGATCGTCCTCCACGAGCAGGACACGCACGCAAGATCCTACATTGGCGATTGCAGATTGCAGACTGCCGATTAAGAAATGGCGATTGGGACCGGGGATTCGGATTGGTCAATCGCCACTTCGTCATTCCAATCGTCAATGCCAGCTCCATTCAATCGGCAATCTGCAATCTGCAATCGCCAATCCGAGCGTGTTACGCCGTCGTCTTGCGTGACCTGGCAACAGCGAGCGCGAGGACGACGAGACCCCAGGCGGTCATGGCGGCGGCCTGCGGCCACAACAGCTCCAGGCCGATGCCTTTGAGGAAGATGCCCCGGACGATCACCAGAAAGTAGCGGAGAGGGATCAGATACGTGGCGTACTGGATGACCTGGGGCATGTTCTCGATCGGGAAGATGAACCCCGACAGATAGATCATCGGCGTCAGGAAGAAGAACGTCGCGGTCATCATCGCCTGCTGCTGCGTGTCGGACACCGTCGAGATGAACAGGCCGAGGCCGAGCGTGCAGAGGACGTAGAGAAGGCTCATCACGAGGAGCAGCCAGAAACTGCCGCGCAACGGCACTTCGAACCAGAACACCGCGACAGCCGTCACCAGCAGGACGTCGATGAGCGCGATGACGCCGTACGGCAGCAGCTTTCCGACGATCAGCTCCCAGCGTCTGAGCGGAGTCACGTTCAGCTGCTCGAGCGTGCCCAGCTCCTTTTCGCGCACGATGGCCATGGCAGCGAGGTTGGCGGTCACGAGCAAGAGCAGCAGGGCCAGCACGCCGGGGATCATGAAGAACCGGCTCTCGAGCTGGGGGTTGAACCAGACCCGAATCCTGGAATCGATGATCGAGGGTCGCGAGTCGATCGTCGACACGCCGGCTGCGCGCCATGACCTCCTGCGCGTACTCGCCGACCAGCGCCGTCGCGTAGCCAAGCGCGACGGTCGTCGAGTTCGAATCGGTGCCGTCGGCAAGCACCTGCAGCGCGACCGGCTCTCCTCGATGGACGGCCCGCCCGTAGCCGGGCGGAATATCCAGCGCAATCCAGGCACGGCCGCGTTGCAAGATACGGATCGACCTCCTGCACGGTCGTGACGGTATCCACGACGGTGAAATTGACGGAGGCGTCAAATCGTGCGATCAACGTCCGGCTTTCCGGCGTGCGGTCGCCGTCCGCGACAACCACCGGCACGTCTTTCACGTCCGTCGTCGCCGCGTACCCCAGCAGCGTCAACTGGATGATCGGCGCGACGATGACGATGCCGAACAGGCGCGGATTCTGCCGGAGCTCGAGAAATTCCTTGCGAATGAGACAGCGAAGGCGCTGCATGTCAGCGCGCCTCCCGCGCGAGCCTCACGGACGCGAGCGTCAGCATGATGAGCGCGTAGAGCGAGAGCGCCATCATCTGCGGCCACAGCAGCCAGAGCGCCGTGCCTTTCAGGACGATGCCTCGAAGCGCAATCAGAAAGTACCGCGCGGGCACGATGTAGGTCACCGCCTGGAGCGCCGCGGGCATGCTCGAGATCGGAAAGATGAAGCCGGACAGCATCAGCGTCGGCAGGAACGAGGAGAGCATGGCGGCCTGGAACGCCACTTGTTGCGTCTCGGCCACGGTCGAGATCAGGAGGCCGGTCCCGAGCGCGCCGGCGATGAACAACGAGAGCGCCACCAGCAGCGACAGCCAGTTGCCGCGCATGGGAAGGCCGAAGAGCAGCATCGCGGCCAGGATGATCAGTGCCGCCGACACCAGTGAAATCAGAAAGTACGGGATGCTCTTGCCGACTACGAACGAGAACGTCCCGATCGGCGCCATGCGCACCTGCTCGATCGTTCCGACCTCCTTCTCGCGCACGATCGAGACCGCCGTCGAGATCACGGCGGTGATCATCAGGATGTAGGCGATCAGCCCGGGGACGAGAAACAGCGTGCTGCGAAGCTCGGGGTTGTACCAGATGCGCGGCTCGACGGTCACGGCTGGCGCCTGTGGCGCCGCCCGGAGGGTGTCCGCTGACGCGCCGGCGCTGCGGACAATCGTGGTGGCGTAGCCCATGACGGTGGTCGCGGTGTTCGCGTTGTCGCCGCTGACAATCACCTGCACCTGCGGGCTGAGGCCGCGAATCAGGTCGCGTGCGAATCCTTCGGGAATCACGAGCACCGCGCGCGCCTCGTTGGTGTCGAGCAGGCGATCCAGCGCCGCGGGCGAATACGCGTCGGCCGCGCGGTCGAAATAGCTCGAGTTGACGAACGCCGAGACGAGGGCGCGGCTCTCGGGCGTGCCATCCCGGTCCTGCACGGCAAGCGCGATGTGCCGGATGTCCCAGTTCAGGGCGTAGCCGTAGAGCAGGAGGAAGAACGCGGGCACGAAGACGAGAATCAGCAGCGTCCGCCGATCGCGCGCGATCTGCCGCAGCTCCTTGCGATAGACCGCGAGCGCCTTCCTCATGCGGCTGTCCCTGCGCGATCGATCACGTCGAGGAAGACGTCCTCGAGCGACGGCGCGACGCGGTCGAGGCTCTCCACGACCAGGCCGGCGGCGGACAGGCGAGCGGCAATCTCCTCCGGCGGCGTCGATGCGTCACGAAGGACGGCGTGCACGGCGGTCCCGAAGAGGCTGGTCTTCTCGACCTGCGGCATCGCGTCGAGCAGCCGCATCGCGTCCACCGGCTTGTCGGCACGGATCTCGAGAATCGGACGGCCGGCAAATACCTGCTTCATCTCGCTGGTGGTCCCGATGGCCGCGAGCCGTCCGGCATGGATCAACGCCACGCGATGACATCGCTCCGCCTCGTCGAGATAGTGCGTCGTCACGAGCACCGTCACGCCGGCGTTGGACAGCGCGTCGATCAGACGCCAGAACTGGCGTCGCGAGAGCGGGTCGACGCCGCCGGTCGGCTCGTCGAGAAAGAGGATCGCGGGTTCGTGGAGGATCGCGCACCCGAGCGCGAGGCGCTGCCGCCATCCGCCCGCCAGGTCGCGCGCCAGCGTGTCCTCGCGGCCCGCCAGGCCGGCCATCTCGATCGCGAATGTCCGGCGTTCGGCAAGCTTCGGGCTCGTTCAATCCGTAGACGCCGCCGAAGAACTGGATGTTCTGATCGACCGTCAGCAGCTCGTACAACGAGAATCGCTGCGACATGTAGCCGATCCGCCGCTTGACGCCTTCCGGATCGGCGGTCACGTCCACACCGCCGACGGTTGCCGAGCCGGACGTCGGCTTCAGCAGGCCGCAGAGCATGCGGATCGTGGTGGACTTCCCCGCCCCGTTGCTGCCGAGAAACCCGAAGATCTCGCCGCGGCGGACGTCGAAGCTCACATCGTTGACGGCCAGGAACTGGCCGAACCGGCGCACCAGATGCCGAACGACGATGGCGTCTGTGGAGGTGTTCTGCATCAGCCTCGTGATGCGTCTCGTGTCGTGTCCATCGGACGTCACGGGCCCTTCGACATGTTCACCGCCCCAGCGCCCGCTGCAGCTGCGCCTCGGCCAGCCGGACGTTCGCGATCGCCCGGGTGCGATCGAGCTCGGCCTGCAGGCGCGCCACCTGCGCGTCGAGCACGTCGGTCGGCGTCGCCACTCCCACGCGGTACCGCTCTCCGACCACGCGCTCGGCTTCGAGAGCGGCGCGGACTTCGTCGTCGGTGGCGGTGACGGCCGCCCGGCTGGAGTCCAGCTGCAGCGTCCGCTGCCGGACCTCGAAGGTGACCTGGCGATCGAAGTCCCCGATCCGCGCGTTGAGTGCGCGCGCGTTCGCGAGCGCTTCTCCCTGCTCCGCCCCGCGGCGGCCGCTGTCCCACAGAGACCACGAGACGTCGATGGACACGTCCCATGACGTCTTCCAGTCGCCGCTTCTGGGAAAGATGTGCGGATTCGGCCGCGCGTAGTCGTAGCCCGCACCAAGCGCCACCTGCGGACGGCCCGATGCTCGAGACGCCTGCGCGCGGTCCTCGGCCGACGAGACACGGTCCTCGAGCGCCCTCCGTTCGGCGCGTCCCTTCAAGGCGTCGGCAATCAGCGCATCGACGCGGGCGCTTGCTGGCGTCTCGGGCGATGCGGGCGCCGGCAGCGTGAGATTTTCGCGTGGCTCCAGCCGGCCCGCCGTTTCGATCCCGGTCAAGCGGCGCAGATCGGCTTCTGCGATGCCGCGCGCGTTCGCGGCTTCGATCGCCAGCACCTGCTGCCGTGAGGCCTGCGCCTCCGCCGACGACACGTCGTTGGGGGGGATCAGCCCGGAGCTGAAGCGGCTGCGCAGATCCTTCACCTGGGCGTTGATGGCGTCGAGCGACCGCGAGAGGACGGATTCCGTTTCCCGCGCGGTGACGAGCGCCCAGAACGCGCGGGTGATTTCGAGGCGCAGATCGCTCCGCGCGCTCTCGAGCTCCTCGCCGACCGCGTTCTTTTCCGCCTGTGCGGCGCGCTCGAGCGCGTCGACGCGGCCGGACGAGTAGATCGGCCAGCGAAGATCCAGCCGGGTGCGGAAGTTGTCGGGGATGTCGGGATAGACGACCTGTGACGGGCGCAACGGAAAATCGATCGCGAACACGTCCACGTGGTTCGTCCGGGTGTAGCCGCCGAGAAACGCCACGTCCGGACGATCCCCGGTCGCGCGCTGCTCGACCACGAACCCTGCGGCGTCGACGCGCGCCTCGATCTCGGCAAGGCGCCGGCTGTTGGCTAGTCCCTGCGCAATGCGCCTCGTCGAGCGTCACCGGCACCGGCGGCACGGTTGGCGTCGTCGTTTGCGCCAGCGCCGGCCAGCCACCGCCAACGATCGACCGATGATGATGGGGAGTGTGCGTTTCATAAACGTCTCTACTGGCGAGGGTCGACGACCGACGGACCTCGACCCTCGATCCTGGGACCTCGGACTAATCAGCTCGATGAACACGTCCTCGAGCGACGGGGCGATCGGGCGCACGCTCGTCACCGTGATGCCCTCGGCACGAAGCGCCGCGGTCAGCGCGTCCACGCCGACGGCCTGGCTCAACCCCTGGAGCCGGACGTGCGCTCTGTCGCCGAACGACTGCACGTCCGCCACGCCCTTCACGCGAGCCAGGGCATCAACGGGCGGGCGCGGCGTCGCCGTGATCACTTCCAGCAGCTGACCGCGCAGCATGTCCTGCAACGTGGACGGCCGGTCGAGCGCGAGCAGGTGGCCGTCGTGCAGGAGCGCCACGCGCGTGCAGCGCTCCGCCTCGTCGAGATAGGGGGTCGCCATCAGGATCGTGAGACCGCGACCGAGGAATTCGGCGAGCAGCTTCCAGAACTCGCGCCGCGACACGGGATCGACCCCGGTCGTTGGCTCGTCGAGCAAGAGGACTTTCGGCTCGTGCACGAGCGTGCAGGCGAGCGCGAGCTTCTGCTTCATGCCGCCCGAGAGACGATCGGCGCGGCGGGTGCGGAACGGGATCAACTGGGTCATCTCCAGCAGCCGGTCGCGCGCCGGCTCGAAGTGACGGACGCCGTGAATCTCCGCGAAGAACGCGATGTTCTCGTCGATGCTCAGGTCGCCGTACAGGCTGAAACGCTGCGACAGATATCCGACGGCGGCGGTCGTCGCGCGGCGATCGGCGACCGGGTCGCGGCCCTGGACCTCGACGCGCCCGGCGTCGGGCCGCAGCAGCCCGCCTATCACGCGAATCGTCGTCGTCTTGCCGGCACCGTCGGGACCGATCAACCCGAACATCTCGCCCTGCCGGACGTCCAGCGTCAGCGCGTCGATCGCGGTGACGCGACCGTAACGCTTCGTCACGCCGTCGAGGCGCACCATGATCTCGTTCATTGCGGCGCCTTCACGGCCGTGAGCTCCGCCTCGACCGGCATGCCCGGCTTCAACACGCCGTTGCGGTTGTCCGCCGTGACCTTGATGCGGTAGACGAGCTTCGAGCGCTCTTCCGCCGTCTGCACGTTCCGCGGCGTGAACTCCGCCTTTGGAGAGATGAACGTGATCGATCCGTCGAGGCGCTGCCCGGCATCCGTAATCAGGACCGCGGGCTGGCCGATTTTGAGCTGCGGCACGACCGGCTCGTCGACGTACACGTTCGCCCAGGCATGATCCAGATCGGTGATGACGACAATCGGGACGTGCGCGCCCGCCATTTCGCCGGCGTCGATCAATTTCGACGTGACAATGCCGCCGACCGGCGCTTTGACGACGGTATCGCCGAGGCTCTTCTGCAGGGAGGCCATCTGCGCATCGACCGCGGCGACGCGCGCGCGTGCCGCTTCAATCTCCTGCGGCCTGGCGCCGGCCCTGAGGCGCGCGAGGTTGTCGGCTGCCGCCTGCGCGCGATCTTCCGCAGCGTGTTGCCGTGCCGCGGCGACATCCCGTCTCGTCACCGCGTCGTCGCGCTGCTTGACCGAGCCGGCGTTGGCGCGGAGGAGCGACTCGAAGCGCTCGACGTCGGCGCTCGCCGCGCTGAGCTCCGCTTGCGCCGCGCGGACGTCGGCTTGCGCCGATTGGAGCTGCGACGCGGCCTGGCGGATGTCTTCCGGCCGCGACCCCGCCTGCAGCAGCCTCAGCTGCGCGTCCATCTGCTGACGGTCAGCGGTGGCGCGACGCATGGCGATCTCCGTATCGCGCGTGTCGATTCGCGCCAACGTGGCACCCGCCGCGACGCGATCGCCCTCGGCGAACGCGATGTCGAGCACGCGCCCGCCGACTTCGGGCGCGACGCGGACGTCCGTCGCCTCGACGTAGCCTGTGGCCCGCGCGGCGCCCCCGTCGGCGCGCGTTCGACAGGCGGCGGCTGCAGCGGCCAGCGCGAGAACGACAGCGATCCTGAGCAGACGTGCGGTCGATGGCGTCATGCAATGCGTCCTTCGAGTACGGCGAGCGTCACGCGCTGGATGTGCGCGACTGCCTCTGCGCGCGAAATCTTTCCGACGCCGCGCGCCCCAATCCGATCCAGCTTGCGGCGTACCGGCGGCGTCGCAAGGAAGAACATGAGCGGCGCGATGATGCCCGCGTGAATCAGGAGAGGATTCGCCGGCTGGAACCGACCGGCGCGACGCCCTTCGTCGATGATGGCGCCGAGCGTCGCGAGCACGTCGCGCGCGTACCGAAGCGTGTCCGTGTCCACGTGCTCGGCCCCCTCGGCAATCTCGCGGAGCCACATGCGTGGGAAGTGCGGCCGGGCTTCTCCTTCGAGCGCGATCGCGTCGATGAAGCCGCGGATCTTCTCCTCGGGCGTGAGGCTGGACGCCGCGACCTCTTTCACGCGGGTGCCCACGGCCTCGAACATGTCGCGGAGGATTTCGCGATAGAGCGCGGCCTTGCTGCGGAAGTGGTAGTAGATCATCGCCTTGTTGAGGCGGGCCGTGCGGGCGATGCGATCGACGTTCGCGCCGGCATAGCCGCGCGCGGCGAACTCGGCGGCGGCCGCCGCGAAGAGCCTGGCTCGCGAGCGCGCCGCGCTGCGGCCGCCCGCCCGGATGCGATCGCCCGTCGATGTCGCCCGCATGATCTAACTAACTGGATATTTAGTTCATCACCCGGGGGATGTCAAGGCTTCCTGGCACTCGCGCGGATGCCGGCATTGCGCGGCCTCTCGGTGAGCTGCCTGAACGTGGACGAGGTTGGACTCTCGGCGCTGCCGGCATCCCAGCGCTGCGGGAGCTGATGCCGATGGACGTGCCGGACGCCGGCAACCGCCACATCGGGAAGTGCGCAGCGCTCGAGTCGCTCATCCTCATGTACTGCCGCGAGACGACCGACGCGGCCACCGAGCACATCTCGGGACTCACGAATCTCTCGTACTACTTCAACAGCGACACGACCATCACCGACCGCACGCCTACGCGGCTGTCGGGGATGGACTCGCCTCGAGCGGATCACGTTCGATGTCTGTCACGGCCTGACCAATGCCGGGGTTGTGCGTCTCGCGCGGCTGCCGCGGCTGCGCGAGTTGCGCGTCTCCGGGCGCCAGCTGACACCGGATGTCGCTGACGCATTTTCTTCACACGTTCGCGTGATGTACAGCTTGTGAGCCATGAGGCGAAACCGGCGTGATACAAGTAAGCCCATGCACAGAGTCGTTGGTCTCATCGGTCTGTCGTTTTTTCTGTTCTGGCGATTCGCGTGAGCGTCGGCGCACAAACAGCCGCGTCTCCCGCGTGGGCCTACGGCGTGTCGCCGTCCGATCCCGTCCAGACCCCGCGCCCGCAGGCACCGGGAGGCGACGCTCCTCGACAGCCGGACACGTCGCTCAAGCACGTGCCCGGCAGCACACAGGAGTTCACGCTGGCGCACATTCGTGACTACTGGGACGCCGGCGACTGGTTTCCCGACGACCATCCGCCCATGCCCGCCGTCGTCGTCCACGGCCGCCAACCCCACGTGCGCGGATGCGCGATGTGCCACATGCCGAACGGCAAGGGCCGCCCCGAGAACGCGCCCGTCGCCGGACAGCCCTACGCCTACATCGTGCAGCAGCTGATCGACTTCAAGCGGGGCCTGCGTGCGAGCGCCGACCCGCGCAAGACGAACACGGCGCAGATGATCGAAGCGGCAACCGACATGACCGACGACGAGATCATGCAGGCCGCGACCTACTTCTCGTCGATGAAGTGGACGCGGTGGATCACGGTGCGCGAGTCGGCAACGGTGCCGCGCACGCGTCTGGCCGGCAACGTGTTCCTGCCGCTTCCCGGCACCGAGACGGAACCGATCGGCAACCGGATCATCGAAGCGCCCGAGGACGTGGAGCGGTTCGAGCTTCGCGACCCGCGGTCCGGCTTCATCGCCTACGTTCCGCCGGGAAGCCTGAAACGGGGCGCCGCGCTCGTCGCGAGCGGCGGCGGCAAGACGACGCCGTGCAGCACGTGTCACGGGCTGGACCTGAACGGCCTCGGTCCGGTGCCGGCGATCGCGGGTCGGTCGCCGAGCTACATCATGCGGCAGCTCTGGGACATCCAGCAGGGCACGCGAAAGGGTCTCTGGTCGCCGTTGATGAAACCCGTTCTCGAGAATCTCACCCAGGACGACATGCTCGACATCGCGGCCTATGTCGCCGCGCAAGGTCAGTAGTCGTCTACAACAGCTCCGACAGCCGCGCGTAGCCGGCGCGGCTGACCGGCAGACGCGTGCCGTCTCTCAGGATGGCAATCCGGCTGTCCTTCGCGTACAGCTCGACTTTCGCGATGCGGTCGATGTTGAGCAGATACGAGCGATGGATCCTGACGAAGCGTGACGGGTCCATCGTCGCTTCGACGGCGGCCAGCGTCTGATCCTTCAGGTATTGTTTCCCGTCGGACTTGAACGCCACGTAGTCGTCCTGCGCTTCGACGTAATCGATCGCATCCACCGGGAGCACGTGCACGTTCGCACCGTCGCGGATCAGCACGCGCTCGGCCGGGCCGGTACGTGGCTTCGCGTCGCGGACCAGCGCCGCGACGTCCGGCGCCGCCGCGGCTCTTGCCTGCAGCCGTTCGCGCACCCGGGCCATCGCTTCCTGAAACCGCTCGGCGCTGAACGGCTTCAGCAGGTAATCCACCGCGTGGACGTCGAACGCGCGCAGCGCATATTGATCGTACGCGGTGATGAAGACGACGATCTGGTCGGTGCCGATCAGCTCCAGCACTTCGAAGCCATCGAGCTTGGGCATCTGCACGTCGAGCAGGACGAGGTCCGGCTTGTGCTCGGCAACCGCCTTGACGGCGTCGAATCCGTTGGCGCATTCCGCCAGGATCTCGAGCGAGGGGTCGGCGCTGGCGTACTCGCGCACGACCGCGCGGGCCAGCGCCTCGTCGTCCACGATCACGAGGCGAAGCGGCGTCATAGCTCCATTCTCGCGTGAATCTGATCCGTCTGCGCCGGCGCCGTCTGTTCCGTCTCGATCGGCAGGTCGAGCCTGACCGTGAAGCGGCCGTCTGCTTCGTCGGCACGCAGCGCCGCTTCGGTCCCGTAGAGACGCCGAAGCCGCTCGCGCACGTTCTTCAAGCCCAGGCCGGTCCCGCGCCCGGCCGGCCGCGCAGGATCGGACGGATTGTCGATGGTGATGGTCAACCTCGAGGCGCTGCCCGTGACGCGGATTCGCACGATCCCTCCCTCGATGAGGTGCGCGACGCCGTGCGTGACGGCATTTTCTACGAGCGGCTGCAGGACGAGGGGCGGCACCAGGCACGTCTCGCAGCCGCTGCTCGCCGTCGCGTCCACCTGGAGCCGCTCGCCGAAGCGAACCTGCTCGATTGCGAGAAATCGCGTGGCGAGGGCGATCTCGCTCGGCAGCGGGATCCGCTCCCGCGCGCCGAGCGACAGCGTATCGCGCAGAAAGTCCGCGAGCAGCAGGCACATCCGCCTCGCCGCGGCAGGGTCGACCGTGGTCAGCGCGCTGATCGACTGCAGGCTGTTGAAGAGGAAGTGCGGATCGATCTGCGCGCGCAGCGCGCGCAGCTCGGCCTCGCGCGCCATCACCTGCAGCTCGAGCCCCCGGCGCTCGGCATCGCGCGACGATTCGAACGCGCCCGCCATGTAGCTCATCGCCATCGCCAGCAGATAGAGGAGAAACCCGAACGCGAACAACGTCGGAGCCGCGCGCCTGAATCCGATCGCGATGTTTCCCCACGGACCGAACGAGGCGAGGACGCCGAGCCAGCCGCGTGCGGCGAGCAGCCACAACGCGCTCGACACGAACGCGGCGGCGCACGCGGTGGCGATCACGAGGAACGGTTCGGCACGTTCGACCGGGAGTCCGCGGCTCGCGTACCACGCCGACAGGCAAAGGAGCCCGTACGCAACCGAGAGCGGCAGCGCGAAGCTGATCGCCACGCTCAAAGGGAACACGCCCTGCAGCGCGAGGAGCGCCGCGAGCAGGAGGCCCAGCGGCAGCCAGATCGCGACGTAGACGGCAACCCGCCCGGGGCTCGCCAGGATGGGATGCATGACCGATCAGTTCTTGATGACGATGCCGCCCATGATCGCGAAGCCGCGCAGGACGAGGCGCTTGGAGTCCACGGGTTGAACCTGGTGGGTCTTGTCTTCGAAGCCGCCCATCAGCGGCGTCACGCGGGGATCGATGGTCCAGTCTTCCGGCACGCGAATCTCGATCCCGCCCCAGAACGCGAACAGATCCATGACGGCTTCGCCGGAAATCGACGCTTTCCGCAGATCGATCTCGCATCCGCCGAGAATCGCCGTCAGATCGCCGCCTTCGAACGCCTGGGACGAGTTGCGCCGGACGACCGCCGACAGGATCGCGAGCCCGCTCAGGCGATCGTGGCTCTCCGGCTGGCTGACGGAGCGGGGGCCCCGGAGTCCCTTCCACACCATGTAGCCGCCAAGGAACACGAAAAACAACGGCCACAGGTCGTGAATCCTGATCTGGATCGCCACGATGCGTTCGAGGAGCATCCAGCTGCCGAGGCCGACCAGGAACAGGCCACCCGCGGCACCCTGTCCGGACCGGACGTGCCACAACTTGAGCAGACCCACGGCGACGAGCCCCGCTGGCCAGTACTGCAGATACTCGGTCGCGTCGATCAGTTCGAGGTTGTCGAGCGTGAACAGCACGCCGACGATGATCACGATCAGGCCGAAGAGCGCCTGGGGCGTGAAGCGCGGGCGCGGACGGACCGTTGGCGGCGCGCCGGGCGGCCAGCCCTCGTTCGGTTCGCGGAGTGGAGTCGCCATCTCAGTCCCTTGCCTTCCCGCGTTCCTCACGCAGTCCCGGAAACACTTCCTTCAGCACGATCATCGTGCCGCCCGCGACGATCACGAGCGGCCACGAGTTGATCCAGTTGAATCCGAACAGGTGCAGGAAGTTCATGGTGAGCCACGAGCCGATGAAAATCAGCCACACCCCGTTCAGCGGGCTCTGACGGCGCCCCTTGCAGTCGTAGTTGGTGTTGGCCAGGCTCACCAGACCCAAGGCGATCAGGATGAAGCCGGGAAACGCGTGCCAGAGGTTGTCGCCGAGCAGCTCGCTTCGATCGAGCAGCATCACCACACCCATGGTCATGATGATGGCACCCGCGGCGACGCGTCCCGTGTGGACGGGGCCGGTCGGCTCGGGCTGTTTTCCGGTGCTCACGTCCATGTCGAGCTCCCTGCTCACAGGAACCGAAGCAGCGTCTGGAGCCAGCTCCCGAGCTGTTGCCCGATTGCCAGCGCCATCGCGCCGTATTCATGATTGGCGACCGCGAAGGCGACCTCCGCCGGCCGTGTCAGCACCAGCCACATCGTTGCACCCGCCACGACACTGCTGGTAATCCCAACCGCCGCATTCAGTTGAAGAACAAGTCTGGCAGTCATCGTGTGTCCTTCCACCGTCAAGATACGGGGGTTCCGCAGGCAGTGCTCCTCCTTTCCGGCGAACGCCTCCGCGCGGGCGGCGAGTGGCGCCCGGCCGGGGCTGCAGGCGGGACGGCTGAGATCGCCGGGCCTGATGTAAAATCGGCGCTCCATGCACAAGAAGTCCTTTCGGATCGTGTGTTTCGCGTGGTGTGTCTGCCTGATTGCCCTTCGGGCGGCCTCTGCCGGACCGCTGCAGGACGACCTGAAACAGCGCCGGACACGCGCCATGGACATGCTCGGGGCCGACTCCATCGCCATTTTCTGGAGCGCCCCGTCTCGGGTGTATTCGCTCGACGTCGACTACGAGTATCGTCAGGACAGCAATCTCCTGTACCTCACCGGGCTCGACCAGCCGGACACCATCCTTGTCCTCATGCCCGGCAACCGGACGAAGCGCGAGATCCTGTTCGTGCGCGAAGCGGACGCGCGGCGCGAGCACTGGAACGGGCACAGCCTCACGCCCGCCGAGGCATCCGAGCAGACCGGGATTGAAACGGTGCTGACCGGCAATCAGTTCGAACCGTTTGTCGCGGGCATTCTTTCGGGCCAGGGCGGAGCGACCGTGTCGTCGGACGAGGGACACGCCTTCTTCGAGGCGCTGGGTCAGGCCCGCGCCCGCCTCGCGCTGCTGCTCGAGCCGCAGCGGACTCTGAGCGACACCCCGGGACTCGCGCGCGAGTTTGGCGCACGCATGCGCGATCGATTCTTCGGCATCGACGTCAAGGACGCCACGCCCGTGCTCGCATCGCTTCGCCTGATCAAGACGCCGTACGAACAGGCCATCCTCAGAAAGAGCGTCGCGATTTCGGCGGACGCCCACAAGGCGGGCATGCGCGCCGCCGGCCCGGGCAAGTGGGAGTACGAGGTCGAGGCGGCGATTGAAGAAGTCTATCTACGCAACGGCGCCATGAGCTGGGGCTATCCGTCGATTGTCGGCAGCGGACCCAACGCGACGATCCTCCACTACCAGCGATCGAGCCGGCAGATGCAGGCCGGCGAGTTCCTGCTGGTGGACGCGGCGGCGAACTACCAGGGGTTGACAGGCGACATCACGCGCACCTATCCGGTGAGCGGCCGTTTCAGCGGCGCCGAGCGCGACATCTACCAGATCGTCCTGGCCGCGCAGGAGGCAGGCATTGCCGCGGCCAAGGCCGGCAACAAGCCCGCCGACATTCAGACGGCGTGTGACGATGTTCTCCGGGCGGGCCTGATGAAGCTGGGACTCGTCACCGAGGCCACCGGCACCCAGTTCAAGGTCTGGGCGACCCACGGGGTGTCGCACTGGATCGGCATGGACGTGCACGACGTCGGTACGCGGACGACGCCGCTGCAGCCCGGGATGGCGTTCACGATCGAGCCGGGCATCTACATTCGCGAAGCGGCGCTCGACAACCTGCCCAAGACTTCGGAGAACCAGGCATTCATCGACAAGGTACGCGCCGCGGTCCAGAAGTATAAGGACATCGGCGTACGTGTGGAAGATTCGTTTCTGCTGACTGCCACTGGCGTCGAAAACCTCTCGGCCGGCGTACCGAGAACGATTGACGCCATCGAACAATTCCTGAAGCCGGTGGGCAGCGCCCGCCGGTAACCACGAGGTCAACGAGAGATGCCGCGGTGGACGAAGAGACTCCTGGTCGGACTGTGCCTGATTGTCGTGTTGCTCGTCGTGGCCGTGCCGTCGATCTTCGGTATGCGCGCCGTGATCGGGCCAAGGATGCGGCCGCTCACGAACCGGACGTTCGAACGGACGGCGGCACGAATGGACCGTGGGCGGTATCTGTCAGAAACCGGACAGGCCCCCTGCGTCCTGTGCCACTCGCCACTCGATACGAGCGGCGGCGGACTCAAGGTGGTCGAGGGCAAGGCGTTCGCCGGACGATCGTTTGCTCCCGACGACGTGCCCTTCCTCACAGCGCCGAACCTGACGCCGGATCCCGAGACTGGCATCGGCACCTGGACCGACGACATGCTGGCGCGGGCGATCAGGGAAGGCATCAGCCACGACGGCCGGACGCTGTTCCCGATCATGCCTTACCAGAAATTCCGTCACCTCTCGGACGAGGATCTCGCGTCGATCGTCGTGTACCTCCGATCGCTGCCACCGATCCGGAATCCACTGCCGCCGAGCGCGGTCCCCTTTCCGCTCAACCGGCTCATCAACGGAGCGCCGCAGCCGATCACGACTCCCGTGACGCCCGACCTGTCCACCTCCGCCAAGCGCGGTGAGTACATCGCCAATATGGCGATCTGCGCCGACTGTCACTCGACACGGGACGGTCAGGGAAACGGACCAAAGGGAATGGATTTCGCGGGCGGCACGCTGATGCCGTTCGAGGGACGCCCGACCGTCGCGAGCGCGAACCTGACACCCGCGGTGAACGGGATCCCGTACTATACGGAAGACCTGTTCATTGAAACGATTCGCACCGGCAGGGTGCGGTCGCGCACGCTCGACGCGATGATGCCGACGGCCATCTACAGGCAGATGACCGACCAGGATCTGAAGGACATCTTCGCGTATCTGAAGACGCTGCAGCCGGTCGATCACTTCGTGGACAACGCGCTGCCGCCCACCAAGTGCCCGCGGTGCGGCCTCACCCACGGCGGCGGGGACAGGAACAAAGCGAAAGGAGTAGTCGAGTCGCTACTTGTCTGGAAGGCCGGCCTCGCGGCGAGCCTTCTCGAGCGCGGCCAGCGCGTCGAGCACTTCCTTGCGGGCGGCTTCGCGCTCGTGGTCCTCCTTCGAGTCGCGGAACTTGCGAATCGCCGTTTTGAGCGCCCACGTCTCCGCCAAGGTCAACGCAGTTTCGGCGATCAGGTACTTGCCGGTGAAGCCCGCGTACGGCTGCAGGAGCTGCGGCGTGACCATGTCCATGAATTCCTGGTGCGTCATCCCGCCGTACGGGGTCGGACCGATCCAGAACTTCTCGCCGAGCACGTCCTCGATCGTGGGCTTCTTGCCGAACACCTCGAGCCGGAAGACCGGATGCTGTTCTTTCAGCTCAATCATCTTCGGCGCCGCGAGCGCGCGCTGGATGCGCTCGATCGATACAGGGAGATCCTCGGCCTTGACGGCCGGCTCTGTGGATGGCGGCGGCGCGGGAGGCGATCCAGGGGATGACGCGGGAGCCTGCGGTGACTGAAAGCCCGCGGCCAGCAGCGTCGCGGTGAGAACGAGCGTCACCATAGCGTTTTAGACGCCTCAGACGACCGGAAGCCTGTCGCGCGGTGTTCAACCATGGGAATCGTGCTGTTCGGCATCGAACAAACAGCCGCGCGAGCCATCGATGTCATTATGCCTCCAAACGGCAGAAGAGAGAGCGAGTTAGCTGCCTCATCGGCGGACGGCACGCTCTTCGCTCGCCTGTGCGGGATCGCAAACGGAACGTGGAGACAGCCATGAACAGAGGCTTCCTGCAAGATGTTCGCTACGCCATCCGCGTGATGGTGAAGACGCGGGTGCTGACGCTCGTCGCGCTCGTCACGCTGGCGCTCGGCATCGGCGCCAACACCGCCATCTTCAGCGTCGTCAACGCGCTGCTCTTGAGGCCGCTTCCCTACAGCCAGCCCGAGCGCCTCGTGATGGTCTGGCAGGACATGCGGGCGAACGGCGGACCAGCCACGGAGTGGACGGGTCCGTCGGAACACTTCGACTGGAAAGCGGAAACGGCGGTCTTCGACGGGTTGACTTCGCTGCGCGGTTGGAGCGCGAGCCTGGCGGGCGGCGCGCTTCCGGAGGCGTTTCTTGGCGAGCAGACTACCCACGAGTACTTCGACGTGCTTGGTGTTCGCCCGGCGCTCGGCCGCACGTTTCGCGATTCAGACGATGTGCCCGGGGCGCATCGGGTGGTGATCCTGAGCCATTCGATCTGGGCGCGTCGCTTTGGAGGCGACCCGAGCGTGATCGGTCGTCTCGTGGCGATAAACGGCGAGGATCACGAGGTCATCGGCGTAATGCCGGAGACCTTCCAGCCCGCGCTGATCGCCAGTGCCGCGATGTGGCGGCCGCTGCGTCTGAACCCGACGAACCCGGCACGCAACGTCGCGGTGTTCCACACGATCGGCCGACTGAAGCCGGGCGTGTCGCTGGCCCAGGCTCGAACCGGCCTCGACAGGCTGGCGCAGCGGTTACAGCAGATGTACCCGCAATCCAATCGCGGCGTCGGCATCAATCCGGTGCCGCTGCTGGAGCAGCAGGTCGGTGAGATGAAACCCGCGCTCCTCATGCTGCTCGGCGCAGTCGGATTCGTGCTGCTCATTGCCTGCGTGAATGTGGCGAATCTCCTGCTCGCCCGCGCGACCGGACGCGGTACGCGAAATCGCGGTGCGACGCGCGCTCGGCGCCGATCGCCTGAGGATCATTCGGCAACTGCTCACCGAAAGCCTCCTGCTGGCGATTATCGGTGGTGGACTGGGTGCGCTGCTCGGTGTGTGGGGTGTCTCCGCGCTCAAGGCCATGGCGCCTGCCGGGACGCCGCGGATTGCAGACGTCGGCATCGATCGCACCGTGCTGGTGTTCGCGACCGTGCTGTCGCTCGCGACCGGCGTGCTGTTCGGCCTGGTGCCCGCGTTTCATACCGCGCGCGATCGGGTCACGACGGGGCTCCGGCATGGTGGCCGCGGGCAGGCCGGCGACGGCAGCGGCCGCGCGCGCCGCGTGCTCATCGTTGCGGAAATGGCGCTCGCGCTCGTGCTGCTCGTCGGCGGCGCGTTGCTGACGCAAACATTCATTGCGCTCCAGCGCGCCGACCTGGGCTTCAACCCGGATCACATCCTTACCGGCAGCGTGCTGCCGCCACCAACGGTCTACAAGACCGACGCGCAGCGCCGCGCGTTCTACGACACCGTGCTCGAACGCGCGCGAGCGCTGCCTGGCGTGACGCAGGCGGCGCTCTCGTCGGTTATCCCGCTCCGCGGCGATAGCGATTCGAGCTTCGAGATCGAAGGCCGGCCCACGCCGACCAACAGCGCTGACGTTCCCGTGGCCTGGTACCGGGACGTGTCGGCGAACTATTTCTCGACGATGGGCATTCCGCTGAAGCGCGGCCGGCTGTTCACCGCCGGCGAAGCCACACCGCTCGTGGTCATCAACGAAACCATGGCGAAGCGGTTCTGGCCGACCGAGGATCCAATCGGCCGCCGCATGCGCTTCGAGCGGAACTCTCCGTGGCTGACGATCAGCGGCATCGTCACCGACGTTCAAGTGCGCGGGCCGCGAGGCACAAGTGAAGTCGAGGCGTACGTGCCGTACTGGCTCAATCCCGAAGCGGGCGTGTCCGTCGTCCTCAAGACGGCCATCGAGCCCATGGCGCTGGCGGAGCCGCTGCGCCAGGCGGTGAAGGACATCGATCCCGCCGTCGCCGTCTCGGGTATCGAAACGATGAGCGGCATCGTGGCGGAAGCGAACGGCCAGCCGCGCTTCTACGCGACGCTGGTGGCGATCTTCGCCGGGCTCGCGCTCGTGCTGGCCGCGGTCGGGATTTACGGCGTGATGTCGTACGGCGTGTCGCAGCGAACGCAGGAGATCGGCGTCCGGCTGGCGCTCGGCGCCGGCGCGCGGGAGATCTTCATGCTCATCGTCGGCGAAAGCCTGACGCTCGCGGGCATTGGCCTCGCGATCGGCCTCGTGGGCGCCATGGCCGTCGGTCGCAGCCTGCGATCGATGCTGTTCGGCGTGGGCAGCAGCGACGTCCTCACGCTGACGGCAATGAGCAGCGTGCTGCTGAGTGTCGCTTTCCTGGCCAGCTACCTCCCCGCGCGCCGCGCGATGCAGACGGAGCCTGTGGAAGCGTTGAGGGTGGAATAGCACGTCGGGTTCGGGGTTCGTGGTTCGGGGTTCGGGGTTTGGTTCGCGGTTCAGGGTGCGGCGTCGGGTTCGCAGTTCGGGGTCGGGTTCGGGGTGGATGCTTCGGGGTTCGTGGCTCGGCGATTTGGTTCGGGGTTCGGCGCCTGCCGGAACCAGTCACGAACCGCGAACTCGGAACCCGACCGCGAACCCCGAACCGACTGCGAACCCCGAACCCGAACCCGACCCCGAACCGCGAACCCCGAACCCCGAACCACCTTGACAAGCACCGTCAACACCTGAAGCATGAACGTCATGCTCTCCGATATCCGCCTGGCCGCACGGCTGCTGCTGAAACATCCGGCCCTGACGGCCATCGCGGTCGTACCGCTGGCGCTCGGCATCGGCGCCACGGCCGCGGTGTTCAGCCTCATTCAGGGCGTCCTGCTGACGCCGCCACCCTATCGTCAGCCGGATCGCCTCGTGCTGATTCCGTCGGCGCGCGCAGACGGAAAGGCGTCCTCGAGCGCCAGGGGCTGGGCACCCGCACAGTGGATGGAGTGGCAGCGGCAGGCCTCCACGTTCGAGGCGATCGCCGCGTACGGCTGGACATTCAATTTCCTGATCCGCGACCAGGGCAGCGAATCGATCGAGGGCATGGTCGTCACGAAAGACTATTTCCGCCTCGTCGGATTGCAGCCGATCCTCGGACGGACGTTTCTGGATTCCGAAATCGGACCGACGGCTCCGCCAACGATCATTCTCGGATACGACCTCTGGAGACGAACCTTCAACGGCGATCCGAACATCGTCGGAAAAACCGTTCGCATGAGCCGGCGGGATACGCCGCCGACGATTGTCGGGGTGATGCCGCCGAACGTGCGCTTCCTTCCCTCGCCGGGCGCATCGAAGGAACCGAACTACGACGTCAACGCGCCCGTCGACTTCTGGATGCCTGTCGCTCCGGACCCGAAGCGTCTCACCGATCCGGGCTGGAATGTGGTGGGCCGGCTGAAGGATGGTGTGCGATCGAGAGATGCGCAGGCGGAGCTCGTGCTCCTGGTCGCGCGGGAGGCGCAAGGCGATCGTGAGCTCGGCGGCTTCACGCCAGTCGTCCAGCCGCTGACCGCGGAGATGAACCAGGACGGCCGTCGCGTCCTCATGCCGCTCCTCGGCGCCGCGGCCCTCGTGCTGCTCATCGCCTGCGGCAACACGGCCGCTCTGCTTCTCGTTCGCGGACTGCAGCGTCAACAGGAGTACGCGATTCGCATCGCCGTGGGCGCCGCGCGCCGGACGCTCTTCCGTCAGGTGACGATCGAGAGCCTCCTCCTGGCGATCGTCGGGGGCGTGCTGGGCGTCGGCCTCGCGATCGCGATCGTCCGCGTGCTCAGGGCGGTGGGGGCTCACGCGATCCCGCGCATGGACGCCGTGACGGTGGGCTGGCCGGTGACGGCTGCCGGTTTCGTCCTTGCGATCGCGGCCGCGATTCTCGCCGGCCTCATTCCCGCCGTTCGCGCGGCACGCCTGGATCCGAACGACGTGCTCAAAAGCGCGGGCCCGCGGGCGAGCGGCAGCCGCGGCGATCGTGGGATGCTGCGTGCGTTGACGATCGCGCAGACGGCCTTGACGCTCGCACTGCTCGTCGGTGCCGGCCTCCTGATGCGCACCATGCGCAACGTGTGGAACGTACCGGCCGGCTTCGCGACCGACCACGTGCTCACGATGACGGTGACAGCCGTGCAGGGCAACTGGCTGGACTTCCATCAGCGGGCGCTCGAACGCGTGTCAGGCGCCCCTGGCGTGCGAAGCGCTGCATTCGCGTGGGGCGTCCCGCTGACCGGCACCAATTGGCCTGGCCTGATCGAGGTCGAAGGTCATCCGGTGGTGACTCCCACCGACCAGATAGCCGTTCCGCTGCGCTCGGTCACGCCCGGGTATTTCGGATTGCTCCAACAGCCGATCACGGACGGACGCGACTTCCGCGCCACCGACGATCGCAAGGCGCCGAGCGTGGCGATCGTGAACCGCCGGTTCGTCGATCGCTACTTCCCCAGCGGGAACGCGATCGGCAAGAAGCTGTGGCTTCGTGGCCGCGATCGGCCGCCAGCCGACATCGTCGGCGTGGTCGCCGACAGCCGGGCCGACGATCTCACGCAGGCGGCCGAACCCGAGGTCTATCTGCCGCTCTGGCAACAGTCCGCGTTCTCGAAGGATCTGATCGTTCGCACGGACGGCGAGCCGCGCGCCGCATTCGCCGGGATCCAGCAGGCGCTTCGCGCGACCGATCCGACCGTCGCGATCGAAAACGTCCGAACGCTCGATCAGGTCAGGCGCGATTCCGTCTCGTCACGCACGTTCGCCACTCGTTTACTCGTTGGCTTCTCTGGCGCGGCCATCGTCCTCACGCTCGTCGGCATCTACGGCATGCTCTCGCTGTCGGTCGCATCCCGTCGGCGCGAGATTGCCATTCGTTCGGCCATCGGGGCTCGACGACGAGATATCAGAAATCTGGTGTTCGGCGAGGGCTTCCGGCTCGTGGGCTGGGGACTCGTCGCCGGCATCGCGGTCGCGCTGGCCATGAGTCGCGTGTGGCGGGTGTTCCTATTCGACGTGCAGCCGACGGATCCTGCCACGCTGGCCGGCGCCAGCATCCTCTTCGTGATGGTGACGCTCGTCGCGTGCTGGGTGCCGACGCGGCGTGCGACCGCGGTCGATCCGCTCGAGGCGCTCCGCTCCGAGTAACGGGCGGTGCCTTCTGCGTGACCAATTCAGGCCTGTGGCTCGCCGTCTGTGGTGTCTGTGGCCACGGCTGAGCGGTGTCGAGACCGCGCGCAATCCCAGATCGCGACAGTGGCCGTCCCGCGGTGACCGCAGATGGGATCGACATCAGGGTGCCGATAGCCCTGCGGGCCGCGCCGCCGACGGTATGTATAATGAGAACCATCAACTCGTTGACCCCGTCTAACGGATAAACCATATGGCTTTGTTCAGTCGCAGCACGCCCGCACCCGCGGGGGCCGTCGAAGTCGACAGCCTGGCGCCGAACGCGCTCATCGGGCTCCGCAACATCGAGAAGTCCTACGCCCACGGCACCAGCCGCAGCTACGTGCTCCGGCGGATCAACGTGGACATCAAAGAAGGGGAATTCGTCTCGATCATGGGCCCGTCAGGGGCCGGCAAGTCGACGCTGCTGCACATCATCGGCATGCACGACAGCGCCTGGACGGGCGAGTACTACTTCGTCGATCAGCCGGTGCATCGGCTCGGCGCGAAGGACCGCGCCAAGCTGCACAAGCAGCACATCGGCTTCGTCTTCCAGAGCTACCACCTGCTCGATCACCTCACGGTGTACGAGAATCTCGACATTCCGCTCTCGTATCGCGACATCAAGAAGTCGGACCGCGAGAGCATGGTCTGCGACATCCTCGACAAGTTCGCGATCGTCGGCAAGAAGGACCTGTATCCGAACCAGCTCTCCGGTGGGCAGCAGCAGCTCGTGGCCGTCGCGCGCGCGGTGATCTCGAATCCGAAGATCATCCTGGCGGACGAGCCGACCGGCAACCTGCACTCCAGTCAGGGCAAGGAGATCATGGAGCTGTTCAAGCGGCTCAACGAGACGGGCACGACGATCGTGCAGGTCACGCACTCGGAAACGAATGCGTCGTACGGCAGCCGGATCATTCACCTGCGCGACGGCTGGATCGTCGACGAATAGATCAGGAGCTCGGAGTCAGAGTGGGACGTTAAAGCGTAAGGAGAAAGGGCCGTGTAAATGAAAAGGGCCGCGCACAACGCGGCCCTTTCGTTTTCATCTAGCGTTCTAGCTTCTGACTTACCAGCGCGGCTCTTTTCTCCGTCCACCGCTGAAGTCGCGATCATCGAAGCGGCCACCGCCACCCCCGCCGCGTCCGCCACGGCCACCACCACCGCCGCCAAAGCCGCCTTCAGGCTTCGGACGCGCCTCGTTGACGACCAGCGCTCGGCCTTCCATCTGATGTTCGTGGAATTCGCTGATGGCCTTCTGCGCCTCCTCGTCCGTAGCCATCTCAACGAACGCAAATCCGCGAGCACGGCCTGTGGCCATGTCGCGCATCACGCGCACGTTGTCGACCTTGCCTGCCCGGCTGAACAGCTCCGTCAGCTGATCCTCCGAGGCTGAATAGGGAAGATTTCCGACGTAGAGTCTCCTGCCCATGCTGTCACGTACTCCTGCTCAACGCGCGGGGTGGATTGGGCTCCGCGCCGATCCCGGCGCCCATGGAAGCGACACGCCGCCGCGCGCGACGAACGCTGTCGGAAAGCTCACGCGATTTGCGGTGCGGAGAGGTGTGACGGGACCTACGCAAGCAACGGCGGGGGCTCTCATCTACCGGGTCGAGTATAGCAGGATGCGTACCTTCCGTTTTCGACTACCTCATCCGCAGTTCCGCTCGAAGACCGCTCCGGTTTACAGTGGACGGAATGGCATCGCGCTTACGATTTCCGGCCGCGCTCGTCGGCCTCATTGTCGTGGTCCTGTCGGGCTGTGGATCCAAACCCAAGGCGTACGCGCTGCACGGTCAGGTGACGGCCATGACACCCGATCGTCTGGTGCTCACCATCAAACACGACGATATTCAGGGCTTCATGCCCGCCATGACGATGCCATATGAGGTCACCGATCCCGCGATCACGAAGGACCTGATCGTGGGAGACGTGATCGACGCCACACTGCTCGTCTTCGTGTCCGGAGTTCCCAAGCTGTCCACCATCACGCGGACGGGACACGCGCCGGTTCCGGCCGATGCGCCGGCTCCGCTCACGGGCATCCTCCAGCCCGGCGACGTCGTTCCAGACAACGCGCTGCAGGATCTACACGGGGCGACACGACGCCTGACCGATTGGCGCGGCCACGCGGTCGCCGTCACGTTCGTGTACACGCGCTGTCCAATGCCTGACTTCTGTCCGCTGATGGATCGGCAGTTCGCGGCCGTCCAACGCGCGGTGCTGGCGGACCCGGCGCTTGCGAGCGCGGCGAGGCTGATTTCGATCTCGTTCGATCCCGAGCACGATACGCCCGCGGTGCTCGAGGCACATGCCCGACGAATCGGGGCCGACCCACGGATCTGGACGCTGCTGACCGGCGCGCCGCCGGACGTCCAGGCGGTCACGTCGGCTTTCGGCGTGTCCGTCATTCATGACCACATGACCCCGCAGGCTTTAACGCATAATCTGCGCACGGCCGTGCTCGATCCACGCGGACACGTGATCAAGATCTACGACGGACACGACTGGACTCCCGAGATGCTGCTCAGCGATCTGCGCGATGCCCGCGGACGGTAGTCGCCCCGCGCGCTCGGCGTTCACGCCCGCCGAGCGTCGCATAATCCGGCGCCTGACGACGCCGCTCGCGGTACAGCGATTTCTCAATCGCCTGCCGTACAACACCGAGCCGCCACCGGGACGCGCCACGCTGCGAAGCTTTCGCGGCGTCGTGCGCCACGGCTGCGCACATTGTCTCGAAGCCGCGCTCTCGGCGGCGGTGATCCTCGAGCAGCACGGATTTCCGCCGCTGGTCCTCAGCTTCGAATCGATCGACGAGCTCGATCATGTGCTCTTCGTGTATCAGCACGGGGACGCTGGGGATCGATTGCGCGATCGCGCGATCCGGGCCTCCACGGACGAAAGCCCGTCTTCCCGTCCGCCCGGACGCTGGCGCTCAGCTATGTCGATCCGTACGTGGACTTCACCGGACGGGTGACGGGCTACGCGGTCGTCGATCTCCGCGTGATGGGTGGATACGACTGGCGCCTCTCGGATCGCAACGTCTGGAAGGTCGAGCGCATGCTGCTGGACGCGCCACATCGACCGATCCGGTCGTCGGACACGCGCATCGATCGGTTGCGCCGTCGCTACAAGGAGTTCTGGCGCGTCCACGGCCGCAAGCCAGTGAACTACCGCGGACGCGAGCGATGGACGGAGATACCCGCAGGGAATTGGTGATTTGGTGATTTGGTAATTTCGTAATTCAGGAACTGGCAATATGCCGAATTGGGGATCTGGTCATCGGCCGTCCACCAAATCACCAAATCACCAAATTCCCCATTACGCAATCCGTTCAGTCCAGATCAAAATCCCGCGTGGGCTTCGTAATGGGCTCTTCGCGCGCCTGGCGCAACGCTTCTTCGAACCGCTTGGCGAGCGCGTCGCCGCGATTGCGTTCGGCGGCGACGGACTGCTGGAACAGCGCCTCGCGGCGGGCGGCCTCGGCGGCGAGGATGCGCTCCGCGTCGTCCAGCTCTGGACGATCGGCTGACGGCGGCTCGCTGTGGCGGATGACGCGCCGCAGGTTCGTGTCGATGACCAGCGTGGCCTGACAACACGGGCAAGCGACTTCGAATTCCGATGTGAGTTTGGCCATGTGCTCCCCCGCCAGTCTTACTTGTCTGCGCCCCAGTCGATCGCGACGGGCTCACCGCTCGCGGTCTTCGCCCGTACCTCCACGCGGCTTACGCGCTCGCGGTTGGTATCGAAGCGCTGACCGAGCCCCGTCGTGAAGTTTGCCAGCGCCGTCTCGAGCCGGCCACCCGGCGCGAGCGACGACGAGCCCCCGCGATAGTACGAGTTGACCGTCACGACCACCTCGCGCCATTCCTGGCGGGTCTGGTTCTCGACCACCAGGCGCCCGCCATTGACGCGAATCGGTTCCGGCTTCCCGCGGCAGCCCACCAGCAGCGAAACCGCGCAGCCAACCGCCATGACGAGCTGGCGCCGGCCTGCTGACCGTCGATTGCGGCGACCGCGCGTGGTGATCATGGGTCTATGATATGCGAATGCTTGCGGGCGATCCGCGGCACGCTGATCCGCGCCTTCCGCGACCCCTGGGATTTTCGCGTGATCCGCGGCCTCCGGGGTTTCCGCGTGATCCACGGCCCTTGGGATCTTCGCGTGATCCGCGTCGTCGGCGGTCTAAGGTCACCCTCCTGATTCTGGTGTTGTCGACGTGGCCGCTGTCCGCTCAGCCGACCGCGCGCGTCAGCGGCCGGCTGGCGGCCGCGGACGGGCGGCGGCTCGTCAGCGCCGCGGTCATGCTGACAGGGACCGACGACTCGTCCACCGCGGCAGTCCCGCCCGAAGATGTGACGATTCTTCCCGATGGCCGCTTCACGTTCGGCCGCGTGCCGCCCGGCCGGTATCAAATTCGCGCCCGCGCGCAGTCCCAGCCGAACGGCACCACGATGTTCGCGACCTTCGGGTTGGCGGTGGAGGGTCGCGACATCGCGAATGTGGCGATGACGCTCGAGCCAGGCGCGCCGCTCGACGGCCGGCTCGACATCGAGAACAGGCATCGCACGGGAGCGCCGTCGCCCTCGACGCTGACGATCCGCGCGCCCCTGACCGACGGCAGCGGCTTCGGCGATGCGCTCACCGGCGGCGTGCGGCGGGACGGAACGTTTGCGATCCGTGGCCTCGTGCGCGGCGTGCATCACGTCGCCGTCGAAGGCCTGAGCGATCAGTGGACGGTGAAGAGCGTGACGATTCGCGGCCGCGACATCACCGACCAGCCATTCGACGTCGCGGGAGCGCCGCTGAGCGACGTGCGCGTGACGATTGTGGATGCCGTCAGCGATCTCTCGGGAGAGGTCCGCGATGAGCAGGATCGGCCGGCTGCCGATGTTCCCGTTCTGATCTTTGCGGTGGCGCCGCAGTTCTGGATCCGCGACGGGCGGCGCTTGCGCTTGGTGCGGACGGACGACAGCGGACGATTTCAGCTCCGCGGACTCCCGCCGGGCGCGTACCTCGCCATCGCATCGTCGGCGGTTTCGGATGCGAAAGGCCGCGTGCCGCAGGACCTCGAGCGATTCCGCGCATCCGCCACCCGGCTGGATGTCGGCGAGGCCGCGGCGAAAGTGACCGTCAGCCTTCGACTGGCCGGCCGATCCGGCCGGCAGGCGACAGCCCGCTGATGCTCTGGCTGGCGATCGCCGGCGGGGTCTTCCTCGTCTGGCTCGTCCTCGTCTTTCTCTTCACGCCGGCGATCCCGTACCATCTCTCCCGCCGCACATCGGTCAGCGCCCACGACTTCCTCTATACAATCCAGTCCACCTGCCAGGCCGCCCTGCATCACGGCAATCGCGTCACGATCCTCACGGATGGTCCGACCTTCTACGCAGCCATGCTCGAGGCGATTCGCGGCGCCACGCGATCCGTCAACATGGAGTGCTACATTTTCCACAACGGCCGCGTCGGCGAGCAGTTCATCGAGGCGCTGAGCGCGCGCGCCCGCAGCGGCGTCATCGTGACCATCGTGGTCGACGCGCTCGGCAGCGCCAACCTCTGGGGAGAGCCGGTCGCGCGTCTGCGCGCGGCGGGCTGCCGGATTCAGTCGTACCAGGCCGTCCGCTGGTATTCGCTCTACCGCATCAACAACCGCACGCACCGGGAGCTGCTCATCGTGGACGGATCCACGGCATTCGTGGGAGGCGCCGGCGTCGCGGACTGGTGGGCGTTCCCGCGCGGAAAGCAGTCACGACCGTGGCGCGACACGATGGCACGCATCGAGGGGCCGGTGGTCGCCGCGCTGCAAGGCGTGGCCGCCGAGAACTGGCTCGAATGCTGCGGCGAGATCCTGACCGGGCCGGACTTCTTTCCGGAGCTGGCCCCGCACGGCGACACGACGGCGTTCGTGGTGAAGAGCTCGCCGTCGGATCGCGCGACCGCCTCGCGCGTGACCTTTCAATTGCTGATCGAGGGAGCCGATCGGGTGCTCCGCATCTGCACGCCGTACTTCCTGCCGGACCGTGCGCTCCGACGCGCGCTGGTCAGCATGGCCAGACGCGGCATCACGATCACGGTGATCGTCCCCGGCCCCGCAACCGACCAGCACTGGGTCCGCCTCGCGAGCCGTAGGATGTGGCGTGAGCTGCTCAGGGCGGGGATCCGCATCTTCGAGTATCGTCCGGCGATGATCCACGCGAAGGTCCTGATCGTGGACGACCTGTGGTCGGTGCTCGGCACCACGAACATCGACAATCGATCGTTCGAGCACAATGATGAGGTGAACCTGGCGATGCGCGACGCGGCCGTTGCGGCCCGGCTGTTGCAGGACTACGAGCTCGACCTGGCATCCAGCGACGAGGTCACGCTCGATCAGTGGGGGCGCCGCCCTTTGTGGGAAAAGGTCGTCGGGCCGTTCGTCTGGATCCTCGAGAGGCAGCAATAATCGATTGACAACTGTCCGAATAGCAACCTACAACATCCACCGCTGTCGCGGGATGGATCGTCGTGTCAGCGCGGCACGCATCATCGACGTCTTGCGGGAGATCGATGCGGACGTCGTGGCCCTGCAGGAAGTCGTCGGCGCGGGGCCCGCGGGCGCGGGTCAGGCCGAGGAAATCGGCGCCGGACTCGGGATGGGGTGGGTAATGGCGCCGGTCCGCGCGCTCCGTCACCATCAATTCGGCAACGTCGTCCTCAGCCGATACCCGATCGTGCATCACAGCCAGTACGACCTGTCGTGGCGCACGTGTGAGCCGCGAGGATGTCAACGCGCGGATCTCGAGCTCGGAGGACAGGTGCTTCACATCTACAACGTGCACCTGGGCACCGCGGTGCTCGAGCGGCGATATCAGGCGGGACGACTCGCCTCGTTCGTCCACGATCGCCGCATCAGCGGGCCGAAGGTCATTCTCGGGGACTTCAACGAGTGGATGCGCGGGCTCGCGACGAAAACGCTCTCAGCCCTCTTCGAGAGCGTGGATATCAGCGCGCACTTGAAGCGGCGGCGCACCTATCCCGGCCTGTTTCCGGTCGTGCACCTGGATCACATCTACTACGAAGGGCATGTCGAAGTGCGCGCGGTGGAGATGCCACGCACCCGGAAGACGTTGATGGCCTCGGACCATCTGCCGCTTGTGGCGACCCTCAGGATTGGCTGACCTCTGCTGTCAATATCCTCGCCGCTAGCCTTCTTCTTCGTATTCCTCTTCGGCGGGAGGCCCGGGGCGTGTGGGCGGGCGAAGGGCTTCGCGGTAATCGAACAGCGGCAGACCGGCGACGTGAAGGCTCAACGGACACATCGGGGCCTTCTCGTCGACGACTACGGTGACGGGGCTGCCTTCGACGCCGTCACGAAACGCGAGACGACAACCGCAGGCGAGACGGGCGTTCGTAAACCCCTTCAGCATTGAGGTGATTGTACTACAGAGGCGGCCGCGGTGCGCCCTGCGCGGAGCGGAGCGGGTTGAGGAGGTCGCTGCCCCTCGACGATGCTGGGGACGAGCGACGAGTACGAGCGGGGGTCAAGGCTGAAGCCCCAGTTACTAGAGGAGTGCTTTGATCTCCCGTTCGAACTGCTTCTTCGTCGCGGGCCCGATGTGCTTCGTGCAGATTGATCCATCACGCGCGAGCAAGTACGAGGTCGGGATACCGTAGAACGGTCCGTAGCTGTCCTCGACATCCGTCTGCATCAGCACGATCGGATAGCGCATGTGCCACTCTTGCGCGAACGAACGCAGCGTATCCGGCTCATCGTCGATCGACACGCCGACGATGACGAGACCTTGCGCCTTGTACTGATCGTACAGCTCGACGAACGAGGGAATCTCCTCTTTGCAGGGACCGCACCATGTCGCCCAGAAATTGAGCAGCACGACTTTCCCCTTGTAGTCGGCCATCTTCAGCGGCGCTTTGTGCATGTCGCTGACGACGAAGTCCAGCTTGCCTTTGCCCGACTCGACGTCGCACGTCTGACCGCCTGACGCGCGCTCCGCCGTCCCGCCGGCGGCAGGCGCGAGGCGTTCACGGCCGCCGCCGCGGAGCACCGGCAACGTGAGGAGGGCGAGCGCCAGCGCGGCAGCGCCGGCGATGATCCAACGCGATTTCATGATGGGCTGATCCTGCTGATCACTCTGCGTGTGTCTTGACATAGCCGACGATGCGATCGAAGTCCTGAGGATGGCCGGTAGCGAGCACCGCGTAGGTGCGTCCGTGAGCGGACCAGATCGCCGTCTGATGTCCCATGCTGTCCATCGCGCGTGCCCGCCCGAGCGTCCGCGGAAGCACGTAGACCGACAGCGGCTCACCGCGCCACAGATACATGAGATGCGCGACGCGCCCTTCGGGTGACAGGCATCGTCGAACGTCGACGAGACGCAGGTCCTCGGCCGGCGCGGTTTCCGGAACCGTGAGACTCCATCCTTGCGACTGCTGCCACGAGACCGCGGCCGCGTGCGCGTCGACAACCGCCGGGGCCGCCGGAGCGGCTCCCTTGAAACAGTTGATGTGATCGAGCGTCAGGCCGGCAGCAAGCGCCTGAACGCTCTGGTTCAGACCAGAAAAGAACACGGCCGCGACGGCCAGCAGCAGCGTGGCGGCGAGCGACAGCGGCAACCACCGGCGCACACGCGACGGCGCCGGGATGTAGGCCTGCGCCGCGCACCGACGGCGCAGACTCTCGGGCGCGACGCCGCGCAGGTCATCGCGCCGATCGTGGAGCACGTCTTTGGCCGTGCGCTCGGCGTGAACGTGGTCGCGGCACTCGGGGCAACCCGCCAGATGCGAGTCCGCCGCGCGGCGCGCATCCGTCGGAATGTCGCCGTCGACATACGGCGTCAGTCGTTCCTCGAAGTCCCGGCAGTTGCGAATCCCGTCGCTCATCGTCGTTGTGGCTCGTTTCTCAGCGTGTGGCGACGCGCCGCTCGGCGTCGGCGCGGCGCGCGTGCAACATGTCGTACAAGCCCCGGCGTCCTCGGGAAATCCGTGACATCACCGTGCCGAGGGGAACATCCAGCACACGCGCGATATCCGCATACGAGAGCTCCTCGACGTCGCGCAGCCAGACCGCCTGGCGAAACGCCTCGGGCAGCGAATCCAGCGCCGCCTGGACGTCGGCGTCGAGGCTGGCGCGCGCGAGCAGCTGCTCCGGCGACTGATCCACGCCCGCGGCGTCGGCCGCCCGATCCACCGCCTCGCTGTCCACATCCACCGGATTCCGCCCGTCGTGCCGGCGCATGTTCCGGTAGGTATTGTGGAGAATCGTGAACAGCCACGCCTTCAGGTTGGTGCCCGGCTCGAACTGATGCGCGGACCGGAACGCCTTCAGGTAAGTGTCCTGCACGAGATCCTCGGCGTTCTGAGCCTGGCGAGTCAGCCGGAGGGCCGTCCCGTACAAGCTGTCGAGGTGCGACAACGCCGCCTCGGCAAACCCCTCTCCCCCACTCCTCCGAGTGGCGTCGACGGGCGCGCGGCCAGAACCACGTGGGAACGCCATATAACGAAGCCCACCGACACCGTAGAATGAAAACACCGGCGCCGGGCGGATTTATTCCTTCGATTGTAACGCCTGCCGTCGGATCGACCACGACGGAGGACACCCTTCGTGGCCGGCGGGGGACACGGCGCACAGCGCTATCCCACGGTTCGCGGGATTTCTGGAGCGGTTTCGAGGGTCAGCGGCGGGTACGTCGCTTGCGTCCGCCGCGCGAGCGGCCTGTCCTGCCGGGACCGGAGCATTGCGACAAACGTCTTAGCTACAGTAACATCGGCTCCACTCGAGGTGAACCATGCGCACCCGCAACGGGCGCGGTCTTTCAGTGCCGCTCGGCATCGCCGTCTTTGCGTTCGTCTATCTCGCCGGCACGATTGCCGCGAGCGCGCAGACGCCGTTCGTGCCGTACTACAACAAGAACCGCATCAAATACGACCACTTCAAGTGGCGCATCTACACGACGGATCACTTCGAGATCTACTACTACCCCGAGATCGAGCAGCATCTCGAGCGGGTCACCAGCTACGCGGAAAGCGCGTATCAACAGGTGAGCGCCGACCTCAAGCACGACCTCGCCTTCAAAGTTCCTCTCGTCCTCTACAAGACCGAAAGTGAATTCCAGCAGCAGAACATCGACCCGGGCGAGCTGCCCGAAGGTGTGCTCGCGTTCGCCGAACCGTATCGCGACCGCATGGTGCTGCCTATCGACGAGCCGTCAGACGCGCTCTACCGGCTGATCACCCACGAGCTCACCCACGTCTTCGAATTCGACATCATTCCGAGGACGCTGCTGCGCCGGGGACTGCCCCTCTGGGTGGATGAAGGACTTTCGGATTTCGAAACTGGTTACTGGAATCCGTTCGACTTGATGACGGTCCGCGACGCCGCCATTGCCGACATCATCCCCCCCATGAGCGATTTTCAGGGCGTGCAGTTCGCCGACGGGCGCCTGCCGTACAACCTGGGACACGCGGCGTTCGAGTTCATCGAGTCGAAGTGGGGGAAAGAAGGGCTGCGCCAGTTCCTCTTCGCCCTGCGCAAGAGCGTCATCGGAGGCGGCGACAGTGCCTACGAGGAAGCGTTCAAGCTCAAGCCCGACGAGTTCGACGAGCAGTTCGACAAGTACCTCAAGGATCGCTTCAAGCCGTTCCGCGACAAGGAACGCCCGGCCGACTACGGGCGAGACATGGCCCCCAAGCGGGACAAGACGCCCTACGTCTCGGTCATCTCAATCGAACCGTCGCCGTCAGGCGATCTGATGGCGGTGATGGCGGGCAACCGGAAGGATCAGGAGCTCGACATCATCCTGCTGTCCACCAAGGACGGGAAGGTGATTCGGAATCTCACGGGCGGTTTCAACACGGGCTACGGATTCGAGTACATCGCGTCGCCGGGCGGCTTCCGCGGCAACGCCGTGCCGTGGATGTCGTGGGCGCCCGCTGGTGACCGGATCGCGTACTTCGCGCGCAAGGAAAAGCAGAAGGCGCTCGTCCTGCAGAACGTGCTGACCAGCAAGATCGAGAAGCGCCTCGAGCTGAAGACCGTGGACATGCCGGAGTCGCCGGACATCAGCCCCGACGGCAAGCATGTCGCCTTCGCGGCGTTGCACAACGCGATTGCCGACATTTTCGTCATCGACATCGAGACGGGTGACCTCAAGAACCTCACGAACGATTCGTTCGGCGACTACGCCCCGACCTGGGCGCCCGACGGCAAGGCGATCGTGTATATCGCGCGCGTGAGCGGCAACGACAAGCTGTTCCGGCTCGATCTGAACCCGGATGGCACGCCGGGCAAGAAGACGCAGCTCACGTTCGGCACGCACGACGATGGCGCGGCGCAGTTCCTGGGGCCCGACACGATCGTCTTCCCGTCGACGGCGGTGGATCCCAACCAGCCGATCAATCCGGAGGTCGCGCGCAACGGGAACATCTACAACATCTGGACGCTCAACCTGAAGAACGGCGAGCTGAAGCAGTACACGGATGCCCTCGGCGGCAACGTGTCGCCGATCCCGCTGCAGGACGAGAACAAGCAGCAGAAGGTGGCGTTCGTCACCTACTACAAGGGCGAGTACGGCATCCACACCCTGCCGCAGAAGGAACCGCTCCACACGGTTGCCAGCTCGGACTTCGGCAGCGCGGGACCGATCATCGACTTCCAGCCGCCCCTGAGCCACACGCTCGTCAAGGAGAACGAGCGCGACAAGGGCAAGTTCGAGAAGCTGTTCCTCGAGGGCCGGCCGCCGGTCAACGTCGGCGTCACGAGCAGTGGAGACTTCTTCGGCGGCACCGCGGTGACCTTCACAGACGTGCTGGGTGACCAGCAGTTCAACCTCTACGCCGCATCGGTCTCGCAGTATCGGTCGCTGTCGCTGTCGTACACGAATCTCTCACGCCGATTCCAGTACTCGTTGCAGGGCTTCTCGCTCACGCAGTTCTATTACGGGAACTATGGCGGCTACCTGTACGATCCATCGATCTTCCTCAGCCGCGATCAGGCGCTGGCGACGCAGTCCGAGCGCGGCGGAACGGGCTTCGCGATCTATCCGTTGAACCGCTACGCGCGAATCGAGCTGAGCACCGGCATCTATCAGTTCAAGCAGGAGTACAACGACGAGGCGCTGCAGTTCTACGCCAATCAGTACCAGCAGCAGCTCTACGGCCAGTCGCTCTTCGCCAACGGCACGATCATGCCGCTGGGCGCCGCGTACGTGCGCGAGACGACCGTGTTCCGTGAGTACGGGCCGCTCTCGGGCGACACGCTGCGCCTCGGGTACGAGATCGCGCCACCGATTGGCGGGTTCCTCTCACGTCAGACGGCAGACGTGGACGCCCGCAAGTACATCCGGCTCGCCACCAACGGCGTGCTCGCCTTCCGGTTCCGCGGGTTCCACAGCACGGGCGACTATCCGAACTACCTATACTTCGGCGGCAACTCCGAGCTGCGCGGGTACGAGTATCTGGAGTTCCTCGGGCCGAAGGCGTTCTTCGCCAACGCCGAGCTGCGGTTCCCGTTGATCGAGGCCGCGCTGACGCCGATCGGTGTGGTCGGCGGCCTGCGCGCCGTGGGCTTCTTCAACTTCGGCGGCGCCGGCCCGTTCAACCGGTCGATACAGGTGTGGACGAAGGACCCGACGCAGGCCGCCCAGATCATCGGGTTCGTGCCGGACCCGAATTCGCTGCAGGGCGCGTCGCCGGTCTATGGCCCGGTGCAGGACATCACCGGTTTTCGCCTCGTCGACAGCCGCGCGTCCTATGGCATGGGCCTCGAGACGTTCGCGCTGGGCTTCCCGATCCACTTCGACTGGTCATGGCGCACGATGTTCAACAAGGACTGGGAGGACATCGTCTACGACTACCAGGCGCTCGCCGGATGGCGACCCGAGCGGGAGCCACTGGCTGCGGAAGGTCAAATTCTCGGTCTGGATTGGCTACGACTTCTAGACTCGACGCGTCCAAAGAGACGGGGGTTTAGAAGAACTCATGGGTGGGTGCGGCTGCGGTTCCGTTGTCAGGCTTCTGGCGGACTATCTGGAACGGCAGCTGCCACCCGCGCTTCAGCAGGAGCTGGAAGCGCACCTGCAGCGCTGCCCTCACTGCGTGACGCAGCTCCGTACCTACCAGCAGACCGTCTCGCTCCTCCGGTCGCTCCGTGAGGACGAACTCCCGCCCGAGCTCCGACTGACGCTGAAGTCCTTCATCGACGGCAAATGCCACAAGAACTGATGGTTCGACTCGCGCCGGGCTGTCGCGACGCGCTCGCCCACCACAGGACCGCCGGCGGTGAGCGGGTCCACACCGATGCAGGGACGAGTCGAGCCGAAGCGCGCCTCGGAGTCGGCCACGGAGATGGTTCAGGTCGTCCTGCCGAACGACGCGAACCCGCTCGGGTTCATCCTCGGCGGGACGGTCATGCACCTCATCGATATCGCCGGCGCGATCGCGTGCCATCGCCATACCCGCACGCTGCTGGTGACGGCGGCCGTCGACGGCCTGCAGTTCCTGCATCCAATCAAGGTCGGCGACTTGATCATCCTGAAGTCGTGGGTGACGGCCGTCTGGAGCACGTCGCTCGAAGTCGAAGTGGAAGTGTTCTCCGAGGAGATCCTGACGGGCGTGCGGCGGATGACGAGCCGCGCCTATCTGACGTTCGTGTCCATCGACGAACAGGGTCGCCGTGTGCCGATCCCACCGCTCCTGATCGAGACCGACGCCGACCGCGAGCGCGCGGCCGCCGCAGAGGTCCGCCGCGCCGAGCGCCTGAAGGCGCGTCAGGAATTGGAGAAACGATAGTCCCAAGTCTCAAGTCCCAAGTCCGAGCTACTAGGGACAGGGACAAAGGACCAGGGACTAATTGTCGAGCCCCACTACGCTGCGATCGAGATCGATCGAGACGCGGTACTTGCTCAGGAACTTGTGGCCGACAATCCCGCCCAGCTCGTAACCGAGGAGCGCGCTCGGCGCGCGGAGATTGAGCACGACGACCGGGATTTTCGAGAAGCGGATCGAGTTGAACTCCAGATCGACGTTGGGCATCAGGAACGCGTCCTTGTCCCAGCCTGACGTGCCGTAGACCTTCAACGGAATCTTTCTGAAGCTTCCCGGCACGGCCACCTGGCCGGCCGTCGACTGGCTGATCGAAATCGCTTCGCCCCCCGTGTCCACCACGAACGAGACCGGCTGGCCGTTGACGATCCCCCGCACGGTCGCCAGACGGTACAACCAGAGCGGCAGCTCTATGTCGTGGTGTTCCTCCGGAAGCACGCGCGCCATCAGGAGCTGACGGCGGGCGTAGTCGATGCGCATCGACAGTCCCAGCGCGAGCGGCGAGAAGCTGTCGGGCTCGCGCGTCGGGAGCTCGCCCAGCGGCGGGTTCTTGATCAGGCAGGGGATGTTCTTGATCTTCAGGCCGGCAATCTCGATCGAATCGATGCGGCCGATCTGCAAGCCGCGGAATCCGATTTCGCCGACTCCCGCGCTCGGCATGTACGTGATGGGCAGGATGCCGCGACGACGTGCCAGGTCCCGCGAGACGACCGTCTGCTCCGCTCCCGTGTCGAGCACGAACTCGATGGGTCCGCCGCCGTTGACCTTCAAGCGGACGAAGACCTTGTCCTTCTCGATCCGGATCGGCAGCGTCCAGGTGGTCGCGGTGCTCGCGGAGAAATCGACTGGGGCGCGACCCTTGAACGAATCGAGGAAGCGAATCTGCGCGCGCGTCCAGGTGGCGGTCTCGCTGTGATCCCGATTCGGCAGCAGGTTCACGTAGTTGCCGAAGACGACGACCGCCTCGTCGTAGCGATGCTGGCGCTCGTAAATCAGCGCCGACCGCATGGTGGAACTCCGGCTCGCGGGGCGCGAGCTTCACGGCTTCCTGGGCCTCGACCAGCGCGTCGGTCAGGCGGCCGCGGGCCGTCAGGCTGCGCGCGCGTCCATGGTGAGCGCGAGCCTCGCCGGAGTCGTTCTTGAGCGCGGTGTTGTAGGCGTCCCAGGCCTCGTCGAACAGGCCCAGCGCCCACAGCGTGTCGCCCATCAGGGCCTGGGCGTGCGCGTCGTTCGGATTGTCGTCGGTGAGCCGCGACGCTTCCGCGTGCGCGTTGAGGAAGTCGCCGGTCCGGAGCAGCGCCAGCACGAGGCCCGAGCGCGCCCGCCGGCGCAGTGACGGCTGGTCGGGCGAGGCCGAGATCGCCCGGCGATACGGCTCCTGCGCCTCCCGGAACCGCGCGTCGTTCATCAGGAGATCGCCGAGCTGCAGCTCGATATCGGCCGTGGCCGATTGCGGTACCTGCGCGAGCAGCAGCAGTGGCGCCACGATGGCGATCGCGCACGCCGAGGCGAGAGCACGATGAAGGCGCATGGTCCGAATCTCCCGCGTCCAGCAAAGGACGGACCAGCGAACGATAGCCTGAATCAGCCGGAAAGTCAGCTACAGCGATCCGGCGCGGACGACTCGGCTTTCGACCAGCGTCGGGAGCTTACGATGTTCGGCAGGCGTATGGCCGATCCGGCCCGATCGTCACTTCTGAAAGTACTGCGCGTTCACCGGGATGAAGTTCTTCCACTTGTCGGGGGTCTCATCCAGGGCGAATATCGCTTCGACGGGACACGCGGGCACGCAGGCCCCGCAATCGATGCACTCGTCGGGGTGAATATAGAGCATGTCGACCGAGGCGAATTCCGGCTCGTCCTTGCGCGGGTGAATGCAGTCCACGGGACAGACGTCGACGCAGGCCGAGTCCTTCGTGCCGATGCACGGCTCGGTGATGATGTACGCCACACCTTCTCCTCTGAAAAACGGCTGTGCGACCCACCGGGTCCAAGATTAGTGTAACCGAAGCGCGGAGCGGCGCCCGTACGTTTTCCCTTTGTGCGCGCAAGCGCCATAATGGGCTGTTGCGGTGGATTTTCGTCGTTCTCCTCGTGTGCCTCGTGTCCTCCGCCCACGCCCGAACCGGCGAGGCGCAGGTGCTGCCGGCAGGCCCCCTGGAATTCGCTGACGGAACGGTCCGGGTCACGGGAGACGTGTCGCTCGCGATCAGCAGCAAGGACGACACCGCGTTCTTCAATTACACCGACTACGAGCACAACGCGCTTCGGTTGTTTCGCTTCACGATCGCGGGCACCTGGCGGCCCACGGACCGCATTGCGGTGCTGACGGAGTTTCGCTCCGAGGACGTCGAGCGCCTGCGCACCTATGCGCTCTACCTGCGCGTGCGGCCTTGGAAGTCGGTCCCGCTCGACATTCAGGCCGGCCGGATTCCGCCGGTGTTCGGCGTCTTCGGGCGCCACTCGTACGGCCCCGACAACCCGCTCATCGGCTACCCCCTGGCCTATCAGTACCTCACGTCGCTCCGCCCTGATGCGATCCCTTCCACGGCGGACGATCTCCTGGCCATGCGGGCTCGAGGCTGGCTCTCGACCTTCCCGGTCGGATCGCAGGAGCCCAGCCCTGGCGTGCCCCTCGTGACGGCCTATCGATGGGACACGGGCGTCGAGGGCCATCTCGACACGACGCACATCGAAGCCGCCGCCGCGATCACGGTGGGCACGCTCTCGAATCCGCTCGTCCGCGACGACAACAGCGGGCGTCAGTATTCCGGCCGTGTGGCCTGGAAACCGGTCGTCGGCCTCGTGATCGGCGCGTCCGCCGCCGGCGGCGAGTGGCTGAACGGCGCGTTGAAGGACAGCCTCGGGTCGCTGGCGCCCGTGCACTACAGGCAGGACACGTTCGGCCTCGACGCCGAGTACTCCCGGGGCTACTGGATCATCCGGTCGGAGTTCGTCGCGACGCAGTGGAACATCCCTCGTCTCGGCGATCCGCCGATCGACGGCCCGTTGCGCGCGACATCGGCGTTCGTCGAGGGCCGTTATCGCATCAGCCCGAGATTCTTCGCGGCCGCGCGGCTCGACGGCCTCACCTTCTCGAAAATCCAGGGTGAGCGTCTCTTTGGCGGTGCGCCGGAGACGTGGGACGCGCCGGTCACGCGCGTCGAGGCCGGCGGCGGCTTCTACGTGCAGCGGAACCTGACGCTGCGCGCGGTCGTGCAGTACAACACGCGCGATGGCGGTCGCGTGCGGCAAAAGACGTTCGTCTCCGGAGAGGTCGCGTACTGGTTCTGATGATGAGGACGGGAGCCGCGACCGTCGGGATCGCCCTGTTGCTGAGCGCGCCGGGCGGCAATGGCCTCGCGCTCAGAGTGGACGCCGATCGTCGCCATGCGGTGGTGTCGGGCACCATCCGCGGCCGCATCGAGGTGCCGCCGGTGAACATGTCCACCGATCGCCGCCCCGACGTTGGTGCGCTGGGCATTGCGCCCGCGCACGATGTCCCGGACCGGCGCCGCAGCGTCGTTTACCTGGATCCCGCGCCACGCGCGGCCTTCGATACGCGCGACGAGCCGCACGCGCGGATGGATCAGCGCAACGAGTCCTTCGTGCCGCACGTGCTCCCGATCGTGGCGGGCACCACGGTGGATTTTCTGAACAACGACAAGACGTACCACAACGTCTTCTCCCTGTCGAAGGCGAAGTCGTTCGACCTGGGCAGGTACGCCGCCGGGCGATCGAAACCGGTCCGCTTCGACGAACCCGGCATCGTCCGCGTCTTCTGCGAAATCCATTCGCACATGAGCGCGTTCATCCTCGTGTTCGCCCACCGGTATTTCGCGGTGACCGACAACGACGGTCGGTATCGGCTCGACAACGTGCCGCCAGGGACGTATACCGTGAAGGTCTGGAACGAGCAGGTGCGCGGCGAGCCTCCGCGCCGAACGGTCACGATGCCAGAAGGAGGCGGCGACGTGGACGCCGACTTCACGGTGCGATGACGACCCTCTCCTCTCTCACGAACCGCATCTTCTTCGCGACCGCCTTCCTGGCGGTTCTCTGCATTGGCGCGGCGATCGCGATCGTCAACGTTGCGGTCACGCGGCAGGCCGAGGACGAGTTGCGGCACGGCCTGGACGAAGCGGGCGCGCTGGTGGCGGGCTACCGATCGATCCGGTTCGAGCACTTCGTCAACGAGGCACGGCTGATCGCGGATCTGCCAAAGCTGAAAGCGGCGGTGGACACCAACGACCCCGCGACCGTGTCCCGGATCGCCGAGGACTATCAGAAGGCGCTCAAGGCCGATTTCTTCATCGTCACGCGGCGTGGAGGACTGCTCGTCCGCTTCGGCGCCCCGGATGTCTCGGACGATGAGCTGATGGCGGATGCCGTGGATCGCGCGCGGATCGTCCGACCGCGAGATCACGGGCTTCTGGCCGGTCGAGCACGGCATCCTCCAGGTGGTCTCGGTGCCGATCGGGATCGACCGTGAGATCGCCGGAAATCTCGCACGTCGGCGTCAGCCTCGACGCGCTGGCCGCGGAGCGCTTCAAGGCGCTCACGAACAGCGAGGTGGCGTTTGCCGCGGAAGGCGAGGTGCAGGCGGCAACGCTGCCCGAAAGCACCTGGCCCACGCTCGGCGAGCTGCTGCGGACGCCCGGCATCACGCCGAAGACGCGCATCGATGGCAAGGAGTACATCGCCCTGACGCCAAGAGATGGCACCGCCGGGAACGACGAGGCGCCGCCGACCGCGCTGATCCTCCGGTCGCGCACGGAGCGCCTGCGGTTTCTGCGCGCGCTGCACACGATGCTTGGCGCGACGGCGGTGCTGGCCGTCCTTGCCGCCACGCTGCTGAGCTACGGTATCGCGCGCTCCGTCACACGCCCGCTCGGAGCGATTACGGCGACGATGCGCGAGATGGCGGCCACTGGTGACCTGACGCGACGGATCTCGGTGCCCGCCGACGGCCGCTGGCAGGACGAGGATACGCGGTTGCTCGCCACGACCTTCAACTCGATGACGGACTCGATTCAGCGCTTCCAGCGTGAGGCGACGCAGCGCGAGCGGCTGTCGTCGCTCGGGCGCCTGTCGACGGTGGTGGCGCACGAGATCCGCAACCCGCTGATGATCATCAAGACGGCGCTGCGGACGCTTCGGCAGGAGACGGTCGGTCCCGATCAAGTGAAGCGTGCCACGCGCGACATCGACGAGGAGATCGCGCGCCTGAACCTGATCGTCACCGAAGTCCTCGACTTCGCCCGCCCGATCAAGTTCGAGCTCGCGCCGGCGGACATCAACTCGCTGGCCACCGACGCCGTCCGCGCGGCCGCGGCCGATGGCACCAGGCCGGCCGTGCAATTGCATCTCGATCCGCGCGATCCCGGAAGCGACGACCGACCCCGAGCGCCTTCGCCAGGTCCTGGTCAACGTCCTTGGCAACGCGATCCAGGCGGTCGAGGACCGCGGCGTGGATGCCGTCCGGCCGACGCACCCATCCGCCTGGAGACCGCCCGACTCGACAGTGAGCGCGTGGCGATCACGGTGCGCGACCGCGGGACGGGCATCACGCCGGAAAACCTGTCCCGCGTGTTCGATCCGTATTTCACGACACGGCGGACGGGAACTGGCATCGGTCTCGCAATCTCGCGCAATATCGTGGAGGGGCTCGGCGGACGAATCACCGTCGCGAGCCAGCCGGAACGAGGCACCGAAGTCCGCATCGAGCTGCCACTTCATTCAACCGCCGCATGACTGCAAACGGAACGATTCTGCTCGTCGACGACGAAACCAAGATCCGCAACGCGCTGGCGCAAGCGATCCGGGAAGAAGGGCACGAGGTGCTGGCCACGGAGAGCCCGCGCGAGGCGCAGCGGCTCCTCGGGCGGCGCTTCTTCGACGTCCTCATCGTCGACAACCTGATGCCCGAGCTGAGCGGCATCGACCTGATTCGCGAGCTCGTGTCGTCGACGCCGGCGACCGAGCGGCCGCAGATCGTCATGATGACCGCCCACGCGACGATCGAGAGCGCGATCGAGGCGATGAAGCTCGGCGCGTTCGACTACCTGCAGAAGCCGTTCGAGATCGACGAGCTGCTCGTCACCGTCCGGCGCGCGCTCGACGATCAGCGCCTGCGGACCCAGCACGGATATCTCGTCAGCGAGCGCGACGAGGAATTCAATCATTACGGCATCGTCGGACGTGGACGGCAGATGCAGGAGGTGATCCGGACGGCGGAGGTCGTGGCGCGATCGAAGAGCACCGTGCTCGTCACCGGAGAGACGGGCACCGGTAAAGAGATGGTGGCGCGCGCGATTCACTATCACAGCGCGCAGCGCGCGATGCCGCTCATCAAGGTGAACTGCGCCGCCATCCCGGAAAACCTGCTGGAATCGGAGCTGTTCGGCCACGTCCGCGGCGCATTCACCGGCGCGACGAATGGCAAGAAAGGCAAGTTCGCGCTGGCCGATGGCGGCACGATCTTCCTCGACGAGATCGGCACGATGAGCCCCGCGCTGCAGTCGAAGCTGCTGCGCGTGCTGCAGGAGCGCGAGTTCGAGCCGCTCGGATCGGAGCGCAGCCAGAAGGTCGACGTCCGGGTCATCGCCGCCACCAATCGCGATCTGCCTCAGATGGTCACAGACGGCCGATTCCAGGAGGATCTCTACTACCGGCTGAACGTCATCCCGATCCACATCCCGCCGCTGCGGGAACGCCGCGACGACATCCCGGTGCTCGTCGAGCACTTCATCCGGAAGCACGCGCAGCGCGCGGGGAAAACGATCGAGGGAATCGAACCCGGCGTGCTGGAAGCCCTGCAGGCGGCCGACTGGCCCGGCAACGTGCGCGAGCTCGAGAACACGCTGGAGCGCGCCGTCGTGCTGTCACTCAAGCCCACGATTGGCCCGGACGTCGTGCGTCTGCTCGGCGTCCCCACGACGCCGCCGGCAGGCCTGCCGTCGCTCAACCTGCGCCACAATCTCGATTGGGCGGAGCGGGAGACCGTCCGGCGTGCGCTCGACAACGCTGGTGGCGTCAAGAAGGACGCGGCCGAGGCGATGGGCATCAGCCAGCGTGCGCTGAGCTACTATCTCGCAAAGCACCGTATCGAGTAGCAGGACGCTGTCCACTTTTCACGGCGCGTAAGCGCTTACCCGCGGCGTAACGCTCCGTGGGTACTGGCCGGTTTTCGCTGGGGTTTGCCGGATGCCGGGCGGCACTGGCTTTGCGAACATGCCGCGCCGTGACGCTCATCGCTCGTACATGTTCGACAACCTCCGGACGTACCGCCCTTGTCGTGACCCTTCTCTGGACGGCTCTGGGCGCCGCTCCAGCTATCGCCCAGACACAGGCGCCGGCCGATCCTGCGCCCGCGGCGGATCCTGCGCCCGCTGCACAGCCAGCCCAGACGTCGGATCCCGACGTCCGCCTCGATCCGCTGCAACCCGACTTCAACCTCGCCGAACTGCCCACGGCGCTTCGCATGCCGCCGCACAAGCTCGCGTTCCGCGTGACGCACCGGTTCACGCGGCCGCTCGGGCGCGGCGATTTCGGCGATCTGCTGTCGGACTTCTTCGGATTCGACTCGGGCGCGCAAATCGGGCTGGAGCTCCGCTATGGGCTCGCGCGCGGCACACAGGTCGGCATCTATCGCACGAGCGATCGCACGATTGAGATCTTCGGACAACACTCGTTGCTGCAGGAGCACGACTCCATGCCGGTGGGCATCGACATCCTGGGCACGTTCGAGGGCGCGAACAACCTCCAGGGCGACTTGTCGCCGGCCGTCGGCGCGATTGTGTCCAGAAGGGTCTCGAAATACGCCGCGTTGTACGCGGAGCCGATCGTCGTCTTCAATACGAACCCGCTGGACTCGAGCCTGGTCAGCAGCAACGACACCTTCATGCTCGGCCTGGGCGGGCGCCTGCGGATCCGGCCGTCAACCTACATCGTGGGCGAATACACGCCGCGGCTCGCCGGCTACACACCGGGGGTCGGCTTGATGACGTTCGGGCTCGAGGGACGCGCCGGCGGTCACTTGTTTCAGGTCAACTTCTCGAACGGCATCGGCACCACGCTCGGCCAGATCGCGCGCGGGAGCGTGGACAACAACTCCTGGTTCATCGGCTTCAACATCTCGAGGAAATTCTTCTAACCCATGGATCGCATCCGGTCAGGCTTCTCACGTGTCGTTCTCTCATCGGCCGTCGGCATCGTGTCGCTCGGCGCGCTGCTCGTGACCACGTCCTGCGGTGGCAGCAGCGGGCCCTCTACGGGGCCGTCGCCGGTGACGGTGATCTCCCGAAGCACCGGCAGCGTCGGCACGATTGGCGCGACGATCACGATCACCGGCTCCGGCGTAAACCCATCGTCGGTCACCATCAGCGCGGGTCAGAGCGTGACGTTCGTCAATTCCGACAACCGATCGCACGAGATTGCTTCGAATCCGCATCCGCAGCACGGATCCTGTCCATCGATTGAGGCGGGGCTCGGCTTGATCTCGCCCGGTCAGACGAAGTCAACGCTGGGATTCGCCGACGTCGGCACGTGCGGATTCCACGATCATCAGGACGCGACGAACGTCAGCCTGCAGGGCACGATTCGTATTCAGTAGTTCAGCGTCCGCTGAACCTGGGCTTACGCTTCTCGAGGAAGGCAGCCGTCCCCTCGGCCTTGTCGTCGGAGCTGTAGCAGATGGCCTGGGCGAGCGTCTCGATGAGCAACCCGGAGTCCAGATCAACGCGAGCAGACGCATTCAAGGCCAGCTTGGCCAACCGGGCAGCCAATGGCCCCTGCCTCAACACACGCTTGGCCAGCTCGCGCGCGCGAATCTGCAGCTGACCCGCGGGGGTCACCGCCGTCACGAGACCGATGTCCAATGCCTGCTTCGCATCGATGACGTCGCCGGTGAGGACGAGATGCTTGGCCCAGCCGAGACCCACGATACGCGGCAGACGCTGGGTGGCACCCGCCCCGGGAATGATCCCGAGGCCAAGCTCCGGCTGACCGAATTTCGCCGTCTCTGACGCGATCCGGATGTCGCAGGCCAGTGCCAGCTCGCATCCGCCGCCGAGCGCGTAGCCGTTCACCGCTGCAATCGTCGGACGGGGAAATCGCTCGACCTCCGTGAACAGCGACGAGTTGATCGCAGCGAGGCCTTCTTCACGCCCACGGGCGCGGATGTCGTTGATGTCGGCGCCCGACACGAACGCCGCTTCGCCCGCGCCGGTCAGGACGAGCACGCCGGCGTTCGAATCACCAGACAGGGCGTGCAGCGCCTGCCGGCATTCCTCGACCGTGTCGGCGTCGAGCGCGTTCCTGACCGAGGGACGATCGAACGTGAGCGTGGCTATCGACTCGGAGACATCAACGCGGATGTTGCGGTAGGCGGTCATGCAGTTGATCCAGGCCTCGCGTGGTCAGGTACTCGTAGACGCCCCGGCCGACCTTCCGTCCCAGGCGTCCTGCCTTGACGTACTGGACGAGCAGCGGACACGGCCGGTACTTCTCGCCCATGCTCCTGTGCAGGTAGTCCAGGATGCTCAGGCGCGTGTCGAGGCCGACCAGATCGACCAGCTCGAACGGTCCCATCGGATGGTTCAACCCGAGCTTCAGCGCCTTGTCGATGTCCCTCGCCGACGCGACGCCCTCCATCAGCATGTAGAACGCCTCGTTCCCGATGCTGGCGTTCACGCGCGTCGTAATGAAGCCGGGCGACTCCCGCACGAGCACCGTCTCCTTCCCCATCCGGTCCGAAACGGCTCGAATCGTCTCCAGAGTTGCCGGGGAACTCTCCAACGCCTGCACGATCTCGATCAGCTTCATCTTGTGGACGGGGTTGAAGAAGTGCATGCCCGCCACTCGGCCCGGGTCGGTGAGCGATCCGGCCAGCTCCGTCACGCTCAAAGCGGACGTGTTCGATGCGATCACGGCTGACGCCTTCGCGAGGCGTTCGATCTCCGCGAACAGCGACAGCTTCACGTCGATGCGCTCCGGCGCCGCCTCGATGACGAGGTCGGCGTCCTCCAGCGCCTCGGCCAGAGCCGTCGTTGTGCGCAGCCGGCCGAGGACGGCCGCCCCGTCTGCGTCGGAGAGCTTGCCCAGCTCGACGCTTTTGCTGACGATCCCGGCCACCGCGCCGACGGCGGTTTCCAGCGCAGTATCCGCCACGTCGTACAGACATGTCTCGAAGCCGCCGCCGATCGAGGCATGGGCAATCCCGTGCCCCATCGTGCCGGCGCCAATCACGGCGATGGTGCGAACCGATGACCTGTCAGCCATTCGATGCCGCCAGCTGCCCGACGATCTCGCCAAGCGCGTCCACCGCGCGGTCGATCTCTGCCTCAGTGTTGTAGAAGTGCGGCGCGATCCGGATGCCCGCGCCCGGCCGGTAGTCCACGATCACGTTCCTGCGGATCAACTCGTCGGCCACCGCTCGTCCGCCAGGCGTATCGACAATTACGACGCCGCCGCGCTCGTGATCGTCGAGCGGTGTGTTCAGCCGGTAACCGGCCGCGAGCGAGGCGTCGATCAGACGCCGCGTCAGGCGAAGGGAATGCTCGCGGATCGCCGGCACGCCGATCGTCGCGACGATTTCATAGCCCGCGCGCGCCGCGTACAGGCTTGGGACGTTCGGCGTGCCGGACTGGAAACGCTCCGGCGCGTTCGCGTAGCGAATCGCGCCCGTCTCGAAGTTGAACGGCTGCTCGTGGGCCGCCCACCCCGCGAAACCAGGTTGCAGTGTCGAGGCCAGATCAGGTCGGACGTAGAGATATCCGGCACCGGGACCGCCGCACAACCACTTCACCGAGCCACCCACGGCAAAATCCACCTGCCAGGCTTCGAGGTTCAACGGCACCGTACCGGCGGCCTGGTACACGTCGAGGATCACGTGCGCACCAACCTTGTGCGCCTTCTCGATCACCGCGCGCGCGTCCACGAGGGAGGAGCTCTTGAACAGCACGAGCGAGAGCGGCACCAGGAGCGTCTCTTCGTCGATCTCATCAATCAGACGATCGAGGTCAATCCGGATCGCGTCCGGCGACGGCACGTAGACGACTCGCGCACCGTAACGCCGAAATCCCTCGAAGAGGTAGTGGTTCGAGGGGAACTCGAGGTCGGTCATCACGATCTTCCGCCGGCGCCCATCGAAGCGGAAGCACGACCCGACGATGCCCTGCGCGACGGTGACGTTCTGGTGCATCGAGATCGTGGCCGGCTGAACACCCAGGATCGGCGCGAGCAGCGATCCTGTCTCGCGGCCGATCTCCCACCAGCCTTCTTCCCACGCCCGCACGCCTCGTGCATCCCACGCGTCAGCGTAGTCGCGAAGGTAGTCGCGCGCGGCCCGAGGCATCGCGCCCAGCGAATGGCTCACGAGGTACGTGCACGTGTCGACAATCGGAAACTCGCGACGCCAGACATGCAGATCATTCATGGTCGGTATGCGGTACGCGGTACGGCGGTATCCGTAGGAGCCAGTCCATCGCGTCCCCCGCGGCCCGCAGTCCGGATCGCGACATCATAGGTTCAGATCGACCCAGACGCTCTTGATCTGGGTGTAGTGATCGATCGCGTGAGCGCTCATCTCCCGGCCGAAGCCGCTCGCTTTGTAGCCGCCGAAGGGCGCAGCCGTATCGTAGACGTTGTACGTGTTCACCCAGACCGTGCCCGCCTGGAGCTTGCGCGCCACGTAGTGTGCCTTCTTGATGTCGCGGGTCCAGACCGCTGCGGCAAGGCCATACTGGCTGTCGTTCGCGCGGGCGATGGCTTCGTCGAGATCCGAGAACTCAATCGTGGCGAGCACGGGCCCGAAGATTTCCTCGCGCGCGATCGTCATCTCGGGCGTGACATTGTCGAAGACCGTCGGCTGGAAAAAGTAGCCCTTCCCGGTGCCGATATCGGTCCGGCTGCCGCCTGCCACGAGCGACGCGCCTTCGCGCGTCGCCGTCTCGACGTAGCGCTGAACGGTGTCCAGCTGCTTCTTCGACGCGAGCGCACCGTACCGCGTCTTCGGATCAAGCGGATCCCCAGCGACCATCTTCCGGGTGCGCGCGGCGAGCTTCTCCATGAACTCGGCCTTGATCGATCGATCCACGAGCAGGCGCGAGCCGGCGGCGCAGACTTCTCCCTTGCCGTAGAAGATCCCCGTCGTCGCCCCCCGCAGTGCCGCATCGATATCGGCGTCGGGAAGGACGATGTTGGGCGACTTGCCGCCGAGCTCGAGCGTGATCTTCTTCAAGGTGTCGGCCGCGGATCGCATGATGGACTTGCCGGTCGTCGTGTCGCCGGTGAACGCGATCTTGTCGATGCCCGGGTGCTCGACGATCGCTTGCCCGACGCTCGACCCTGGACCCGTGATCACGTTCAGCACGCCGGGCGGCAGCCCCACGTCGACGGCAATCTCCCCCAGCGCAAGCGCCGTCAGCGGCGTCTGGCTGGCCGGCTTCAGCACGACCGTGTTTCCGCACGCGAGCGCGGGCGCCACCTTCCAGGCCGCGAGCAGCAGCGGAAAATTCCACGGCACGATCGCGGCGACGACGCCGAGCGGCTCCCGCAACGTGTAGGTGAAGTAGTTGCCTTTCACCGGTATGGTCTCGCCCATCACCTTGTCGGCCCATCCGGCGTAGTACTCGAAGCACTCCGCTGCCGCCGGAATCTCTATCTGGCGGGATTCGAAGATGGGCTTGCCGTTGTGAAGGGTCTCGAGACGGGCGATCTCGTCGGCGCGCTCCATCAATCGATCCGCGAGACGGCTGATCACCCGGCCGCGCTCGCGCGCCGACATCTTCGACCAGGGACCCACGAACGCCTCCCGCGCGGCGTCGACGGCGGCATCGACGTCGGACCGTTCCGCCGAGGCCACCGATGTGACGACCTCCTCGGTCGCCGGATTGATGACGTCCATCGTCTTCCCGCCGGAGGCGTCACGCCACTCGTTGTTGATGAGGAGTTTCCTCGGCTCGATCGCGGTTGCAGACACGTGTCGTGACCTCACGGATGCGGACGCCGCGCACCGCGCTCAGCGTCCCTTGAAGACCGGCTTGCGCTTCTCCAGGCTCGCGGCAATCCCTTCTCTCGCGTCGTCGCTCTGAAACAGGAGCTGTTGCAGCTCGCGCTCGAGCGCCAACCCTTCGCCCAGTCCCGCTTCCGTTCCAGACTGGACGGCGCGCTTCATGCGCCCGACCGCGCGGCTCGCCCGGTTTGGAGGCGTGAACTGTCTCGCGTAGTCGAGGACGGCCTCGGCAAACGATCGTCCGTCCAGCTCCGCCTCGCCCCAGACTTCCTGCACCAGGCCCACGGACCTGGCCTCGTCCATCGACATCAGCCGGCCGGTGGCCATCAGCTCGATCGCGCGGGCCTTGCCGATCGCGCGGGCGAGACGCTGGGTGCCGCCGGTGCCCGGCAGCACACCAAGCGCAACTTCCGGCAACCCAATCTTGCCGGCGTCCTTTTTCGCGACGCGAATGTCGGCGGCAAGGGCCACCTCGAGCCCGCCGCCGACCGTGTGGCCGTTCAGCGCCGCGATCACGAGCTTCGGCGTCTGCTCGAGCCGGTTGAGCGTCTCGTTCGCGTGGAGGCAGAAGTAGTACTTGAAGTCCGGGTCAGCGTCCTTGAGCATCGCGATGTTGGCGCCCGCGCAGAAGAACTTCTCCCCCGCTCCGCGAATGACGATCACGTGGACGCCGGGATCCATCCGCGCGGCCAGCACCGCGGAGTCGATCTCCTTCATCATCTCGTACGAATAGGTGTTGGCGGGTGGATCGTCGAGCTCGATGGTGCACACGGCGTCGCGAATGCTGACGGCAATCTTCGTCATGGCTCGCCGGCGTCTACAGCTCGGTCCGCACGTACTCGAAGTTGGTCGGCATGCGATTGACCCCTCGCAGCGGAGGCGCGATGTAGTTGGCGAACTTGCCGGCCTCGTACACCGGCTCGTTCATGATGCTCAACAGATACTCGCGGTCCTGCACGGACGGGAGCCATTCGTAGCGGCGTGCGGCCCACTGCTCGTCGGACAGCGCGTGGCCCATGGGATCGAAGTGCAGCGACGAGAACATCCCGATGCCGCGATTGAACTTTCGATCCGGAAGCCGCAGACGATCCGAGAAGCCATGCCGCTCGAGGATCTTGTTCCAGCGCGTGACGCCGGCCTGACAGTCGCCGACGTACCAGTCGCGCAGCACCTCGTTCATCGCGGTGCGCATCGGAATCTGCCGGCGCTCGAGCCGTCCCTGCTGAGCGACCTCGAGGTCGTACAAGGCCTCGGTCACCTTGTGGTCGTCCCACTTCTCCTCGAACGCACGCCCCTTGAGGCCGTTGGCGAAATACGCCGCCGCGTTCGTCGAAATCTCGTTGCCGTGCAGATCGAGACTCAGGCTGAACCAGAGGTTGATGAACCTCTGGATCGTGGCGAGGTCGATCCCGCCGAGCTTTCGCACGTCCTCCGAGTAGCCGCTCTGCTTCGTCAGCTGGCAGGTGCGCTCCAGGATGCGTGCGATGCCGGTCTCGCCGACGAACATGTGATGGGCTTCCTCGGTCAGCATGAACCGCGTCGTCCTCGACAGCGGATCGAGCGAGCTCTCGGAGAGCGAGAGCAGCTGCGACTTGCCGTCGCGATCGGTGAACATCGTGAACATGAAGAAGTCGAGCCAGTTGTCGATCGGCTCGTTGAACGCGTCGAGGATGCGCGGCTTGTCGCGGTTGCCACTCTGTCGGGCGAGCAACTCCTCGGCTTCGTCGCGGCCGTCGCGTCCGAAGTACGAGTGCAGCAGGTAGACCATCGCCCACAGATGCCGGCCCTCTTCGACGTTCACCTGGAAGAGATTCCGCAGATCGTAGAGGCTCGGACAGCGTTGGCCGAGCCATCGCTGCTGCTCGACGCTCGCCGGCTCCGTGTCGCCCTGCGTGACGACCAGGCGGCGCAACTGATTGCGGAATTCGCCTGGCACTTCATGCCAGACCGGCTGCCCCATGAAGTCGCCGAAACCGATGCGCCGATCGTGGACCGGATCCGCAAGGAAGATCCCCCAGCGGTACTCCGGCAGCTTCACGTACTCGAAGTGCGCCCATCCGGAGGGATCGACGCTGACGGCTGTCCGGACGTAGACCTGGTGGTAGTCCTGGAATCCCTGCGGGCCCATGTCCTTCCACCACTGAATGTAGGCCGGCTGCCAGTGCTCGAGCGCGCGCTGAAGACGCTTGTTGCTCGAGAGCCCGACGTTATTGGGAATGCGCTCGGCTGAAATCATAGGACGTCCTAACGGGCTCAGTGTTCAACATTGGTCGTGGGCTACGTTCGTCCGTAGTCGAACTCCGGCCGCGCCTGCGAGCCATACGCCGTCAAGGCGCCTGTCGGCCCCACCGCATTCGGCCGGATGAAGATCCAGTTCTGCCAGGCCGTCAGCCGGCCAAAAATCTTCGTTTCCATCGTTTCGGGACCCGCGAACCGCAGGTTGGCTTCCATCCCAGTGAGCGCGTCGGGCGAGAGCGCCGCGCGGCTCTCGAGCGCCAGCCGCACCTCGTCGTCCCAGTCGAGCTCGTCGGGGGCGAACGAGACCAGGCCTGCCTGCAACGCGTCCTGAGGATCGAATGCGTCGCCTCGCGCGAGCAGCTCGCCGACGCGATCCGGTTGACCGAGAAACCGTGTCTCCAGACGCGTGAGGCCGTTCGCCATTTTCAACGGTCCTGCATTCATCGCCGACAGCGCGACCGCGTTGTCCTGATCCGGATCGTCGAGCATGTACGACCGGTCGGCCGCCAACGCCAGCTCGAACAGCGTGCCCGCCAAACAGCTCCCCGGTTCGATCAGCGCGAACAGGCTGCGCGCCGTCATGTCCAGCCGCTTGAGCGTCCGCTTGATCAGCAGGATGGTCTCGCGCACGAGCCACTGCCCCGCGTTGGCGAGCAGGATCTCGTCCATCGACAGCATCGCCTTCTGATCGCCTTGCGTCTTCAGGACGATCGTTCCGATCAGCGGCTCGTTCACGCGCAGCCGCAGCACCGCGTCGTCCAGCTCGCGAAACGCTCGCAGCGGCCAGAACTGGTCGCCCGCGGCCATGATCTCGTCGATCGACGACGGCTGCGGGCCCGACGGCGCCGTGACGACGACGGTCGCGACGCGTTTGTCCCGGTCGAGCTGCACGTCAACGTGGCGATAGGTGAGGCGATCGTCGGATACCGTGGGATTGAGCGCGCTGAGCGTGATCCCGTGGGAATCGTTGGGTCGATCAGAGGAAGCCGCCAGCGACTGGGCGCACTCGGCGACGCGCTGCTTGAACTGGCTCGTCGGCGCGACGCCATCGACGAGCCCCCACTCGACCGCACGTTTCCCTTTCACGCCTTCGGCGACCGTCGCGAAGACATCGGCGAGGTCGCGCCGCACTTTTCGCTTGTCCACGACGCGCGTCAGACCGCCTGTTCCGGGCAGCACGCCGAGCAACGGCGTTTCCGGCAAGCTCACCGCGGAATTGCCGTCGTCCACGAGGAGGATGCGATCGCACGCCAACGCGAGCTCGTATCCGCCACCGGCACAGATGCCGTTGACAGCGGCCACGAACTTGATGCCGGAGTTCGCGCTGGCGTCCTCGATGGCGAGGCGGGTCTCGTTCGTGAACTTGCAGAAGTTCACCTTCCACGCGTGCGTCGACCCGCGCAACATGAAGATGTTCGCGCCGGCGCAGAAGATCCGCTCCTTCAGGCTGGTGATGACGACGACGCGGACCTCGGGATGCTCGAAGCGCAGCCGCTGGATGGCGTCAGCGAGCTCGATGTCGACGGCGAGGTCGTAGGAGTTCAGCTTGAGCCGGTAGTCGGACGACAGTCCGGCATCCTCCTGGACGTCCATGCCGAGCGTCGCGACGGCCCCGTCGAACGTCAGCTTCCAGTGCCTGTAGGTCTCGGGCGATGTCTCGAACGAGACCGCCGGCGCGACTGCCTTCGCCGCAGCGTCCATGATCGCCCAGCCTACCCTCCGTCCCCGCGGGTGTCAAGGCAATATACTGCTCATGTGCCGTCCGCGTTGTGCGATATACTGCACTCTGCCTTGGGAGGGGGCTCACCCCGCCCCGGCCTCGAACCCATGTCGACTGCTGGTGATGTTGTCGGGCTCGTCGGACGGCGGGTGCGCGAGGCACGCGCCGGCCGGGCGTGGACGTTGCGCGAGCTCGCCGAGCGATCCGGCGTCTCGATGCGCTTTCTCGTCCAGCTCGAAGCCGGCCGCGCCAACATCTCGGTCCGTCGGCTCGCCGAGATCGCGCGCGCCTTCGAGGTTCCGGCCACCGCCCTGCTGCTGGACCTCGACGACAAGCCGACGGTGGTCGCGCTGCTCGGGCTTCGTGGCGCTGGGAAGACGACCATCGGGAAGCGGCTCGCACGCCGGTTGCACGTCCCCTTCGTCGAGCTGGATCGCCGGATCGAACAGGCCGCCGAGCTCTCGCTGAACGAGCTCTTCTCGATGTACGGGGAGGAATACTACCGGCGGCTCGAGCGAGAGACGCTGACGGCCCTGCTGGCACAGCGCCGTCCGATGGTCCTCGCAACCGGCGGCGGACTCGTCACGTCACCGCAGACCTACGCGCTGCTCGAAGAATCCGCCGTGACCGTCTGGTTGCGGGCCTCGCCAGAGGATCACTGGAATCGCGTCGTGCGGCAGGGCGACCGTCGTCCCATGGCGGATCATCCACAGGCGATGGCCGACCTGCGCGCGCTGCTGGCGTCCCGCGAGTCGCTCTACGCGGCGGCCGACCATACGATCGAAACTTCCGGACGAACGGTTGAATCGATCGTCGACGATGTGGCGGCGAGGGTAGTCGTCTGACCGAGGATCGAGGATCGAGAACCGCGGGGGCCGAGGTCCGGTCAGCTCGCGGTCTCGCCGGGCTTCAGAATCAGAACGTCAATTCCCTTCGGCGTGACCAGCCGCTCGAGTCGATCGGGCGTGCCCGTCAGCAGCGGGAACGTGCCATAGTGCATAGGGACCACCTGGCGCACGCCGAGCATGTCGCAGGCGACCGCGGCCGCTTCCGGCCCCATCGTGAAGTGATCGCCGATCGGCAGGAACGCGATCTCGGGCGCATACAGATCGCGAATCAGCCGCATGTCGCCGAAGAGCGCCGTATCCCCCGCGAAGTAGATCGCGCGGTCATCCTCGAGCCGGATCACAAACCCCGTCGGATTGCCGAGATACACCGCGTGACCGTCCTCCGTGATGCTGCTGGAGTGCACCGCGGCGGTCATCGAAATCTTCAGCCCCATCATCTCGATCGTGCCGCCGATTCCCATGCCGACGACGTCTTTGAGGCCTTTGCTCTGAAAGTAATTCGCCAGCTCGAACACCGCGACGACGGGCGCGCCCGTCGCACGCGCGATCGGGACGACGTCGGTCGTGTGATCCGAGTGACCGTGCGTGACGCAGATGACGTCGGCCTTGTCGATCTTGGCGTCGCGAGGCGCCGACGGATTGCCCTGCAGCCACGGATCGAGCACGATCCGCCGGCCGCCAGGCGTCACGAGCACGAATGTGGCGTGTCCAAACCATGTAATCGCCAGTCCAGCCATGCGGCCAGTATAATGATCGATGGTGACGACCGCGCCGCTCAATTTCATACGTGGACGCCGAAAACGGGCAGACGAGCTGCCGCGTGTGCCGAAGCCGGACTGGTTGAAGGTCCGCGCGCCCGGCTCGGAGAACTATCTTCGTCTCAAGGGTCTGATGCGCGGTCTTGGTCTCCATACCGTCTGCGAGGAAGCGAACTGTCCGAACATCGGCGAGTGCTGGCATCATGGAACCGCGACGTTCATGATTCTCGGCGATACCTGCACGCGGTCGTGTGGCTACTGCAACGTCGTCCACGGCACGCCGAAGCCTGCCGACGTCGAGGAGCCGATCAAGGTGGCGAGTGCCATTCATGCGCTCGGGCTCAGCTACGTCGTCGTCACCTCTGTTGACCGCGACGACCTCCCCGACTTCGGCGCGTCGCATTTCGCGCGAACGATCCGGGAGACGCGCGTCCGCATTCCCGCATGCCGGCTGGAGGTGTTGATTCCGGATTTTCAGGGCGACGAGGCGGCGCTGAGGATCGTGCTCGACGCCGGCCCGGACGTGCTGAACCACAACATCGAGACGGTACCGCGGCTGTACCGGACCGCTCGCCCGGGCGGACGCTACCCGCGGGCACTCGACGTGCTGCGTCGCTCGCGTGAGATCGCGCCTGGCATTCCGACCAAGTCGGGTTTGATGGTCGGCCTCGGCGAGGAATGGGACGAGGTGGTCGCGACGCTGACGGATCTCAGATCCGCGGGATGCCAGATCGTCACGATCGGCCAGTATCTGCGGCCGTCGATCGCGAACCTGCCGATGGTCCGTTACTACACGCCCGCGGAGTTCGCGGAGCTGAAGCGAATCGCGCTCGGCCTCGGCTTCGGCCACGTCGAGTCGGGTCCGCTCGTTCGAAGCTCGTATCACGCCCACGAGCAGACACAGGCCTACGAAGCCGCACGCTAAGTGATCCCTCTCGATCTCGTTCGTCAGAGAATCGTCACCTGCACCACTTGTGATCGACTGCGCACGTATTGCGACCGTATCGCGATCGAGAAGAAGGCCGCGCACCGCGGCGACGTCTACTGGGGACGCCCCGTTCCGGGTTTCGGCGATCCGGACGCTCGCCTGCTCGTGCTCGGACTCGCGCCAGCGGCACACGGCGCCAATCGCACCGGGCGCGTGTTCACGGGCGATGGCTCAGGTGATTTCCTCATGCGCGCGATGCATCGCGCCGGCTTCGCCAACATTCCGACGTCGCAGCGATCGGACGATGGGCTGGCGTTGAAGGATGCCTATATCGCGGCCGCGGTCCGCTGTGCACCGCCGGACAACAAGCCCACGCCCGAAGAAATCGCGGCCTGCCATGTGCACCTGATCGAGGAGGTCGACGCGCTGCCGAACCTTCGCGCGATCGTGTGTCTCGGAAAAATCGCGTTCGATGCCGCCTGGCGCCTTCTCGCTTCACGCGGCATCGTCGTACGCCCCCGGCCTCCGTTCTCGCACGGAGCGGTCTCCCGAGCCGGCGAGTTGTCGATCATCGCGTCGTACCATCCCAGCCGCCAGAACACCAACACCGGAAAGCTGACGGCGCCGATGCTCGCTTCGGTGTTTCAAACCGCCAGACAGACCGTCGGTACGAACCGGAAGTCGCGCTAACGGCTGAGGACTCCGAATGATGGGCCGGAGCTCAGCCCTTCGCCTCGGCCCTCAGCCCATTCGAAGGCTGGATTCTTGCTTCGACCTGCGCCGGAGGGCCCCATGAGGAATCCTGTTCCTCTCCTTTTGATTTTCGTCGTGACAGCAGCGGGTGTCGCCTGCTCTCGCGGGGGCGCCACACCTCAACAGGATTCCGCCGCTGGCGAGACGGGTGCGATGGGACACGTCCATCAACGCGTGAGCCTGCGCGGCTGCGTGCAGGCGGCTCCCGGCTTCAACGAGTTCGTCCTGCACAAGGTGACGTTCCCGACAGATGAACAGCAAGGCGAAGACCTCATGAAGCAGGAAGCGCTGATTCCTGAAGGATCGTGGGTTCGACTCAAAGCCGGGAAGGCCGATCCGAAGGGGTATCTTGGCCAGCGGGTGTCGGTCACGGGAGAAATCATCGACACCGGCCAGAACACCATCGGCACATCGTCCAGGCGATCGCAGGATCCGACGGATCGGGCGATGCCGCCGTCCACCATCCCGCCGCCCGCGGCCGATGCGAACGGTGCGCCGCCGGAAGTCCGTGTCGATCAGATCAGCCCGCTACCGCAGAGGTGCGACGCGGAAGCACGCCCGTAACGGCTCAGGCGCGCTTCGGCCGATACACGTGGGTCGCGGTGCCGAAGAACACCTCGGCCGCTTCCATGACGGTTTCGGTCAGCGTGGGATGCGGGTGAATCGTCATCGCGACGTCGCGAGCGGTCGCGCCCATCTCGATTGCCAGCACGCCTTCCGAGATCAGCTCGCCGGCGCCCACGCCGGCGATGCCGACACCGAGGACGCGGCCGCTCTCGGGGTCGAGCACCAGCTTCGTGACGCCGTCGGTCCGGCCCAGCGTGATCGCGCGGCCCGACGCGCCCCACGGAAAGCGCGCGACGGTGATCTTCCGCCCCTGTTTCCCGGCGTCCGTCTCCGTGAGGCCGCACCACGCCAGCTCTGGGTCGGTGAACACGACGGCGGGAATGGCGAGGGGCTCGAACGCGACATTGCGATCGCCGGCAATTGCGTCGACGGCAGTCCGGCCTTCGTGCGACGCTTTGTGCGCGAGCATCGGCTCGCCTGCGACGTCGCCAATGGCGTAGATGGACGGCTCCTTCGTCCGGCGGCTCTCGTCAACGGTGATGAACCCGCGGCGATCCACTTCGACGCGCGTGCGATCCAGCCCTGGAATGGCGGAGTTCGGCCGTCGGCCGATCGAGACGAGCACGCGGTCGAAGGTCAGCTCACGCTGTTCGCCGCCGCCGTCGAGCGTCACCGTGATGCCGTTGCGGCCGCCTTCATGCCGACGACCTTCGTCTTCAGCAGCACGGCCTCGCACATCGCCTCGATCTTCTTCGCGAGGATGTTGACGAGATCGCGATCGGCTCCCGGCAGGAGCCCGTCGGTCATCTCCACGACGGTGACGCGGCTCCCGAGCGCGGCGTAGACGCTGCCGAGCTCCAGCCCGATGTAGCCGCCTCCCACCACCAGGAGCGTCTTCGGGACGTCGGGCAGATCGAGCGCGCCGGTGGAGTTCATCACGCGCGGATCGTCGATGCTCAGGCCGGGGATCGTGGAAGGCTGCGATCCCGTCGCGATGATCGCATGCTCGAACTGCAGCGTGTCCTTGCCTCCCGACACGAGATCGATGTCGAGCGTATGCGCATCGCGGAAGCCTGCCGTTCCCTGCACGTACTGAATCTTCCGCAGCTTCGAGACCTGCCCCGCACCACTGGTGAGCTGCGAGACAACTTTGTTCTTGAAGGTGCGCAGCCGATCGAGATCAACGGACGGCGACCCGAACGTGACGCCGAACTGCTCGGCGTGCTTCGACTCGTTGATCACGTCGGCGACGTGCAGCAGCGCTTTCGATGGAATGCACCCGCGATACAGGCAGACGCCGCCGGGGTTCGCTTCGGGATCGACCAGCGCAACCTTGAGCCCGCGATCCGCGGCATAGAACGCCGCCGCATATCCCCCAGGACCGGCCCCGATGACAACGAGCTGAGTGGAAATCGACATAGAACAGGATTGTCTCTTGAGATGCTGAAGGTGCTACGGGGGCTGGAGGTGCTGATGGTGCTGGTGCTAAGGGTGCCGTTGGTGCGAACGGCGCACATGCTCAGGCGCCGGCACTCAGTCCCGACACCTTCAGCGCCCTCAGCACTTCTGCACCAGCACGCCTAGCACCTCAGCACGATCAGCACACTTGGCACCTCTGAATCAGCTACAGAATCAGTATGGCCGGCTGCTCGAAGGCCTGGGCCACCCAGCGCAGGAACCGTGCGGCGTCCGCGCCGTCGATGACGCGATGATCGTACGAAAGCGACAGCGGCAGCATCAGCCGCGGCTCGAAGGCGGTACCGTTGTAGACGGGCACGTAGTCGCCGCGCGACATGCCGAGAATCGCCACCTCTGGCCAGTTGACGATCGGCGTGAACGACGTTCCGCCGATGCCGCCAAGGTTGGTAATCGTGATCACGCCACCCGACATCTCGTCGAGCGACAGCTTGCCGGCGCGCGCCTTCTCGGAGACCTTGGCCAGCTCCGCCGACAGCTCGGTGACGCCTTTCGTGTCGACGTCGCGGATGACCGGCACGAGCAGGCCGCGATCGGTATCGACCGCAACGCCGATGTGCGCGTACTTCTTGTAGACCAGTTGTCCGCGGCCCGTATCGATCGACGCGGCGAACTGCGGGAACTTCTTCAGCGCGCCTGCCATGACCTTCAGAGCGATGGCGGTCACCGTGAGCTTTCCTCCGGCACGCTCGACCTGCGGTCCCCATTGCTTCCGCAGCGCCTCGAAACCGGTGATGTCGGCCTTGTCGTGCTGCGTGACGTGCGGGATCGCGTTCCACGCATGCGTGAGGTGCTCCGCGGTCTTGCGTCTGATGTTGCTCCAGGGCTTCCGATCGACGTCGCCCCACTTGCTGAAGTCGGGCAGCGCCGGCGACGATGAGGCGGCGCCTGACGAGACAGGCGTGGCGCCACCAGCAGACATCACCTGCCGCACGAATCCCTGCAGGTCGTCGACGGTGATGCGTCCGCCGGGACCGGAGCCTGGGACCTGGCGGATGTCGACACCGAGCTCGCGGGCGATGCGGCGGACCGACGGCGCGGCGGCCGCCGGGACGCCTTCGCTGGTTGCCGGTTGCGGCGCGGGTCTCGCCACGCGGCTGATGTCTACGACCTCTCCCCGCTTCTGCCGGGGAGACTCGACGCTGGCGTCCTGCTCCTTCTCGTCCTCCTCCGGCTCGGCTGCCGTCGGCGCGGGCGCTTTCGCGCGAGGAGCGGACTCGCGATCGGATGTGGCCTGCTGGCTGAGTCCACCTTCTTCGGCTGCCCCCTCGGGCTGGGGCTTCGGCCCGGCCGCCGCGGCCGCGCCTTTCGACGCCGCCGCGCCTTCTTCGACGATGAGGATGGCCTGACCGACCTTGACCTTCTCCCCCGCCTTGACCTTGACGTCCTTCACGGTGCCGGCAAGCGACGACGGCACCTCAATCGTCGCTTTGTCCGTCTCGAGCTCGAGGACGGGCTGGTCCTTGGTGATGCCGTCACCCGGCTTCACCAGAATTCGAACGACATCACCAGCGGTTATGTTCTCGCCCAGTTCGGGCAGTCGCAGTTCTGTAGGCATGGGAGGACTGAGTTACGTCGTGCTACGGGTGCTAAGCGTGCTGAAGGGGCTAGGGGTGCTGGTGCTACAGGTGCTGACGGTGCCAAGGGTGCAACGATCAAGAGTGCTGAGAGTGCTAGTAAGAAGGGGGCTGCACCGTAGCACCCGTAGCACCCACAGCACCAGCACGTTTAGCACCTTCAGCCCCTTTAGCACCATCAGCACCACGTCTGTCAGTGTCATGCCGTGGCAGGATTCGCCTTTTCGGTATTGATGCCGAGATCCTTGATCGCCTGCTGGACGACCGACGCGTCGATCTGCTCCGTTCCTCGAGCAGTTCCGACAACGTGGCGAGCACCACGAACCGGGCGTCGACCTCGAAGAAGTCGCGCAGCGACTGCGCGATCCTCACTGCGGCCGAAGCCGTCGGTGCCGAGCGCACGAATTTTCCGCGGCATCCACTGATCGATGGCGTCGGGCAGGACCTTCAGATAGTCGGACGCGGCAACCAACACGCCTGGCGCGTCCTTCAGGCACTGCGTCACGTACGGCACGCGCCGGGGCTCGGTCGGATGCAGCATGTTCCATCGCTCGCAGGCGTGCGCCTCGCGATAGAGCTCCTGATAGCTGGTCACGCTCCACACGTCGGCGGCCACCCCGTACTTCTGCAGGATCTCCTGCGCCTTGACGACCTCGTTCAGGATTGCGCCGCTCCCGAACAACTGCGCGCGCTTTGCATCCTGGGACGGCGCAGCCTTGAGGCGATACATGCCTTTCAGGATGCCCTCGCGCGAGCCTTCAGGCATCTCCGGCATCGGGTACTGCTCGTTCATCACCGTCAGGTAGTAGAAGATGCTCTCGCCCTCGCGATACATCCGGCGGATGCCATCCTCGATGATCACCGCCAGCTCGTAGGCGTACGCCGGATCGTAGGAGACGCAGTTGGGATAGCAGAGCGAATACACGTGGCTGTTGCCGTCCTGGTGCTGCAGCCCTTCGCCGGCAAGCGTCGTCCGGCCCGCGGTGCCGCCGAGGAGGAAGCCGCGCGCGCGCGAGTCGGCCGCCGCCCAGATCAGATCCCCGACGCGCTGGAAGCCGAACATCGAGTAGTAGATGAAGAAGGGGATCGTGTTGACGCCGTGTGTCGCGTAGGCGGTGCCCGCCGCGATGAACGACGACATCGAGCCGGCTTCGGTAATCCCCTCTTCCAGGATTTGACCGTCCTTCGCTTCCTTGTAGTACAGGAGCGTGTCCATGTCGACCGGCTCGTATCGCTGGCCGACGTGCGAGTAGATGCCCACCGCGCGGAACAGCGCTTCCATGCCGAACGTGCGCGCCTCGTCGGGCACGATCGGCACGACCAGCTCGCCAATCTCCTTGTCGCGAAGCAGCTTCGACAGCATCCTCACGAACACCATCGTCGTCGACGCCTTGCGGCCCTCGGTGCCCTTGTAGAATTCCTCGAAGACGTCGCTCAGCGGGGCGTTCAACGGCTTCACGCGAACGGAACGCGACGGCACGAACCCGCCCAGCGCCTTGCGGCGCTCGCGCAGGTATTCGAGCTCGGGGCTGTCCTCGGCCGGGCGATAGAACGGGGCGTCGGCGATCTGCTCGTCCGAGACGGGAATGCCGAAGCGGGTCCTGAACGTCCGGAGGTCCGACTCGTTCATCTTCTTCTGCTGGTGGGTGATGTTCTTGCCTTCGCCCGCCTCGCCGAGCCCATATCCCTTGATGGTGCGTGCGAGAACGACCGTCGGCTGGCCCTTGGCTTCGACGGCCGCCTTGTAGGCGTTGAAGACCTTGACGGGATCGTGGCCGCCCAGTCGCAGGCGCTTCAGCTGATCATCGGAAAGGTGCTTCACCATCTCCAGCAGCCGCGGGTCGGCGCCGAAGAAGTGTTCGCGGAAGAAGGCGCCCGATTCGACGGCGTACTTCTGATACTGCCCGTCCACGACCTCGCCCATTCGCTTGGCGAGCAATCCGTCGTGGTCGCGCGCGAAGAGCTGATCCCAGTCGCTCCCCCACAGGACCTTGATGACGTTCCATCCCGCGCCGCGGAACAGCGCTTCGAGCTCCTGCACGATCTGTCCGTTGCCACGCACCGGTCCGTCGAGGCGCTGCAGATTGCAGTTGATGACCCAGATCAGGTTGTCGAGCTTCTCCCGCGCCGCCAGGCTGATGGCGCCGAGCGACTCGGGCTCGTCGGTCTCGCCGTCGCCGAGGAACGCCCAGACCTTGTTCGTCGGATCCCTGCTTCAGCCCGCGATCCTCCAGGTAGCGATTGAAGCGCGCCTGGTAGATCGACATGATCGGCCCGAGCCCCATCGAGACGGTGGGGTACTGCCAGAAGTCGGGCATCAGCCACGGATGCGGGTACGACGACAGGCCGCCGCCCGGCTTCAGCTCGCGCCGGAAGTTCTCGAGCTGCTCGACCGACAGCCGTCCTTCGAGAAACGCGCGCGCGTAGATGCCCGGCGACGCGTGGCCCTGGAAATAGATGATGTCGCCGTCGCCGTCACCCTGTGCCCGGAAGAAGTGGTTGAAGCCCACTTCGTACAGCGTCGCGGCCGACGCGTAGGTCGAGATGTGACCGCCGATGCCGTCCGAGACGCGGTTCGCGCGGACGACCATCGCCATCGCGTTCCAGCGGATCAGGCTCTTGATGCGGCGCTCGATTTCCTGACTGCCGGGCAGCGGCGTTTCCTCGTCCGGCAGGATCGTGTTCACGTACGGCGGTGACGGCGCTGAACGGCAGAGCGACGCCGTTCACGCGCGCGTGGTGCCGGAGCGACGGAGAGCAGGCGCTGGACGCGGCCGCGGTCCCCTTGCTGGATGACGTAATCGAGCGATTCGCGCCACTCCCGCTGTTCGATGGCTTCGAGCTCGGAGTTGTCGCGGGGCGCAGTGTTTCTCATTGGGAATGAATCCTTGCGGAAACTTGTCGGGCTACAATCCGATCTATTGTAGGTCAAAACGATGATGCGCTCCATCTGCGCCTTGGCGCTGGCCACCGCCGTGTGCGTCGCGACAACCGCCGGAACCGCTCAGGAATCCACAGCAATGCCCACGCTTGCCCAGCTCCAGAAAATGACGCTCCGGTTCGCGCCCGCGGAGATCGGCGACGAACGTGTCCGCGCTGCCTGCCGGCGAGCGGGCCGCGCTCGGAAAGCTCGTGGAGGCGAGCCGGATCATGGACGCGCTGTTCCTGCGCCAGGTCTGGGGCGGCAACGACGCGATGCTGCAGGATCTGGCGCGTCTGGCGGCCGCGCCGGCCGCTCCGCGCGCCACGCGCTCAGCCGCGTGCGCGGCTGCACTATTTCCTCATCAACAAGGGTCCCTGGGACCGACTGGACCACAACCGCGCGTTCGTCCCCGGCGCGCCGGCCAAGCCGGAGTCCGCGAACTTCTATCCCGCGGATGCCACGAAGGCCGACGTCCAGAAATGGATCGATTCGCTCTCGCCCGGAAGAGAAAGCGGCCGCCACCGGATTCTTCACGACGATCCGCCGCAGCGACGAGCACTTCGTCGTCGTGCCGTACAGCATCGAGTACCAGGGCGAGCTGGCGCGCGCGGCCGAGCTCCTGCGCGACGCGGCGCAGCTCACCGCGCGAGCCGACGCTGAAGGCGTTCCTGACGACGCGCGCCGACGCGTTCCTCAGCAACGACTACTACGCGAGCGACGTCGCGTGGATGGAGCTCGACGGCGCGATCGAGCCGACCATCGGACCCTACGAGGTCTACGAGGACGAGTGGTTCAACTTCAAGGCGGCGTTCGAAGCCTTCATCACCGTCCGCGACGAGGCGGAGACGAAGAAGCTGCAGGCGTTCAGCGATCATCTGCAGGAGCTCGAGGACAACCTGCCGATCGACCCGAGCCTGCGCAATCCGAAGCTCGGCGCGCTCGCGCCCATCCGCGTCGTCAACGAAATCTTTGCGGCCGGCGACGGCAACCGCGGCGTGCAGACCGCCGCGTTCAACCTGCCGAACGACGAGCGCGTCGTCAAGGAAAAGGGCACGAAGCGCGTGATGCTGAAGAACGTCCAGGACGCCAAGTTCAAGCTGGTCCTGCTGCCGATCTCGAAAATCGCGCTGCCGCCGGCCGACCAGGCGAAGGTCTCCTTCGACGCGTTCTTCACGCACATCCTGATGCACGAGCTGATGCACGGGCTCGGGCCGCACAACATCACGGTCGGCGGCCGGCAGACGACCGTGCGGCAGGAGCTGAAGGAGACCTACAGCACGATCGAAGAAGCCAAGGCGGACGTGTCGGGCCTCTGGGCGCTGCGACAGCTCGCCGACCAGAAACAGCTCGACCCGGCCATCGCGAAGACGATGTACACGACCTTTCTCGCCTCGGCGTTCCGATCGATCCGCTTCGGGCTCAACGAGGCGCACGGCCGCGGCATCGCGATTCAGCTGAACTACTTCCTCGACGCCGGCGCGTTCAAGGTACGGCCCGACGGAACGTTCACTGTCGACGAGGCGAAGATCGCGCGATGCCGTGACCGCGCTGACGCGCGAGATCATGACGCTGCAGGCGGAGGGCAGCTACGCGAAGGCCAAGGAGCTGATCGATCGGCTCGGCGTGCGTGCGGCCCGAGGTGCAGAAGCTGCTGCGACCAGCTCGGCCGGCGTGCCGGTCGACATCGAGCCGAAGTTCACGACCGCGGCGGAGCTGACCAAGAAATAGAACAGAAGATCAAAGGTCAAAAGTTTGACAACAGAAGCACAGAAGATCAGGAAGAAGTACGTTACGAAAGTGGTTCTTCTGATCTTGTGATCTCTGTAAATTGGCGTCTTCTGATCTCTGTGGAAGTACGCACGACATCGACGGCAACATCCGGCCGGTCGCTGATGATGCCGTCGACGCCCCAGTCCAGCAGCCGCTGCATGTCGTCGGCGCGATCGACGGTCCAGACCTGCACCGCCAGTCCGCTCTCGTGCGCGTAGCGGACGAAGCGCGGCGAGACGACGCGCGTCCGTCCGGACGGCTCCGGCACCTGGAACGCGTCGTAGGACGGAGTTGCTGCACCGGCCACCGGACCCACGATCGATACAGCGCGAGCCGCGTCTCCTCCCTTGACGATCCCGGTCAGGAGGCGCGGCTCGTAGGCGCGCGCGGCGCGCAGCACGCGCGTGCCGAACGACCCGACCGCGACGCGATCGAGCGCGCCCGCCGCACGGATGTCGTCGATGGTGCGCGCGGCCAGCCCGGATCGTTGACCTTCAGCTCGATGATGATCGGAGATGCCTCGATAGCGCCGCAGCACCTCCGCCAGCGTCGGAATGCCCCCGGCCTGACCGCGAAACTCGGAAACCGCGGCGACGCCGAAGTGCCAGCCGGCATCGAGCGCGGCGAGCTCCTCGGCCGAGCGCGCGGCGATCGGTCCGGTGCCGTTCGTTGTGCGGTCGAGCGTCGCGTCGTGGTGCACGACGACGACGCCGTCGCGCGAGAGGTGGACGTCGAGCTCGAGGCCGTCGGCGCCGAGCGACAAGCCGTGATCGAACGCCGCAAAGCGTGTTCTCGGGCCGCAGCGCCGAGCCGCCGCGATGCGCGAAGACCTGCGGTCGTCCAAACCGCAACGCCGGATGAGGCACGAGCTGCATCCTACAGAAGCGAAAGGCAAAATGTAGAAGGAAGCACACATCTGTCGCCTTCTACCTTTGACCTTTGACCTCTTTGCTAATATGCCCTATGGCCTCCCCGAACGTCGGCTCCCTGGGCGCACTCCGCAAAGACGTCGATGCCGGGCGCGTCCTGCGGCGCCCCGTCAAGACAGAGATTCGCGACAACCTGATTCGCAAGCTGCGCGCGGACGAGCACGCTGTTCCCCGGCATCATCGGCTACGACGACTCGGTCGTCCCGCAGATCGTCAACGCCGTGCTGTCGCGCCACAACTTCATCCTGCTCGGCCTGCGCGGACAGGCGAAGACGCGCATCCTGCGCGCGCTGACGCTGCTGCTCGACGAGTCGCTGCCCGTCGTGGCCGGCTGCGAGATTCACGACGATCCGCTCGCGCCGATCTGCGCGGCGTGCCGGACGAAGCTGCGGGAGGCGGGCGACGACCTGCCGATCGACTGGCTGCCGCGCGACGAGCGCTACGTCGAGAAGCTCGCGACGCCGGACGTCACGATCGCCGACATGATCGGCGACCTCGATCCGATCAAGGCGGCGCGCGCCAGCCTGCAGCTGTCCGACGAGCTGACGATGCACTACGGGCTGGTGCCGCGCGCCAACCGCGGCATCTTCGCGATCAACGAGCTGCCGGATCTCGCCGGCAAGATCCAGGTCGGGCTGTTCAACATCCTGCAGGAAGGCGACGTCCAGATCAAGGGCTACCCGGTCCGGCTGCCGCTCGATCTGCTGATGGTCTTCAGCGCCAACCCGGAGGACTACACGGCGCGCGGCAAGATCATCACGCCGCTCAAGGACCGCATCGGCTCGGAGATTCGCACGCACTACCCGGCGACGCGCCAGCAGGCGATGCTGATCACGGCGCAGGAAGCGTGGACGAGCCGCGACGGCAGCGCCGAGACGCTGCCGCTCACGCTCCCCGACTTCGTCCGCGAAGTCGTCGAAGAGGTCGCGTTCCAGGCGCGGCAGGATCAGAAGATCGACAAGCGATCGGGCGTCAGCCAGCGGCTGCCGATCTCGCTGCTCGAGAACGTCGTCTCGAACGCCGAGCGCCGCGCGCTCGCGACGGGCGAATCGCGCGGTCGTGCCGCGCATCACGGACATCTACGCCGCCATCCCGGCGATCACCGGCAAGTTCGAGCTCGAGTACGAGGGCGAGCTGAAAGGGGCCGACAACGTCGCGCGCGAGCTGATTCGCATCCGCCGTCGGCAACGTCTTCAACGGCTGGTTCCCGAACGCCGATCATCGCCAGGTCACCGAGTGGTTCGACCTCGGCGGCAACGCTGCAGGTCGACGACACGCTGTCGGCGGCCGAGCTGCTCGCGCGCGACCGAGCAGGTGCAGGGGCTGCACGAGCTGCGCGCGTCAGGCGGGACTCGGCAAGCGGCCGTCCGACGGCGTGCTGGCGGCGGCCGTGGATTTCGTGCTCGAAGGGCTCTACGCGCAGCGGAAGATCAGCCGCTCCGAGGAAGGCCAGTTCCAGGCCGCCGAGCAGGTCGAAGCGCGCGCCGCGCGATGGCCGTCGACGCCACGCGAGCGCGACATCCCGCTGACGGGCAACAAGAAGAAGTACTACAACTAGACCATGCCTGTTACGAACACGATGGTGGGCACTCCGCCGACCACGAACCCGAAGATGAATATTCTTGGCGATCGTTGTGACCTTGGCGGTCGTGTGCCGCCTGCGCAGGTGACAGGCGGTACAACCTGTGAAGTATCGCTACTCGAAGTTCACCGGCGACGATCTCGACGAGCTCGATCTCGAAGAGCTGCTCTCCAAGCTGTCCGACCTGCTGCTCTCGAGCGGCTTCGACAGCCCGTACGGCCTGCCGTACGACGACGACGATGACCCGGGCATTCGCGGCAGTCGCTGCACGACGCGATCCTGGAGGCGATGCTCAACGGCGGCATGCTGTCGGAGGAGACCCTCGAGCGCATGCTCGGCAAGGACTGGCGCGACGCCGACGATGCGGAGGCAGCGGCTCGACGCAGCTGATCGAGAAGATCATCGAGAAGCTGCAGTCGCAGGGCTATCTGACCGGCCCACCCGACTCGAGCGTGAGCGCGAGCAGCGCGAGGGCGGGCGGCCCGGCGGCGGCATGGGCAACGCCGAGCAGTACCGCTTCGAGATCACCGACAAGAGCCTGGACTTCCTCGGCTACCGCGCGCTGCGCGATCTGCTCGGCTCGCTCGGCAAGAGCAGCCTCGGCCGCCACGACACGCGCGAGATGGCCACCGGCATCGAGGCCAGCGGCGCGCCGAAGCGCTACGAGTTCGGCGACACGATGAACCTCGACGCCAGCGGGACGATCCTGAACGCGGTGCTTCGCACACGATCGGAACGCGGTACCCGGGAGCCGGGATCCGCGGTTTCGGATCCCGCATTCCGCACACCGCATCCCGACGCAGTTCCTCCGGCATCGCCGTCGACTACGAGGATCTGATGGTCGCGCAGGGGGAGTACCAGAGCTCGTGCGCGACGGTGCTGATGCTCGACTGCAGCCACAGCATGATCCTCTACGGCGAGGATCGGTTCACGCCGGCCAAGCGCGTCGCGCTCGCGCTCGCCAACCTGATTCGGCTGCAATATCCGGGCGACGCGCTCAAGGTCGTGCTCTTCCACGACTCGGCCGAGGAGATCCCGCTCGGCCAGCTCGCGCGGGTGCGCGTCGGGCCGTACTACACGAACACGCGCGAAGGGCTCCGGCTCGCGCGGCGCATCCTCGAGCGCCAGCAGAAGGACATGCGGCAGATCGTGATGATCACCGACGGCAAGCCGTCGGCGCTCACGCGCCCCGACGGCCGCATCTATCGCAACGCCTTCGGCCTCGACCCGTTCATCGTGTCGGAGACGTTCGCCGAGGTCGCCGCGTGCCGCAAGGCCGGCATCCTGATCAACACGTTCATGCTGGCGCGCGACTACGACCTCGTCAGCTTCGTCCGCAAGGTCGCCGAGATCTGCCACGGCAAGGCGTACTTCACGACGCCGCGCACGCTCGGCCGCTACGTGCTGATGGACTACATGGACAAGAAGACGAGGACCATACACTGAAGATTGGCGACATGCTGCCTGCCCGACGATTCCGATCTTCCCGCTGCCGAACGTGGTGCTGTTTCCGAACGTGTTCCTGCCGCTGCACATCTTCGAGGCGCGCTACCGGGAGATGGTGGCGGAGGCGCTCAACGGCGACCGGATCATCGGGATGGTGCTGCTGCGGCCGGGCTGGGAGGCGGACTACGAGGGGCGGCCGCCGGTGTACCGGTGGGCTGCGCCGGCGTGATCACCCACGCCGAGCGCCTGCCCGACGGCCGCTGCAACATCGTCCTGCGCGGCATGGAGAAGTTCAGGATCACGGGAGAAGACAGCGGACGCGCGTATCGCATCGCGCGGGTCGAGACCATCGACGAGCCGGCGGCCGACCGCCTCGCGCGACGGAGATGCGGAACGAGCGGCGGCGTCTCGAGGCGCTGCTCGTGCCGCAACCCGAAGCGACAGCCGGACCCGACGGTGCCGTCGTCGATGGCGGACGAAGATCTCGTCAACGCGCTCGCCCAATACCTGGAGCTCGAGCCCGTCGAGAAGCAGGCGCTCCTCGAGCGCGACGGCCTGCTCGAGCGCTGCCGATCGCTCATCGAGCTGCTGGAGATGAAGGTCCTGGTCGCGCAGCACTCCTGGGAGCGGGACGGCGTGCACTAGGAGCTTCGCTGTCGGGATCTAGGTTCCAATTGCCTCCGTGATCTTCTCGATGGCGACCTGGCCGTGGAAGCGGCCGTTCTCGATGAAGATCCTCCCGCTGGCCTTGCCCGCCACCATCGCGCCGATCACATAGAGACCCTGGCACGTTGGTTTCGAACGTCTCCGGGTTGTAGCCCGGACCGCAGGTCTCGGGGTCGATCTCGACGCCGGCGTCGCGCAAGCAGCGTGGTGTCCGAGACGTAGCCGGTGAGCAGGAACACGCCGTCGGCGGGAAGGCTCTCGCGTCCCGACGGGCCGTCGACCACGACCGCGGTCGACGTGATCTCGACGACGTGGGTGTTGAAGCGCGCGGCAATCGAGCCTTCCTTGATCCGGTTCTCGATGTCCGGCTTCACCCAGTACTTGATCGAATCGCCGAGCGCGGCGCGGCGGTGGACGATCGTCACGTGGGCGCCGGCGCGATACAGATCGAGCGCCGCCTCGGCCGCCGAGTTCTTGCCGCCGACGATCACGACTGGCTTGCGGAAGAACGGATGCGGCGGCGTGTAGTAGTGCGATACGTGCGGCAGATCCTCTCCCGGCACGCCCATCATGTTCGCGAAATCGTAGGCGCCGGTCGCGAGCACGACTGTGCGTGCCTCGAGTTGCCGCCGCTCGCCGCGAGCGCTCCGGGTCTCGACGGTGAAGGATCCCCGCGTGTCGGGTCCCGACCCATCGCGGCGAATCGCGGTGACGGACTCGTCGAACACGATGTCGAGCTTGAACGTGTCGGCGCACCGCCGGTAGTAGCGCAGCGCCTCGAGCCGCGTCGGCTTGTCGTACGGGCTCACGAACGGCAGGCCGCCGATCTCCATCAGCTCCGGCGTCGTGAAGAACACCATCTCGGTCGGATAGTGCAGGAGCGAATTGACCAGCGCGCCCTTTTCGATAATTTGGTACGTCAGCCCCGCCTTGGTCGCCGCAATCCCAGCGGCCAGCCCGGCCGGACCCGCGCCCACAATGACAACATCACGAACAGACATGACTACTGATGATATCGCGAGGTGCTAAAGGTGCTGATGGTGCTGGCGGTGCTGGAGTGCTGGTGCTAAGGGTGCTAAGGGTGCTAAGAGTGCTGAGGAGCTAAGGGTGCTGTGAGCACGTGTGGGCTTGATCCGAATCGGTGGACATCTTCCGAAAGGTGGATTCGATGTCCCGAATGCCCGAAAGCCGGAAAGGTCGGCGCCCACGCCGGCAGTTCGATGAGGAGTTTCGCAGCCAGGCCGTTCGCTTGGTCCTGGATGACGGCAAGACGATCGGCGCGGTCGCCCGTGACCTCGATCTGACGCCGTCGGCCTTGCGCTTGTGGGTGCGCCGCGCGCAGGCCGATCGCGCGCACGGCCGCACCGGTCTCACCACCGCCGAGCGCGAGGCGCTCGCCCGGCTCCGCAAAGAGAATCGCGAGCTGCGGACGGAGCGCGACATCCTAAAAAAAGGCGCGGCCTTCTTCGCGAAGCACCAGGCGTAAGGTTTGCCTGGATCGCGGCGGAGAAGGCCGAATACACCAACGCCGAGTGCTGTCGGGCCCGCCGGGTCTCCGCGAGCGGCTTCTATGCCTGGCAGCAGCGGCCCGAGTCGCCGCATGCGGTGCGGGATCGCCAGCTGCGCGTGTTGATCCGAGCGTCGCACGAGGGCAACCGCCGCGCGTACGGGAGCCCCCGGGTGCTCAAGGATACCCGAGCAAGGCATCCCTATCAGTCGCAAGCGGGTCGTGCGGCTGATGCGGGCCGAGGGGCTCAAGGCCCGCGTCCGGAAGCGGTTCCACTCGACCACGATGAGCGATCACGGTCAGCCCATCGCCGGCAATGTGCTCGACCGACAGTTCGTCGCCGAGCGTGATGGAGAGCTGGTTCTCGACGGTGAAGAGCGAAGAAGCCGGGCGCTTTGAGAGCTACGCCCACGCCAGGAGGCCTTGTTCGATTACATCGAGGTGTTCTATAACCAGCGGCGCCGACACTCCACGCTCGGTCAGATCAGCCCTGCGGAGTTCGAGCGTCGCTTCAATGCTGCGTAGGAGGCACGGTGGGGCGCTCGGCCTCCCCTTGCATGCCGCCAATCGGTGCGTTATTATACTGAACCACGTGGTTCAGTATTCAGGGTCCCGCCTCGACGCCTCGTTCGCCGCGCTCTCGGACGCCACCCGACGCGGTGTTCTGGAGCAGCTCGGACACGCAGACGCGTCGATCACGGACCTTGCCGAGAAGTTCCACATGACCCTCACGGGCATGAAGAAGCACGTCGGCGTCTTGGAGCAAGCCGGGCTCGTCATGACGGAGAAGGTCGGGCGCGTGCGGACCTGCAAGCTCGGCCTGCGCCGACTGGAGGAAGAGGCGGCATGGATCGAGAGGCACCGCCAGCTCTGGGACGCACGGTTCGACGAGCTGGACAAGGTTGTCGAGGAACTGAAACGGAAGGAGAAGGTTGATGGACGCAAGAAGAGCGAGTGAGCCTACGCCCATGAAGAACCGCACGACGGTGGAGCGGAAGTCCGAGCGTGAGCTAGTCGTTACCCGAACCTTCAACGGCCCGGCCCGCATCGTGTTCGAGGCGTGGACCAAGCCCGAGCTGTTCAGGCGGTGGTGGGCGCCGAAGTCGATGGGCATGTCCCTGCGTTCCTGTGAGATGGATGTTCGTGTCGGGGGCAAGTACCGTCTCGAGTTCGAACCCGATGGTATGGCGTTCTTCGGCACGTACCTCGAAATGACACCGCACTCGCGCCTCGTGTGGACCAATGAGGAAGGTGGTGAGGGTGGTCCTGTCACCACGGTGACATTCGAGGATAAGGGTGGCAAGACGCTGCTGGTCCTGCACGAGCTCTATTCCTCGAAGGAAGCTCTCGACGCTGCCGGCACCGGGGCGGCGGATGCGATGGTCGAGACGTTCGCGCAACTGGACGAGCTTCTCCTCACCCTGGGCGCGAGCGTGGGACGGCCACGACGTCGTCGATCTCGCGGTTTCCGCTCACCAGGAGGCAGACGATGCACCGGCAAGATGGCCGACAAGAAATCGACCGTCGCACTACGACAATGCCGTCATGGAGAGCTTCTTCTCTACCGTGAAGATCGAGCTCGCTGATCGCTTCGCCAGTCTTAGCGAGGCGAAGATGGAGTTGTTCGATTACATCGAGGTGTTTTACCACCAACGGCGCCGGCATTCGACGCTCGGCCAGATCAGTCCGGCGGCCTTCGAACGACGCGCAGCGACCGCGTAATATTCACCGTGGGGCGCTCGGTGGGCAGCTGCTCCCAAGCAACGGACAACGACGGGCACGCCACCAAGCGCCCGTCGACTTTCTTCGAGCATCGTAGGAGACTTATTCAACCAACCCGTAAGCCGAGCGACTTAACTAACCCGTCCACCGAATCGGATCAAGCCCACTAGCCCTCCGGCACCGCTAGCCCTCCGGCACCGCTAGCCCTCCGGCACCGCTAGCACTCCGGCACCCTTAGCACTCCAGCACCGTTAGCACCAGCACCCTCAGCACCATCAGCACCTTTAGCACCCGTAGCACCTCAGGATCACTTCGGTCTGTATTCAATCAGCACGTTGCTGACGATGGCGACGGGGCGGCCGGGCATGACGACGGTTTCGTGCCCGGCTGGCGTGATGGCGTCGAGCGATTCGCCGAGCAGGCTCACCTGGCTCAGGGTCGCGGGCAGTGTGACGAAGATCTGTTCGCGTCCCGCGGGCGCCACGGCCTTCAGGCCGCCCGGGCCGGCGCCGCCGCCGATGCGATCGAAGAGGTCGGCCGCGCTCCTGAACTCCGCCTCGACGGCGGCACGCTGGATCAGGTCTCCTTTCATACTCAACACGCCAATCACCGCGTGGTACTGCGCGTACCCCTTACCGCTCTTGGTCTGCGCTTCGGAGTACGTGTGGCGCGCGTGCAGATCGAACGACAGCGTCGCCTCGCCCGTGTGCGGCGGAACCGAGATCACGACGCCCAGCGCCGGATCGGTGCCGGCCGGCACGTCGCAGAAGCTACGGACCGTCTTCGTGCCCATCCCGATGAGCGACGGACAATGAATCTCCGGCGACGTCGTCTTCGTGACGGGCGCCGAGGGTCTGGCCGGCAGTTTCTTCGCCGGCGCCTTGCGCTGCTGCGCCCTGACACCCGACGTCGTCGTCAGGGCAATAGCCGCCATCAGCGCGAACAGCCAACCGACTCGTCTCATGCCGTCAGTATAATGGTCGACAGTCGGGAGTCGATGGTCGATAGTCGGTCCGCATTCCAGTGAATCCCCAACGCATCGTGTGTCTTACGGAAGAAACGACCGAGACACTGTATCTGCTCGGGGAGGGCGATCGCGTGGTCGGCGTGTCGGGCTATACTGTGCGACCACCCGAAGCGCGGCAGAAGCCCAAGGTCTCGGCGTTCATCAATGCGCGCTTCGACAAGATTGATGCACTGAAGCCTGACCTCATCCTCGCCTTTTCGGATCTGCAGGCCGACATCGCGCGCGAGCTGATCCGGCGCGGCTATCCCGTCTACACGTTCAATCAGCGGACGGTCGGTGAGATCCTGCAGATGATCCGAACCGTGGGGGCGCTCGTCGGCCGTGCCGACGCAGGAGCGGCGCTTGCGGCGGACCTCGAGCGCGGACTGGACGAGATTCGTGCGCGCGCCGAGGCTTTTGCGCGCCGGCCACGGGTGTTCTTCGAAGAGTGGGACGCCCCCTGATCTCCGGCATCTGCTGGGTGGACGAGCTCGTCGAGATCGCCGGCGGCACGCCGTGCTTTCCCGAGCTCCGCGACGCGCGGCTCGCCAAGGATCGCATCCTCGATCCGCAGACGGTCGCGGAACGGAATCCTGAAGTGATCATCGCCTCGTGGTGCGGCAAGGCGGTCAAGCGGCGCACCATCGTCGAGCGGCCTCAGTGGGACCGCACCGATGCGGTCCGCAACGGTCATGTTTATGAGGTCAAGTCGACCTACATCCTGCAGCCAGGCCCCGCTTCGCTGACCGAAGGGGTCGTACGGATACACGAGATACTGGCGTCAGTAGTCAGTTGTTCTAACTACTGACCGCGTGGTCGAAAGGCTGCGCCGCGTGTGTGTGCGCCTCGGGACGGCGAATCAGCTCGAGGAATTCGGCGCGCGTCCGCGCGTCGCTCTGAAAAGCGCCCAGCATTGCGCTCGTGATGGCAAACGAGTTCTGCTTCTCGACACCGCGCATCGCCATGCAGAGGTGCGTGGCTTCGACGACCACGGCGACGCCCAGCGGCTGAATCTTCTTCTTGATCGTGTCCGCGATCTGGCTCGTGAGACGTTCCTGGAGCTGGAGGCGGCGCGCGTACACTTCGACAAGACGCGGAATCTTGCTCAACCCGATCACTTTGCCGCGCGGGATGTACGCGATGTGGCACTTGCCGAAGAACGGCAGCAGGTGGTGCTCGCACAGGCTGTAGAAGTCGATGTCCTTGACGATCACCATCTCGTTATAATCGACGGTGAACAGGGCGTTGTTGAGCACGCTATCGACATCCGCCGTGTAACCGCTCGTGAGAAACCGGAGGGCTTTCTCGACGCGCTTCGGCGTGTCGACCAGACCCTCGCGCGACGGGTTTTCCCCGAGCTGGGCAAGCAGCTCTCGAATGATCTCCTGCATCCTCGTATTGTATCTCGCAGGTTCCGGCCACCCCGGGCGTCTCATCGGCGCCGGTGTCACCTCGAGCGCGATCGAACGCGCCCTCTCCCGTCAACAGCCTGACGACCCAGACGCGCTCTACGCACAGCGGGAACAGCTCGCGCGCGCTCGGGCGGCCGAGGCCATCTGGGCGGGCCAACTCGCCCGGAATCCGAAGGACTTCGAGTCGGCATGGAAGGTGGCGCGGGCCCGGTACTGGCTAGGAGGGCACGTGCCGGAACAAGGAAGCCAAAGCGATGTTCGAGGCCGGGATCGCCGCTGGACGCGTCGCGATCGCAAGTGCGCCGGACAAGCCCGAAGGTCACTTCTGGGTCGCCGCGAACATGGGCGCCCTCGCCGAAACCGGCGGCATGAGCCAGGGCCTGAAGTACCGCGGCGAAATCAAGACGGAGCTGGAAACCGTCCTGCGTCTCGATCCGGCGTTTCAAGAAGGCTCCGCCGACCGCGCGCTCGGACGCTGGTACTACAAGGTCCCCGGTCTGTTCGGCGGCAGTAAGAAGAAGTCCGAGCAGCACCTCCGCCAGTCGCTCACCTATAATCCGAACAGCACGGCCTCGCTGTACTTCCTCGCCGAGACACTGATCGACCAGAACCGCAAGCCCGAAGCCAAGACCTTGCTCGACAAGGTGATCGCCGTGCCGGTCGATCCGCAGTGGGCCCCCGAGGACCGCGAGTTCAAGGACAAGGCGCAGCGGCTCTTGAAGACGCTGTAAGGATCAGAGCAGTGTCGATATGCGAGGTCCGGTATGCGGGATGCGCGCTGCCCCAAGTCACGGCTCAGAGCGCTCTGCCCGACAGCGTCAGTACGTATAAAATCCGCGCCCGGACTTCTTTCCCAGTCGCCCCGCCAACACCATCCGCTTCAATAGCGGGGGCGGAGCGTAGGCGGGCTCGCGGTACTCGTCGAACATGATGTTCGCGATGTAGTAGGTCGTGTCGAGGCCGACGAAGTCCAGCAGCGTGAAGGGCCCCATCGGGTACCCCGTTCCGAGCTTCATCCCCTTGTCGATGTCTTCGATCGTGCCAAGGCCGTTCTCGTACGATCGGATCGCGTCGAGCAGGTAGGGCACGAGCAGACGATTCACGATGAATCCGGGTTTGTCCGGCGCGGTGATCGGCTCCTTGCCCAAGGACTGCGCAAACGCGAAGACCGTCTGGTACGTCTCGTCGCTCGTCGTCAGCGATCTGATGACCTCGACGAGCTTCATCAACGGCACCGGGTTGAAGAAATGCAGTCCCGCGAAGCGGTCAGGACGCCGGGTCTTGGCCGCCAGCTCGGTAATGCAGAGTGACGACGTGTTCGAACAGAAGATCGTGTGCTGACTGACGATGGCCTCGAGCGCTTCGTACGTTCTCGCCTTGGCGTCCACGTTCTCGACGATCGCTTCGATGACGATGTCGCAGCCCTGAAGGTCGTCGAGACTGGTCGTGCCGGTCAGGTTACCCAGCGTGCCCGCCTTCGCCTCTGGCGTGACTTTCCCCTTTTCCACGCCGTCGCTCAGAAACTTCTCGATGCGCGCAAGCCCCTTCTCGAGAGGCGCCTCATCCACCTCACGGACGATGGTCTTGTACCCGGACGCCGCGCACACCTGAGCGATCCCAGCGCCCATCAGTCCGCAGCCAACGACTCCGACCGTTCCAATCTGCATGTCTCGAATCACCCATCCCCGAATTACCAAATTACCAAATCACCAAATCACCAAATCACCAAATCCCAGATCACCAAATCACCAGATCAAACCGTTTCCACAATCGCGGCAATCCCCTGGCCTCCGCCGATGCAGGCGGTTGCGAGGCCACGCTTCAATCCGCGCCGTTTCAACTCCAGTGTCAGCGTGAGCAGCAGTCGCGTCCCGGTCATGCCGAGCGGGTGGCCGAGCGCGATCGCGCCGCCGTTGACGTTGACCCGATCGCGATCGAGGCCCAGCTCCTGCTCGACGGCGAGGTACTGAGCCGCGAATGCCTCGTTCACCTCGATCAGATCGATGTCCTTCAGCGACAGGCCGGCGCGTTCGAGCACTTTGCGGGTCGCGGGAGCCGGACCCATACCCATCAGGGTCGGCTCGACGCCTACGTAGGCCCAGTGCGTGAGCCGCCCGAGCGGCGACAGGCCACGACTCTTGACCGCCTGCGAGGATGCGAGGAGGAGCGCCGCACCGCCATCAACGATGCCGCTCGCGTTTCCGGCGGTCACACAGCCGTTCTTGCTGAATGCCGCCGGCAGCTTTGCCAACCCCTCCATCGTCGAGTCCGGGCGCATGTGGTCGTCGCGCGCGAAGAGCTCGACACCTTTGCGGGACGTGATCTCGACGGGAACGACCTCCGAGGCCAACCGCCCGTCGCTCCATGCTTTCTCGGCGAGCTGCTGGCTGCGCAAGGCATAGCTGTCCTGCGCCTCGCGGGAGATGTCGTACTTCGCCGCGCAGTTCTCCGCGGTCACGGCCATCGTGCATCCGCAATGGGTGTCGAGGAGCGCCGACCACAGGGAGTCCTCGAGCTCTCCCTGGCCCAGGCGCAGACCGCTGCGGAGCCCACGAATCACATGGGGCGCCTGGCTCATGCTCTCCATCCCGCCGGAGAGAACGATGTCGGCTTCGCCGAGGAGAATCATCTGCGCGCCGCTGGTGGCGGCCTGGATCCCGGACCCGCACAGGCGATTCACCGTCAACGCAGGCACGTGCACGGGAACGCCCGCGCGAAGGCCGACATGCCGCGCGCCGTACACCGCGTCCGCGCTCGTCTGCAGGACGTTGCCGAAGACGACGTGATCGATCACATCCGGCTCGACACCGCCGCGTTGCATCGTCGCCCGGGCCGCTATCGCGCCAAGCTCGATCGCCGAGAGGTCCTTCAGCCTGCCGTTGTATTCGCCCATCGGCGTCCGGGCGCCGGAGACGATAAAAATGTCGGTCATGAAGCTATCTACCTACGAGATACGACATTTCAGCACGAAGAGCACGAAGGGAATGAACTTCGTGTCTCAGATCGTTACCCGTCCGCAATCTGCGACACGATGTACTCGCCGGCTTCGTGTGTTCCGAGCGTGCCGCCAATGTCCTGCGTGACCTGCCCGGCGCGGACGGCCGACAACACGGCGGCATCGATCGCGGCCGCCTCTTTCCCCAGACCCAGCGTCTCGAGCATCAATGCCGCCGACGAAATCGCGCCGATCGGATTCGCCACGTTCTTTCCGGCAAACTTCGGCGCCGATCCGTGCACGGGCTCGAACATCGAGGTTTTCCCGGGGTGAATGTTTCCCGATGCGGCCATGCCGAGGCCGCCCTGAAACGTCGCAGCCAGGTCCGTGATGATGTCGCCGAACAAGTTGTTCGTCACGATGACCTCGAACTGCCCGGGATCGAGGACCAGGTACATCGCGAGCGCGTCGATGTAGTAGTGCGTCGCCTGGATGGCCGGATACTCGGCCGCGACCTCGCGGAAGACGCGCTGCCAGAGCGCGTGTCCCTGCTGCATCGCGTTGCTCTTGTCGGCCATGCAGACCTTCGTCAGCTTCCTGGCGTTCGCGAACTCGAAGGCGTAGCGGACGATCCGGTCCACGCCTTTCCAGGTGTTCAACTCTTCCTGAATCGCAATCTCGTCGCGGGTCCCGGCCTTGAACCGGCCGCCGACGCTGACGTACAGCCCCTCGGTGTTCTCGCGACAGACCGAGAAGTTCACGTCCTTCGGTGTGCGCCCCTTGAGCGGGCACAAGCGCTCGTCCAGCAGCCTGACGGGCCGGTAGTTGACGTACAGATCAAGCTCGAAGCGCGTGCCCAGCAGAATGTCGCGCGCGTGCCGGTTATCGGGTACACGCGGGTCGCCAAGCGCCCCGATGAACACAGCGTCGAAGTCGTCACGCAACATCGCGTAACCGTTGGGCGGCAGGGTGACGCCGGTCGCGAGAAAGTAATCCGCGCTCCACGGCAACGGCTCGAACTGGAAGCTCCGGCCAAAGACCTCACCGACGCGTGTGAGCACGCGCACCGCTTCCGCGGTGACCTCTTTTCCGATCCCGTCGCCGGGAATGATGGCGAAGCGCATGATGATTTGGTGATCGGGTAATTTGGTGATTTGGTAATTTGGTAATTTGGTTCGATCACTAAATCACCAAATCCCGCAATCACGAAATCACTTCTATCGCCATCGCCATTCCCATGCCGCCGCTGACGCACAGCGTTGCCAGCCCGCGTCTGGCTTTTCTGCGCATCATTTCGTAGAGCAGCGTGACGACGATGCGGGTGCCAGTGCAGCCGATGGGATGTCCGAGCGCGATCGATCCGCCGTTGACGTTGAGCCTGTCCATGGGCAGCGGCAGGTCGCGCAACACCGCGAGCACTTGCGCGGCGAAGGCTTCGTTCAACTCGATGAGATCGAAGTCGTCGAGACGGAGCCGCGTGCGGTCGAGCAGCTTCTTCACCGCCGGCACGGGGCCAATGCCCATGCTCCGCGGCTCGACGCCGGCGCTCGCCCAGCCGAGAATCCGCGCCAGCGGCGTGACGTGCTCGCGTCTGGCCCGCTCGGCGCTCATCAACACGACCGCGGCGCCGCCGTCGGTGATGCCCGACGATGACCCCGCGGTGATGATGCCAGGGGCGCCTTCGACGTCACGGAAGACGAGCGGCAGCGTGCGAAGGCTTTCGAGCGTCGTGCCCGGCCGCGGGTGTTCGTCAGCCTCCAGCATCGACGGCTTGCCTTTCGCGTCCGCGTACTCGACGGGGACGATCTCGTCTCGAAACCGGCCGTCCGCGATGGCCTGCTCGGCGCGGCGGTGGCTCTCGAGCGCGTAGGCGTCGGAGTCCTCGCGCGTGATGCCGTACTCGCGTGCGAGGACTTCCGCAGTCTCACCCATGATCATGCCGCAGACCGAACAGGTGAAGCCGTCGCGGTACATCGCGTCCACGAGGGTGAAGTTCCCCATTCGGTGCCCCCAGCGGGCATCGTCGGCGTCGACCAGGTACGGCATGCGGCTCATGGACTCGATGCCGCCCGCGAGCACGACGTCCGACTCGCCGAGCATGATGGCTTGCGCACCGCTCGCGATCGTCTGCATGCCCGACGCACAGGCTTTGTTGATGGTCTGCGCGGGAGCGCTGGTGGGAATGCCGGCGCGTACTGCGACCTGTCGCGCCGGATTGGGTCCCGAACCCGCCTGACGGGCGTGCCCGACGAGTACCTCGTCGACGTCCTGGGGTCTGACCCCAGCCCGGCGCAACGCTCCGAGCGCCGCCGTCGCACCGAGCTCGGCTGGGTGGACCGTCTTCAACGAGCCCCCGTACCGCCCGATCGGAGTGCGCGCGGCTCCCGCGATCACGATGTCCGGCAACGCCATCGCCTCCAATCATACTCACTGGGTTGCGCGCGCACGCCGAGCACAGCGTTTCGCGATGCGTGGATGCGGTACCAGAAAACCAGATCTGGACCCCGCTTCCCGCGTCCCGCGTCCCGCATTCCGATTCCAGATGGTGGTTGCGGATCCGCTAAATCTCATCAGTACCGATGATCCGAGATCTCGTAGACCGGATTTCGGGATTTCGGATTTGTGGGGATTAATGTTGGGTCAATAGGTTGAAAAGCGAGTGGTTAGGGACCAACACGCTGCCTGAGGTGACGGGCATATCCTGTGCTATGTCATTCGTCACACGGGAGCGTTCCAAAGCGCCCCGTTTCTGCCCGCGCAGACCACAGCATCGCCGTTCTTCTCGTCCGGTCATTCTTCAGGTCTCGGGGTGCGTTGTCATCAAGGAGGATAAATTACCCATGCGTGTACGTACACTCGCCGCGTTGTTGGCTGCGGTGCTGCTGGCGTGGCCAGCGGCTGCACAAGAACAGCGTGGCTCAATCGAAGGTGTGGTGAAGGATGCGTCGGGCGCGATTCTGCCCGGCGTGACCGTCACCGTCGAGACCGGCACTGGCATCAAGCTCGATACGACGAGCGATGCGCAGGGCTCGTATCGCTTTCCATCGCTCGCGCCCGGGACGTATACGGTTTCGGCGAATCTTGCGGGCTTCGGCCCGGGGAAAGTGCCCGACGTCTCGGTGACGCTGGGACAGATCAAGAAGGTCGACTTCAACCTCAGCGTCGCAGGCGTCTCGGAAAGTGTCCAGGTGACCGCCGAGTCCCCGCTCGTCGACGTGCGGCAGGCGGCCCGGCAGACCAACATCCGAGCCGAACAGGTTGCGCTGATTCCGCACGGCCGCGATTTCACGACGCTCGTCACGCAGGCGGCGGGCGCGAACAATGAAATGAAGCTCGGCGGCCTCTCCATCGACGGCGCGAGCGCCAGCGAGAACCGCTACATCGTCGACGGCATCGAGACGACCAACCTGCAGAGCGGCCTCTCCGGCAAGAACGTCATCGTCGATTTCATCGATGAAGTGCAGGTGAAGTCCAGCGGCTACACCGCGGAATACGGGGGCGCCACCGGCGGCGTGATCAACGCGATCACCAAGAGCGGCACCAACGCCTATCACGGCTACGGGCTGTTCAACTGGCAGGGGTCCAGCACGTCCGGCGGCCAGACGCCCGCGTTCGGTGCCACCAACGGCACGAATACCGGCGCACCCACGCTCCGGATCAGCCTGACCGACCAGAACAAGGCCGAGTACGTGAAGTATCAGGACGACACGTACAACAGGTACGAACCCGCCGGCGCGATCGGCGGTCCGATCGTGACGAACAGGGCGTGGTTCTTCGGCGCGTATCAGCCGGCCATGACGCCGATCGAGCGGACCGTCACGCTGAGGGCTACGGGGCAGCCGCTGACGGCGGACCGAAAAGACACGGTGGAATACATCACCGCCAACCAGACCTCTCAGCTTGGCGACAAGTTCAGGACCCGCGTCGCCTACAACAACAGCTGGAGCAAGCAGGACGGTCTGCTGCCGTCGTTGAACGGCACGGACGCGCTCGGCACGAACTACGCGAAGAGCTCGACCTTCCCGAATTGGTCGCTCTCGGCAAACGCCGACTGGATCGTGTCGCCGAAGTTTTTCGTGGGCGCGCGCGGCGGCTGGTACATGTCCGATCAGTTCGACGACAACGTGCCGGTGGAGCCTCAGTACACCTTCCAGAGCAGCAACGTCGGTCTCGCGGGTGTGCCGGACGACCTGCAGCACCCCACGGGCTTCCTGAGCGTGCTCTCGAACTCGAAGGTCGATCGCGACAAGCAGACGCGCGGCTATTTCCAGGCGGATTCGACGTGGTACGCGAATGCCGGCGGACAGCACCAGGTCAAGGTCGGCGTGCAGTTCGATCGTCTGGGCAACGACGTGCTTCGCGGCAACGCGCGGCCGGTCGTGCGCATGTTCTGGGATCAGCCGTTGACGACGGGCTCGCCCGTCCAACGCGGCCCGTTCGGCTATTACGAAGTGCGCAGCAACGGGGTTGATCCGAGCAAGGGCATCATCACCGAAGGCAACGTGCACTCGACGAACGTCGGACTGTTCGCACAGGATTCGTGGACGGTCGGCAACCGGCTGACGATCAACGCCGGCGTCCGGACCGAGCGCGAGGAAGTGCCGGCCTACACGACCGGTCCGGACATCCCCGACTTCGGCATCAAGTTCGGCTTCGCGGACAAGCTGGCGCCGCGCGCCGGCTTTGCCTACGACCTGTCGGGCAACGGCCGCACGAAGGTGTTCGGTTCGTGGGGCATCTTCTACGACATCTTCAAGCTGGAGCTGCCGCGCGGATCGTTCGGCGGCGACAAGTGGCTGTCGGTACTACTACTCGCTCGACCAGGCGGACTACACGACGTTGCTCGACAGCGCGGCCTGCCCGCCCGCGTGCCCGGGGACGCTCATCCGCGGTCCGATCGACTTCCGTCATCCGTCGTTCGGGTCGGACGCGATTGAACCAAACCTGAAGCCGATGCGTTCGCAGGAAGCCACGCTCGGCATCGACCACGAGCTGAACAGCAAGATGGCGGTCAGCGCCCACTACGTCCACAAGCAGCTCGATCGAGCGGTCGAAGACACCGGGTCTCTGGACGCGGACGGCAACGAGATCTACATCATCGCGAATCCGAGCGAAGGCCTGACGGCGGAAGCGTTCCCCGGCGTGGCCATGCCGAAGCCGAAGCGGCAGTACGACGGCGTCGAGTTCGTGTTCGACAAGCGGCTGGCGGATCGCTGGTCGCTGCGACTCAGCTACCTGTTGAGCCGGTTGTATGGCAACTACTCGGGCCTGTCGCAGTCGGATGAGAACGGCCGGACCAGCCCGAACGTGGGCCGCGGGTACGACTATCCGATCATGATGTTCACCGGCGACGGCACGCCGAGCTATGGCAGGCTGGCAACCGATCGGCCGCATCAGTTCAAGGCGCAGGCGATCTACCAGCTGCCGTTCGGCACGAGCTTCGGGCTGAACGAGTACGTCGCGAGCGGCGTGCCCGTGACGACCGAAGCCGCCGTGCTGCCGACCAGCAACTACCCGGTGCAGTACAACGGGAGAGGGGACGCCGGCCGGACGCCGATGTTCTCGCAGACGGACATCTACGTGCAGCACGAGTTCAAGCTCGGGACGCGCGCGATCCAGCTGAACGCGACGGTGCAGAACCTGTTCAACCAGCAGACCGCCACGTCGAAGTTCATCACGCAGTTGCGGTCGGGCAACGGTCTGACGTTCGATCAGGCGGCGTTCTACGCCGGCGACATCAACTTCCAGTCGCTGATACAGGCGGCCTCGGCCGGAGTCGCGCCGGGCGCGCCGACGTTCCAGGATCCACGGTTCCTGCTGGCCAACGACTATCAGACGCCAATCGTGGCGCGGTTCGGCGTGAAGTTCATCTTCTAGAACCGCGTTCCTCGCTCACCCACACGCCCCGCCGATTGTTTCGAATCGGCGGGGCGTTTTTCGATCGTGGAGGTGCCCGTGATCGTCGCGCTCACCATCGTGGGGTCGTTGGCCGCGGCGTGGGGCCAACAGGCGAACGTGGCGGATCGACGCGTCGCGGAGCAGCACTACACCGCCGGCTGGCAGGCCCTGCGGACCGAGTCGTTCGAAGAGTCCGCCAAGGAGTTCCAGGCGGCGATCGATTCGTATCCCGGGTTCACTCTCGCGTACTACGGGCTGGGGCGCGCCGAGATGGGGCTGAAGAACTTCGCGGAGGCCGCCCGCGCCTATGAGAACTGCAAGCGCAACTACGAGCGCGCCGGCGGCCAACAGTTTCGTCAGCAGCTCGATGCCAATCGCGCGCGCCAGGATCAGGAGATGGAGCTGAAGGAGGCCATCCGGCAGACGTCCCAGGGCCCGCAGAATCAGCGATCGCAGGACCTCACCCGCCAGCTGCAGAATCAGCTGACCCTTGTTCGGCAGAATGCGGATCGCGGCTTGAACGTCTCGATTGACGCTGCCGTACCGCCGTTCGTGACGCTGGCCCTGGGCAGCGCGTACTTCCGGCAGGAGCGGTTGGCCGACGCGGAACGCGAGTACAAGCGGTCGGTCGCGAGCGACCCCAAGATGGGCGAAGCGTGGAACAACCTGGCGGTGGTGTACCTGATGACGTCCCGGTATGTCGACGCCGAGAACGCGGTGAAAGCCGCCGAGAACGCAGGCTACAACGTCAGCCCGAACCTGAAGGATGACATCAAGAGGAAGAAGAGCGGCGCCTAGCAGGCTGCGTTTTCAGCAGTCTGCTACAGCGTCTGGGGAGTGGCGATCACTTCCGCGAGCACGCGCTCGAGATCCGCGGCGGTGAACGGCTTCGCCAGCACTCGGAGCTTCTGATCGGCCTGGAGTGAGGCGGCGCCGGCCGCGCCGGTGACGAACACGAACCGCTGCGCGAGCTCCGGCCGGATCGACTGGGTGCCTCGCAGGCAGTCCAGCCCGCTCTCGTCGCCGAGGGTCACGTCACACAGCACGACGTCGAAGCTGTCGTTCTCGATGAGCCGCAGCGCCTCGCGAACCGACGGAGCCTCGATCACCGTGTGACCGCGGCGCGACAGAAGCCGCGCGAGCAGCCCCCGAATCGACGCTTCATCCTCAACGACCAGCACACGCGACTGGCGCGCCGTCGCACCGTCGGAGAGCACCGCCGTCGGCGGGAGCGCTTGAAACATCGGCAACATCAACTGGAAGCAGGCGCCCTTCGCGGTGTCGCACAACGTCAACGCTCCGCTGTGCGCGGTCGCGATTCCCAGCGAAATCGAGAGCCCAAGACCCGTCCCCTCGCCGACGTCTTTCGTCGTGAAGAACGGCTCGAACACGCGCCCGCGCAACTCCGGGCTGATCCCCGGGCCGTCGTCGCTGACCTGCAGCGTGTGCGCGCGCCCGTCCGATTGCGTTCGCATCACGATGGTGCCGGTGCCGGGCCCGCGGCCAATCGCATGCTCCGCGTTCATCACGAGGTTCAGCACGACCTGCTGAATCTCTTCACGATTGACGAAAATGGGAAGGGGGCCCGGCTGCAGATCCACGAGCAGCGTGATGTTCCGCTGAATCAGATGGTACTCACGCAGATCGGCAGTCGCCCGCACGATCTGATTCAGATCGGCGGCAACGCGATCAGATGAACCGCGCCGCACGAACGCCAGCAGGTTGCGGACGATCTGCCCGGCGCGCGCGGCTTCCTGCCTGACGAGCTGCAGATCGCGCCGCTGATCGTCTTTCGAGGCCTGCTCCTCGAGCAGGAGCTCCACGCAGCCGACGATGGTCTGGAGCGGGTTGTTGATCTCGTGCGCGACACCCGCCACGAGCTCGCCGATCGCCGACAGCCGCTCGCTGTGCACGAGCTGGTCGCGCAGGCGCAGATCCTCCGTGATATCTCGCTCGACGCCGACGAAGTGTGTGACGGCTCCAGACTCGTTTCGGAGCGCGACAACCGTGCTCGAGACCGGCAGGCCCGAGCCGTCGCGCCGCTTGTGCCGCAACGTGCCTCGCCAGATGCCCTTCAGGCGTACTTCGCGCCCGATGTGATCCCGCAATTGTTCCGGCCCACCATGATCCAGCAGCGCCGCCAGATTCATACCTGCCAGATCGGTGCGCGTATAGCCGAGCGCGCGCAGACAGGCGTCGTTGGCGTGCTCGAACGTCCCGTCACCGCGCGTGATCAGGATCAGATCGCCCGTCTGCTCTGTTGCGGCCGCGAGAAGTTTCACGCGTGCGTCGGCGCGCTGCAGCTCACCACGCTGGACCCCGAGCCGCAGCGTGAGCAGTCCCACGCCGCAGACGATCGTCATCGTCGTCAGCAGCACGCGGAACGAGTCCCCCGGATCGCCGAGCGGCTGTACCCGAAGCAGTCCATAGCCGACGAGCGGAACGGCGAGCAACGGCACGACCGACAGCAGGACCGGCGTCGGTTCGACGGAGGATTCGAGCGGAATCTCTTCGAGCGGCGCGGATTTCGGCGCGTCGATGGCGGCCCAGAGATAGCCCAGGAAAGGTACGAGCCAGGCGAAATCGAGCACGGTGCCGAGGTGGTACGTGTTCCGCGAGATGGCCACGCTCGTCACGACCCGAAGGAAGAATCCAATCCCGATCCCGAGCGCCAGACGCTGGTACGTCGGTGCCCACGACGTTCTGCGGCCGAACCACAGGGCGGTTGCGACCGCGGCCACCAGTAGCAAGCGCTGCACCTGGACGAGCCACAACAGAATCCCCTCGCTATTACCTGTGCTGGGCAGCACGACGCTCGGCACGAACAGGAAGTACGCGTAGACGAACGCGCCGAACATGCCGTACGTCACGAGCTCGACGGCGGCGGCCGCCGCGTGGGTCTCGCGGGCCCCGCGATGCGGCCGCGCCAGGAACGCCACCAGCGGTCCGAGCCCGCCGCACAGGCTGAACATGGTGTGCCATTGCACCCACGATGGCTGGCCGGCCCCGACCTGGCCGAGAATCCAGCCGAGGTGGCCAAGAATCCACAGCGTCAGGCCGATGAGGAACGCATCCCAGAAGAGCCGTTGCACACCGAGCCACTCGCGGCGGCGGCGGAGGATGACGACGCAGGTCGCTACGGGAAGCAGCAGCAGACCCGCATTGCCGTAGATGGATTGCGCGAGAGAATTCCCGGCGAAGATCCAGCCGAGCAGGACGTAAACGGCCAGGTACAACACCCCAGCCAAGGCGTTTCGCACGGGACCCCTAGGTAGCGGAATGGGTCGAGTTTAGCATGGATGGTCGGAGCTCGGACCTCGGACTAGATCTCTTCCACGTCAATCTGCGCGCGCTGCAGGCGATTGCTGAAGTCGATGTAGATGGACTTCCACTCGGAGAACACGTCGAGCGCGGCGACGCCCGCCTCGCGGTGGCCGTTGCCCGTATGCTTCGTGCCGCCGAACGGGAGGTGCACTTCCGCGCCAATCGTCGGCGCGTTGACGTAGAAGATACCGGTATAGAGATCGCGCATCGCGGCAAACGCGCGATTGATGTCCTTCGTGTAGATCGACGCCGACAATCCGTACTCGACGCCGTTGCCAATCTCGATCGCCTCGTCGATCGATGCGCACCGGATCACCGACACCACCGGGCCGAAGATCTCTTCCCTCGCGATTCGCATCCCGGGATCCACGTCGGTGAACACGGTTGGCTCGTGGAAGTACCCTTTCGCGTACGGTCCCTTCTCGAGCCGGTGACCGCCGGTCGCGAGCGTCGCGCCCTCGTCGCGGCCAATCTTCACGTAGCGCATCACGGTCTCGAGCTGCGACTGGCTGTTCGACGGGCCCATGTCGGTCCCGTCCTGGAGGCCGTCACCGACGCGCAGCGCAGCCGCGCGTTTGACGAACGCGTCGACGAATTCCCCGTACACCTTCTCGTGCACGACGACGCGGCTGGCGGCGGTGCAGCGCTGTCCCGTCGTGCCGAAGCCTCCCCAGAGGCAGCCATCGACCGCGAGCTCGAGGTTCGCATCCTCCATGATCATCGATCACGTTCTTGCCGCCCATCTCGAGATGGACCTTCTTGAAGGAGGGTGCGGCGGCCTGGTTGACGATCCGGCCGACACTCGTGGAGCCGGTGAACGACACCACGCGGACTGCATCGTCGGTCGTCATCGGCGTGCCGACTTCCGGGCCGTCGCCAGTGACGAGGTTCACGACGCCGGGGGGCACGCCCGCGTCGGTCAGGACGTTCACGAAGTTCAGCGCCGACAGCGGCGTCTGCGAGGCCGGCTTGAAGACAACGGTGTTTCCGCAGACGAGCGCGGGGATGATCTTCCACGAAGGAATGGCCATCGGGAAGTTCCATGGCGTGATGATCGAGCAGACCCCGAGCGGCTGACGCATCGACATCGCGAACTTGTTCCGCAGCTCGGATGGAACGGTCTGACCGAACATGCGGCGTCCTTCGCCAGCCATGTAGAACGTCATGTCGATGGCTTCCTGGACGTCGCCGCGCGTCTCGCTCAGCACCTTCCCCATTTCGCGCGTCATGTCCCGGGCGAACTGCTCCTTGCGCTCGACGATGAGTTGCGCGGCCTTGAAGAGGATCTCGGCGCGCTTGGGGGCCGGCACGAGGCGCCACCGCTCGTAGCCGCGGGCGGCGGCGGCGATGGCCGCGCGCACGTCTTCCGCGGTCGAGTGCTGAAAGATGCCGATCAGATCGTCAGTGTTGGCGGGGTTGCGGTTCTCGAACGTCTGGCCGGAGCGGGACGCCACCCACTGGCCATCGATGAAGTTCCTGTAGGTCGTTGCGGTTGTCGTTGTTGCCATCCGCCAATTGTACGACGACGCACACCGCGACGGCATCGGATGGGGGGCTGGCGCTTGCGCCCCCGCGCCCCGGGCCACTATATTGGCTGTTCCAATGACCGACCTCGGGCCCAAACGCGACAACGAACGCATCCCCGTCCCCTCGCTGCACGGCGAGGTGCAGGTGTTCCAGCCGATCACGATCCTGGACATCAGCCACGGCGGCGCGCAAATCGAGACGCCGTTTCCCCTGCAGCTCGACTCGTTGCACGACTTCCGGCTCTCCCTCGGCGACCGCTCGGTTGTCGTCAAGGGCCGGATTGCGCACAGCCAGGTTGGGGAGCTGCGGGAGAACGGGATCGTGGTGTACCGGACGGGCGTCGAGTTCGTCGAGCCGTCGGATCACGTCCAGGCGGCGATCAGCGACTATCTCGCCGCCCTCAGGGCCCGCCGCGAACAGCCGCCCATCGTCGACGCCGAGAGCTGAATAATGTCAATGCAAAGTGCAGAATGCATGTGCAGACTTGCATTTGCATTGCGCAGCATTGAACCGCGCGCCGCCACGTAGGCGCTGACGGTGCTCTCGTGACCGGCGGCATCCACCGCGGCCACGCCGAAGACCCAATCGTCGATGTTCGCCTTCGGCAGCGTGAACTCCGTCACGTTTCCGACCGCGATCTCGTGCTCCCAGTCGGGACCCCACGCCGTCCGCCAGTAGATTCTGTAGCTCGCCGCGCCAGGTGACGCCGCCCACCGCAGGTGCGCATCGTAGCCGGACGGCCGGCGATCGATCGTCGGCACGCCCCGCTGGGACATGACGTCGGGTGGCGGAGGGGCGAGCGCGAGGGTCGCCATGGCGGCTGCGTTCACTCTGGCGTTCTGCCCCAGATAGTGAAAGTCCACGCCGTCGATCGTATCGTCGGCACCGTGCTGCTTCGCGTAGTTCTCGCGCGCTTCTCGAAACCCGATCGCCGGGAACCCCTGGGCGTTGAGCGCACTGTGATCACCGCCGCGGCTGAACCGATCGCGCCGCGCCATCAGGCGAATCCTGTGTGACGGCACGTAGGCCGCACCCACCCGCGCGGCGAACTGCGCGAGCGACCGCGACGGAGAATCGTCGGGACCCTCTGAGTAGATGCGAACCGTCGCTCCGTCAACGCTGCCATCGCCGCCGTGCGAGTTGCCGACGATGTCGTTGTTGAACCAGGCTTGAATCGGAATCTTCTCGTCGTGCGCTCTCTTCGCGTGCGCGCCCGACCCGATGAGGCCCTGCTCTTCGCCGGCGACGGTCATGAAGACGAGCGTGGCGTCGAACTCAATCCCGCTCTCCGCGAAGACGCGCGCCAGTTCCATCGACAGCACCGTCCCGCTCCCGTCGTCGTTCGCGCCGGGCGCGTCGACGTCGTAGTTCTGCCCGGGACGCTGCTGCGGATCGGCGGGTTCTCCCGGGGCTTCTGCGCGCGCACCCGGCATCATCGTCTCACCGCGACCGCCGGCCTGGCCGCGGCCCCGGCCTTGCCCTGCCGGGGCGCGGCCTGACCCGCGCGCTGATTGCTGCCCAGCTGTCCTCCGATGTTCAGCGAATCGTAGTGTCCGCTCACGTAGATTCGGCGAGGGCTCTTGCCTGGCAGGACGGCCATCACGTTCCGCAGCTCGACCTCACGCGTGATGCGGCCGCGGGCCGGAATCGTGTACGTATCGAAGCTCACCTGAAGTCTTTGGCTCGAGCGCTTCAACTCGTCGAAGATCCACTGCCTGGCGGCGCCGATACCCCTCGTCGTGGACGCCGTCTCCGACAGCGTGTTGCGCGTGCCGAAGCTCACCAGCTTCTCGAGCAGCTGCTGCATCCGCTGTTCCGAGACCGATGCGACCAGCTTTTCAATCCGCGGATCGAGCGTGGCCACGGAAAACGCGGAAGACGTGGAAGGGGCCTGCGCCTGGGCGTGCGCGGGCGCGTAAAGGATTCCAGCCGCCAGAACACTGGCACACCAGGAGACCTGCGCTCTGTTCCTCGTCATCGCACTTTGACGTGTTCGAGATAGTCGCCTGACGCGATCCGTGGGGCCCGGCCGAGAGGCGCGTTGTAGAAATAGACCCAGGCGCGCGCGGTGGTGCCGTCGGGCAGGACGACGTCGCTCAGTGCGCGCGTATAGAGGCTTCGATCAGGATCACCCGGGCGATAGCCTTCGATCTCGTCCAGCGCGGCGAGCACGGTCGCCGGCTCGGACATGTCGTACACCTCGCCCCAGATGCGGCCGTCCGGCGCGGCCACGGCCGCGGGATACAGACCAACGTCGAAGAGAGCGCCCTGAATGGAGCCGCGGCCGATGTACGCGAGCTTGTCGTCAATCCCCGCGCGGCGTCGGCGATCGAACCCAGCCATAAGGGTGCCGTAGAAGAAAACGAGATCAGCCACGCGCGGCCGAATCGTACACGCGCGCAGCAACAGCCGCAAGGCCGGGCCGCGGAACACGCAGAGCACGCTGATTCGAAACCTGTCGGTTCCTGGAGGGCCGCGGAACACGGAAGACGCACAATCGTCCTCAATCGCGACGGAGCACGTGTACAGAGAAAGAGCCGGCTCGCGAACAAACCGGCTCTTCTATGCGTCGGTACTTGTCTATTTGTCCGGCTGTGGCGGCACCGGCGGCTGCGGCGGCGCGGGCGGCACCGGCGCGGCGCCCATGCCAGCGTGTCCCGCGACCCTTGGGAATCATGTCGAAGATTTCTGAGGGAATCGCGAACGAGAGGGCAACGGTCGTTCCGGTGCCGGAGAGCTGCAGCGACTGCAGCATCGCGGCGATCTTGGGATCTTTCTGCGACTGGAGGCGGCCGAGGGCCAGGAAGCCCTGAACGACCTGACGGAGGTTCTCGGCCGACTGGTCGTCGCGCGCTTCCGCGCGCAGCGTGCCGGTCACGCCGCCGTCGATGTGCGACATGACGGCAAAGGTCTTCACCGCTGGAATCTGGCTGCGAATCTGCTCGGGAAGCCTGGCCTGGTTGGCGATGGCGTCAAACCGGCCGACCGCCCAGGCGTTGTTGCCGCGCTCGATGTCGGACACGAGCTCCATCATGTCTTCGTTGCTGGTGATGCTGTGGGCGGTCAGCTGGGCGTCAATCGAGCTCTTGATGGCCGTTTCGCTGCCAATGGCCACGAGGCCCGGCTCGAGAAACGCGAGTGCCATCGGATGATGATTGCGGTGAAGGTGCGGCTCGGACGGGTCGGCCGGATCGGGATCCGCCTCAGCGGACTCATGGCCATCGTTGGGCACCTTCACCAGGCGCTTGCCCTTGTACTCTTCCACCACGCCGCCGTGCTCGCGTGCGAGCGTTTCGAGTTGTGTCGGATTGAAGTTGCCCCGGGCGACGACGAGGCCGTTCGGATTGGAGGTATCAGCCGACGTGACGGCCGCCACCACATACTGAATATCGCGCTCGATGTCGATGCCCGTCGCGCGCTGGAATTCTTCCTGCCCCTGCTCGTTGGGCATCCGTTCCTTGAGGCGCTGTCGAAGTTGCGATGCCATCACCTCACCCACGTTGGCGTAGGCGACGATGCTCGCATCGGCCGGCACGTAGCTCAATTCCGCCGGGCCGTTTCGCGACGCCGACAGCGACGGGAAGCCCCCGCCGTAATAAGCCACCAGCCCGGTGCCCAGACCGGCAACCAGGATGGCGGCCGAACCTGCAAGGAAGTAGCGCGTCTTCTTCGTCATGCGAGCCCTCTACGGGAATTATACAGATTGGACACGTAAAAAGTTCCCGTCACCGGTCACTTCACTGTTCGATTTCGGACATTTTGTAACTTTGCTGTGACGAATGGACAGCCGCTCCTAACACCTTATTGTTCCAGCACATACTCTTTCCGGTCCACCGTCATGGCTGCCAGCCACAACGAGCCGACCAGGATGACGAGGAGCCAGAACAGGCTGATCGGGAGCGACGGCGTGTCACGGAACAGCCCCTGGATGAGGTTCATGACCCCCTCGCTCGGCATCGCGTGGGGCACGAGCGCCTGGAGGTAATAGGCGACGGTCAGCTTCTTGAGGTAGCCGGGAAACGCGAGCGCCGCCTGCTCCCATCCAAAAACGAAGATGAGGCCGACCAGCAGCGGCCGTTTGAACCGGGCCCCGATGAACGCAAAGACGGCCCCGTACACGGACAGCCCCAGCGCGAGCAGAATCAGATCCTTGACGAGATCGATGAACGATCCACCCAGGCTCCCGCGCATCGGTACGACCAGCAGGTAGACGAGCATCACGGACGGCAGCACCACGAACACCGTGCACACGAGGTACGCCAGATACTTGCCGACCAGGACGGCGCCGCGGGGAATCGGCCGGGTGAAGAGATACGTGATCGTTTTGTCCTCGACCTCGTCGGCAATCAGCGACGTGCCGTAGAACACACCCAGCACAGGCACGGTGAATCGCAGATAGAAGACCCAGATCATCAGGCCGAAGATCGCCGGCCCGGCCATCCGTGACTCGCCGATCTGGAAGATCGGCGCGCCGAGGATATCCAGAGCCCGGAGGATCGCCGAGATCAGGACGGGCGCACCCACCACCAGCGCCATGAAGATCGTCCGACGCGACCAGAGCATCTCGCCGACCGAGAGATCCAGAATGCGCAACGCCGACGTCAGGTAGCCCGGCGCCTTCGGGATCGGACGAGTGGTTGCCATCTCGGTCATCGTGGTCTACTCCGCATCCCGCAGCCCCAATCACGCATCCCGCATTCCCGCGTACCGCACTGCGACCTCTACTTGACCAGGTACTGGAACACCGCCTGGAGGTTGTCGTCCGGCGACGTGACCTCGTCGATCATGCCGCACTCGCCGCTCGCGGCCATTTCGGTCAGCTGTGCGTAGAACGCGTCCGGCTTGGCCGTCTCGACGACCACGGCGCCCGCCTCGAAGCGCAGGCTGAGCACGTCGTCGCGCTCGAGGAACTTGCGCGCGAGGCGGCGCGGATCATCGGCGCGTACGAAGACGGTGTGCGGATGCTCGTCGATCAGATCCCGGATGTGATGGACGTCCCCTTCGGCGAGGATCCTGCCGTTGTTGATCAGCAGGATGTTGGAGGTCATCGACTCGATCTCGTGCAGGATGTGGCTCGAGACGATGATGCTCTTGCCGCTGCGGCCCCAGTCGCGAATCAGTCGTATCGTTTTGCGGCGGCCCAGCGGGTCCATGCCCGACAGCGGCTCGTCGAGGATGAGCAGTTGCGGATCGTGGACGATCGCCTGCGCGAGCTTCACCCGCTGGCGCATGCCCTTGCTGTACGCGCCGATCTTCTTGTTCGCCGCTTCGGTGAGATCGACGTCGGCCAGCGCCCGACGTGCCGCCTCTTCGGCTTCGTTGTCGCCGAGGCCGTTGAGCCGGACGAGCGCGCGGACCCACTCGAGCCCGGTCATGCGTTCGTAGAAGGCGTCCTGTTCGGGACAGAAGCCGATCTGGAAATACAGGTGCGGGTTGCGCCAGATGGGCTCGCCGAGCACTTTCACGGTGCCCTTGCTCGGGTTGAGCTGCCCGGTGATCAGCTTCATGAACGTGGACTTGCCGGCGCCGTTGGGGCCGAGCAGTCCCGTCACCCCGGGCGGTACTTCGACCGACACGTCGTTGAGGCCGATCACCTGGCCGTACCACTTCGACACGTGGTCGGCGGCGACAACGGGCGCGGGGCGGCTGACGGGCGGCGCGGACGGCACGGCCTCGCCGACGTCCACGGGCGCGTTGCCTGCGCTCACGTCACCACCTCCACGCCGCGCACCCGGCGCTCCAGAACGGACACCGACACGACGACGAGCCCGAGGATGACGAGCAGCGAGACAGGCCAGGGCGTCGCGTAGCGCGGCTTCAGCCGGAAGATCACGTCGACGACCTGCGCCAGATCGTCGCCGAACGAGATCCACGACACCGTGCTCGATCCCGTGATCGCATAGAGCACACCGAAGATGGCCTTGGTGAAGAAGAGAATCCCCACGTACATGATGCCCACGAAGCGCGCGCTCTTCGAGAGCGACGAGAGCGCAAGCATGGTGAACGACGCGAGGAGGACCTGGAGCAGGCTGCCGACAGTGATCGCGGGGAACAGGAACAGGTTTTTCTGCACGAAGGCGAAGGTCCCCGCGAACATGCCCTGCAGGAGCAGCAGGAGCAGCGCCGGCACGAGCGTCACGAGCGTGAGAAAGACGAAGAGCACTGTCAGCTTGCCGGCGATGTACTCGGTCCGCATCAACGGCTTCGACAGATAGATCTGCAGCGCGTTGGCGCGGCGATCGTTGGCGATCAGCCCCGCGCCGACATAGACCGTGATGATGAAAACAAAGAAGTCCTGCTGCTCGAGAAACTGCCGGAAGGTTTCAGCCGTCGGGGCGAAGAACGCGGCCTGCTGAAAGTTCGCGCTGACGTAGAGCTGCACGACGCGGACGACGAAGGGTACCCATGCAAAGATCAGGATCCCCATGAAGGCCCGCTTCCGGATCAGCGTCTTGACGCCCGCCCACGCGATGACGGTCCACGACCGGCCGACGGGCGCCTTGGTCCCGCCGTAGTGCCGGTAACTCTGATCGTGAATAGGCATGTCAGCAGAAATCGACAGTCGATGGTCGATGGTCGCTGGTCACTTTTCGCCCAGCGCCTTTGCGAACACGTCCTCGAGGGTCGGGACGCTCGGACGCAGGTGACGCACCTGCACGCCGAAGGTGGACGCCGCGGTGAAGATGGCGCGCTGGTCGCCGCCGGCGTCCGCGGGCACGAACACGCGCATCACGTCCTCGTCGGTCGAGTGCACGTCCATGCCCCTGGCGGCGAGCACGTCGATGAAGCCGCGGAGGTCCCCTTTGATCCGCAACTCGAAGACCCGACCGGCCGGCCCCTTGAGGTCCTGAATGGGACCCTGGGCGGCGACCTGCCCCTTGTCCATCACGACCACGTGGTCGCACGTGTATTCGACGTCGGGGAGCAGGTGCGACGACAGAATCAGACTGACGCCCTTGTTGTGCCCCAGATCGCGCACGAGCTCGAGCATCTCGTCGCGCCCCTTCGGATCCATGCCGTTGGTGGGCTCGTCGAGGAACAGCAGATCCGGGTCGTGAACGAGCGCCTGCGCGAGCTTGATGCGCTGCTTCATCCCGGTCGAGTACGTCTCGACGTTGCGGTAGCGCGCCTCGCCCAGACCGACGTAATAGAGCACTTCGTGCGCGCGCTGCATCGAGTCCACGGGCGGCAGGCCCGCGAGCTGACCGCAGTACGCGACGAACGACACGGCGTTCATGCCGGGAATGTGCGCGTCGCTCTCGGGCATGTATCCGAGGCGCGCACGAATCTCGAGGGGCTGCTCCGCGACGTTCATGCCCAGCACCGACATGCGCCCTTCGTTCGGCGCCACGAAGCCGAGAAGCGCTTTGAGCATCGTGCTCTTGCCGGCGCCGTTGGGGCCGAGCAAACCGACCGATCCTCGCGCGAACGTCGCCGTGACGTTCTTGAGCGCGCGATTCGCGCCGTAGATGACCGTCACCCCGTCAAGGCTGACCACGGGCGTCGCGGGCGGCTGAGGCGCGGGGGGCATCTCCATCACTCGGTGCGCTTAACTGTATACGGAAATCCGGAGATTGAGTTCGGGACCGACACGGATCACAGCGTGCCGCGCAGCCCCAGCGCGTCGGCCTGGTCGCGCATGAACGCGATCACATTGCTGATATGCCGATCGAGCGGCAGCCCGAGCTCCTCGGCGCCGCGGCGGAGATCGTCGCGGCTGACCGCGCGCGCGAACGCCTTGTCCTTCATCCGCTTCACCACCGAGGCGGCCTCGAGATCCATCACGCTCTTCGACGGCCGCACGAGCGCCGCCGCCGTCACGAACCCCGACATCTCGTCGCACGCGTACAGCGTGTGCTCGAGCCGCGACTTGCGCGGCACGCCGGAATAGTCGGCGTGCGAGAGGATCGCGCGCGTCACCCAGTCGGGATATCCGCGGTCCTTCAGAATCTCGACGCCGCGAAACGGATGATCGGCAGGCTCGGGCCACCGCTCATAGTCGAAGTCGTGCAGCAGGGCGACCGCCCCCCAGTCGTCTTCGGCTTCGCCAAACAGCCGTGCATAGCCCCGCACCGCGGCCTCGACCGCCAACATGTGCTTCCGCAGGCTCTCGCTCTGCGTGTACTCGGTCATCAGCGTCCAGGCGTCATGGCGAGATAGAGACATCGTCAATGCTCAATGTTCAATGTCGGTTCCGCATCCCGCGTGCCACAGACCGGATCGTCATCGCCTGGCCGGCCCGCGCACCTGCTGGTAGTCGTGCGGGATCTCGAACATCGACGCGGCCGGCTGCGCGGCGCCGATCGTCAGCACGTCGCTGCGGATTTCGTAGCCGGTCATCATCGTCGACCTCACGGCAATGCGCAACGGAAAGCGGCCGCCGGCCGTCAGCGCCTCCATGCCGGGAATGGCGGATGCCGCCTGAAGCGTCTGAAAGATCGCGGCGTAGCCGCTCCCGGAGAAGGCGTCCGTCGACCAGACCTCGCCCGACAGATCGATGCTCGTCGGAAAATCGGACGGCAGGTTCGCTCCTTCCGGTGCCGGGAATCGCAGGGTTTCGACGAAGCGAAAGCGCTCCGCGCGCTGGCCCGCAATCGTCGCCGTCTCTCCGGTCGGCTCCATCTGCACGTCCGGCGCGCCGATCTGCGCGCCGAGGCTGGCCGTGGCGGGTAGCTCGTACCACGTCTTGTTGTCCGGGTTCAGCACCTTGATCGCATCGTCGTGCAGGTGCTGCAGGACGATCGTGCCGCGCGGAAACGCCGCCAGCCGTCCGCGAACTTCGCCGCGCGTGGCATCACCAGCGATCAGGTAGTCGATCTCCACCGGCCCCTCCGGCGTGAGCAGTTGCGCGATCAACGCCCCCATGTTCCCCAGCGGGCTGACGGGCGCGTTGGCAGGCACATCCACCTTTGCGATGTTCAGCCGGATCGTCGCCTTCAGCCCGTTGGCTGCGGCTGTGGGCGGCGCCGGCGGAGGAGCCTGAAGCGCGAGCAGCAGCACGAACGCGGTTGCGAATGTCATGCGTCCTCCTGTGCGAGCTCGAGCGCCCGGGCAATGACGTCATGCGCCTTCGGCGCGAGGTGGTAGGACCCGAGATCCGACGGCCGCGCGAGCGCCACGTCGACCGCATCCGAATCGCTCTTCAACGTGCCGGCAATCGGCCGACACAGAAAATCCACCAGCACGAAGTGATATCGCACCTGGCGTCGCTCGTCGAGCAGGATGCGGTCGAAGACCTCGATGACAGGCCCGACGTCCACGACGAGCCCCGTCTCTTCGAGCATCTCGCGTGCGACGCCGGCTTCCAGCGTCTCGCCGAGCTCGAGCGTACCGCCCGGCAGGCTCCACTGGCCCGCCAGCGGCTCGTGACGCCGCTTCACCAGCACGATCTTCCCATCAATCAGGATCACCGCGCCAACGCCCACCATGGGGCGCGACGGATACGCGCGCGCGTGCGGCGCCGGCGGCTCGAGCGGCGGCCGATCGTCGGCTATGCGTTCGCGCACGTTCCGCTGACGCCGGATCGTGCCGTCCTCCACGAGAAAGTGACTGTAGCCCGCAAACGTCTCGCGCGTCTCCGTCGAGCGGTCGACGGCGCTCTCGACCCACTCGGCCTGCACCCAGCCCCAGCCCGTCTCGATGCCCGCCACGGTGCGCACCTCGAACCGCCGTCCACCCGCGAGGCCGCCCGCATACCGAGCCAGATACGCCTGCCACGCGGCCGCGATGTCATGCTGTCCGATCACGCGGTCCGGCGCGTCGTCGGTGAAGAACAGCCGCTCGACGACGGCGTCGCCGGCATAGAGCGCAACAATCGACGCCTCGTCTCCGGCGTTGACCGCCGTGTACAACGCGCGGACACGATCGAAGTGATCGATCACACGCCAAGCACTTTCACGACGACACGCTTCTTGCGCCGGCCATCGAACTCCGCGTAGAACACCTGCTCCCACGGGCCGAGATCGAGCGCGCCGTCCGTAACCGGCAGGATTACCTGGTGGCCCATGATCGTGCGCTTCAAATGGGCATCCGCGTTGTCCTCGCCGGTCTGATGGTGCTTGTACGGCAGGCCGGCAGGCGCCAACTTCTCGAGCCAGACCTGAAAGTCCTCGATGAGGCCATTCTCCCAGTCGTTCACGTAGACGCCGGATGTGATGTGCATGGCGGAGACGAGCACCATCCCTTCACGAATCCCGCTCTTCTTCACAATCGCGGCGACTTCGTCCGTGATGCGCACGAACTCCTGGCGCTGCTGTCGTGTTGAACCAGAGATAGTCGGTAAAGGCGTTCATGGCGGCAGCTATCAGCTATCAGCGAGCAGCCATCAGCTCATCAGCCGTCAGCCAATGGGCACTCAACATTGAGCATTGAGCATTGAACATCGCTCATTGATCCTCACAACGCCAACGTCGCGGCCGCGTTGAGATCCCAGCCCGCGGTGACGCCCTGGCGAAACCGCCGCAGCCCGGCGGCGCCGATCATCGCCGCGTTGTCGGTCGAGAGCGAGAGCGCCGGCACGAATACGGGAATGCCGACCTTCCTGCCGCGCGCCTCCGCCTCCGCGCGCAAGCGGCTGTTGGCCGACACACCTCCGGCGATCCCGATGCTACGCACACCCAGCCAGCGCGCGGCTTCAATCGTCCGGTCGAGCAATGCGTCGACGACGACCTTCTGAAAGCTGGCGGCAATGTCGGCGATCTCCTGCTCCGTCAGCGTGCGACCGCCGGCGGTCTTCTCGCGGACGAGCCGCAGCACCGCGGTCTTCAATCCGCTGAAGCTGAAATCGATCCGGCGCTCGACCGACGGCGGGAGCAGGCCCGGCGGAGCCGTCGCTGCCGGAGCGTTGCGATCCGCATGCGTCATCCTCGGCATCGGCAGCCGATACGCGGTGTCGCGCCCGTTGCGCGCCAGCCGATCGATGACGGGGCCGCCGGGATACCCGAGACCGAGGAGCTTGGCGACCTTGTCGTAGGCCTCGCCCGCCGCGTCGTCACGCGTGCGACCGATCAGCTGATACCGGCCTGGCTCCGACACCAGATAGAGGCTCGTGTGGCCACCGGAGACAACGAGCACCGCGGCCGGCAGGGGCATTTCGCCGTGCTGCAGGACCAGCGATTCGATATGGCCGGCGAGGTGATGAACCGGAATCAGCGGGATGTTGCGGGACCACGCGATCGATTTGGCGAACGCCACGCCGACCAGCAGCGAGCCCACGAGGCCGGGCCCTTGCGTGACCGCGATCGCGCCGAGATCCGCGTAGCCGACGTGCGCCTGCTCCAGCGCGCGATCCACGACGCCGCAGATGTCGCGCAGGTGCTGGCGGGACGCGAGCTCGGGGACCACGCCGCCCCACTCGCGGTGGAGGTCGGCCTGCGACGCGATCACGCTCGACAGAAGGGCCCACGGCCGGCCGGCGTCGCCGGTCTCGGCGATGACCGCGGCAGCCGTCTCGTCGCAGGACGTCTCAATGGCCAGCAGCTGCATCCGTCAGCACGGCGAAGGCGTCGCGCAGCGACGTCGAGTAGGGAGGGCGGACGATCCCGCGCTCGGTGATGATCCCCGCGATATAGCGGTGGGGTGTGATGTCGAACGCCGGGTTGCGGATCTTGGCGCCTTCGGGCGTCAACCTCGAGGATCCGAGGTGGCTGACCTCCCGCTGATCGCGCTCTTCGATGGGAATGTGATCGCCGTCGGGCGTGGCCAGATCGATCGTCGAGAGCGGCGCGGCGACATAGAACGGCACGTTGTGCTCGTGCGCGAGCACGGCCACCGTGTACGTGCCGATCTTGTTGGCGGTGTCGCCATTGGCGGCGATGCGATCGGCGCCGACGACCACGAGGTCGATCTCGCCTGCCCGCATGATCGGACCGGCCATGCTCTCGGTGATCACCGTGGTGTTGATGCCGTCGCGTACCAGCTCCCACGCGGTGAGCCGCGCACCCTGGAGGAACGGGCGCGTTTCGTCCGCGAAGACGGCGACGTTCTTCCCCTGCTCGACCGCCGCACGGATGACGCCGAGGGCCGAGCCGTACCCGGCCGTCGCGAGCGCGCCGGCGTTGCAGTGCGTGAGCACGCGCGCGCCGTCGGGCACGACCGCCGCGCCATGACCGCCCATCGCGCGGCAGCTCGCCACGTCCTCGTCGTGGATGCTCTGGGCCTCCCGATCGAGTCGCGTCGCGATCTCGTCGGTGGACTCCCCCGCCTGCGCGGCCTGTGCGAAGACGCGCTTCATGCGATCGATCGCCCAGAAGAGGTTCACCGCGGTCGGCCGCGTGGCGGCCATCAGGTCGCAGACCTTCTGGAACTCGACGGCGAACTGGCGAGTGCCTTTCGCGGTGCTCCGGCGCATACCGATCGCGATGCCCATGGCCGCGGCGACGCCAATCGCGGGCGCGCCACGGATCACCATCGTGCGGATCGCCTTGGCGACCTCCTGCGGCGTGCGGCAGCGGACGTAGACCTCCTGCCCAGGCAGCTTGCGCTGGTCCACCATCACGATGACGTCCCCGTGCCGCTCGATCGTCGGAAGCATCTATTGACCGGGGGGCTTCGCCCCGCCGGACCCCCTATCGCCGTTGCTCGCCCTTCGACACCGCTCAGGACGACCCTGAGCGTCGAAGAGTCGCGGGGGCCCGTGCCCCGCGCCGCTCCGGCGCGCGCGCCGCTGGCGCGCCTCGTTCGTAATGCTGCTCGCTCACCAAACCCGGGCAGGCCAAGATACAGAGTACGAGCTGTCTCGTGGCTATTTTAGCAGTCTCGCGTCGAAGGGGCGGGGCAGCAGCTCCGCCAACCGCAGGCGCGCGGTGACGGTGGAGAGGTTGGCGAGAACGACGTCGATGTCGCCGCAGTACTCCCAGAGCAGCTGGCGGCAGGAGCCGCACGGCGGCGTCGGATCACTCGTGTCCGCGACGACGACAATACGCGTGAAGACGTTGCGATTTTCCGACAGGGCCTTGTACAACGCGACGCGCTCCGCGCACATCGTCAGACCATAGGTCGCGTTCTCGATGTTGCAGCCCGTGATCACTTCTCCGCCGGCGGTCTCGAGCGCGGCGCCGACCTGAAAGCCGGAGAACTCGGCGCGGGCTCGCGTGCGCGCGTCGATGGCGGCCGCGACGAGACCCCGTTCGTCGGTGACGCCGACCGCCACGGCATCGATCGTGATCGGCTCCCAGCCCGACTCGGCGCGGCGATCGAGACCGCTCCGACGATCGCGTCCGCGACGCTGCTGCTGCCGGCGATCCCCCTTCCGGCGATCGCCATGTCCGCCGAACCGCGAATCAGATCCTGGCAATGATCCCCTCCAGGAGGTGCGCGAAGCTTCCCCGGACGCGGCGGGCCACCTCCATCACCTCGTCGTGATTCAGCGGCTTCGGCAGCACGCCGGCGGCGGCGTTCGTGATGCAGGAGATGCCGAGCACGTCCACGCCCATGTGCCGGGCCACGATTGCCTCGGGAACGGTCGACATGCCCACGGCATCGGCGCCAATCTTGCGCAGGAACCTGATCTCCGCCGGCGTCTCGTAGCTCGGTCCATGCAGGGCGACGTAGACGCCGTGGCCGATCGTCAGGGCCTGTTCGCCCGCCACCTCGTCGGCAATCCCGCGCAGCCGCTTCGAATACACCTCGCTCATGTCGGGAAAGCGAGGCCCGAATCGATCGTCGTTCGAGCCGACGAGCGGGTTGGTTCCCATCAGGTTGATGTGGTCGTCGATGATCATCAACATGCCGGGCGTGAGGCGCACGTTGATGCCGCCAGCCGCGTTGGTCAGGATCACGGTCCTGACGCCCAGCCGCGCAAGCACCCGTGTCGCGAACGTGACGGTGCCGAGGTCGTGGCCCTCATAGAAGTGGACACGACCCGAGAGCGCGGCGACGCGCTTGCCGGCGAGCGTCCCCAGCACGAGCCGGCCCTCGTGGCCGATGACCTTCGAGACGGGCCAGTGCGGAAGCTCGCCGTACGGAATCGACACAGGGTCGGCGAGCCGGTTGGCGAAGTCGCCAAGGCCCGAGCCCAGGACGATCGCGACGTCGGGCACGGCTGCCGCACGACGGCGAATGTCGGCAACCGCTTGTTCGATGTGATCGAAAGAGGACATAGGATAGTTCTCAGCTCTCAGCTCTCAGCTGGCAGCTCTCAGCTGGCAGCTCTCACCGGATCAGTGATGGCCGACAGCTGATCACTGATGGCCGTCACAGCAAGAACCCGGCAATCGTCGCGGTGATGAAGTTGGCGAATGTCCCTGCGAGCATCGCACGGAGGCCGAGGCGCGCCAGATCGTGACGCCGCGTGGGAGCCAGCGCGCCGATGCCGCCAATCTGGATCCCGATCGAGCTGAAGTTCGCAAACCCGCACAGGGCGAACGTGGCGATCGTGAACGATCGCGGGTCGAGGCTTGCCTTGAGCGGTCCCAGCTGCGAGTACGCGACGAACTCGTTCAGCGCCATCCGCGTCCCGAGCAGGTTGCCGATGACGGGCGCGTCGCGCCAGGGCACGCCCATGCTCCATGCCACGGGCGCGAACACCCATCCGAAAATCTGCTGCAGGCTGAGGTGCGCCAGACCGAGAATGGCGTTGAGCAGCGCAACCAGCGCCAGGAACGAAATCAGCATCGCGCCGACGTTCAGCGCCAGCGCGAGGCCTTCGCCGGTTCCGCGCCCCGCCGCGTCGATCACGTTGACGTCGGTCCGCTCGACCTGCATCCGGACCGTTCCCATGGTCTCGGGCACCTGCGTTTCGGGCACGAAGATCTTGGCCATCATCAGCGTGCCTGGAGCGGTCATGATGACGGCGGTGAGGAGGTGGCGGGCCTCGATGCCGAACAGGATGTAGGCCGCCATGATCCCGCCGGAGATGTGCGCCATCCCAGAGGTCATCACCGTCATGAGCTCCGACTCCGTCATGCGCGGGAGGTACGGACGGATCGTCAGCGGCGCTTCGGTCTGTCCCATGAAGATGCTCGCCGCGACGTTCAGGGACTCCGCGCCGCTCGCGCGCATCACCCGCCGCATCATCACGGCGAAGGCCCGGACCACGAGCTGCATGACGCCGAAGTAATAGAGGATGGCGAAGAGCGCCGCGATGAAGATGATGGTCGGCAGGACCTGGAACGCGAAGATCACGCCGTACTGCGCGCCTTCCGGCCCGAGCACCGTCGTCATGATCCGGGGCCAGACCACCTTGTCGCCGAGCGGCCCGAAGACGAAGCTGGATCCGACGAACGCGAAATCGAGGATCCGGTTGATCACGCCGCCGAGCGTCTGGAAGATCTGCCGACCGATGGACGTCTTGAGCACGATCAGCGCGAAGATCACCTGCAGCGACAGTCCCCACGCCACCGTGCGCCGATCGATCGCGCGCCGATTCGTCGAGAGCGCGTACGCGATGGTCATGATGACGATCAGGCCGACGAACGGCTGAAGGCGCGGGATCCCGGCGAACGTGCGCGAGCACCGCCAGAATCGCGGCGGCGACGACCGCGCCGCCGATGATCGTCGCATCGCGGCTGTCGTACGGGGCTCGCGGCGGAGGCGCCGCGACCGGGTGTTCCCCGACCGCTACGTCTGTCATGGTCGAGACGTCCTTCCTTGAATCCGGTCGAGCACCAGACGCGCCGGAGCGGGCGCCTCCTCTCCGATCTGGATGGACTCGAGCACGAGGCGACGCGCCTCCTCGAGTCCGCGGCCGCCGCGATGGCGGATCTCCACGATCGGATCTCCCGCGCGCACCGCCGTTCCCCGCGGGGCGAGCACGATCAACCCCACCGCCGGATCGATCACGGCGTCGAGGCGGTCGCGGCCGGCACCGAGCACGACGGCCGCGCGGCCCGACGAGCTCCGCTTTCATCGCCACGACGAAGCCGTCGCGGGACGCGCGGATGTGGTCGCGATCGGGCGTGGACGGCATGCGCGCGGGCTCGTCGATCACGCGTGGATCCCCTCCCTGGTTCTCGACAATCCGCTTCAGCTTCTCGAGGCCAGAGCCATCGGCGAGCGCGGTGCGGATCCGGCTCTCGGCCCGCGCCGGATCCGGTTCGACGCCCGACACGATCAGCATCCGGGTGGCGAGATCGACCGACAGCGCCTCGACGTCGGCGGGCCCGTTGCCCTTGAGCGTCTCGACGCACTCGATGATCTCGACGGCGTTGCCGACGGCACGACCGAGGGGCGCGTCCATGCTCGTCAGCAGCGCCTCGGTGCGCACGCCCGCCGCTTCGCCAATCGAGACCAGCGACTCGGCGAGCCGTCGCGCGTCCTCAAGCGTCTTCATGAATGCGCCGTCGCCCGCTTTCACGTCCAGGACGAGGCCGCCGATCCCCTCGGCGATTTTCTTGCTCATGATCGACGCCGAGATCAGCGGGATGCTCTCGACGGTGCTCGTCACATCGCGCAGCGCGTACAACCGGCGGTCGGCCGGCGCGATGTCCGACGTCTGGCCAATGAGCGCGCACCCGATCGTCTGAACCGCGTGCCGGAGCTCGTCGAGCGAGAGCGCTGTGCGAAAACCGGGGATCGATTCGAGCTTGTCGAGTGTGCCGCCGGTATGGCCGAGACCCCGACCCGACATCATCGGTACCGGGGCGCCACACGCAGCCGCCAACGGCGCAAGGACGATCGACGTCTTGTCCCCGACGCCGCCGGTGCTGTGCTTGTCGACGGGAACGCCCTGCGAGGTCCGGATAGTCGACCTGCACGCCGGACCGCACCATGGCGTCGGTCAGGCCCGCGGTTTCCTCCGCGGTCATCCCACGGAGGAGGATGGCCATGAGGAGCGCCGCCGCCTGATAGTCCGGCCAACTGCCGTCGGTGACGCCGGAGACGAACGCGTGCAGGGCATCGCGATCGAGCGTGCCGCCATCCCGTTTGATGCGAATGAGATCGACCGCGCGCATGAAGGGCGCCAAGAGTATAATTCAGCGGTCTGCGTCTTTCCGCGACCAGCTCCGCGCTCCTGCCGCCCGAATGGACGATACCCGCGAGCCACTTGATCCCGAAGCCGCGTCACGCCTGACCGAGTTCGCTCGGGCCTACAAGGCTGCCTTGCGTGCGGTTTCGTTGTATCCGGCCGCTCATCCTGCCATCGGCGTCACCATCGGACGGCTGACCGAGCAGGCGGCCGCCATGACGACCGACGGCCCCTTCACGCTTGGCGTCCGTCCAGGCACCCTGCATGTCGGCGACCGTGGACCCGCCAAGCCGGACGCGGCCGTCGTCGAGCTCTCGGAACTGCTGCGCCGTCACTCGATCGGATCCGTGACCCTCAACGGCGGCGCCGACGCCGCCTCGTGGCGGACCCTCCTCACGCTGCTTGCGCGGCCGCCGGAAGACGTCCGGGCTGACGGTGGCATCGCCCACCTCTGGACCACGGCTGGCGGACCAAGCGTCGAGATCAAGGAAATCGACTACGCCGAGGTGCTCCGCGAAAAGCAGGGCGATGCGGCGACGATCGAGCGCGTGCTCGCCGCGGCTCTCTCGGGACCGAGCTTCGACCTGGACGAGGCCTGGATGCCCGCGCTGCTCGACCTCGTCGGCGACCCGGAACGGCTCGACGAGCTGATGAAGCAGCTCGAGGCACGTACCAGCGGCGAGACCGTCGGCACGCGCATCGCGCGCCTTCCTGACGTTGTTGCGCGCGCTGGCCGACTACGTGGGGCGGACGAACCCCGCGCAGCTGTCACAAGTGCTCAAGCAATTGAGTCATGCCGCCGGACGATTGTCGGCCGACGGCATGTTGGACCTGCTCGCTCGCGGCTCGAGCCCGCAGGCAATGGCCGGCCCGACCAACGTCGTCACCGGCATCGTCGATCGGATGACGGATGCGACGGTGGCGGGCTTCGTGTCCTCGAGCGTCATCAACGAGCGCGGCGCGACGGAACGGCTGGCCCAGGCGTTCCAGACGCTCGTGCCCGAGATCGATCGGCAGCGTCAGCTGCTCGCGCTCGCGGAACAAGAGGTTGCCGCCTCCGAGGTCGGACAGGACGAGAACTTCGCCGAGCTCTGGACGAGCGTCGAGACGATGATGACGTCGTACTCGGACGCGAGCTTCGTGTCGGACGAATACGGACGCGAGCTCTCGACCGCACGCGTCCGCGCGGTCGAAGTGGAAGCGATCAGCGACGACCCGCCGGAGCGGATCGCCACCTGGGTGGGGACGGTCAACGATACGGAGCTCCGCAATCTGGATCTGCAACTGCTCATCGATCTGCTTGTCGATCGAGCGCGACGCGCCACGGTGGCGCGACGTTGCCGACACGGTGGTGGCCCACGCGGACGACCTCGTGCGCGTCGGCCATTTCGACCACGCCTGGCGTCTGGTCGATGCGATTGCGACGGAAGCGCACAATGGCCCCGGCCGCGGTCCGTCGGCGCAGGCGGCGCTCCTGCGCTTCGGCCACGGCGCGATGATGAAGCACGTCGGGAAACACCTGCGCAGCGCGGACGACGACGAGTTCGAGCGCTTCAAGCGGCTGTGCCACGCCATCGGCCCGTCGCTCATCGTGCCGCTCGCGGAAGTCCTGTCGACCGAACAGGACGCGCGATCGCGCCGGCGGCTGCGCGATGTGCTGGTCGCGTTCGGCGCGGCCGGCCGCGAGTCCGTGCAGCGGCTGATGAACGCGCCGAACTGGGAAGTGCGACGTACGGCGGCGTTCCTGCTCCGCGAGTTCGGCGGCAACGAGGGGCTGCGGGAGCTCCAGCCGCTCCTCACCGACTCGGAGCCGCTCGTTCAGCGTGAAGCGATCCAGGCGCTGGTGCTGAACGGCACGCGAAGCGGCGTCGCAGATCCTCGTGAACGGCGCTGAACGCCACCTCCGGACGTCCGCGGCAGACGCTGCTCAACGAGCTGATGGCCCTGCGGGACGAGCGCGCCGGCCAGCTGTTCGCCCATCTGATCAGGCAACTCGATCAGGCGCAAGTTCGCTGCCCTCTACGCGAGCGCGATCGATACGCTCGGGTCCACGCACACGCCGGAGGCGGTCGAGGCCCTGAAGGACGCGCTCAAACACGGCGACTGGTGGGCGCCCCTGCGAACGCGCCGGACGCGTGCCGCGGCGGCACGGGCGCTCCGGCTGATCGGCACGCCGGCAGCCATCGAGGCGCTGCGCGAGGCGTCCGCACGCGGACCGTGGGGCGTGCGCGCTGCGGCGAAGACCGAGCTGGGACAGGTCGGATGAGCTGATCACCCCGCCCGCGTCGCGCTCTACGAGGACTTGCTTCGCCGCATCGCGTCCGGCGTGCGATCCGCGCAGCTCTATGCGCCCGACCATCCGCTGGTCGCGCGGAACATGGAGGGCCTGATCACGGTCCTTCGACAGCTGCATCATCAGCAACCCTCGCTCGTCATCGGGATCGTCGGCGCCGACATGGTCGTCGCTGACACCCCGATGCCCAAGGTGAGCGCGAGCATGCCGGAGCTCATTCGCCGGTTCCGCGATCACCACGTCGAACGAATCGCGTTCGAGCGGGGCGTCACGCAGGACGAGCTCGTCACGCTGATGCAGAAGCTGTCGCGCCTCGGCGGACGACCCACGGTCGATGCCGAAAAGGAGCTCTCGAGCGCGCACGTCCGCATCGGCCGGCTGAAGGCCGAGGATCGGCGAGAAGGACGGCATCGCCAGCGATATGGCGGCCATCCGTCAGCTGTATGGAAACGCCGTGGCGGCGGCCGAAGTCGCATGGAAGAGCGCCGAGGACGGCATGCCCGACCTGCCCGCGGCGCTGCAGACCGTCGAAGGGCTCGCCGACGCGGTCGCGCAGAATCGCACCGCGCTCGTCGCGCTGACCGCCATGCGCAACGTACGACAACTACACGTTCACGCACATGGTGAACGTGTCGATCCTGACGATGGGCCAGGCGCGCGCGCTCGGGATCGACGGCCGGCTGCTCCGCGAGTTCGGGCTTGTCCGCGCTCATGCACGACATCGGAAAGGTCCGGACGCCCAAGGAAATCCTGAACAAGCCCGACAAGCTGACGGACGAAGAGTTCGTGATCATGCGACGGCACGTCGTCGACGGCGCGGAGATCCTGCGGCGGACGCCGGAGATGCCGATCCTCGCGCCGGTGGTCGCGTTCGAGCATCACCTGCGAATGGACGGCACCGGCTATCCGTTCGGCGCCAAACGCGCGACGCTCAACCTGGCGACGATGCTGTGCAGCATCTCCGACGTCTACGACGCCATGCGCTCGCAGCGCGCGTACCAGCAGGCGCACCCGAGCGACCGCATCCTCGCGGTGCTGAAGCGGAACGACGGCGTGCAGTTCGATCAGAATCTCGTCCGGCGGTTCGTGCAGCTCCTCGGCATCTATCCGCCGGGCAACCTCGTGCGCCTGAACACGGGCGAAATCGCCGTCGTCACTCGCGTCCACGCGCCGGATCCCTACCGGCCGCGCGTCCGTGTCCTCTTCGGCGCCGACGGCGCGCGCCTCGAGGTGCCCTTCGATCGCAACCTGTTCGAGCCGCGACCCGAGACCGGCGTGCGGGACGACGTCGTCGCGCCGGTGGATCCGGCGCAATTCCAGATCGATCCGCTGAATTTCCTGGAAGCCTGATGAGCGAAGCGCTGCGCACGGTCGTCATCGCATTCGGGGCGCTGGCGATCGGCTTCACGTGGCAGGCCGTGAGGACCGCGGCGATTCCGACCGCCTCGCCGCACCGGCTGGTCGGCGAGCTGCGGCTGGCCCAGATGGCGGCGCTGCTGCTGACGCTCACCGCCGGCGCCTATATCGGCTTCGCCGTCATGCGCGAAAATCAGCCCGGCGTCGGCCTGGACATCGTGCTGGCCGTCAGTTTCCTGCTGGTCGCGGCCGTCACGATGGTGCGCGACCCGCGCCAGGCGCTCACAATCGTCGCGCTGGCGTTTGCCGCGTCACGCGGTGGTGGACGTCCTGCACCGCCCGGGCCTGCTGCCCGACGGCCTCACTCCGCGCTGGTACGCGGTGAGCTGCGCGGTTTATGATTTGTATGTCGGCGCCCTCTGCTACCTGCCGGTGCTGAGGCACTGAGAAACGTCAGACCCACGAGGACGAACGAGACCCATCATGAAATACATCACACGGACGGCACTGCTGGCGATTCTCGTGCTCGCGCCGGTCGTCGGGCGGCCTGCGGGCGCAGGGCCCGGCGGCCCGACACACCCGAAGCTGGTCGTCTTCGTGGCCGTCGATCAGATGCGTGCCGACTACCTCGTTCGCTACGCGGATCTCTATCAGCACGGGCTCAAGCGGCTCACCGAGAAGGGCGCCTGGTTCACGAACGCGGCCTATCCCTATCTGAACACCGTGACGTGCGCGGGCCACTCGACGCTCGGCACCGGCACCCTCCCCTACAAGCACGGGATGGTGCTCAACGCGTGGTACGACCGCGACAGCGGCAAGATGATGACCTGCACGCAGGATCCGTCGGTCAAGGAAGTGAGCTTCACCGATACGCCGGGCATCGCGGACAGCGCGAAAAACGTGAAGCAGCCGAGCCTCGCGGAGTTGATGCATCGCAGCAAGGGTCAGGTCGTGACGATGTCGATCAAGCCGCGCTCGGCGATCGGCCTTGCCGGCCACCAGGCCGACTCGGTGATCTGGTTCGACGAGCACGGCACGTGGGAAACGTCGACGGCATACGGCCGTACGCTGCCGGCCTGGGTGATGGCGTTCGCCAAGGCCAACCCGGTCGACCGGGACGCCGGGAAAGTGTGGGAGCGCACGCTGCCGGCGGACCGCTATCAGTACACCGACGACGCGCCCGGCGAAGCGCTGGTCGCCGGCTGGAAGAACGACGTTTCCGCATCCCCTCGGCAACGCCGGCGATCCCGGCTTCTACGCGCACTGGCTGACGTCACCGTTCGCCAACGAGTACCTCGAGCAGATGGCGGAAGAGGCCATCGACACGCTCAAGCTCGGGACAGCAATCCTCGACCGATTTCCTCGGCGTGAGCTTCTCGGCGCTGGATTCCGCCGGCCACGCGTTCGGCCCGCGCAGCCACGAAGTGCAGGACGTGCTGGTCCGTCTCGATGCGACGATCGGCAAGCTGCTCGAGCATCTCGACGCGAAGGTCGGGGCGCAGAACTACGTCGCTCGCGTTGAGCGCGGACCACGGCGTGGCCGATGTCCCCGAGCAGGTTCCCAACGCCGGCCGTCAGAAGAGCCAGCAAATCGTCGACGCCATCGAGGCGCGCGCTGAAACCGTTCTTCGGCGACCGCCAGACCGTCGCGGTCGCCGCCTACACCGACATCTATCTGCAGCAGGGCGTCTACGAGCGGCTTCGTGACAACGCCAAGGCGATGGCGGCGGTCAAGGGCGCCCTGCTGGCGCTCCCGGGCATCGCGAACGTGTTCCGAGCCGACGACGTCAACTCGCGCGCGGCGCGCGAGTCGAGCGACCCGCAGATCCGAGCAGCGGCCCTCAGCTACTTCGCCGGTCGCAGCGGCGATCTGATTCTGATCCCCAAGGAGAACTGGCTGCTCGCCCCGACGGCCACCACGCACGGCACGCTCTACCAGTACGATCAGCGGGTGCCGGTCATCTTTTACGGCGCCGCCATCGCCCCTGGCTCGCGCACCGACGCGGCGACGCCAGCGGACGTCGCCGTCACGCTCGGCGCGACGGTCGGGGTGACGCTCCCGTCGCCCGACGGCCAGGTCCTCAAGTCCGCGCTCCGCTGACACGCGCATGAACCACCTGATGCTGCCGCGCGCCGCGGGCGTGTGCTTCGTGCTGTGGCTGGCGCTGCTCGGTACCGACGGCTCCATCCGCGCAAGGGCCGGGCAAGGTCCTGGACGTCTCACCGTCCTCGACGCGCGAGCTTCGCGAATGGGACACGGCGACCGCGGCGATGATTCGGTCCGGCGAGCTGCAGGTCCGCCAGATCCGCGCCGACACGCTGCTCCCAGGTCGCATGACGCGGCGGGCCGATCAGTACTACAGGGGCATCCGCGTCTTCGGCGGCAAATCAGTCGTGCTCCAGCGTCCAGCGCGGCGTGACGACATCGATCTTCGGCCGCGTGTATACGCGGCATCGACGTCAATCCTGCTGCGGGCGTGGACGAGGACGAGGCGCGCGCACGAATCGCGGTGCTCGCCGGCGTTGAGCCGCCCGTCGACGTCCGGCCGGAGCTGATGATCCTGCCGCTGGATTCAGAAGGGCCGGCCAGCGCGGCGCGGTACCGGCTCGTCTGGCGCATGCGCGCTCACGAGCCGCCTCGACATCGTCCAGTACTTCATCGATGCCGCGACCGGCGCGACGGTCCTGCAGTACAGCGACCGTCAGTCGCAGAGCGCGGTCGGCCGCGCCGCGGGGCGTGCTCGGCGACAGCAAGAAGATCAGCGTCGTCGGGCAGCGGCAGCCGTTTCACGGCGCGCGACCTGCTGCGCCCGCCAGCCATCGATCACCGACGACATGAAGGGCGATCCCGTTCGGACGGACGCGTTCCTCGAGGGGCGCCTGCAGCTCACCGACGACGACATCGCGTCGGACGACGACAACAACTGGACCGACGGCGCCGTCGACGACGCGCACGTCTACGCCGGCTAGACCTACGACTACTACTTCAAGCGGTTCGGCCGGCACGGGCTCGACAACAACAACATCCGCATCCGCAGCCTGGCCAATCCGATGTCGCCGCCCCGACCTGCCGACGTTGCTTCGACTCGCTTTCCCGATTTCTTCCTGAACGCGTTCTATGCGGGCGGCGGCGTGATGGTCTACGGCGTCGGCCTGCCGCCCGGGGTCCTCGTGGGTTCTCCGGTCGGCCGCAGTCGTGGGACTTCACCTCGGGCGCGCTCGACATCGTCGCGCACGAGCTGACCCACGGCGTCACCGAGTTCACCTCGAACCTGATCTACCGGAACGAGTCCGGCGCGCTGAACGAGGCGTTCTCCGACATGATGGGCACGAGCGTGGAGTTCTTCTTTCAGCCGCCGGGCGGCGGCGCCGCTCAATGCGGACTACCTGCATCGGCGAGGACGTCGTGACGGCCAGGAGGGCTGCGCTCGATGGAGAACCCGAGGCTGTTCGGCGATCCGGATCACTACTCGCGGCGCTTCACTCGGCGCCGACGGACAACGGCGGCGTGCACACAACTCGCTGATCGCGAGTCAGGCGTTCTACCTCTCGATCGAAGGGGGCACGAACCGCACGTCGGGACTCGCCGTGCAGGGCGTCGGCGCGGGCAACCGCGAGCAGATCGAAAAGGTGTTCTACCGCGCGTTCACGCAGCTGCTGCCGTCGAACGCGACGTTCGCGCTGGCGCGCGCCGCGACGATCCAGGCGGCGCGCGATCTCTACGGCGCGGGAAGCGAACCCGAGCGCGCCGTGACGCAGGCGTGGACCGCGGTTGGGGTGAACTGACCCTATGATCATTCGACGCGCGCTGGTGGTGGTCGCTCTCGTGCTGTGCGCGCGTCCAGCCGACGCGCAGACCTGGCCCGAGCGGGTCTGGGCCAGCGTCTGAACGGCGGCGTGCAGACCGCCGGACGACAGGTGTCGGACTCGTTCGAGATCGCCGCAATACACCGAAACGGGTACGGTCACGTCGGCTACCCCACCACGTCGAGCGCGATCATCGATGGCGGCGGCGGGTACCGCGTGTGGAAGCGCTTCGGCGTCGGCGTGTCGGTGACACAGGCGTCGAGCCGGACGGCGCGCGTCGGTCTCGGCCGAGCATGCCGCATCCGTTCTTCGACAACCGGCCGCAGGAGCATCGAAGGGACCGCGGACGCCGACGCGCAGCGAGGTCGGCGCGCACGTGCAGATCGGCTATCTGGTGAACCTCTCACCGCGAGTGCGCCTGATCGTCTCGGCCGGCCCGTCGGTCTTCAGCGTCGAGCAGACGTTCGTCACCGACGTGAAGTTCTCCGAGGACTACCCGTACGACACGGCGACGTTCACAGAGCGCGACGACGACGAACGCACGCCATGCGAGCAAAGTCGGCTTCAACGCCGGCGCGGATCTCTTCTGGATGTTCTCGCGCCAGATCGGCGCGGGCGGCCTCGTCAGAGTCACGCGGGCGCAGCGTCACGGAGGACGCCGGCAACGGCCGCACGCTGTCGCTCGACGCGGGCGGCGTGCAGGTGGCGGCTGGTGTCAGATTCCTGTTCTGAGGTGTCGGGATGGCCTCGTCGTTCACCACTCGCGTGCTGAGCGTCGTGCGGCGCATTCCCGCGGGCAGGTGGCGACCTACGGCGATGTCGCGGCGGCCGCGGGCAAGCCGCGCGCCGCGCGCGCGGTGGGTAACATCATGAAGGGCTGCCGGTGCCGGGGCGTCCCCTGCCATCGGGTCGTGGCCGCCGGCGGGCTGCTGGGCGGCTACGGCGGCAACGAGGGGCTGAAGCGGGCGCTGCTGGGGGCCGAAGGGCTGATGATCGGAGCCCAGCGCATCCGCAATTTCCGGGACCGCCGATGGGTTTCCCGAAAGAAGAGGCGCAGGCCGGACCGGCTCCGGGCAACGCGGCCCAAGGATGGCGACGTCTAAGCCTACAGGACGGCCTTCCGCACCGGGCGCCGCGGGAACACCGACGCGCGCGGCGGAGCTGGCGCTCGTCGACCGGTGCCGGCGCGGCGACCTCGGGGCGTTCGAGGAGCTGTATCGCGCGCACGCCGGGACGGCTGTTCAGCCTGGCGGTCCGGATGCTCGGCAACACCGGCGGATGCCGAGGACCTGCTGCAGGAGATTTTTCTGTCGGCGCACCGGAAGCTGGAGAGCTTCCGCGGCGAGTCGGCGCTCGGGACGTGGCTGTACCGGCTGGCGACGAACCAGATCCTGGACCACGTCCGCAGCCGCGCGGCGCGCGACCGGCCAGCTGACCGACGGGCTCGACGATGCGTCGGTGCTCGCCGACGCGCTGGGGCACCGGCTGGCCGATCGCGCGATCGATCGGATCGACCTGGAGCGCGCGCTCGCGCGAGCTGCCCGAAGGGTGCCGCGCCGCGTTCGTGCTGCACGACGTCGAAGGGCTGGAGCACAAGCGAAGTCGCCGAGGTGCTGGGCATCGCGGAAGGGACGTCGAAGTCGCAGGTGCACAAGGCGCGGCTGCGGCTGCGAGGAGCTTGTCTGGCGACGGTAACGTGCAGTTCGTGCGACACGGCGCTATGGCGTGCGACACGAGCGTCGACTCTATGAGCTGCACACGCTATCTCACACAGATCCAGGAGCTGGTCGACGGCACGCTCGGACGCGATCCGCCGCGCCGAGCTCGAGCCGCACCTGGACGAGTGCGAGGACTGCCGCGCGCTGCTGGCGGACCTCGAGCGGATCCGCGACGCGGCGGCGGCATCTGCCGGCAGCTGCGCGCCGCCCGATGGCGCGTGGCTGCAGATCGCCGGCCGGCTCCGTCAGGAAGGGCGGGCCCATCCGCCCGAGCGGCTCGCGCCGCGGCGGCTCCGCACCGGGCACGTCGCGATGGCTGGCCTCGCGGCCGCGCTCGTGCTCGCGGTCGGCGTGTCGCTGCGTGATGCTCGTGCCGCGACGCCGCGCCGGCGCCGCAGCCGGTCGTCGCACGCCGGCACCCGGCGCCGGCGCAGGCGGCCGACCAGCATGCGGTCGAGGCCGTGCAGACGGAAGTCGATGCGGCGCAGGAGCAGATCGAGAAGGCGATCGCCGACATGGAGAAGATCGCGAAGGCCAACCAGCAGGCGCTCGATCCGCACGACGGCGGCCACGCTCGACAAGAACCTCGGGATCATCGACCAGGCGATCGCGGAAACCGCGCGGCGGTGAAATCGGAGCCCGCGAGCGTCGCCGCGCGCGAGGCGCTGTTCGAAGCGCTGCAGCCAGAAGGTCGTCGCTGCTGCAGGACACGATTGCGCTCATCAACGAGATGCGCAAGGGCAACACGGCGGCCGCCGCGCAGATCGTCGATGGATTGAACAAGTCCTGAAAAGGTGATGCTGAACTCGATATGAACAAGCTTGCATGCGTCCTCATCGCGACCGTGACGCTCCGGGCGCGCCGCGCGCGGCCGTCGCGCAGGTCTACCCCGAGCGGATCCGCGTCGGACGCCCGTCACCGCGCAGAGCCTACCAGCGGCGCGGCGCGACGACCGCGAGGAGCAGATCGAGCGCACCACGAAGACGGTCCGGCTCGGCGCCGTCCGGCGAGCTCGACGCTCGGCAACATCGCCGGCGACATCACCGTCACCCGCGGACGGCGGCACCGACGCGACCGTCGAAGTGATCAAGACGGCGCGCGGCGCGCTCGGCCGAGGACGCGAAGGCCCTGCTCCCGCTCGTCCAGGTCGACATCGTCGATCGCGCGGGACGTGCGGAGATCAGGGCGCGCTATCCCGTCCGGCGATGCGCTGCGCGCAGCAACCGGCCGCAACATCAACGTCTAGCGTCGCCTACAACATCACCGCGCCCGCCGAACACGCGGCTGACGGTCGAAGTCGATCTCCGGCAACATCAAGGTCACCGACATCAAGGGAGACGTCTCCGCCGAACAGCATCAGCGGCGACGTGCGGATCGGCGGCAGCGGCCGCGTCGGCACTGCCAAGAGCGTCTCAGGGAACGTCGAGGTCGCCGAGACCCAGATCGACGGCACGCTCGAAGCCGGCGAGCGTCAGCGGCGACGTCATCCTCCGCCGCGCTGACCGCGCGGCGCATCGACACGAGCTCGGTCAGCGGGAACGTCAGGCTCGAGGACGTCCAGTGCGAGCGCGATCGACGCGCAGTCGACCAGCGGCGTCGTGGCCTTTTCCGGCCCGCTGGCCAAGGGCGGCCGCTACGCGCTGAAGTCGCTTCTCGGGCGAGGTGACGGTCGCCATCGCCGGCAGCACCGGCTTCGAAGTCGACGCCTCGTCGTTCTCCGGCCAGGTCCGCTCGGACCTCCCGATCACCACGCATGGGACTGATACGGGCCGGCCGCCAGCGGACGCTCTCGGGCAGCTATGGCGACGGCAGCGCCGTCCTCGATCTCACGACATTCAGCGGAAACGTCGTCATTACGAAGCGCTAAGGACCCGCCACACCAGCCCATCCAGCTGGCACCGGCTTTGCTATCCCTGCGAAACGGGACTGGCCGAACTGTGGCGTTCCCGATGTAGATTGATACTGACGAGCGGCCGGGAGTGCGTGAGACCGGCGGCTCACGAAGTTTCACTGTGGAGGCGACGATGAAGCAGTGGGTGATCGCAGGCACGCTGGCGGGCTCGCTGGCCCTGGGAGGGGCTGCGGTTGGGCAGCAGCCAGCTTCAACAGCAGCGCAGACGCCACCGGCGACGGCCGAGAAGCCGAAGCCGGCGCCAAAGGCGGGCCGACAGCGTCGAAGGCGCGGAGACCAGGGCGAAGCGCGGCGCGCCGAAACCGCAGCCCAATACCGCACCGACGCCCGACGCGACCGACCGCCGCGATGGCGCTCGGCACCGTGCACATCCCGAAGGGGTCAAGGCGGACGGCAAGCCGCTTGCCGGCCGGCACCTATCAGGTGCGGCTGACGGCCGACGAAGCGAAGCCGGACGCCGTGGGCACGCAGCGGCAAGCTCGAACGCTGGGTCGAATTCGTGCAGAAGGGAGCAGGTCAAGGGCCGTGAGGTCGTCTCGATCGTCCCGCAGTCCGAGAAGCAAGCTCGTCGAGAAGGACACCCCGCCGCCGGCCAACGGCTCAAAGGTCAGATGCTGAAGGGCGAACGACTACCTGCGCGTCTGGATCAACAAGGGCGGGAACTCACTACCTCGTCCACCTGCTGGCGGCCTAGCGACGCGACAGGTGGAAGGAACAAGGCGAAACAGCTACAAGGTGCCTTTTCCCTTCTGCATCAGATCGCCATCACGTCGAACTGCTCGTGATGCAGGTGCGCGTCGGGCCGGATCGTGACCGGCTTGCCGAGCGTCTGCCTGCAGATCGCGCAGGACGGCGCTCTTCCTCTTCCTTCAGCGCCCGCGCGATATCCGGGTTCACCCGCAGCAGCACGCCCTGTCCGTCCAGATCCGGGCCAATCTTCTGCAGCTCGGTCAGGATCTCGAAGCAGATCGTCGCGCTCGACTTGATCGAGCCCGATCCGGAACAGTACGGGCACGGCTCGGTCAGCTGGCGCTCGAGGCTCTGCTTGACGCGCTTGCGGGTGACGATCACCAGGCCGAAGTCGCGACACCTGCAGCGCCTTCGACGGCGAGCGATCCTTGCGCAGCTCCTTCTCGACCTCCTGGAAGACCTTCTGCCGGTTCTTCTTCTCCTCCATGTCGATCAGGTCGAGGACGATGATGCCGCCGAGATCGCGCAGGCGGATCTGGCGGACGATCTCCTTCACCGCCTCGAGGTTGGTCTTGACGATGGTGTCCTCGAGGCGTCCGCTCGACTTCTTGCCGACGTAGCGGCCGGTGTTGACGTCGATCGCGACCAGCGCCTCGGTCTGATTGATCACGAGATAGCCGCCCGACTTGAGCCACACCTTCGGCCGCAGCGCCTTGTCGATCTCCGCCTGGACGCCGTACTCCTCGAAGATCGGGAACTCCTTCGTGTAGAGCTTCACGCGCGGCAGCGAGGTCGGCATGATCCGCTCGACGAGCGCCACCACACGCCGATGCTCCTCCGCATCGTCGAGCCGGATCGCGGTGTAGTCGTCGGTGAGCATGTCGCGCAGGAGCTTGGTGACCAGGCTCTGCTCCTGGAACAGCACCGCCGGCGGACGCCGCGTTCTCCATCTTCTGGCGGACCTCGGTCCAGATCTGGTGGAAGTACGACAGGTCGCTGACGATGTCGCGCCTCGGACCGGTCGCCCGCCGCGGTCCGGATGATCACGCCGCCGGTGAAGCCGTGCGTCCTCGCGGAACTGCTGGACGATGCCGCGGAGGCGCGCGCGCTCTTCGCGCGACTCGATCTTGCGCGAGACGCCGACGTGATCGACCGTCGGCATGAAGACGAGGAAGCGCCCCGGCATGGTGACGTGCGAGGTGAGCCGCGCGCCCTTGGTGCCGAGCGGCTCCTTGACGACCTGGACGAGGATCTCCTGGCCCTTCTTTCAGCAGGTCTTCGATCTTGCGCCTGCGGCGGCGGTCCCGACCGCGGATCGCGGTCGCGGTCCGCGCCGATCGGGCCGCGACCGACCTCGACGGCGCGGCTGCCACGCGGCGGCCTGGCACCGGCTCCTCGACCACGGCGGCGGGAACGCCGTCTTGCTGGTCGTCGTCGTCCTCGTCGCCGGATTCGAGCCGCTCGAACTCCTCGACGGTGTTGATGACTTCAGAGACGTAGAGGAACGCGTCGCGCTCGAGCCCGATGTCGATGAACGACGACTGCATCCCCGGGAGGACCTTGGAGACCCGTCCCTTGTAGATGTTGCCGACGACGCCGCGCTGATTCTCGCGTTCGATGAAAATCTCGACGACCTGATCGTCCTCGAGAATGGCGACGCGCGTGTCGTGCGCCCGACGAGGAGATGATCATCTCCTTGTTCATGGACAAAACTCCACGATGGGCGGAGACCTGCTCCTCCGACGCGTACGCGTGCACGCTGGCATCGGCCACTGCCTGGCCAGCCAGCACGCGATGATCGCGATCAGGCAAAGCGTCATGTCCCCGCCGATAATCGTCGGGATACCGCGACTAATTGGTGAAACCTCTCATCCGCACATTGAGGATGAGGCCAAAACCCGCGAGCGATGCGATCAGGGACGACCCGCCGTAGCTCATGAGCGGCAGCGTGATCCCCTTCACCGGCGCCAGGCCGGCCGACATCGTCACGTTGTAAATCACCTGGAACGCAAACCCCGAAATGATGCCTCCCACCAGATACGCGCCGAGGCGGTCCTTCGCGAGCCGGGCCGCCTCGAACGATCGCAAAATCACGAACAGATAGAGGCCCAGCGCGACGAGCACGCCGATGAAGCCCTGCTCTTCCGCGAGGACCGAGAAGATGAAGTCGTTGTGCGCGACGGGCAGGAACTTGTAGCTGCCCCTGCGTGCCGTTCCGGAATCCCTTGCCGGTCAGGCCGCCCGATCCGACGGTGACGCGCGCCTGGATCGTCTGGTAGCCGGCGCCGCGCGGATCCTGTTCGGGATCGAGGAACGTCTCGATGCGCGACCGCTGATAGTCCTTCAGCGCGAACTTCCAGGCGATCGGCGCGATGAGCAGACCCGGCGAGGGCGATGACGCCGAGCAGCCGCAGGCGCAGGCCGGCGAGGAACGCGACGCCGAGGAAGACCGGCAGCAGCGTCACGGCCGTGCCGAGGTCCGGCTGCTTGGCGATGAGCAGGAGCGGGATGATGGTGAAGATGCCGCCGATGACCAGGTCGCTGGTGTTGCTCGCGCCGCGGCGGTTCTCGCCGAAGTACATCGCGAGCACGAGCGCCACCGTCGATGCGGCCGAACTCCGAGGGCTGCAGGTGGAACGGACCGATCGGAATCCAGCGCTGTCCGCCCATCTGCGTGACGCCCTTGAACAGCACGAAGAGCAGCAGCAGGAGCAGGCCCGCCGAGCAGGAACAGCGAGTACTCGGCAAGCATGCGGTAGTCGATCGTCAGGCAGACCAGCAGCGCCACGAGGCCGATCAGCAGCGCGTAGACCTGCGTCAGGACCTGCGGCCCGGGATGGCCGCCGGTTGGGCAGCGTCACGTAGGTCGTGCTGTAGATCATCGCGACGCCGACGCCCGAGAGCAGCAGCACCGCGCCGAGCAGCAGCCAGTCGACGTGGAAGAAGAGCCGGCGTTCGAACATGGCTTAGTGGCCGCCCCCTCCGACGCGCGAACGCGCGTACGGATCTGAAGTCGAGCCGCATCTCTTCGTGCGTCGGCGGCGGCGGCAGCGGCTTGCCGTCCTTCTTCGCGAAGTACGTCTCGAGGATGTGGTGCGCAATCGACGCGGCGTTGGCGCTGTGCATGCCGTGCTCGACGAAGACGACGCCGGCGATCTGCGGATTGTCGCGCGGCGCGAAGAACACGAACCAGCCGTGGTCGCGCAGGTTCTTGCCGCTCTTGGCCGCCGCGAGCGCGCCGCCTGGTTCGAGATCGACCTGCGCCGTGCCGGTCTTGCCGCAGACGTCGTGTCCGGGGATCCGCGCCCGCCCGCCCGTGCCGCCGCGCGTTGACGACCATCCACATGCCCGTCGCGGATCGCCTGCGAGCTTTTCAGGGGTCACGTCGATCTTCGACTGCGGCGGCGGCTCGGGCAGCGCCTTCCAGCCGTCCCCGTCGTCGATGGCCTTGACGAGATGCGGCGTGACCCGCGTGCCGCCGTTGGCGAGCGTCGCCGCGTAGACGGCCAGCGAGACCGGCGTCACCGAGACCTGCCCCTGCCCGATCGCGACCGAGATGGTCTCGCCCGCGTACCATTTCTTTTCCTTCTGCGTCGCCTTCCATTGCGTCGACGGCACCAGACCCGTCACCTCGTTCGGCAGATCGATGTTCGATTTCACGCCGAGGCCGAGCAGCGTCGCCCACTTGTTGATGCGATCGACGCCCAGCATGTTGCCGACGGTATAGAAGTACACGTCGCACGACTGCTCGATCGCGTGGCGAAGATCGACGACGCCGTGTCCGCCCTTCTTGCCAGCACAGGAAGTAGCGCCCGTAGAAGGTCGCGCCGCCGCCGCAATGGACCTTGAAGTCGGGCGTGATGATGCCCTCTTCGAGCCCGGCCAGGCCGACGGCCATCTTGAACGTGGAGCCAGGCGAGTAGCGTCCCTGGAGCGCGCGGTTCTGCAGCGGCTTGAGCTCGTCGGTGTTCAGCGCGGCCCAGGTCGCGCGGTCGATGCCCGCCGCGAACGCGTTCGGATCGTAGGCCGGCCGGCTGGTGAACCCGAGGACTTCGCCGTTCCGCGGATCCAGGACCACCGCGGCGCCGTTGAAGCTCCGACGCGGTGAAGCCGTCCTCGATCGCCTTCTGCACGTCGGAGTCGATCGTCAGCTGCAGCCGCCGGCCTTCCTTCGGCTCCTGCTTCGCTTCCGGAATGTCCCGAATCTCGCGGCCGACGCTGTTCACGACGACCGTCTTGTTCCCGTCCGTGCCCATCAGCAGACGGTTGTAGGCCTGCTCGATGCCGGCCTGGCCGACGATCGTGCCGGACTCGACGCCCTCGAAGTCGTCGCGCTGCAGCTGCGCCTCGGTGATCTCACCGACGTAGCCGAACAAATGCGCGGCCATGCTGTCGGCCGCGATAGCGGCGCGACGGCACTTCCTGGTAAATGATGCCGGGCAGTTCCCATTGGCGTGCCCAGACGGCGACGACCTGCTCCTGGCTGGCGTTCTCGATCAGGACGATCGGTCGGTAGCTCGGCTCGCGGCGGCGCCGGGCGACCGTGTCGCGCAGCTGCGCCTCGTCGGCGCCGGTCGCGGCGGCCAGCGCCCGCAGCGTTTCATCGATGTTCTTGGTCTGCTCGCGCACGAGCGCGATGTTGAAGATGTTCCGGTTCTCGACGAGGACCTTGCCCTCGCGGTCGAGCAGCACCCCGCGCGGTGCCGGCAGCGGCAGCCGCCGCAGATGGTTGTTCTCGGCCATCTCCGCGAACCGGTCGTGCTGGGCGACCTGGAAGATCCAGAAGCCCACCGCCAGGGCCGCGAAGCCCGCCGCGACCATGTACTGCAGGGCCGTCAGCCGGGTCGCGAGACTCCGGCGATCGTCGGGAAGAAGATTGGTTGCCATTGCGTTGTCACCACGAACCCTAACCCCCGAACCCCTGCGTCAAAATCTCCGCTTGCTGAACGCCGCCTGTCGCGCGCGCCGGCGATCGAGGATCCTCGGACCGTTCTCGACGATCCAGAAGGCGAACACGCCGACCAGGCCGTTGACGATCGCCTGAATGAGCACGGCCGAATAGTGCAGCGCCAGGGGACGCGACTCAATCAGCGCGTGCAGCCCCTGGAACATCACCTCGTGCAGAAACGTCGCCGCCACGAACATCACGAATCGCGGCAGCGTCTGCGAGACGATGAACTGCGCGCCGAGCACGCCCACCGCGAACCCGATCAGCGTCTTCGCGAGCCCGCCGATCCCGACGATCCCGCCGGCGAGCGCATCCTGCGTCAGCCCGCCGACCACGCCTGCCAGCAGCCCCGTCACCGGACCGAACGCGAGCGCGACATAGACGACGGCGACGAGCACCAGATTGACCGCGATACGACCGCCGATCAACAGGCCCGCGAGGATCGTCTGGAGCGCCAGCGCCACTCCCAGCGCCAGCAGGACAACCGCTGTTCTCACGCGCCGCCCTCGTCGCGTGTCGCCGGCCGCGGCGGCACCAGCACGACGAGCACTTCCTCGAGATTCGAGAAATCCACCGCCGGCCGGACGGTGACGCTTCGGTAGAGCCCGCCGCCACGTTCCGACCGCTCGACTCGTCCGATCATGAACCCCCTCGGGTAGATCCCATCGACGCCCGAGGCCACGATGGAGTCCCCTTCCTTGACGTCGGCGAGGTTCGACACGAGCTCCATCTGCAGGGCCGGCGGCGCGTCCGTTCCGACGACCATCCCGCCGGCGCGCGTCCGCTCGGCCACCGCGCCCGCCGCCGCGTTGCGATCGATGAGCAGCTGCACGCGCGCGGCATGCCGGGCCGGCGATCCGATCACGCGCCCGACGACCCCCGCCGGCGCGATGATCGCCATGTCGGCCAGGACGCCATCAGCGCTCCCGCGATCGATGGTAATCGTCCGCATGTCGGGATTCGGATTCCCGCCGATCACTTCCGCCGCCAGCGTCGGAAATGTGGCGTGCGACTTCAGGTCCATCAGCGCCTGCAGCTGCGCCGAGCGCGCCGCCAGCGCGCGCTGGGCCTGGAGCTGGATCTCGAGGTCGGCGACCTGCCGGCGCAGCGCGTCGTTCTCGGACCGCACACCCCGAAGCGCCACGTAGTTCACCCAGATCCCCCGCGTGCCGCCGATCACGCCGAACGCCGCACGCTCCACGCGCGAGAACACCTCGAAGGTCACCAGCGACAGCACGCGCACGCCGTTCCGCGACTGCACCTGCGCGGAGACCAGGATGATCTGCGCCACCATGGCGACGACGAAGAGGACGCCGGTGCGCTTGCGGATATCTAGCATCGCCTGCGATCCGAGGATCGAGGCCTGAGGTCCGAGGACGCGGCTGGCGGAAGTCGACAACCCAGGCATCCCGCCGACCGTCGTCCTCGACCATCGGCCGTCGTCACGCTAATCAATCGATATCTTCCTCAGCAGGTTGAAGTCCGACAGCATCTTGCCTGCGCCGAGGACGACCGACGACAGCGGATCCTCCGCCATGGCCAGCGGCAGGCCGGTCTCCTCGCGCAGCCGCTTGTCCAGGTTCTTCAGCAGCGATCCGCCGCCGGTCAGCACGATGCCGCGATCGACGATGTCGGCGGAGAGCTCCGGCGGCGTGCGCTCGAGCGCCACGCGCACCGCGTCGACGATGACGTTCACCGTTTCGGCCAGCGCCTCGCGAATCTCCTCGTCGGTGATGGTGATCGTCTTCGGCACGCCTTCGATCAGGTGCCGCCCCTTGATCTCCATCGTCATGCGCTCCTCGAGCGGATACGCGGAGCCGACTTCCATCTTGATCGCTTCCGCCGTGCGCTCGCCGATGAGGAGGTTGTACGTCTTCTTGATGTACTGGATGATCGCGTCGTCCATCTCGTTGCCCGCGACGCGGACCGCCTTGCTGTAGACGATGCCGGCGAGCGAGATGACGGCGATGTCGGTCGTGCCGCCGCCGATGTCCACGATCATGTTGCCCGAGGGCTCCGTGATCGGCATCCCGGCGCCGATCGCGGCGGCCATCGCCTCCTCGACCAGGTACACCTCGCTGGCCTTGGCGCGATAGGCGCTGTCCTTGACCGCGCGCTTCTCGACCTGCGTGATCTCCGACGGCACGCCAATCACGATGCGGGGACGCACCCACACGTTCCGGTTGTGCGCCTTCTTGATGAAGTAGGTCAGCATCTTCTCGGTGACCTCGAAGTCGGCGATGACGCCGTCCTTCATCGGCTTGATGGCGACGATGTTTCCGGGCGTGCGGCCGAGCATCTCTTTCGCGTCCTTGCCGACCGCTTCGATGCGTCCGTTGACTTTGTTGATCGCGACGATGGACGGCTCGTTGACGACGATGCCCTTGCCGCGTGCGTAGACACAGGTGTTGGCCGTCCCCAGATCGATGGCCAGGTCGCTCGAAAAGAGCGAGAACAATCGGAAGTTCAAAAACGACTCCTCACTGAACGCCGCGCGGACCGTGCCCGCGCCTTCATACCTTCAACGTGCCCGCGACGTGGATCCCGTTCTTGCCGCGGTCCTTCACGTAATACATCGCCTCGTCGGCGGCCTGAATCAGCGATTCGGCGGTCATCGCCGCGTCGGGCAGCGTGGCCACGCCGATCGAGACCGTCAGATGCATGTCGAAGCCGTCGAGGTGCAGGAACTCGTGGGCCGCAATCCGTTCCCGGATGCGCTCGCCCACGGCCAGCGCGCCGTCGCTGCCCGTGTCGGGCAGGACCAGCGAGAACTCGTCGCCGCCGAACCGCGCGACGACGTCGGTCTCGCGCGCGCTCGCGCGAATCACGCGCGGCCGCCTCCACGAGCGCCCGGCTGCCGAACAGGTGACCGTGGCTGTCGTTGACCGTCTTGAACCCGTCCAGATCGATGAAGAGCAGCGACAGCGGACGGCCGTTTCGTGACGCGCGCTTGGTTTCCCGCCGCAGCACCTGCGACAGATAGCGCGAGTTGTACAGCTGCGTCAGGTCGTCGGTGACCGACAGCGCTTCCGCCCGCTGGACGCGCAGCGCGTTGTCGAGCGCAATCGCCCCCGGCTCGAGCGCCACCTGCAGCGCGGCCAGCGTCGCGGGCGCGAACTTCGGTTCCCGCGACGCCGCGGTGCGATCGATGCCCACGAGCGCGCCAAACGTCCGGCCGCGGCACTTCAGCGGAAACGCCAGGGCCGCGACGGGCGGCGCATCCGCGAACCGCCGATCCGCCGCGAGGTTCATCGAGGTGCACACCTCGCCGGTTCGCATCACCCAGTGGCCCAGGAGCGATGCCGCCGGCTCGAGCGACGGGATCAGTCCGCGCGCTCCCATGCGTGCGCACGTCCCCGGCGTCGTCGACGGCCATCGCGAGCCAGCCGGAAACGGGCAGCCACTGCGCGACCTGCGCGACGATGGCGTCGGCCACGCGCTCGGGATCAAGGGAAACATTGACGGCGCGAATCATCTCGGCGAGAACGTCCGCACGGGACAGCCGGGATCGCAGCCCGGCCTGCAGCGGACGCAGACGGCTGGCCAGGTCCGCGCGGGCGGACGACGACGGCGAACGCCGACCGCGGGCCGGCACACGTTTACCCTGCGGGCGGCGGAGGAGAGGCTGCGGAATGCCGGATCCCTCTAAGTGCTTCTATTCCCCACAAATATAACACATTGCACCGATTCTGAGCCGCACGAAGACGGCCCGTGACGTGCCGCGCCAGGCGAATTCGTGAACATCCGGGCAGCCGTGGGGTCTGACCCCAACGTCACGATCGACGCCACCAGGTGGGGTCTGACCCCCACTCCGGATATCGGCACGACCGTTTGGGGTCTGACCCCAATGTGTCATAATCGAACCTCTAGCCATCCTGATATTCGAGATATTCGAGGTCCTTCGATCCCATGACAATGCTCGACCGGATGCGGCGCCATCGCGGCTGGCTCAAGTGGAGCCTGGCCCTGGTGGTTCTCTGCTTCGTCCTTCTCTATATCCCCAGTTTCATGCGCGACACGGCCCAAGGCGCCTCAAACGCCGCAGTCGTCGCCGACGTCGACGGCCACGAGATCACCGTCGCGCAGTTCCGGCGCGTCTACGAACAGCAGATGCGCGCCTACCGGCAGTCGTACGGCGCCAACGTCGACGAGAAGCTGCTGAAGCAGCTCGGCATCGATCAGCGCATCGTGCAGCAGATGATCGAGGAGGAGGCCGCGTCCGCGGAAGCCTCGCGCCTCGGGATCACCGCGAGCGACGCCGAAGTGCGCGAGCGCATCCTGGCACTGCCGGCCTTCCAGGAGAACGGCCAGTTCATCGGCGACGAGCGCTACCGGCAGATCCTGCGCATGCAGATGCCGCCGATGCGCCCCGACGAATTCGAAGACCAGTTGCGGCGCGGCATCACCGTCGAGAAACTCCAGGCGGCGGTCACCGGGTGGATCACCGTCAACGAGGACGACGTCGCGCAGGAGTACAAGCGGCGCAACGAGAAGGTCAAGCTCGCGGTCGTGTCCTTTCCGGCCGACAAGTTCCGCGATGCTGCGACCGCGTCCGACGCGGACGTCGCGAAGTACTTCGACGAGCACAAGGAAATCTATCGCGTGCCCGAGAAGCGGAAGATTCGTTTTCTGACGATCGATCAGGAAGCGATGCGCGCCAAAGCCGTCGTCACCGGCCAGCAGATCGAGCGCTCGTACAACGACAACATCCAGCAGTACTCGACGCCCGAACAGGTGCGCGCCAGCCACATCCTCCTGAAGACCGAGGGCAAGGACGATGCGGCGGTGAAGAAGCAGGCCGAAGACATCCTGGCGAAGGCACGCGCGGGATCCGACTTCGCCGAGCTCGCGAAGAAGTATTCGGAGGACGAGGACAGCGCGAAAAAGGGCGGCGACCTCGACTACTTCGGCAAGGGCCGGATGGTGCCGGAGTTCGAGCAGAAAGCGTTCTCGATGCAGCCCGGCGAGATCAGCGATCTCGTGAAGACGCAGTTCGGCTACCACATCATCAAGCTCGTCGACAAGAAGCCGGCGGAGACGAAGACGCTCGCCGAAGTGCGATCGCAGATCGAGGATCAGCTGAAGTGGGAAGAGGCCCAGGCGCAGGCCCAGAAGCTCGCGGATCAAATCGCGGGCGAGCTGAAGTCGCCGAACGACTTCGCCAAGGTCGCTGCGCGCGCACGGGCTCCAGACGTCCGAGTCAGGGTTCTTCAAGCAGGACGAGCCGATTGCGGGCATCGGCCTGGCGCCCAACGTGGGCCAGCAGGCGTTCACCATGAAGGAAGGGGACGTCAGCGAGCCGATTCGCACGCCGCAGGGCTACGCGTTCATCACCGTGCTCGGCAAGCAGGACCCGTATCTGCCGAAGCTCGACGAGGTGAAGGCCAAGGTCAAAGACGACGTGATCAAGGAGCAGGCGGTCGACGTGGCGCGCCAGAAGGCGGCCGCGATCGACGGGGCGCTCAAGTCAGGCGACTTCGAGAAGACCGCGAAGGACGCCGGCCTCGAGGTGAAGACGACCGATCTCATCGCGCGCGGCGCGCCGATTGTGGACGTGGGCGTCAGCCCGGCCATCGACGCGGCGGCATTTTCGCTGCCGCAGGGCGGCGTCAGCGACCCGATCGTCACCGACAACGGCGCCGTGGTCGTGAAGGTGCTCGAGAAGAAGGAAACGACGCCAGCGGAACTGGCGGCAGCGAAGGACGCGCTGCAGGACCGAGTTGCTGAACGATCGCAAGAACCGCTTCTACGCCGCGTACATGGCGAAGGCGCGGCAGCGCATGAACATCCGCATCAATCGCGAGACGATCTCCCAGGTCGTCGCGTAGATATCGGAAGCCGGGCTTCAGCCCTGCCCTCCTGTCGCGACGTCCCCGTTTAGATGCGGGCGGGCTCGAGGCGCGGCGCCAGGAGCTGGATCAGCGCGAGCGCCACGAAATACGCGAGGCCGGTGACGATGAACATCGGCTGGTAGTAGCTCGGATCCGCCTGCAGGATGCGGCCAGCGAATTCCGCGATCAGAATCCCGCCGATGCCGCCGGCGAAGCCGCCAAAGCCGACGGCGGTTCCAACGGCGCGGCGCGGAAACATGTCCGACGCCAGCGTGAACAGGTTCGCGGACCACGCCTGATGACACGATGTGGCGAGGCTGATCAAGCCGACCGCCACCCACGCGCTCTTCACCTGCGGCGCGATGATCACCACAGGAATCATCGCCGCGAAGATGCCCATCGTGGTCTTGCGGGCGGCGTTCACCGTCCATCCCTTCTTGATGAGCGCGGACGACAGGTAGCCTCCGACCACCGAGCCGACGTCGGCGACGATGTACACCGTCGTCAGGTACGGAATCAGCGCCACGCCGCGGATGCCGTGCTCCTGCGCGAGAAACTTCGGCAGCCAGAAGAGATAGAACCACCAGACCGGATCGGTCATCAGCTTGCCCATCGCGAACGCCCAGAGCTGACGCGTGCCGAGAATGCGCGACAGCGGCGTCTTCTCGGTGACGAGCTCGTCGGCGCCGTCGCGGATGTACTCGCGCTCCGCCGACGACAGCCGCGGGTGCGTCTCGACGGGGCTGTACATCATCCACCACACGATCAACCAGAGGAACCCGATGGCACCGGTCAGGATGAAGGCGGCCTGCCATCCCCACGCCGCGGCGATGAGCGGAACCGCGATCGGGGCGACGACCGCTCCGACGTTCGTGCCCGCGTTGAAGATGCCCGTCGAAAACGCGCGCTCGCTCTTCGGAAACCACTCCGCGACCGTCTTGATCGACGCGGGGAAGTTGGCGGCCTCGCCGACGCCGAGCATGAAGCGCGCGGCGCCGAAGCTTATCGCGCTGCGCGCGAAGGCCGTGCCCATCGCCGCCAGCGACCACCAGGCGACCGCGATCGCCAGACCCAGCTTCGTCCCGATCCTGTCGAGGATCCGTCCCCAGAACAGCATCATCACGGCGTACGACAGTTGGAATGCGATGACGATCCGCCCGTAATCGAGCTCGCTCCATCCAATTTCGTGCTGGAGATCCGGCGCGAGGATGCCCAGCACCTGACGGTCGATATAGTTGATCGTCGTCGCGGCGAACAGCAGGCCACAGACCACCCAGCGAAACGACCCCACGCGCGATCCCGGGACGGAGATCGACGCGCCCGTGGGCTGGCGAAGACTGGACATGAACCCCCTCAGATGGTCGGGTTGCGGCGGTGAATCGCGAACTCGTTGTGGCCGAGGCGTTCGGCGGCGGTGATCTTGCCGGAGCAGACGGCGAGCACTTCTTCGAACAGCCGGTCGGCGGCCCCCTCGAGCGTCTCGGAGTCGTCGAGTACGCCGCTGACGTCGAGGTCGATGTTGTCGTGCATCGACGCCGCCGTCCGCACGTTGCCGGTGATCTTGATCACCGGCGCGATGGGGTTGCCGGTCGGCGTACCGAGGCCCGTCGTGAACACGACGGCCTGCGCGCCGCCGCCGACCATGCCGGTGACCGACTCGACGTCGAGCCCCGGCGTATCCATGACCGTGAGGCCCTTGCGCGTGATGCGCGAGGCGTACGGAACGACGTCCGTCAGCGGCGTCCGCTCGCCGCCCTTGTGCGTGGCCCCGAGCGATTTCTCCTCGATCGTGGTCAGCCCGCCACGGATGTTGCCCGGTGACGGCTGCGTGCCGCGGATGTCGAGGCCGAGCGCGATGGCTTCGGACTCCACGCGGTTGATGACCTTGATGAGACGCGCCGCCGTCCCGCGGTCGGTGGCGCGCGCCGCGAGGAGGTGCTCCGCGCCCATGATCTCGGCGATCTCGCCGAGCACCGCCGATCCGCCGACATCGATCAACCGATCGGTGACCCGCCCGAGCGCCGGATTGGACGCGAGCCCCGAGGTGTAGTCGGACCCGCCGCATTTCACGCACAGCGTCAGCGACGACGCATCGCACCATTCGCGGGGCGCGCTGCGCAGCGTGTCGGCGAAGCCGCGGGCGATTTCCGTCGCCTTCGTCGTAGTGCGAACCGTGCCGCCCTCACTCTGAATCGCAATCACCGCCGAGAGCTTGCCTGCGCGACGCGCGGTCTCGGCCAGATGCTGAGCGATGACCTGCTCGCAGCCGAGCGCGATGACCAGGACGGCGCCGACGTTGGGATGCTCGCAATAGGCGGCGAGCGTATCGTGGGTCACCCGCAGGTCAGGACCGAGCTGTCCGCATCCGGCGGTGTGTGGAAGGGCCGCCCCGACCGGAGCGATCGCCGCGGCCACGCGCTCAGCGACCACGGATGAGCAGATCACCGTGGGGACGACGAGGACGTGATTGCGCACGCCGACCCGTCCGTCGGCCCGCCGGTATCCCCAAAAACCAGGCTCGTTCATGGCTGCTCCTGGGGTCAGATCTCGATTTTCCAATTCGATGCCGACGAAATAGAAAATCGAGATCTGACCCCAATGTTCCCCAACATTTTCGGGCCATTTCTGGCCTTCCGGCGCTGTTCGCCGGCTGCCCGTGGGGTCAGATCTCGATTTTCTAGGTCGAGGCCGCGCTCAATAGAAAATCGAGATCTGACCCCAGCTACTCGGGCTCCGCCAGGCGCCCGCTGACGGGCGCGAGATCGCCACGCCCGCGCGTGCTCGAGACGTTGTGCGTGTGCACGTGCGCGCCGGCCGGGATGTCCTGCGACGCGACGCCGATCGGGCTGCCGTATTTCACCACCGACTCCCCCTCCGCAATGGCGCGGAGCGCCAGCTTGTGGCCGCGCGGAATCGGATCGCGCACCACGACGGCCGCGGGGCCCGCCAGCACCTCGCGTCCGACCTCGAGCGGCTCGAGCGCGGTCGCCACGTTGTCGCTCTCGCTGATCACCTGGACAGCCTTCACTGGTTGACCCCGCTCGCCAGCATACCGCCATCCACCACGATCAGCTGGCCGGTCACGAAGCCTGCCGCGTCGGACGCCAGGAACACCGCCGCGCCGACCAGCTCCTCGACGCGGCCAAAGCGGCGCATGGGCGTCCGCGCCAGGAACTCCTGTCCGCGTGGCCCTTCGAGGAGCTTGGCGTTCATGTCGGTGCGAAACACGCCCGGAGCGACGGCGTTGACCGTGATCCCATGCGGCGCCCATTCGACCGCCAGGCCTCGCGTCAACCCCGCGAGCCCCGACTTGCTGGCGCCGTAGGCGGCCACCTCGTGCAGCCCGACGAACGAGGAAATCGACGCGATGCCGATCAGCCGTCCGCTCCGCTGCGCGATCATCGACGGCACGAACGCCCGGTAGGCGCGCAGCGTGCCGGTCAGGTTCGTCTCCAGGATCCGCTGCCAGTCAGCCTCATCCATCTCGAGCGTCGGCACGCGCTTGGTGATGCCGGCCGCGCAGACGACGATATCGACACGCCCCAGCGACTCGATCACCGTCGCATGGACCCGTTCGAGCGACTCGCGATCGCCGACGTCCGAGGTGATGCGCAGCGTGCGCCGGCCCCGCGACTCGATGGCGCCCGCGACCTCGTCGACGAGCTCCTGCCGTCGCGCGGTCGCGACCACATCCGCGCCGGCGTCAGCAAGCCCGACGGCGATCGTGCGCCCGATTCCGCTCGTCCCCCCGATCACCACCGCGACCCGTCCGGTGAGGTCGAACAACGACGACGCCATGGAACAGCTCTCCTCCAGCTGCGAGTCACCAGTTGCCAGTCGCCAGTTGCCAGTTACCACCGGAAACTGGGAACTGGAAACTGGAGAGCTGGCAGCGCCCGCTGACGGCTCAAACTCTTGTCGTGATCTGCGGCAAAGTCAAGCGTGCCCAGGTTGCGAACGGCTCGCAGGGGTTATAAGCTTCGTCGTCGAACGATCACGATCATGCTCACGGATACCCTGTATCGAGTACGCCGCATCGACGGCCTGCAAAACCTGCAGCGTCGTGGAGAAGGCGGCGCGAAGGAGCTCACCAGCTCGCGGCTGCGCCTCGGCGCCGGCGCGACGCATCGCTATCAGGTGGCCGGCGAGGAAACGATCCTCGTGCTGCAGGAAGGACGCGGCACGTTCAAGGCGGCCGGCAGCGAGTGGACGCTCGCGCGGCGCGGCGTCTTCGAAGAGCGGGCCAGCGCGCTCTACCTTCCGCCAGGCACGCCGCTCATCGTCACCGCGCAGGAGCCTCTCGAAGCCATCGTCTTCTCCACGCCCTCGACCGACGGCGGCGGACATCCCGCGATGATCGGGCCCGACGACGTGCGCGTGAACGCGCGCGGCCGTGAGCACCTACGCGCGCGAGGTGCACGACCTCTTCGTGAGCGATTCCCATGCGCGACGGCTGATGGTCGGAGAGACCTTCAATCCGCCAGGCCACTGGAGCAGCTTCCCGCCCCACAAGCACGATGGCCGCGACGGCGAGCCGGTGCTCGAGGAGATTTACTACTACCGTATCTCGCCGCCGCAGGGGTTCGGCCATCAGATGCTGTACACGGCCGACGGCGAGTGCCAGACCCACACCGTGAAGGATGGAGACGCCGTCCTTCTTCCGTACGGGTATCACCCCGTGTCCTCCCCGCCGGGCTACGCCCTTTACTACTTGTGGGCGATGGCGGGAGCAGAACGGCGGCTCGCGCTGCACGAAGACCCGGCGCACCGTTGGATCCACGACGAGCCTCGAGGCTGACATGGCATTCCCCACGATCGATTCCCGCACGTGCATCGTCCGCGACACCGCCGCGCGCAAGGGACGCACGCAGAGCGTCGCGCCCGGCAAGACGGCCGTCGCAGCTCCTGCATTACGGACGCATCATTCTGGATGCCGGACGAGAAGGCTGCGGCCGACACCGGCACGCTCGAGACCGGTCTGATCTGCCTGAAGGGCGAAGCGGCGGTCAATGTCGGCGCGGAACGGTTCACGATGCGGCCGTACGATGCGCTCTACGTTCCCCGCGACGCGCGCTTCGAAGTGACCGCCGGATCGCGCCGGCTGTGATCTGGCCGAAATCTCCGCGCCGGTTGACGGGCGCGTATCCCCTGCAGTTCGTCTCGTACGCGGAGCTGCAGAAGGACCCTGGGCTGCACTTCAATGCGGGCGGCGACGCGTCCCGCCGCGAGCTGAACATTCTCCTCGGCAAGAACATCGAAGCCGGCCGCATCATGGCCGGCGTCACGTTCAGCCAGCCGGGCAACTGGACGTCGTGGCCGCCGCACGAGCACGCGAAGCTCGCCGAGGAAGCGTACCTCTACATCGACATGCCGCGTCCCGCGTTCGGCATTCAGCTTGTCTACGCGAACGATCGCGAGCCCGAACTGGCCACGATCGTTCACGAAGGGCGACGTCGTGCTGATGCCGCAGGGCTATCACCCGAACGTCGCGGCGCCCGGCGGGTGCATCAACGTTCTCTGGATGATGGCCGCCACCCGCGAGCGCGACGATCGGCTGTTCGGCGTCGTCAACGTGCACCCGGATTTCAGCGGCGTGTCGTCCGGCATCGACGCCGGGCGCGCCAAGCGGTGACGGCCAGCGCATTCGATCTGTCAGGCCGAGTCGCGCTCGTCACGGGCGCCTCGCGCGGGCTGGGCGCTGCCATGGCGAGGGCCCTGGCGGCTGCGGGCGCCGACGTCGCGCTCCACGCCAGCAGCAGCCGAGCCGACCGCAACAGCAACGGACATCGGGTCGCGGGTCCGCGCGCTGCCGCTCGTCGCCGATCTGCGAAACCGGCAGGCAACCGACACGCTCGTCGCCACCGTCATTCAGCAACTCGGTGGCCTCGACATCCTCGTCAACAACGCCGGCATCATCCGGCGGACCGACGCCGAGCATCATTCGGACGAGGATTGGGACGAGGTCCTCGAGATCGATCTGACGAGCGCGTTTCGACTCTGCCGGGCGGCTGGCACACACATGCTGCATCAGCGTCGCGGCAAGATCATCAACGTCACGTCGCTGCTGGCGTTCCAGGGGGGCATCCGCGTGCCGGCGTACGCGGCGGCCAAGGGCGGCCTGGCGCAGTTGACCAAGGCGCTGGCCAACGAGTGGGCGGGACGCGGGGTGAACGTGAACGCCATCGCGCCCGGATACATGCGAACCGACAACACGCAGGCACTCTTCGACGATCCGGTGCGTAACGAACAAATCACCGCTCGCATTCCGGCAGGACGCTGGGGTACGCCCGACGATCTCGGCGGTGCCTGCGTGTTCCTCGCCTCTCAGGCCTCCGACTACGTGCACGGCCACGTGCTCGTCGTCGACGGCGGATGGATGGGACGATGAGCGTCACGTCCGGACGTGCGGCCGTCGTCCGCACCATCGAAGAGCTCGGCGTCGTCGCGGTCATCAGGATGCGCGACGCGGCAAAGTTGCGCCACGTGATCGACGCCCTGGCCGACGGAGGCGTACGTGCAATCGAAGTGACGATGACCGTGCCGAACGCGGTAGGGCTGATCGAGGAACTGGCCCCGTCACTTCCCTCGACGATTCTGCTCGGCGCCGGAACCGTGACGGATGGACCGACGGCTCGTGCGGTCATCGACGCGGGCGCCCGATTCGTCGTGGGTCCGGTCTTTCGCCGGGACGTGATGGAGGTGTGTCGCGAGCGTGACGTGCGCCGTTGCACCCGGCTGCTTCTCACCGACCGAGATCTTCGACGCGCACCAGCTCGGCGCCGACATCGTCAAGGTGTTTCCTGCAACCGCCCTCGGCCCGCAATACCTGAAAGACCTCCGCGCGCCGATGCCGCAGTTGAAACTGATGCCGACCGGTGGCGTCACGCTCGACAATGCGGGCGACTGGATCCGGGCAGGCGCCGTGGCCGTCGGCGCGGGCTCAGCGCTCCTCGACAACGCCGCCATTGAAAGCGGGCGGCTCGAGGTGATTACCGCCAACGCGCGACGCATCGTCGCGAGCGTGGGTGCAGCGCGGAGCACGCCATGAGCGCCAAGGTCGTGTGCTTCGGCGAGCTGATGCTGCGGTTGAGCCCGCCGGGCTTCGAGCGTCTGTTCCAGTCGCCGGTGCTCTCCGCAACCTTCGGAGGCGGCGAGGCGAACGTTGCCGTCAGCCTCGCGCATTTCGGCCTCGACAGTCACTACGTCACACGCCTGCCGTCCCACGCGATTGGCGACGCCGCGGTCCGCTCGCTGAGGGCTGAAGGTGTGCACACCGAACACCTCGTCCGCGGCGGCGGCCGGATCGGCATCTACTTCGCGGAGACGGGCGCGAGCCAGCGCGCGTCGACGGTCATCTACGACCGCGCCCATTCGTCCATCAGTGAGATTCCACCCGACGCCGTGGACTGGGATCGCGTGATGGACGGCGCGGCGTGGTTCCACGTGACGGGCATCACGCCCGCGCTTGGGGAGCAGGCCGTCGCGGCCACGAAAGCGGCAGTCGCGGCCGCGCGTCGCGCCGGCGCACGGGTCAGCGTCGATCTCAACTACCGCAAGAAGCTCTGGACCGAGCAGCAGGCGCAGGCGACGATGCGGCCGCTGATGCGTGACGTGGACGTCGTGATCGCGAACGAAGAGGATCTCCAGTCGGTGCTCGGCGTCCACGTCGCAGGCGCAGATGTCGTCGCGGGTGCGCTGAACATCGGCGCGTACCGCGATGCGGCCGCGCGCGTCACGCAGGACTTCGGACCGGCGCTTGTGGCGATTACCCTTCGCGAAAGCCTGTCGGCCAGCGACAACGGCTGGAGCGGCGTGCTGTGGGACGGTCGGTCATCGACCTTGCACCAGAGCCAACGCTACGTCGTCCGACTCGTCGATCGAATCGGAGGCGGCGATAGCTTTGCCGCGGGTCTGATCTACGCGCTGATCACGGGCCGATCCCACGAGGATGCCCTTCGCTTCGCGGTCGCCGCCAGCGCGTTGAAGCAGACGATTCCGGGCGACTTCAATCGCGTCACCGTCGCGGAAGTCGATGCCCTCGCCAAGGGCGACGCCTCCGGACGCGTGCAGCGCTAACCGGCCCGCGCGCCGTCGGGCATCGGCCATTCGGGCTGCGCGAGCGCAGGCCGCAACCCGTCCTCGTATCCCACATCGAAGAGCATTCCCTCGGACAGCTGACCTCGGATCGTCTTCGGCGGCAGGTTGACGACGAAGAGCGCCTGTTGACCGACGAGCGCTGACGCCGACGTCCGCTCCGTGCGGATGCCGGCCACGATCGTCCGCTGACGATCCGCGAAGTCCACGACCAACGCCGCCAGCCGGTCGGTTCCGGCCACGTCACTCACCGAACGAATCGTCCCGACGCGAACGTCGAGGTGCTGCAGCGTCTCGAACGGCACGACGGGCTTGATGGCGTGCGGGCGGAACGGGCGCGACGGCGGCCTGTCGCGGTCCTGTTCCGCCAGCAGCCGCTCGATCTGCGCAACGTGATTGAGGTCGTGACCGGAGTTCAGGCGCATCAGGTAGCGGACGCTCTCCTTGCCCGCGCTCCGCATGCATCCCGAACCGATCGAGCGCCTCGTCGTCGAGCGACTCGAGGAGCGCGACCAACGACGCGCGGACCGATCGGAACAGCGAGAGCGACGCAAACGCGTCGCGATTCTCGTAGTGCAGCGCGCGTGCCCATCCGTTCTGGTCGAACGCCTGGATGGGCGTGCCCGGCGCCGACAGGATCATCCGAATCCGGTATCCGCTGACGATTTCCACGTCGGCGAGGTGGGCCAGGATCTGCGCGATCGACCAGCGGTCGGCGGTTGGCGTCCACCGAAGATCGGCGTCGGGTCGCGCGGCGATCAGGGCGCCGATCCGTGACGGTGTCTGCCGCAGCACCTCCAGCGGATCGGGATGGGTCGCGAAGGACAGAATGCGGGCGGTGTATTGCTCGAAGGTCTCGGCCATGTCGGATGGTGCCACGGGCTGACCGGATAGCAACAGGGCCAACCGGGCGGCGGAGCGGCAGGTTGACACATATTTCTAATTGTTATATCGTTATTTCGATTTGCAATGACCCTGGGCGAGAAGCTTCGCGCGCTCCGCCATATGGAAGGCCACCTCCGCGGGCTCGGCCGCGAGATGACCCAGAGCGAGGTGGTGCGCGCCATCGACGCCGAGCTGCAGCAGCGCATCAGCCAGTCGTACCTGTCGCTCATCGAAAGCGGGACGCGGCCGCATCTGTCGGCCCATTCGCGCCAGCTCCTCGCCAGGTTTTTCAAGGTGCATCCCGGGTATCTCGTCAGCGACCCGCCGGGATTCCAGACCGAGCTCAGCTCCGATATCGGGGGCGTCGAAAACGCCCTCGACCGCTGGCTCTACGAAGGCGCCGTGCGTCTCTCGACCGATGCGGCGCTGAGTGCTGCCATCGATCGCCTGGCGCAGCATCCCGATTCACGAGGCTGTCTGCTGCTGCTGGGCGAGATCCTCTCGATGCCGGACCTGGTCGATCGCCTGTCCGAGACATTGCTCGCAAAGGAACGTCCATGAACTGGCCTCAGATCTTCCTCGGCTGCTTCGTCATCGGCTTCGTCTTCAGCGTGATGTCGTTCGCGCTGGGCGCGATAGGCGTCGATCTGCACGCCCACGCGCCGTTCCTCCATCACCCGCAGGTGCCGCACGCGACCGGAAACGCGGGCGCCTCGCCACTCAATCTCGCCACCTTCATGGCGTTTCTCGCCTGGTTCGGCGGCACCGGCTATCTCCTGACGTCGCGATTCGGATGGGTCGCCATTCCGGCGTTGGGCGCGGCCGCGCTGTCGGGGCTGGTGGGCGCCGCGATCGTGTTCTGGGTGATGGCGCACGTGTTGTGGTCGCCGCACGAGAACATGAAGAGCGCCGACTCGCACATCATCGGCGCCCTGGCGCGCGTGAACCAGTCGATCCGGCAGGACGGCATCGGTGAAGTGATCTACTCGGGTGGAGGCATCCGCCGATCGTGCGGCGCGCGCAGCGCCGACGGATCTCCAATCGAGAAGGGCGCGGAAGTGGTGGTCACGGCGTACGAGCGCGGCATCGCGTCCGTTCGCCGATGGGAAGACATGAACCAGGATTACAGGACGAACGGTTAAGGAAGAAGGACGAAGGAAGAAGGAAGCGACTAAGGACTAGGGACTCGGGACTAGGGACTCAGGGACTATTGATTGGAGGCCTCATATGGGGTTCGAGTCGCTCGGCGTCGGGTTCTGGGTCATGGTCGGTCTGATGGTGCTCACCGTGGCCTTGCTCTCATCGTTTCTCGCGTCGTTGTATCGCAAGGCCGGGCCGCACGAAGCGCTGGTCGTGTACGGATTTCGTGGAACGCGGATCGTGAAGGGCCACGGCACGGTCATCTTCCCGATGATCGAGACGTACCGCGGGCTCTCGCTCGAGCTGATGTCGTTCGACGTGGCGCCCGTCCAGGACCTCTACACGAAACAAGGTGTCGCGGTCACCGTCGAGGCGGTCGCGCAGATCAAGGTCAAGTCGGATCTCGAGTCGATTCAGACCGCATCGGAGCAGTTCCTGACCAAGACGCCCGAACAGCGCGAGAGCCTGATCCGGCTGGTGATGGAAGGTCACCTGCGCGGCATCATCGGGCAGCTCACCGTCGAGCAGATCGTCAAGGAGCCCGAGATGGTGGCCGAGCGGATGCGGTCCACCTGTGCGGACGACATGACGAAGATGGGTCTCGAGGTGGTCTCTTTCACGATCAAGGAGGTCCGCGACAAGAACGACTACATCGTGAACATGGGCCGGCCCGACGTCGCCCGAATCAAGCGCGACGCCGACGTCGCGGCCGCCGAGGCGGACCGCGACATCGCCATCAAGCGTGCGGAAGCCACGCGGGCGTCGGCCATCGCCAAGGCCCAGGCGGACCAGGAGCGCGTGCTCGCGGAAACACTGTCGCAGGCGAAGCAGGCGGAGGCGGAACGCGATCTGGAGATCAAGAGGGCCAACTACCAGGAGACGATCAAGAAGCAGCAGGCGCAGGCCGACAAGGCCTACGAAATCCAGACCAACGTGATGCAACAACAGGTGATCGCCGAGGCCGTGCGCGTGCAGCAGATCGAGCGCGAGCAGCAGATCAAGGTCCAGGAGGCGGAAATCCAGCGCCGCGAGAAAGAGCTGATCGCGACAGTCCTGAAGCAGGCGGAGGTCGAGCGTCAGCGTATCGCCGTGCTCGCCGACGCCGAGCGCGGACGTCTCACGACGGAAGCGGAAGGGCGTGCCGCGGCGACGCGGGCACAAGGTGAAGCCGAAGCGGAAATCATCTACCGCAAGGGCGATGCTGAAGCGCGTGCCATGAACGTGAAGGCGGAAGCCTTCCAGGAATACAACCAGGCGGCCGTCATCGACAAGCTGCTCACGGGCCTTCCCGAAGTGGTGCGTGCGCTGGCGACGCCGCTCTCGAATGTCGACAAGATCACGATCGTCTCGACCGGAAACGGATCGTCGGCAGGCCTGCACAAGCTGACCGGCGACATCACGGAGATGGCGGCGCAAGTGCCCGCGCTCTTCGAGGCGTTGTCGGGCATGCCGATGTCGGACCTGCTGTCGAAGGTGCGGAAGATTGGGGACAAGCCGCCGCAGCCTGGCGGGACCGGCGGCCGTCTGAGCAGCGCAGGAGTGAGGAGCCAGAGCGTGGCGGCGAAGGCCAACGTGAACAAGGAGCAATCGCAATGGCGGTACTCGATCGCGTGGCAACCCTGGTCCGGGCCAACTTGAACGATCTGATCGATCGGGCCGAGGACCCCGAAAAGATGATCAAGCAGGTGATCCTCGACATGGAGAATCAGCTGCTCCAGGTAAAAACGCAGGTGGCTGTCGCCATGGCCGACCAGCACCTGTTGCGGAAGAAACAGCAGGAGCAGGAAGACCGCGCCGCCGACTGGATGCGCAAGGCGGAACTGGCCGTCGACAAGAAGCAGGAAGACCTCGCACGCGCCGCGCTCGCCCGCTTCCAGAGCTTTACCAGGCTCGCGGACGACTACGGCCGGCAGGGAGCCGACCAGCGTCTGCAGGTCGACACGCTCCGCAACGCGCTCGACAAACTCGAGCAGAAACTGAGCGAGGCGCGGGCCAAATGCGACCTGTTGATCGCCCAGCACCGTCGAGCCCGGGCGCTCGATCGGGCCAGCGACGCGCAGCTGGCGATCGGCGATCAGTCCAACGTCGCCAACTTCGATCGGCTCAAGCACAAGGTCCTTCGCAACGAAGCCATCAGCCAGGCGAAGGCCGAGCTCGTGGGCGACGATGTGGACCGGCAGTTCGAACAGATGCAACGCGACCAGGAGGTCGACCGCCTGCTCGACGCGCTGAAGGCGCGGCGCGCCAGCGGAAATCCGTAAGGCACGCATGTTACTCCCGTAGCGCTCGTCGCGGGATCGACGCGCGAGCGCCCGCCGCGCTGGCTGCCAGGTCGCGAGCAGGCTCACGGCGCACAGGAGCAGCGGCGTCACCACGAAGGCCGACCGGATCGCGGGCGCTCAATCCCTCGACGAGGAACATCGCCAGCGGCCGGGTGATGAGCAGCGCAACCCAGCAGCCCGATACCGACGCCGCTGCCGACCAGGACGGCGGCGTCGCCAAGCAGCAGCCGCAGGACGGCCTGCCGCGACGCGCCGAGCGCCATGCGGATACCGATCTCGGCGGTCCGCCGGCTGACGGAGTACGAGATCACCGCGAAGAGGCCGACCATCGCGAGCAGCAGCCCCATCGCGCCCGAGCGTCCCCAGCAGCGCCGCACCGATCCGGCTCGGGAGGAACGCAAACGCCAGCGTCGACCGCATCGTCCGTACGTCGACCGCGGCCGTCGGATCCAGCCCCAGCAGCGTCCGCTGAATATCCGGGACCGCCGGCGCGGGATCCCCCGCGGTTCTGATGACGCAGCTGGACGAACCGCTGCCGGTTTCCACGCTGCAGAAACGCTTCGTACACGGCTGGCTGCTGATCTTCCCCAATCGTTCGAAACTTGCCGTTCGAGACGACCCCCACGATCTCGACGGGATACGACTGTCGTTCGGCCCCCGGCAGCAGCAGATGATGACCGATGGGATCGATGCCGGACAGATAGCGCCGCGCGAACTCCTGGTTGATGATCGCGACCACCGGAGCGCCCGGACTGTCCGACGTCTGAAACTCGCGTCCCTTCTCCATCGCCATGCCCATCGTGGCGAAGTACCCAGGGCCGACCCGATTGACTTCGTACCGTGCCAGAAACGTCGTGCCGCCCTCGGCATGGCGAAGCTCGGCGCCCGTCGTGATCCCGCTGCGCATCGTCAACGGCACGTCCTGCGTGTAGGCCGCGTGCTCGACACCGGCCGTGCCGCGAACGGCAGCCACGGCCGTCTCGAGAAATGCGGCGCGGCTCTCGCGTGAGTAACGGCCTTCGACGAGGCTGACTTGCGCCACGATCGTGTGGTCGACGTCGAAGCCTGGGTCGACCTTTGTGGCGCGACCAAGATTGCGCAGGAACAGCAGCGCGGTCAGCAGCAGCACGAGCGCCACGGCGACCTGGCCGGCGACGAGCAGACCGCGCAGCGTCCACCGACGGTGCACGTATCTCGGCTCGTCCTGCTTCAGTGCGGGCACCAGAGATGGCCGCGTCGCCTGGATCGCGGGAGCGAGCCCGCAGCAGATCGTCGTGGCGCCGACCACCACGGTTGAATACACCAGGAGGCCCAGATCGAAGCCGGCGCGGAGCTCGATGGGAAACGGAATGGGAAGCGAGAGCCGCGAGAGCAGGCTCGTCATGATCAACATCAGGCCGAGTCCGCAGACGGTTCCGAAGAACGCGATCCAGAGGCCTTCGCTGAGGAGCTGCTGGATCAGGCGCGCGCGGCTGGCGCCGATCGCGACACGAATCGCAATCTCCCGACGGCGTACCGTGCTGCGCGACAGAAGGAGCCCGGCGACGTTGGCGCAGGCCACCGCCAGCACGAGCGCCACGGCCACGAGCAGCACGCCGAAGAACGGTGCGATCCCACCGATGTCGCTGCTCCGCGACCATCCGCCCACCGGCGCGAACTGCTGGAATTCCGCGAATCGCTGTCCGTGAACCGGTGCGAGATGCAGCGCCGCGGTCGCCAGGGCCGCGCGTCCCTGACCAACCGTCTGATCGTCGTACAGCCTCCCCACGAGTTGCACGGTCGCGTGATGCGCTTCGGACAGCCCCGGCATCAACGCCGGGCTGACGGGCAAGTAGACTTCCGGCGCGATGCCATAGCCCGGGAAACGCTCTGAGGCCTTCCGGCAGGACACCGAGCACGGTGTACGGCTCGCCGTTGATCACGAGCGGCTTGCCGAGCACCTCGGGATCGCGACCCAGCCGCCGTGCCCAGAATCCGTGGCTGATGACCGCCACGGCGGGATGCTGCTCGGCCTGCGCCTCGCCGGCAGTGAATCCGCGGCCCATCGCGAGCGGCACGCCGAGCACGTCGAAAAAGTTGGCCGTGACGACCAACGGCGTCAGGCTCACGGCCTGATCCTTCCCGCGCCAGTTGACCTCGGCTTCGATCTGATATCCGGCGAGACCCGCAAGGGCGTGGCTGCGCTCCAGGTCCTGCCACTGCCGATACGACACGTGGCTGCCAAAACCCATTCGAATGGTCACGAGGCGATCCGGGCGTGACGCGGACGGCGTCGACGAGCAGCAGCTGGCTGGCGAGATTGAAGATCGTGGTGTTGGCGCCGACGGCCACGGCGATCGAGAGCGTCGCCGCCACGAGGAGGAACGGCTGCTGCGCGAGCGAGCGGAGCGTGTACCGCAGATCCTGGAGCAAGTTCTGGATCAGGGAGACCCTCCTGGTGTCGCGGCACTCCTCGCTGATCCGGCCGATCGGACCGAACGCCCGCAACGCGGCGGTCCGCGCCTCGTGCGGGGTCATGCCGATCCGGATGTTCTCCTCGATTTCTTCCTCGAGGTGCTCCTGGAATTCGTGCTGCAGCTCGCGGTCGGCCTGTTCCCCGTGCAGCAGCGATCGCACACGCAGTGCCAGCCGATCGATCCATCGACGCATGAATCCTCCTCGGGATCAGTCCGCTTCGCGAACCACCAGCCCGATCGCGTTCGACAGGCGCTCCCAGCTTTCGAGCTCGCGGGCGAGCTGTTTGCGGCCGGCCGCCGTGAGCGCGTAGAACTTGGCCGTCCGGCCGGTGGGCGTGACGCCCGCCTGCGCCTTGAGCCACCCCTGCTGCTCCAGCCGATGCAGCGCCGGATACAACGACCCCTGCGTCACCTGCAGCGCGTCCTTGCTGACCTGCTGAATGCGCCGCGCGATCGCCCAGCCGTGTTTCGGCTCCAGCGCCAGCGTTTTCAGAATGAGGAGATCGAGCGTGCCCTGAATGAGGTCAGACGGTTTGCTCATGGCTTGATACCTAGGTTATCGACAATCGATGCCTAGGTTATCTACAATTCTCAGGGAATGTCAATGTCAGGATCCCGCGTACCGGATCCCGCGTACCCGGTACCGCCTGCCGCAGCCTTGACGCGGTCGCCCTGTTGCCCTAGATTTCTAGGGCAATGGTCATGCTCCGCCGTCAGCGCAAGCCCGACGCGCTCCAGGGAACGCTGGATCTCCTCGTGCTCACGACGCTCAGCCGCGGGCCTCAGCACGGCTTCGGCATTGCCGCGCACATTCAGGGTGTGTCCGACGAAGCGCTGCGTGTCGAGGAGGGATCCCTCTATCCCGCGCTCCATCGGATGGAGCACCTCGGATGGATTGCCGCCGACTGGCGGATCACCGCGAAGAACCGTCGCGCGCGGTACTACCGGCTGACACGCGCCGGGGAGAAGCGGCTGGCGGAGGAACAGGACAAGTGGGTCCGCCTGACCGACGGCGTCAACAAGGTCCTGCGCTTCGCATGACCTGAGGAGGGCTGATGGGTTGGCTTCGCCGCCTGCGCAGCACGATCGCCGGCGCTCGTGCCAGCGACGAGTTCGACGAGGAGACGCGGTTCCACATCGACGAACTCACCGACATCTACACGCAACAAGGGCTCACGCCCGACGAGGCGCGGCGCCGGGCGCGGCAGCGCTTCGGCAACCTGCCGTCGATGCGTGACCGCACCCGCGATGCCGACACCTTCCGGTGGCTGACCGACGCGTCGCAGGACTTACGATTCGCGGCGCGGACCCTTCGCAAGAATCCAGGCTTCACCGTCGTCGCGGGCGTGACGCTCGCGCTCGGCATCGGCGCGAACACGGCGATCTTCACCATGTTCGACGCCATCCTGCTTCGCTCCCTGCCCGTTCGCGAGCCGTCACGGCTGGTGTTCTTCAGCGACGAGGTCGGCGAGGGGACATCGAATGGAAATCCGCCGACCAACCGCTGGGAACTCTTCTCGCTCGACGCCTATCGCCACCTGCGGCAGCAGCCGCTGCCGTTCGAATCGCTTGCCGCCGTACGCAGCGGCGAGGCGGCAGTGCTCGTCCACACCGGCAGCGATGCCGGCGCGTCCCCGCATCGCGCCCAGGCGCACCTCGTCTCCGGCAACTACTTCGACACGATGGGCGTGAGCGCCGCTGTCGGACGCACGCTGCGCGACGGCGACGACCGGCTGGGTGCGGGGCCGGTGGCAGTCATCAGCGACGGCTACTGGCATCGGCGTCTGAATGCGGATCTCTCCGTCATCGGCCGCGCCGTCGTCCTCAACAAGACCGCCTTCACGATCGTTGGCGTGACGCCGCCGGAGTTCTTCGGCGAGCGCGTGCGGCGTCCGCCCGACCTCTGGGTGCCCCTGTCCTTCCAGCCGGAGATCGAAGCCAGGCCGTCCGTGCTGAATCTCACCGACACGTATTGGCTCAACCTGATCGGACGGCTGGCGCCGGGCGCGTCGCGCGCGCAGGCACAAGCGTCTGCGACGGCAGCACTGCAACAGTACGTCAGGTCGACGCTCCCCGCGGGCGGCGGGCCGGATCAAGAACAGCAGATCCGGTCCACGCATGTGGGACTCTCGAGCGGCGCCACCGGCATTTCGACCGTCCGGTATCTCTATTCGCAACCCTTGCGCATCCTCCTCGTCGTGGTCGCGCTGGTCCTGCTGATCGCGTGCGCGAACGTGGCCAACCTTCTATTGACACGCGCGGCCGCGCGGCAAGGCGAGCTGTCGATGCGCCTCGCGCTCGGCGCCGGACGCGGGCGGCTGATTCGGCAACTGATCACCGAGAGCCTGCTGCTCGCCGCGCTCGGCGCTTTCGGCGGCATCCTGCTCGCGCTCTGGGTGACGAGGGGGCTGATGGCTTTCGTCGTGTCGAGCACGTCACCGGTGCACGCGACGCTCAACGTCCCCGTGCTGCTTTTCACGCTCGCGATCACCGTGGCCGCTGCGATCTTCTTCGGCGTCGCGCCGGCGATTCAAGCGTCGCGGATCGATCTCGTGACGGCCATCAAGTCGCGATCGCTGCGCGGCGGCACGAGCGGGGGTCGATCTCGCGGTGCGGCGGCGCTCGTCGCGCTCCAGATCGCGATGTCGCTCGTCCTGCTCGTCGGCGCCGGCCTCTTCGGGCGCAGCCTGATCAACCTCGTGAGCCATCCGCTCGGCTTCGAGCCCGGTCCCGTCCTGCTCGCACGGCTGAATCCGCGCCTCGCAGGCCACACACCTGCGAGCGCCATCGCCCTGTATCGCACGCTCTCCGAGCGCGTCGGCGTGATGCCGGGTGTTGCAAGCGCCACGTTCGCGCGCTACAGCCCGTTCGGCGGAGGCCGCAGCGTGAACACCGGCGTTGTCGAAGGATACGCGCCGGCACCGGACGAGAGCGTCAAGTTCGAAACAATTCACGTCGGCCCGGCCTATGCGCAGACGCTCGGCATTCCGCTCGTCGCAGGCCGCGCGCTGGACGTCCGCGACGTCGAGGGCGCGCCACGCGTGGGGATGGTGAACGAGACGTTCGTCCGGAAGTACTTGGCCGACGTCAACCCAATCGGACGGCACTTCGGCCTGGATGACGAGAAGGCGCCGGATCTCGAGATCGTCGGCGTGATGAAGGACGCGCAGTTCCACGACGCGCGCGAACCGGTTTCCCCCATGGCGTTCGTGAGCTTCTACCAGGACCCGAATCAATTCACGCTCGATGGCGAGCTGGAGCTGCGAGCGGCCGGTGACCCGGCGGCGTTGACCGGACCCGTGCGTCGTCTCGTGGCCGAGGTCGATCCCAACCTGCCGCTCGACGATCCACGGTTGCTGCGCGATCAGGTCTCGCGCGCGTTCGACAGCCAGCGGCTCGCGGCGCGGTTCGTCAGCCTCTTCGGGCTGCTGGCGTTGACGCTGGCGTCGATCGGCCTCTACGGCACGATCGCGCAGAACGTGGCCCGCCGCACCAACGAGATTGGCGTCCGCATGGCGCTGGGCGCGGAGGGCGTGCAGGTCGTCTCGATGATCCTGCGGCAGACCGGCGTGCTGCTCTGCATCGGCCTCGCCGTCGGCCTGCCGGCTGCGAGCCTCGCCGCGCGGCTCGTCGCCAGCCAGTTGTTCGGCCTGCGCGTGATGGACACCATCTCGTTCGGCCTCGCCGTCGCCGTGCTGCTCGTCGTCGGCCTCATCGCCGGCCTCGTCCCCGCCCGTCGCGCGACCCAGGTCAATCCGATTGTGGCGCTACGGTCTGAATAGTGTCGGGATGCGGTACGCGGGATGAGGTATGCCCTACGCGGGATGCCAGACTCTGCATTCTGTATTCTGCATTTGCGTCCCGTATACCGGATCCCGCAGACCGTCTGCTGTCCCCGGCTACGCTGTCTTCACCTGCGGAATCCGATCGGCCACGGGCGGCAGTGGCGGGAACTCCGTGAATGGCGTCGTCTGGTACCAGTACGCGGCCGAGAAGAAGTTGTCGCCGCGATCGTTGGCGTGGCCGTGCTCCATCGTGTGCTTGAGCGAGCGTTCGAACGTGACGGGGTTGTCGCCGTGCCAGCGATAGCAGCAGTACCGGCCGCCCGTCCGTTCGGCGTTGACGATGAGCGGCGCGCCGTACATCCGGTGGCCGAACGGGACGGCGCCGTCGCGGCCGCCGAAGTCCCAGCTGCCGAGAAAGTAGTCCTCGCTCCCGGTCCCGACGATCGTCGGCTGCGAGTCGTTGTCGACGAAGATCATCTCGTCGCCCTCTCCCCACCAGCCGTTCGCGTTCTGGAGCACGCCGAGGGTGACGCCCATCAGGTGACCGCGACCTCGCGTTTCCATGTAGACGTAGTTCTGCTGTCCGTTGGGATTGAGTTTCGGATCGGCGCCTGTGACCGGCGTACACGGGGCGCTCTGACGATACTGCGCGTGAAAGTACAGCGCGTCGTCCGGCAGTCGCGGGACGGCCATGTAATCGATGTTCGAGTAGAAGGCGCCAATCTCCTGCGTGCCCTCGTTCGTCACGGTCAGCTTCGCCGCGGTCTTGAACGGCATCACGAAATAGCAGTTCAGCGAGCGGCCGGGCGAGCACGCGAGGTACTCCGATTCATAGACCTGGTACGCGCCGAGATTGAGACCGAAGAAATCGCCGACCGGCGCCTCGACGCTCGGCTTCGCGTTGCCGTCCCAATACGCGCGCAGCACGATCTCTTTCAGATGATCGGCGCTTCGCGCGGCAATCGTGAACCAGATGTGCGTGATCACGCCGGGTCCGGTGGCGTTGAAGACCTCCTTCGACGCGCCGGCCGCGATCGGCCAGCGATCGCCGTTGCCGCCCGTCGTGTCGAAGCTGGACTGCTTCAGCGACTTGTACGCCAGCGCGCGGGCATACGGTGGCAGAAACGTGAGCTCGCGTGCCTGCGGCTGCGCCTGCGCGTCCATGCGAACAGGGCTTGCAGCGGTGACCGCCCCGGCTGCGAGAATGCCGTGCAGGAAGCCGCGTCGATCGTGCGCTCTCGATGTCATCGTCTCTCCTTGATGCGATTCAACGAATCGCGATCGGCGCGATGGTCGAGCCCGTCGCGCCTTGAATCTTCAGCGGCTGCACGACGAACGCGAACTCGTACGCGCGCGCGGCAGCAACCTCGTCGAGCTTCAACGCCTCGACGATGTGGATCCCGTTGACGACCAGCATGATCTGATGAACGGGCAGCGACAGCTGGGTGTCGGGGTTCGGGTTGACTTCGACCGCCATGTTGTCGGAGCCGACCAGCATCGGGTCCTGACGCACGAGCCACTCCGCGGCGCCCACGCCGATCCCGGGCGAGCCCTTGGCGTATCGCGCGTTGTCGACCTCCCACAATCGCCCCCATCCGGTATTGATGATGACCGCGTCGCCCGGCTGGAGCGTCAACTTCTCCCGTTGCAGGGCCTGCTGCAGATCCTCGCGCGGTGATCTCGTAGCCGTCGGGCAGCATCTCGGCGCCCTTCAACGCCGCGACGTCGATCAGGACGCCACGGGTCATCAACGCGCCGACGTGCTCGATGCCCAGCTTGCTGAATCCCGTGCGAGACGAAATCTCCGCGAGGCTGAAACAGTTGTAGAGCCGATCCCCGATCGTTTGATGGCTGAACCCGTCGAACTGCGTCCCGACCTGCCCCAGCTCGGTGAAGACGATCTCTTCGTTGCTGCCGCGATGATTGAGGCCAGGATTGACGACGGTGCGTTTGGTCAGGAGGTCGAAGCGCCGCCCGGGAAAGAAGGGCATGGTCGGAGACAGCACGTGGCCGAGCTCGAAGACCTGGCCGGTCTGGATCAAGCGAGCCGCGCGCATGACTGTGTCGGGACGCATGTGGTTCCCCGAGCCGCGCTCGTCCTGGGGTCCCCACTTCGATGGACAGCGCGAGGACTCGGCGGGCGGCTGCCACGACTGTGCGGCGGCCGTGCGCGCGGCCAGAGCCAGTGAGCGCGACGACGAGCGAATAAAACACGCATCAACATCCTCCGAGCTCAGCGGCAGATTGGCGCTCTGCGTGGAACAGTTTGTTTCTTACGGCTCAGCCGCGCGCGTGTGACGCGCCTGTTGTATCAGACCCGGCCCACCCTGCCGAAGGGTCTTTTTCTCGACTAGACGTTCGTTATAGTCTGGTGCGCCGCTCGCCACGTCGTTCGGTGCGCTGGTCCCTCGATTCTTGACCGGGCGAGCCGCGGGACGTAGCGTCGGCCATCGCGCATCGGTTTTCGATATTGGGGTAAATGGGAGGAGTCGCAATGAATCGTGTGTGTTCGTTCTGGCGCTGTTGTGTGCTCGCCGGCGCCGGCGGTGCTGCTTGTCGCAGCGACCGCCGCCGCTCAGTTCGATCGCGGCCAGATTTCCGGACGCATCAAGGATGCTCAGGGAGGCGTGGTTCCCGGAGCCACCGTGGTCGTGACGAATAATCAGACGCAAATTCAATCGACCGTCGTCAGCGACGGAACGGGGTTCTACACGTTCCCGAACCTGACTGCCGGTAAATACACCGTCAGCGCCGAGCTCCAGGGGTTCAAGAAGGCCCTGCGCGAGAACGTGACCCTCGACGCGGCGGGCTCGCTCACGCTGGATTTCACGCTCGAGACCGGCGCGCTGTCGGAGTCGGTGACCGTCACGGCTGAATCCGCGCCGCTGCAAACCGATGTCGCGCTTCGCAAGACCATCGAGTCGAAAGACATCGAGCAGCTGTCCTTCTCGGGCAGAAACCCGATCGGCGTCGTCGGCCTGAAGCCCGGCGTCATCGGCGGGAGCTTCAACAACTACAACTTCTCGGACCTCGGCAACGGCGGCTTCAGCATCAACGGCAGCCGGGGCGACGAGAACAACATCACGGTTGACGGCGCCACCGCCATCCGCACCCGTTCCAACGGTGCCATCGTCGGCATCCAGAACGTCGATGCGCTGCAGGAGGTGCAGGTGCTGACGGGCGACTACATGCCCGAATACGGCCGTGTGAGCGGCGGGCAGATCCGCATGGTCACCAAGAGCGGCGGCAACCGGTTCAGCGGGAGCGGGTCGTTCTTCTATCGCGACGACAAGCTCCAGGCGAACACGTGGACGCGCAATCACAGCGCGAACCAGGCCGACCGGTCGACCGCGCCGTTCAACTACAAGCAGTACGGCTACTCGGCCGGCGGGCCGATCCTGAAGGACAAGCTGTTCTTCTTCGCCGCGCAGGAGTGGGTGAACTACCTGGCCCAGCAGACCAACCTCGCGACCGTGCCGACCGCGAAGATGCGGACCGGGGACTTCAGCGAGCTGCTCTCGCCGAACGCAGTTCTTCAGCGGTGTCACCGTCGATCCGCAACCCGGCGACCGGCCAGCCGTTCCCCAACAACGTGATCCCGAGCGGCCAGCTGAGCGCCAACGGCCTCGCGATGCTGTCCGCCTATCCCGCTCCCGACGCCCGGCTTCCAGCAGGGGGCCTTCAACGCGATCGTCAACAGCGACAACCCGCAGGATCAGCGGAAGGACAACTTCCGCGTCGACTACCACCTGAACGCGAACAACATGCTCACCTACCGCTACGGCAAGTACAGCTGGACGGCGGTGGACGCGTTCCGCGGCACCTTCCCCTTCGCGCGCACCGACTGGGATCGCCCGAACACGACGCAGACGCTGAGCTGGACGAGCACGATCAAGAACAACCTGGTGAACGAAGCGACCTACACCTACTCGCTCGACCAGGTGTTCATCAACGTGTTCCAGAGCGACCTCTACAAGCGCAGCGAGTACGGCATCACCTATCCGTACATCTTCCCGGAGAACAAGGAGATTCCGGACAAGATCCCGACGATCACGATCGACAACTTCACCGAGATCGACGGCGGTCCGTATCCCTCCTCGTCGCAGGGTCCGATCCACAGCTGGGCGGACAGCGTGACCTGGGTCAAGAGCCGCCACACGATCAAGGGCGGCATCGTGCTCGAGTACTCGGGCGAGGACGACTTCGACCAGATCAACGTCCAGCCGATCCCCGGCAGCACCAACAACCAGAACGGCCGCTTCGAGTTCCGCAACAGCGGGACCGCGCGCACCGGCGCCGGCATCGCCGACGCGGCGATGGGCCTCTTCACGAACTACGGCGAGATCGGCCAGCGCGCGCTGACGAAGTGGCGGGCGCTCGCGGCCGACTTCTTCGTCCAGGACTCCTGGAAGCCGCGGAGCAACCTGACGATCGAAGGCGGCGTCCGCTACTCGCTGTGGCCGCCGTTCTACTCGCAGACGAACAACATCGCGACGTTCAACCCGGCGTACTACGACACCAGCAACCAGGCGGTGATCGACCCGAAGACCGGCGCGATCGTCAGCGGTCCGCGCTACAACGGGATTCTGCTGCCGGGCGACGGCTTCCCGTCGGACGCGAGCGACCTGGCGGTCTACAACGATCCGGCCGTGCTCGCGCTGTTCCAGGGCGCGCCGCGCGGCCTCACGGAAACGCACAAGAACGTCTTCGAGCCGCGCGGCGGCGTGTCGTACGCGTTGAACGACAAGACGATCTTCAAGGCCAGCGTCGGGCATCTTCCACAACCGCGTCACGCTGAACGACTCGCTGCTGCTCGGCGGCAACCCGCCGTTCCAGCCGCAGGTCAGCGTGAGCAACGGCTCGGCGGACAACCCGGCCGGGCTCAGCGGCGCGGCCGCGCTGCCGTTCGGCATGACCGCGATCGATCCGGTCTTCAAGCACCCGACCGCGTACATGTGGTCGGCGGGCGTGCAGCGCGAGGTGCCGTTCGGCTTCATCGTCGACGCGACCTACGTCGGCCGGCGCGGGCGTCTACCTGCAGCGCGAGAACAACATCAACCAGCTCGCAGCCCGGCACGCTCCAGGCGAATCCTGGCGTCAACTCGGCGGCGCTGCGGCCGTACAAGGGCTACGGCGTCATCCGTCTGTCGCGAGAACGCCGGCGACGTCTGAAGTACAACGCCCTACAGATCAGCGCCGACCGCCGTTACCGGAACGGCTTCAAGTTCGGCCTGGCCTACACGCTCAGCCACTCCGAGGACAACGCGAGCGACAAGCGCAACGTGCTGTTCAACAGCTTCGACGACACGCGGCTACTGGGGCAACTCGAGCTTCGATCGCCGCCACGTGTTCAACTTCTATTACATCTACGACCTGCCGTTCTTCCGCGAGCAGAACTCGATCGTCTCGCGCGTCCTGGGCGGATGGCAGATCGCCGGGCTCGACGTTCATGCGCACGGGCACCCCGCTCTGGGTGACCGAGACGTCTGACATCGCCGGCGTGGGTGACGCGTTCGCGCAGCCGTACAACCAGGTGAGCGACCCGACCGGCGAACGCGAATCAGCAGTTCTCCGAGCGGCGCGGCCGCGGATCAGAACTTCTGGTTCAACCCGCAGGCGTTCGCAGCGCCGGCCAAGGCCGGCACGTTCGGCAACGCGCCGCGCGACGGCGATCTACAACCCCGGGCAGTATCAGTGGGATATCGCGCTTTTCAAGAACGTCGCGGTGAAGGGCACCCAGAACATCCAGTTCCGGGCGGAGATCTTCAATTTCCCGAATCACCCGAACTTGAGCGGCGCGCACGAGCGGACCCGACGAACGCGACGTTCGGACGCGTCACGGGCAAGGACGACTCGCGTCGTGACATTCAGTTGAGTCTCAGGTACTTGTTCTAAGTCGGTTCGGGGTTCGTAGTTCGGGGGTTCGGGGTCGGGTTCGGGGTTCGGAGTTCGCAGGTTCGCGAACGTCCGAACCCAACTCCCGACCCCCGAACCCCAACCTCGAACGTCGCGAACCTCGAACCCGACCACGAACCCCGAACTACGAACCCCGAACCTGCAAGAATTCACCAATGCAGATCATCCGACCCCGCAAGGTCTACGACGTGGCAGTCATCGGCTCCGGCGCAGGTGGTGGGATGGCCGCCAAGGTCCTCACCGAAGCGGGCGCGGACGTCGTCATGCTCGAAGCAGGCGTGATGTGGGACCTCGTCAAGGACTCGAAGATGTTCGCGTGGTCCTACGACACGCCGAGGCGCGGCGCCGACATCCCGTCGCGCCAGTTCGGCGAGTTCGATGCCGGCCTTGGCGGCTGGACGCTCGACGGCGAGCCATACACGCAAGCGCCCGGCCAGAACTTCGACTGGTACCGGACCCGCATGCTCGGCGGACGCACGAATCACTGGGGGCGCATCTCGCTCCGCTTCGGTCCGTACGACTTCAAGCGCAAGAGCCTCGACGGCCTCGGCGACGACTGGCCGATCGGCTACGACGATCTGAAGCCGTACTACGACAAGGTCGATCGTCTGGTCGGCATCTTCGGCACGATCGAGAATCTGCCGAACGAACCGGACGGCATCTTCCTGCCGCCGCCGAAGCCGCGCTGCTACGAGCTCCTCATCAAGGAGGCGTCGGAGCGCCTGAACATTCCGGTCATCCCCTCGCGGCTGTCGATCCTCACGCAACCGCACAACGGCCGTCAGCAGTGCCACTACTGCAGCCAGTGCGGGCGCGGGTGTCAGACCAACTCGAACTTCTCGTCCACGGGCGTGCTCATCCCGCCGGCGTTGAAAACGGGGCGCCTCACGCTCATCACCAACGCGATGGCGCGCGAGGTCACTGTCGACGCCAACGGCCTGGCCGACGGCGTCGCCTACATCGATACGGCCGCGCATCGCGAGAATCACGTCAGGGCCCGAATCGTCGTCGTGGCGGCGAGCGCCTGCGAGTCCGCCCGGATCCTCCTCAACTCGAAATCGTCGAAGTTTCCGCAGGGCCTCGCGAACTCCAGCGGTGCGGTCGGCAAGTACTTGACCGACTCCACCGGCACGAGCGTCTCGGGGTTCATTCCGCGCCTGATGGACAACCTGCCGCACAATGAGGACGGCGTGGGCGGCATGCATCTCTACATGCCGTGGTGGCTCGACAACAAGAAACTCGACTTCCCGCGCGGGTATCACATCGAAATCGGCGGCGGCCGCCGGATGCCGTCGTACGGCTTCCTCGGCGGCATCCACAACTTCACCGGCATCGAGGCATCAGGCAAGCCGATCGCGTTCGGCGGCTACGGCAAGCAGCTCAAGAACGATTACCGCCGCCTGTATGGCGCGACCGTCGGCTTCGCGGGACGCGGCGAGATGGTGCCGAACGAGAACTGCTACTGCGAGATCGACCCGAAGGTCGTCGATAAATGGGGCATCCCGGTGCTGCGCTTCCATTGGAAGTGGAGCGACTACGAGTACAAGCAGGCGAAGCACATGCAGGAGACGTTTCGAGCCATCATCCACGAGATGGGCGGCACGCCGCTCTCTCCCATGCCGACGGAAGAGGAGGGCTACGACCTCGCGGACGGCGGCCGCATCATCCACGAGATCGGGTGCACGCGCATGGGGAGCGACCCGTCCACGTCTGTCCTGAACAGCAATTGCCAGGCGCACGACGTGAAGAACCTGTTCGTGGCCGACGGCGGGCCGTTCGTCTCGAACGCCGACAAGAACTGCACGTGGAGCATCCTGGCGCTGTCGATGCGCACGAGCGAGTTCATCGCGGATGAGCGGAAACGGGGGACGCTGTGAGCACCATCGAGCGCCGGACGGCGCTGCAGATCATGGCGTCGGCACCGCTTGCCGCCGCCTTTGCCTGGACCGAGGCCGAGGCCGCCCAGGCGCACGAACACGCACAGGCCGCGCGCGCGGTCGCCGCGAAAGCCGGCACGCCCTACAAGCCGAGATTCTTCACGGCGCACGAATGGGCCACCGTGCGCGTGCTCGTGGACATCATCATCCCGAAGGACGAGCGTTCGGGCAGCGCCACCGACGTCGGCGTCCCCGAGTTCATGGACTTCATCATCAACGACCAGCCCGCGCGCCAGACCGCGATGCGCGGCGGCCTTGCGTGGCTCGACCTCGAGTGTCAGCGGCGATTCGACAAGCCGTTCGTGGACTGCGCCGCGGCAGACCGCACCGCGGTACTCGACGACATCGCGTGGCCGCAGCGCGCCAAGCCCGAGATCTCGCACGGCGTCGCGTTCTTCAACAGCTTCCGCGACCTCACCGCCACGGGGTTCTGGACCACCAAGGTCGGCATGCAGGACCTGCAGTACATGGGCAACACGTTCGTCGGCCGGTGGGACGGGTGCCCCGACGAGGTGCTCAAGAAGTTAGGAATCGCGAAGGCGTGAAGAGATCGGAACGCGGGACCCGGGATGCGGTATCGCCGGAACGCGGGACGCGAGACTTGCGCATCCCGCATCCCGGATTCCGGATACCGCTAGCCGTTTAGAACCTGTATTTCACCGCAAACTGGAAGTTCCGCTGCGGATCGGTACTGCCGTACGCCGTGGACGTGATGCGCCCGGCGTTCGCGTTGTTGTTGCCGGGCACGCCAATCTCCGAATCGGGCTGACCTAGATTGACGTGGTTGAGGAAGTTGACGGACTCGATCCGCACTTCCAGCTCCTGATCGTCGGCTACCCTGAACTTCTTGAACAGCGACGCGTCCAGGCGCCAGTAGGCCGGGCCTCGAAGATCGTTCCGCGGGAGGTTCCCGTACGTCCCCTTTGCGGGCCGCGAGAATGCGCTGTTCGGATCGCCGATCGGGGCGGCGTTGAACCACATGTCGCGCGTCTGGGGACCGCTCGGATCGCCGATCAGGTTGGGACGATTCGGACCGGTGTCGCGATCCGACGCCGGCGTCACGATACGTGACGTTGAACGGCAGGCCGCTCTGGATGATCGTGCTCTGGTTGAACTGCCAGCCGCCGAGCCACCGGTTATCGTGCCAGAACGGCAGCTCGTACACGGTCGAAATCGAGAAGCTGTGCACGCGATCCCAGTCGGCCGGACCGTATTCGAGATCCGGGTTGTAGAAGAACTGGTCGCCACCGTGCTGCCGCTCGTGCTGATAGGTGTACTGCGCGAACACCGAGTAGCCCTTCGAGAAGCGTTTGGTGAACTTCGTCTGCAGGGAGTCGTAGCGGTTCGTCGCGCAATTGCAGAACACGTCGATGCCCTGAGTCCAGCCGTACCGAGCGAAGTACGGTTTGCGCTGATCCTGCGAGAGCGTTCCGAACCCGACGAGCGTCGGCTGATTTCCGTTCAGCGCCGGTCCGTCGCCGGCGAACACACGGGCCCCATGATTGCCGACGTAGGCGACCTCGACCGACATCTGCGCTCCGACTTCGCGCTGAACGGTGACGTTGTAGGCATCGACCGTCGGCGGCCGCTGCTTGTCGGGCAAGGCACGAGTGAAGACGCCAGGCGGCACCAGCAGCTGACCGTTGGCGTCCGGTGTCCGGAACACCGGAGCGGGCGCCGGCTGCGACAGATTGAAGACGGAGTTGAAGCTGTTCGCGCCGCTGAGGTCCTGCACGGACAGGACAGGCAGGTTCTGCGTGACGGAGTGGCCGAAGAGCGATCCGAACACACCGATGTCGTAGCTGCGGCCGTAACCGCCGCGGATGACGGTCTTCTCGTTCAGCTGATAGCTCGCCCCGAAGCGCGGTGCCCAGTTCAGCGAGTTCTTCACGCCACCGTTCAGCGGAATCCCTCCGACACCTGCAACCAGCGATGTTGGGCGACGGGATGTCGATCTGCCCGTCGGTCACCGACATCAGGAGGAACCCTCCCTTGCCGTCGCCGCTCACCGTCTGCGGGTTGATCACGTCGAGACGCAACCCGTAGTTCAGCGTGAGCTTCGAGCTGGCCCGCCAGGTATCCTGGGCGTAGTAGAACTGCCGCCACTGCCGCTCCCCTGCATCGGTAAACGGGCTCACGTACCGCCCGAGGTGGGTCACGTCGCCGAGGAGGAACGTCGCCAGCCCGAGACCTCCGCCATTGGGACCTCTTGTGCGATCGACGTTGAATTCCAGCTGACCCGATCGATGACTGTCGCTCGGCACCCGCAGGTTCCACGCGTGCCTGATGTCCACACCGAACTTCACCGTGTGGTTGCCCTGAAACATTCGCGTGACGTTGCCCACCAGCTGGAGCTGCTTTTCGTCTTGGTCGAGCGGACAGTTGCAGTGGTTGACATCGAGGCCGGACCCGAATCTGGTTTCCTGGTGGCCCTGGATGAACCCATAGGGCAGGCCAGAGGTGAAGTTATCGTCCAGGTTGAGACCCTGAATCCCCGCATCCAACGCCGGCGTCGTGCCGTAGTCGAACGGCAGCACCGCCACCTTGTACTTGAAGTACCCCACCCGAAAATCCGCCGTCATGTTCGTGCCAATCGTCCGGTCGAAGCCGGCAGCCAGGCTCTGGTTGCGCACCTTCGAGTCACCGCCGAGCGTCACCAGCGCAGCGCCTCCGCCTTGCCCGAACGCCGTCGGACCATTACGCCGGAAATCCCCGAAGCTGTATCGCCCGAATGCGTTCAGACGATCGCTGATGCGGCCGTCCACGCGCAGGTCGAACGTATCGTTATCGAAGATCTCACTCCCCGACGCGACGAAGTTGTTGAATGTGCCATTCTCGGTCCCGGGCTGGTTCGGCAGCGGGATAAGCTTGAGGAGGTTCTGGGCCTGCGGAGAGAGCATGCTCGCGGGAATGACGTTGTTCTGGAACTGCGTCCGCTGCGCCGGCGTCGCGCCGCTCGTCGGATCGTAGATGTTGACCCCGTACGCGCTGAGATCGCCGTTGCGTGCCGCCTGCGTGGGCACCGTCAGCAGCTGCGACCCGCCGACCTTGCTGCGCGTGCCCTGATAGTCGCCGAAGATGAAGATGCGATCCTTCTGAATCGGACCGCCAAGCGAGCCGCCGAACTGGTTCCGTTTGGTCTCCGGGAGAAATCGACCGGTCGTCGCATTCCTGGTGGCTTGCGTGAACGGATTTCGCGCCTGGAGCGCGTCGTTCTGGAAGAACTCGAAGCCGCTCCCGTGGATGGAGTTGCTACCGGACTTCGTCTGCACCGAGACGACCCCCGCGGTCGCCTGCCCGAACTCCGCGTCGTAGTTCTGCGAGGTGATCTTGCTCTCGCCGATAGCCTCGAAGTTCGGGTTGATGACGATGATGCCGAGAATCGGATCGCGATTGTCGGTGCCGTCCAGCTGATAGCTCGTGCCGCTGAAGTTCTGCCCGTTCACCATCGTCTGCGTCGAGCCCTGCGGGTTCTCGCTCGCGGCGTGCTGCCACCCGAGCTGCTGCGTGCCGGGGGTCAGCAGGATGAACTTGGTGAAGTTGCGATCGAGCACCGGCAGGTCGCTGATCTCTTTCGAATCGAACGTCGTCGCCACGTCGGCGCGGTCGGTCTTGAGTACCGGGCTGAACCCGGCGACCGTCACCGACTCGCTGACCGCACCGGTCTCGAACTTGATGTTGAGCGGCGTCTGCGTATCGACGTTGACCCTGATCGACGGAAAGACGGCGGACTTAAATCCCTGCAGCTCCGCTTTGACCTCGTACGTGCCGGGCAGCAGTCGATCCTTCAGGTAGATGCCGGACTCGTTGGTCACGACGTCGTCGGAGGTCTTGCGCTCGACGCTCGTGATGGTGACGGTCGCCCCCGGGACCACAGCACCCGTGGGGTCGGTGACGATTCCGCTGATGCTGCCGTACACCGCTTGCGCGCTGGCGCGCGACGGCGTGAGCACCATCATGACAGCGAGAAGAAGCAACACGAGCCGTGAAAGAACCCGGGGACCCACTGAGGACGTATTGGTCATCGGACGCTCCAGGAAAACGGAAGAGCTGTCACGAGCGACGCGAGTAGTGCGAAAACTCTAGTCACCGCATCGGTGATGGTCAAGCGAATTTGCGTGGTGAATGGCTGGGCTGCGGTGTCGAACAGGGACGTTTCGACGAGCCCGACCTCACGTTATGCTGCCCACCACGACCGAGGTAATCATTGAAGAGCTGGATCGCGATAGTGACGTGCGTCTGTGGCTTGATGGGTGCGCTTGGTGCACAAAGTTCCCACCCGGCGCTGGCCCTCACGCCGAAATTCCGGATGCGATCCGGAGGGTTGGAGCTGCGTCGGCCGACGCACGCAGGCGCGTTCTTCGACGTCGCCGGCCGCCGCGCTGCGCTCGTCGGCTACGAGCATCGCGATGCGGAAGCCTGGGTGTATCCGCTCGAGATCATCGACAGCCTGACGCTCTCATTCCGTCTGGAGGGGTATCCGGCCGAGCTGGATGGGCGAACGCTGCTGTCGTCCATCGTCGTACGGCCCGAGGCCACGACCTTCGTCTACGCGCACGCGGCCTTCACGGTCCGTGAGGTGGTCTTTGCGCCGCTCGACGAGCCGGGAGTGGCGATCCTGCTCGATGTGCAGAGCGTGCTGCCCGCCCGGATCACCGTGTCGTTCAGGCCACGCCTTCGACTGATGTGGCCGGCCGTATCCGCAACGCCGTCGATCGGATGGGATGGCAGCGCTCGCACGTACACCATCACCGAGGAGACGGGGCGCTACGCTGGGATCGTTGGCTGTCCGATGGGGCGGGACATCTCGATCATGCCGTATCAGGAGGAACCGAAAGACCTGCCGAACACGTTCGTCATCGAGGCCTCGCCGTCCGATCTCACCTCGAATTTCATCCCGATTGTGATTGCTGGCAGCCTGCAGGGACGGAGCGACGCGAAGGCGGCGTACGACCGGATCCTGGCGGCTGTTCCCGAGCTCTACGAGAAGACTGCTGACTACTACGAAGTATTCGATCGCACGACCCTCAATATCCGCACGCCCGACGATCGAATCGACACGGCGTTCCGTTGGGCGAAGATTGGCATCGACAAGGGCCTTGCGACCAACCCGACACTTGGCACGGGCCTGCTCGCCGGATTCCGGACCGCCGGCGAGAGCGAGCGCCCGGGCTACGCGTGGTTCTTCGGCCGGGACGCACTCTGGACGACGCTGGCGACGACGGCGGAGGGGTCGTTCGAGACGACGAAACGTGCGCTGGAATTCCTGCGGACATACCAGCGCGGCGACGGCAAGATTCCGCACGAGATCTCGCAGTCTGCATCACTGATTCCGTGGTTCGACCAATATGCGTATCCCTGGGCCAGCGCCGATGCCACTCCCCTGTATGTGATCGCGCACGCGGACTACTGGCACGCCTCGGGGGATCGGACGTTCATCGCGACCGCGTGGCCGTCCGTCGCGAAGGCCTATCAGTTTTCCGCCGCAACGGACACCGATGGCAACGGGTTGATCGAAAACACCACCGTCGGGCACGGCTGGGTCGAGGGAGGCGCGCTCTATCCGCCCCACGAAGAAATGTATCTGCAGGGGTTGTGGATTGCTGCCTCCCGCGGCATCGCGGATCTCGCGGACGTCGTGCACGACGAAGCCCTCGCAAAGACCGCGCGAGCCACCGCTGAGCGGACCCGCGCGGCCATGGAGCAGACGTACTGGATCGCCGACCGCGGCTACTACGCGTTCGCGACGGCACGTCCCACGACGCGGCCGCGCGAGGCCGAGCCGGGCCCGCAGCGTGAACGGCGGCAGTCACGATTGAACGCGCTCGCCGGCGCGCCGCTCGTTGACGAGGACACCGTTCTCCCGGCCGTTCCGTTGTGGTTTGGAACGGTGAGCGACGATCGGGCCCAACGCGAAGTGGATCACCTTGGCGCGAGCAGCCTCGCCACCGATTGGGGCGATCGGTTGCTGTCGAACCAGAGCGCCCTGTACGATCCCCTGTCGTATCACTACGGCTCGGTCTGGCCCCTGTTCACGGGCTGGGCCTCCGTCGGGGCGTATCGTTACGGCCGGCCGCACGTGGGGTTCGGCGCATTGACGGCCAATGCGCTCCTGACCTGGTCGAACGCACTCGGCTACATCACCGAGCTCCTGTCGGGTGACTTCGCGACGCCGTTCGGGCGGTCGTCGCACCATCAGATCTGGTCGGAGGCGATGGTCGTGAGCCCGATCGTCAAAGGACTGCTCGGCATCGATGTCACCGATGGCGGCCGCAGCGTTCGATTTGCGCCGGCGCTTCCGGCGTCGTGGGATCGCGTGGGAATCACGGGCCTCCGTGCCGGGCCAGCCACCTACGCCGTGACGCTCGACCGCTCGCCCGGACGCACGGTCATTCGCATGAACCGCACCGGGTCGTCGACGCCCGATCGGCTCGAGCAGCGCCGATTGACCGTGGCGCCCGCGTTCCCGGCCGATACACGGATGCAGCGCGTCACCGTGAATGGAAACATGATCCGCCCGGAACTGACCCGCATCGGTGACGAGCTGCGCGCCCAGATCATGGTCGACGAGGCGCCGCGTGTGGAGGTCGTGTTCTCCTACGAGGAAGGGACCGACATCGAAACCGATCCGCAGGTGCCGGCAGCCGGCGCCGCCAACGAGGGCCTTCGGATCCTGCGCTCATCGGCGGATGGAACCGTCTTGCATCTCGTCCTGGAAGGGCGAGCGGGCCGGACCTACACGATTCGCGTGCGGTCGCCGAGGCACCTGCTTCCGGCCGATGGCGTGACCATGGGTCCGTCCAGAGACGGCCTGCAGGCTCTCGACGTTCGTTTCGACGGACCGGCTGACACCTACATCCGCAGGGAGATCAGCGTGCCGCTGTCCCGGCGCCTTCCCTGATTCGCACGACGCGACCTCCCTCGACGTCGCGCACGGTCTCGACGACGCCACTCGGCCAGATGATCTGAATCTCGTCTGCGCGGATCGACGCTCCCAGTCCGAAGTGCAGGCGAAGATCATCATGTGAGTAGTAACTCGACTGGCTGAGCACGACCTGCACGTGCTGTCGCCCTGCGACGGTCACCTTCACCGTCGCGCCAAGCGCGGCGCGATTCGACGTCGTGCCTTCGAGCTTCACGCTGATCCAGTGGTTGCGTCCGGCATACTCGTTCCTGAGCAGTGACGGCGGCTCGTTCATGTTGAACACGAGCACATCGACGTCGCCGTCGTTGTCGAAGTCGCCGAACGCGGCCCCGCGGCTCGAGTGCGGCGTGTTCGCGCCCGGGCCGCTCGCGCTCGTGACGTCCTGGAAACGCGACCCATCGAGGTTGCGGAAGACCACCCGTGGCCCGCGATGCGGATACTGTTTGAGCACGGCTTCAACTTCCGGGTAGACGTTCCCGCTCACGTACATCACGTCCGGACGTCCGTCGTTGTCGAAATCGGCGATCCCGGTACCCCACTCGACATACCGGTTGAGGACGCCGAGGCCGGCCGCCACGGCCACGTCTTCGAAGAGTCCCTTCCCCGTGCTTCGGTACAACGCCGGCACGTCGTCTGCGAAATGCGTCTTGAGAAGATCCAGAGCGCCATCGCCGTCGTAATCGCCGACGCCCACGCCCATGCCCGCCTGCTGTGTCCCGTTCTCGCTGTACGCCACCCCGCTCTCGACGGCCGTATCCGTGAAGGTGCCGTCGTGGTTGTTGTGATACAGGATGGAGGCGGTCGAGTCGCACGCCACGTAGATGTCGATCCAGCCATCGCCGTCGAGGTCCGCGGCCACGGCAGTCATGGAGTACCTGCCGGTGACCCGGCTGACGCCGGACGTCTCGGAGACGTCCGCGAATCGTGCCGTTGCCCGTGTTGCGAAACAGCAGGTTGGTGTCGGTCGGCAGGCCTCGGGGCCCACAGTTCACCGGCACGCCCTTCCACACGCAGTTGGGACCCTTTCCCACTTCCGGAGCGCCGGGCAGGTCGAACCGGAGGTAGTTTGCGATGAACAGATCGACGCGCCCGTCACGGTCGTAGTCGACGAACGTGCAACCGGACCCCCATCGCGTCGTGCCGGTCGGGAGGCCCGCGGCGCGCGTGACGTCCTCGAACGTGCCGTTCCCGCGATTGTGATACAGCACGTTCTGTCCGTAGTAGGTCACCGCGAGGTCGATGAAGCCGTCGTTGTCGTAGTCGCCGGCACAGACGCCCGACGCCCACCCCACGGCGTCCAGCCCGGCTCGGGCGGTGACGTCCGTGAAGGTGCCGTCGCGGTTGTTGTGATAGAGGTGCGACCGCGGCGCGCTCCCGGGCGGGTAGGCCTCCATCTCTCGTGTGCCCTCCTGCAGGCGGACACCGCTCAGCACGAGCGCGTCGGGCCAGCCGTCGTTGTCGTAGTCGACGAAGGCGACGCCTGCGCCGTTGGTCTCGATGATGAACCGCTTGCGATCCACGCCGCCATAGATCGACGGCGCGTGAAGCCCCGCGCGATCGGCAACGTCGACGAACGTGACGGGCCATGCGCCGGGCTCGCGAGTCATGGACTGCAGCAGCGCGAGCGGCACGATGGCGTACAGGACCTTGTTCACACGAGGTCAGGAACTCGGAAGAACACGCGAGGCCATGGTTCGAAAGATACAGAAGACCAAGAGTTCAAGAGGCGTGGATTCGTTTGATTCCCAAGTGTCTCCTACTCTCGTCCCTTCTGTTCATCGCTGTCCTCCTGGCTTCCTGGCCTCCTGTACAACTACTTGACATCTCCCTGCAGCCGCTCGGCGATCGCGAACTCGCGGCGGGCATCTTCTGTTTTCCCCGCCTGCTGGAGGATCTGCGCGAACAGGTAGTGCGCGGACTTGTTGTTGGGGTCGTATTCGATCGCGCGCTTGAGCATGTCCTCGGCTGCCGCGGGCTGACCCGTTCGGCTGAAGGCCTTGCCGAGCAGGATGTACGGACCGCTGAAGTACGGATTGATCCAGATGGACTGCTGCAGCGCACCGATCGCCTCGGTCCATTTCGCCTGACGGCTGTACACGTCGCCGATCCGATAGAGCGTCATTGCGTGGGCCGGGTTGATCGCAAGCTCCTGCTGTAGCAGCGAGAGCCCCTCGTCGAGGCGCGACCTGAAGATCGCGATCTGGCCGAGCAGGTAGTGGGCTTCGGGCAGCTTCGGATCGAGACGCACCGCCTCTTTGAGCTCCGCCTCCGCGAGGTCCTCGAGCTCCAGCCGGTTCATCATCTGCCCGGTGAGCAGATGCGCGGCCGCCGAACCTGGCGCAAGACGAAATGTCCGCTCGATGGACTCCCGCGCCTTGATCGGCTGACGGGTCTGCGCGTACGCCATGGCCAGCGCGTAGGCCAGCTTGATGTCGTCTGGCACGGCGGCCCGCGTTTCTTCGAGGTAGGGAATCGATTCGGCGATGTGCCCGGCGAGATAGTGAGAGAGGCCCGAGGACCTGCACGGCCTCCCTGCGTTCCGCGGAGCCGGCGTCAGGCGCGGAAGCACGGCCTCGAGCGCTGCGATCGCGTGGCCGGCATCGTTCGCGTGATAGTACGCGACGCCGAGCAGCTCGTCGACGCGCGGGTCCGGAGCGGGCGCCGCCGCCGTCAGCGCACGCAGCGTATCGACGGCGGCCGCGGGCTTGTCCCGCATCGATCAGCTTACGCGCAGCGGTCAACGTGCTGGAGATCGTCGTCTGCGCCGGCAGGCGGCGTCGATGGCTCTGCGCCGAGCAGCAGTCTGCCACGCGCACCGACCGCGACGAGCAGCGCCAGGGTCGCCCCGAGACGATGCCGGGACGCCTCAGCGGGCACGGCCGCTCCCCTCTTTCAACGTGTGGAGCTGGTCGGCCGGCAGGTTGTCCCAGACTTCTTCGCGACCGTTCGGCCATCGCACCTCGACGCGATCGACCTTGGTGGCCTCGTTCAGGCCGAAGTGGACGCGGAAGTCGTTCTGCGACAGGTAGCTCCCCCCGCCGCGGACCTCCTGCCACTGCTGCGCCTGACCGGTGACGGCCCGCACGCGCGCGCCGATCGCGTCCCGGTTGGACTCCACGCCGACAAGCTTCAGCGTCACCCAGTGATGCGCTCGGTCGCCGCTCGCGTGAAACAGATCCGGCACGTCGTTCACGTTGGCAATCGCGACATCGATCCGGCCGTCGTTGTCGAGATCGCCGAACGCCGCTCCTCGGGCGGCCTTCGGGGTCGTCGCCGGCGGACCGAGCTGCTCGGTCACGTCCGCGAACCGGCCGTTGGCCAGATTGCGATAGACCACTTTTCGCTGCTCGTAGCCGGCCTCGGTCTTCAGCTGGCGAACCTCGGGATAGACGTGACCGTTCGCCAGGAACAGGTCGAGCCAGCCATCGTTGTCGAAATCGACGAACGACGTCCCCCACCCGAGCCACCGCGTGTTGGTGCCGATCCCGCCGGCGAACGTCCGGTCCTCGCACAATCCTTCGCCCGAGTTCGCGTAGAGCGTGGACGTATCCCCGGCGAAGTTCGTCTTGAAGATGTCCATCGTGCCGTTGCGATCGTAGTCGCCGATCGCCACGCCCATCCCGGCCTGCGGCTTCCCATCCTGGCTGTAGGCGCAGCCGGCCTGCACGCCGATGTCGGTGAACGTGCCGTCGTGATTGTTGCGGTAGAGCGCGCTCGGATTGGAATCGTTGGCGACGTAGACGTCGACCCAGCCGTCGTTGTCGAAGTCGAGCGTGCTGACGCCGAGGCCGTAGGTGCCGCTCGCACGCGCAATCCCCGACGTCTCCGACACGTCCTCGAATCGGCCGTCGCCGCGGTTGTGGTACAGCACGTTGTGCCCGCCGGTGAGGCCGGGCGGTCCACACGCCACCTGCAGCCCTTTGTACCGGCACAAGCCCGGACTCCGGCGTTGGCGCGGTCTTCAGATCGAGATCGATGTAGTTGGCAACGATCAGATCGAGGCGACCGTCGCGGTCGTAATCGAGAAACGCGCAGCCGGTGTTCCAGCGCACGCGCGTGCCTGCGACAGGCCGGCCTCTTGCGTCACGTCGACGAACCGGCCCTGACCGGTGTTGCGGTACAGATGATTCTGGCCCCAGTAGGTGACGAACAGGTCGTCGTTGCCGTCGTTGTCGTAATCGCCGACGCAGGCGCCCTGGCCCCACCCGCTGGCCGCGAGGCCCGCCTTCCGGGTCACGTCCTCGAACGAACCCGTGCCCGTGTTCCTGTAGAGGTGATTCGTCGGAGCGCGATCGGCGGGAAACCCTTCCAACGTCGATCCGTTCACGAAGAAGAGATCGAGCCGCCCGTCGTTGTCGTAATCGATGAGCGCCACGCCGGTGCCGGTCGTCTCGAGCAGGTACTTGTTGGTGGCTTCGCCGCCGAAGACGATCCGCGCGTCGAGACCGGCGGCGCGTGCGATGTTGGTGAACGCGAAGCCGGGCGCGGCCGCGCCGACGCCCGCGAGCCGTCCCATGCTCGCGAACGAGCAGGTAATCGCCAGCAGCACGAGCGCCTCGACCCTGAAGCGCCCGAACGGGGGACGATCGCGCGGCATCGGCGGATCTTAGCATCCGACGCCGGCGTCATGAGTCAGAGCTGATGCGTTGCGCCCCCTGATCAGTCTTTCGGCAGCTTTCAGGTACGGCGCAAGGCCCTGCGCTTTCTGAAACTCGACGCGCGCCTCGGCCAGCGCGCCCTTTCGGCGCAGCGCGAGGCCGAGCTGATAGTGCGCCTGCGCGTTCTTCGGGTCGAGTGAGACCGCCTCGCGGAACTTGTCGATGGCCCCGGGCAAATCGTTCTGACGCAGACGCTCGCGGCCGGCATTGACGGCGAAGACCGCGGCCTGCGAATCCGCTTTGACTTTGTTCAGTCGTGCGGCGTTGGCGAAGGCGTCGGCGGCGCCGGTACTGTCGTGCGCGGCGGTCAACAGCTGGCCGATCGAGGTGTAGGCCTCTGGCGACGCGGGGTTGATGCGAATCGTTTCGCGGAACTCGCTCAGCGCCCCCTCTCCATCTCCGAGCTGCCGCAGGACGGTCCCGAGCATGTAGTGGGCCTCCGCATAGTCGGCCCTGCGCGCGATGGCATCGCGGAAGAGCGGCACCGCCTGATCGCCGCGCCCCGTCTGCCACAGCACGACGCCGAGCGTGTAAGGCGCCTCCGGCATCGACGGATCGAGGCGCTGGGCAGCTCTCAGGGCAGTTTCCGCGTCCTCGAACCGATCCTGTCTGCTTCAGCGCGAGGCCGAGGTCGTAGAACGCTTCGGCGTTCTCGGGCTCACGACGCGACAGCTCGCGGTACACCTCGATCGCGCCGTCGAGATCGCCGCTCTGCAGCAAGGCGTTCCCCAGATTGAGTCTCGCGCTCCCGAACTCGGGATGACGTTCGACCACCGCACGAAGCGTCTCGATCGCCCGCCGCGCATCGCCCTTCTGGATGAACGCCAGTCCCAGGCTGTTGCCCGCATCCGCGCGCGACGGATCGAGCGCCGACGCGCGCTCGAGCTCCTCGACGGCGCCATCGATGTCGCCGTACTCCTGCAGCGCCACGCCCAGCTGCATGTGGGCGACCGCGAGCTGCGGATCGAGCGCCACGGTGCGGCGCAGGTCGGTTATCGCCGCCGCCAGGTCGCCCTGCTGACGCTTGGTCAGCCCCAGGTAGTAGCGCGATTCGGCGTGGTCCGGCCGCAGCGCAACCGCACGCTCGAGCGCACGCCGGGCATCGTCAATCTGCTTGGTCCACCAGAGGGTGGCGCCGAGATGGTATTGGGCATCCGCAAGCCGGGGATCGAGGGTGACCGCCCGCCGGAACTCCGCAATCGCGGCGTCGGTCGCTCCGCCCTGACCGAGGACGAAGCCGAGGCGATCGTGCGCGCGGGCCATCGTGTCGTCCCGCGCCAGCGCCTCACGATAGGCAGCCTCCGCGCCGCGGAGGTCGCGTTGCTTCTCGAGCAGGGTGCCGAGGACGTAGTGGGCCGACGCGGATCCGGGATCGCGCGCCAGCACACCATCGATAATCCGCCGGGCCTCGTCCAGCTGATTGGCAGCGATCAGCCGCTCGGCGCGCGGCAGCGGGGATGACGGAGCCTGGGCATGCACGGAAGAGGGTGCCGAGAGCACCAGCATCAGAGCCACGCCGAAAACGAGGCCCGCGTTTACCGTCGACCCTCGACCCTCGGTCCTCGGCCCTCGGTCCTCGTGCACGCCCTACTCCATCACACGCACCTTGATATTGCGGAACGAGAGCTCGCCTTCGTGATCGCCCTGCAGCGCGAAGTGGCCCTTGGTGGCGCGCCCGTACTTGGGATGAACGCCGAACTTGCTCTTCTTCACCTTGGCTTCCCAATCGGGGCTCCACAACTCGTATTCGAGCAGCTTCGTCCCGTTCAGCCAGTGCTCGACGTGCGCGCCCTTCGCCAGGATGCGCGTGGCGTTCCACTGCCCGACATGCTTGAGGTGTCCCGGAGGCGACAGATACAGATCGTAGACGGCGCCCGCGCACGTCAGGCGCGACTTGTTGTCGTCCGCCTTCTCATCGTCCAGCAGCTGATACTCCGGACCCGTCCAGTAGATGTGGTCCTCTTCCTCGGTCCCGCGATAGAAGATGCCGCTGTTGCCGGCCCGCCCGATCTTCCATTCGATCGAGAGCTCGAAGTCGCCGAACTCCTCCTTCGAGACCAGGTCAGCCGGCTGCGTGTTCTTCCAGAGCGTGCCGTCGACCACCTTCCAGCCCTCCGGCACCGATTCGGACTTGTAGCCGCGCCACTGGCTCAGATCCTTGCCGTCGAAAAGCGTCTTCCAGCCGCCGCCGACCGTCGGCGCGCTCTGCGCGTGAACGCCGCTCACGAGAATGGCAACCGCTGCAGCCGGCGCCGCGAGCGTCACGAGACCGTTCCATTGACTCATCAGTCGTGTCCTCCAGCAGGCAACCGCCGGCGATGGTATCGCGTTTCAACGGCTTTCGCATCCGACCGCCATCAAGAGCTCGGCGTGACCGCCTGTGACATGGAGCCGACCACAACGGCGGCGATCGCACGCTTGACGACTCTGGACCTGTGGCTGAGCACACCGTGAACGGCCCTGGTGCAAGGTCATACAGATCGCATAGTACGGATTACACGCGGCCGGACGCCCACGTGCGCGAACGGGCAGCGTTGAAGCGATCTCGTTGTGAACGGCAGTTGCGAACCCAATGATTGATTGGCGAGCATTTGCTCGACAAGAAGTCACCTTCGAAATTCTTGCGGTTGTCTGCGACGAACTGCCGACGTTCGCGTACGAACAGTCGGCGTGTCCGGAGGAGACGAACGTCCAGGCGCCATGCGCGCACATCAACGCGACGATGACGCGGCATTGCCGCAGCGCTCAGCTCGACATCGAAGGAGGCCGAGTTCAACACGTATTGAGGAGGTCTGATGGGTACCATCGGAGGAAGCACGTTTGGAATCGGAACACCGTTCTCGAATCAATCGATCGCTGGATACGGAGTCGGCGCGGCGTCCCCCGTGCCGCACCTCTTGCAGCTGTTGCAGATCGTGCCGCAGCAACTGCAGCAGTTGCAGGTTCTCCAGCAGCAGCAGCTGGCTCACCTTCAACAGCTGTTGCAGCTGGTGCCTTATCAACTTCAGCAGCTTCAGCAGTTGATCCAGATCAGCCCGCAACAGTTCCAACAGCTCCAGCAGCAGTCGCAGCCGTACGGCCCCACGGTATCCGGGCCAGCGAGCTTTGGTCTGCAGTCGCAGCCGTTCATCGGACAAGCGGGCGGCTACGTGATGTAGAACGACCTCAGGAGAAGGCCGGCCAGCTGGGGACGAGGTCTCGCTGGCCGGCCCCTGAAGAATCGTCTCTCGAGAGAAACAGGAGAGTTCAGATGATAGAGCCACTCTTTACCTCAAGTGCCCCGTTGTGGACGACTGTCCCACCAACAGGATTCGCGTTGCAGGCGCCGATGGCGATGGGCAATGGACCGATCGCCGCGCCTATCTTTGGCCCGTCCACCACGCCGTACTCGAATGCGTTTTCGTTCGTTGGTCGCGACTTTGGAAGTGGGCTGTCCGCTCCAGCGCTGTTGGCAGCTATCGCGATGCGCCGAGGTCAGCCTCAGGGCCCAACCAACGATCAGGAGGTCGAGGACTTCATCTACGATGTGCTCGAGGTGCTGCCCGGCGCTGGCGACGTCGAAGTCCGCTGCGAAGGCGGACGCGCGTCGCTGTCTGGGAGCGTGCAGCACAAACGCCTCAAGCGAGACATCGGTGAGGTGGCGTGGGCGATTCCTGCTCTGCACGATGTGCAGAACAACGTGACGATTGCCTCACGCCGTCGGAACCGTACGGGCAGTCGGGACGCAGAAGGGTCAGCGAGCGTGCCCAGCCGGAAGTCAGCCTGAGTCCTGGCCGCATGCCCGAGGCGCTGTTCATGCGGCAGCACATGGCGCAAGGAGCCGGAGGCCAGAATCACTCCAGCTCCTTGCGGCCATGCGACGGATAATCGGGATGCGGGCTGCGGGACTATCGACGACCGACCATCGACGTCACTATCTGAATTTCTTCTGCAGCTTCTCGAGTTCGCCGCTGCCCGGGCAGAGCTGGTCGTACGGAAGCTGGACGAGCGGCGTCGTGATCGTGTTGCTGTGCTCGTGCATGTCGATCGAGTCGGGCGAGAGGTACAGGAGGCCTGTCACGATCTCTCCGTGCTTGTCTCGCTCGCGGATGTAGCTGTACGCGCGGTCGGGATCGCTCGGGTCGTAGTCGGCGGCGACTTTTCGCAGGCGCACCCAGCTGCCATCGTGGAGCCGGACGTTGCGCACCGTGCCGGCGTCGTACTCGGTCGTAATCGCCGCGGCCGGCGGCACGAAATCAGCCTGCACGACCTCGACGTTCTTCTCGCGCGTGTACGCGTAACTCTTCGTCGAGCCCTCGTGATCATTGAACGTCACGCACGGCGAGATCACGTCCACGAATGCCAGGCCGTTGTGCTTCAGGCCGGCCTTCAGGATCGGCACGAGCTGATCCTTGTCGCCTGAAAAGCCGCGTGCGACGAACGTCGCTCCCAGCGTCAGCGCGAGCAGGCAGCCGTCGATCGCCTCCATCGTGTTCTCCTCGCCCTTCTTGCTGAGCGATCCGGGATCGGCGGAGGCGGAGAACTGCCCTTTCGTCAAGCCGTAGACCCCGTTGTTCTCCAGCACGTAGAGGACGGTGACGTTCCGCCGGATGGCATGGCACAAGTGGCCGAGGCCGATCGACAGCGAGTCCCCGTCGCCCGAGATCCCGATGTAGATCAGATCGCGGTTGGCGGCATTCGCGCCGGCCACGAGCGCCGGCATCCGTCCGTGCACGCTGTTGAACCCGTGCGCCTCGCGCAGGAAGTACGTCGGCGTCTTCGACGAGCAGCCGATCCCCGACAGCTTGGCGACGCGGTACGGCTCGATCGAGAGCTCCCAGAACGCCTGGATGATGGCTGCCGTGATCGAGTCGTGGCCGCAGCCGGCACACAGCGTCGTCATCGCGCCTTCGTAGTCGCGTCGCGTCAGCCCGAGGTCGTTCTTCTGCAGCGCCGGATGGCGCGCGATGGGTTTGGCGATGTGCGTCATGCCGCCTGCTCCAGCTTCGTCTTCACGCCCGTCATCACGTGATGGGCGCTCATCGGAAAGCCGCCGTAGTAGCGCACCGACTCCAGCTTCTCGACCCCGACACCCGTCTCGAGCGTCAGCAGGCTGCGCAGCTGACCGTCGCGGTTCTGCTCGACGACGAAATTCAGGTCGTGCGACTCGAGAAACGTCGCGACCTCGTCACCGAACGGGAAGCCGCGGACGCGCATGTAATCGAGCGCGATGCCTTCCTTGGCCAGGAGATCGAGCGCTTCCATGCACGCCGCGTGGCAGCCGCCGATCGTCACCAGCCCGAGCTTCACGCCGTTGCCGCTCGTCCTGACGAGCGGCGCAGGAACGGCCCTGGCCGCCCGCTGAATCTTGCGATCGATGCGATCGACGACGTCGACGTATTCAGCGCTGTCTTCGGTGTAGATGCCGAATCGGTTGTGGCCCGACCCGCGCGTGAAGTACGCGCCCTTCGGGTGCACGCCCGGAAGTGTCCGGTAGGGAATGCCGTCGCCATCGACATCGAGGTAGCGATGAAACGTCTTCACGGTCTCGAGCTGTTCGGCGGAGAGCACCTTCCCGCGGTCCGGACGATAGCTGTCGTCCCACGTCAACTTCGGGATCATCCAGTCGTTCATACCGATGTCGAGGTCGCTGAGCACGAAGACCGGCGTCTGGAACCGTTCCGCCAGATCGAAGGACGCCACCGCGAACTCGAACGCCTCGCGCGGATCGGCGGGATAGAGGCACAGGTGTCTGGTGTCGCCGTGCGACGCGTACGCGCACAACATGAGGTCGCCCTGCTGCGTCCGCGTCGGCATCCCGGTCGAGGGTCCGGTTCGCTGCACGTCGAAGATGACGGTCGGGACCTCGGCGTAATACGCCAGGCCGATGAACTCGTTCATCAGCGAGATGCCAGGACCCGCCGTCGGGGTGAAGGCCCGGGCGCCAGCCCAGGACGCGCCAATCACCATGCCGATCGCGGCGAGCTCGTCCTCCGCCTGCAGGATCGCGAAACGATTGCGTCCCGTGTCTGGCTCACGGCGATATTTCTGGCAGAAGCTCTTGAACGCTTCCATCAATGACGTCGCGGGGGTGATCGGATACCACGCGCCAACGGTGGCGCCGGCGTACAGACACCCGAGCGCTGCGGCGGTGTTGCCGTCGATCAGGATCGAATCCCTGGTCTTGTCGAGCGGCGCCAGATGAATCGGCAGCGGGCAGTCGAAGTGCGCCGTCGCGAAGTCGTATCCGAGATCGACCGCCTTCTGGTTGGAATCCATCAGCGCGGGCTTCTTCGAGAACTTCTCGCGAAGGAGCGCGCGAATGATGTCGGTATCCATGTTCAGGAGCGCGGCCAGCGCCCCCGCGTAGGCGATGTTCTTCATCAGGATGCGCTCGCGCACGCCGTCGAACTGCGCGTTGCACATCTCTGCCAGCGGGATGCCGAGATACGTGATGTCGGGACGCATCAAACGCGGATCGAGCGGCCAGGTCGAGTCGTACATCAGCCAACCGCCGGACTGCACTTCGGCGACGTCTCGCTCGTAGGTCGCCGGATTCATCGCGACGAGGAGATCGAAGTGTGGCGTCCGCGCCGTGTATCCGTTCTTGTCGACGCGGATCTCGTACCACGTCGGCAACCCCTGGATGTTCGACGGAAAGACGTTCTTGCCCGTCACCGGCACGCCACTTCGGAAAATCGCCTGCATGATCAGCCCGTTGGCCGAGGCCGATCCGGTGCCGTTGGCGGTGGCGATCTTGAAGGCGAACTCGTTGATGCGGTCCATTTGCTCAATCGGGGGACTTCGTCCCCCGAAACCCCTTTACACGCTCTCGCGCGGGACCCCACGCCCCGCTCCGTTCGCGTGGCTCGTTTCGCTGCGCTCACTCGCGAAAGGTGTCAGCATTGTTCAATGCGCGTAGGGCCCCACCCTCACACGCTCCTCACTCCTAGCTCCTAAACCCGCATCAGCGGAATGACCGCCCCGCTCTGCCCCGCGTACGGAATCTGGAGGACGAACCTCCGCATGTCCCACGCGTAGGTCGGGCAGCGCTCCGCGCACAGGCCGCAGTGCAGGCAGACGTTCTCGTCCTTGGCCATCACGCGGCTGGTCTGCTTCAGCGGGCCAGACACGAACACCGGCTGCTCCAGATTGTCGGCCGGCACGCGGAAGCGATCGCGCAGATCGGCTTCGTCCGCGTTCTTGACGATCGTGAGGCAGTCCACCGGACAGATGTCGACGCACGCGTCGCACTCGATACAGAGCGCGTCGATGAAGTGCGTTTCGACGTCGCAGTTCAAACAGCGCTCGACCTCGGCCTGGGCCTGCTCCGCCGTGAAGCCCTGCTCGACCTCCGTGCTCATCTTCGCGAAGCGCAACGGCATCTCGACGTGGCGCATCTTCTGGCGCTGCACCGGGTCGTAGTCGTTGCTGTAGGCCCACTCGTGCAGCCCCATCTTGGTGCTGGCCAGCGTCATCGCCTGCGCGGGCCGCTCGGTGACCGGCATGCCCTGGCAGTAGTTGTGGATCGAGATCGCGGCCTGATGACCGTGTTCGACCGCCCAGATGATGTTCGCCGGCCCGAACGCGGCGTCGCCGCCGAAGAACACCCCAGGCCTCGTCGACATGAACGTCGTCTTGTCGACCACGGGCATGTCCCATTTGCCGAACTCGAGGCCGATGTTCCGCTCGATGAACGGGAACGCGTTGTCCTGGCCGATCGCGAGGACCACGGTGTCGCACGGGATGATCTCGCGCCCGATGATGGTCTGCTTCAGACCCTTGTCCGTCTCCACCGACTCGAACTTCTCGAACTCCATCCCGGTCAGCGTGCCGTTCTCGACGATGAACCGCACGGGTTGCAGGTTTTCGAGGATCTCGACCTGTTCTTCCTCGGCGTCCTCGAGCTCCCACGGCGAGGCCTTGAAGTACTTCCGCGTCTTGCGCGCGATCACCTTCACGCTGTCCGCGCCGAGACGCTTGGACGATCGGCAGCAGTCCATCGCCGTGTTGCCCACGCCGATGATCAGCACGCGCTTGCCAACCGAGTCCACGTGCCCGAAGTGGATCGACTCGAGCCACTCGATGCCGATGAAAATCTGATCCGTCTCGTGGCGTCCGGGAATCTCGAGCTCCTTCCCTTTGGGCGCGCCGCTGCCGACAAAGACCGCGTCGAACTCGCGCACTGTCGAGGAGCGCCTTGAGGCTGTCGACCGGCGTGCCGTAGCGCACGTCGACGCCCATGTCGACGATGTAGGCGATCTCTTCGTCGAGGACGTGCTCGGGCAGACGGAAGGCCGGGATGTTGATGCGCATGAGGCCGCCGGGGCGCGGCAGCTTCTCGAAGATCGTGACCTCGTAGCCGAGCGGCATCAGATCGTTGGCGACCGTGAGCGACGCCGGGCCGGCGCCAATCAGCGCGATCTTCTTCCCGTTCGTCACAGCAGGGGCCGTCGGCAGCAGATGCCTGACCTCGCCGCGCTGGTCGGCGGCGACGCGCTTCAACCGGCAGATCGCGACGGGCTTGCCATCGACGCGTCCGCGGCGGCACGCGGGCTCGCACGGCCGATCGCACGTGCGGCCGAGAATCCCCGGAAACACGTTCGATTCCCGATTCAGCATGTACGCGTCGGTGAAGCGGCCCTGCGCGATCAGGCGGATGTATTCGGGAACGTTGGTGTGCGCAGGACAGGCCCACTGACAGTCGACGACCCGATGGTAATAGTCCGGGTGCCCGACGTTGGTTGGCTGCATGTGATTGCATTATAGGGGATTCCGGCAGATGGCGAGGCCGCGGCTGGGTCTGACCCCGATGACGCTGAACGGTGCGCTTGGGGTCAGACCCCAATTTGCACGCTGCGCTCGACCTGGGGTCAGACCCTGTGACTCCGGGCGGGAGTCGGGTCAGACCCCAGTTCGTTTAGACTCGAACGTCATGAAAGCTCCCCTCCTGTTGACGCTTGCCGGGATTGCCGCGGCGGCTGCGTTCTCGGCGCAGAGCAATGTCGACGCCATCCAGCGCGCTGCTCGTGCTCTCGAAAGGCGACCTGACGCTGTCGACGGTCGATCCCACCACGCTCAAGGTTCTCGGCCGCGTGCCGTCCGGGCCGGATCCGCACGAGGTGGTCGCCTCGACCGACGGACGCATGGCGTACATCTCCAACTATGGCGGGGGCTCGCTTCACGACGATTACGCCGGTGGATCTGGTCGCGCAGAAGGCCCTCGAGCCGATTCAGCTCGGGGCGCTGCGCGGTCCGCACGGCCTCATGTTCGTGGGCGGCAAGCTGTGGTTCACCGCGGAAGGATCGAAGGTGATCGGCCGCTACGATCCCGCGACCCGGCAGATCGATCTGGTGCTCGGCACGGGACAGAACCGGACGCACATGATTTACGTGTTCGCGGATCTCGGCCGCATCGTGACGTCGAACGTCAGCTCGGCGTCGATGACCATCATCGAGCGCGCCGCCGGCCGTGGCGCGGGCCCCGGGGGCGGCCGCGGCGAGGCCGCCGAGATCAACTGGGACGAGACCGTCGTTCCCGTGGGTCGAGGTGCCGAAGGCTTCGACGTGTCGCCCGACGGGAAAGAGATCTGGGCGGCCAACGCGCAGGATGGGACGATCTCGATCATCGAGGTCGCGAGCAAGAAGGTCACCGACACGGTGTCGGCGAACGTCACCGGCGCCAACCGGCTGAAGTTCACGCCCGACGGCAAACGCGTGCTCGTGTCGTCGCTCCGGCTGCCCGACCTCGCGATCTTCGAGGCGGCTACGCGCAAGGAGACGAAGCGGATTCCGATCGGTCGCGGCGCGGCTGGACTCGAGGTGCAAGCCGACGGCGCGCGTGCGTTCGTCTCGTGTACTCCGGACGACTACGTGGCGGTGATCGACCTGTCGTCACAGACGGTCGCCGGCCACCTCGACGCGGGCAAGCAGCCCGATGGCCTGGCCTGGGCGGTGCGCCGTTAGCCAGTGGTGACTGACCCCATCTCGTCAGCGCTGGTCTGCGCGGTAGGTCTTCGTGAAATGATTCCGGGTGTTGGTGACGGTGAACGTGCCGTCATCCTGGGCCGATACCTTGATCAGATACGCCGGGCCAGTGTGGCCGGCGGGCGGCGGGCCACCGGGACCCATTCCGCGGCCCCCGCCAGGCGGCGCTGTGATCACTGCGGCAATCGTCTCGGGATCATCGATGTTCGCGATGAACAGGCCCGACGGATTGTGCTCGATCCCGCCGTTGTACGCCCAGTGCAGTTGCCAGATATCCTCCAGGCCCGGGGACGTGTGCAGCGTCTGCAGCGTCTGCACGGTGCCGCCCTTCCGGGTGCCGTTCTGCATGATCGCGACGCGCGGCGCAGCGCGTGCACCAGCGCCGTCGATCCCGACGGATCGGTCCCGTGATGCGACACCAAATAGAGGTCCACCGTCCCGATGGGGTTGTTCGGGCACATCAGATCTCCTTCGTTGTTCCACAGGAGATCGCCGAGATCGATCGTGCGGAACTTCCCGAACGTCACGACGCTCCCGACCGACTGACCGTTCTCCGGATCCCGCAGGTTCTCGCGCGGCTTGAACTCGGCGCAGTACGGATTCGGCTTCCCGCCGCCCGGAAGCGGTGTCGGAATCGCCTTGCCGGCCGACGTGACGATCCGCCAGTCGAGACCGGCAATCGGGACGGTGTCGCCAGCCTTGACGACGGTGTGCGACGCCTTTCCGTAGAGCTCCGCGTACGCCTGCTGAAAGCCGGGGACCTGCTCGCGCTCTTCGACGCTCGGCCCGTGATCGAGGAAGTGCTTGATGGGAATCCGCTTCGCCAGCTCCTGCACGCCGCCGATGTGGTCGACGTGGTAGTGCGTCAGGAGCAGGTAGTCGATCTGCTTGAGCCCGGCGTCAGCGACGACGGCCATGATCCGATCGGTGTCGCGACCGCCGGGATTGCCGGCATCGATCAGCAGCGACTCGCCCGATGGCGACACGAACAGCGTGGCCTTGCCGCCTTCGGTGTCGAGCGACATAGATGTCGAGTGTCGTGGATCGAGTGTGCGCCGATGGAAGTGCGCACGCGGCTATGAGGGCGAAGACAACGCCAACGGTCCTACGCATCAGTCCTCCGCTCCGGTCTGTATACAGGCAGGCCCCGCACGAGACTGGCAAGAGCGCGATTCTACCCTAGTTTTTCAGACCGTCAGGCTGTAAAGTCGCTCGGGCGCCTCACTCGGCGCACCCGATTGTATGCAGCAGTGTCCGCTACAGTTCAGACGCCGCGCGATCGCGGTTTTCATCACCGTCGCCCTGTTCCTTCCTGCGCGAGCGTTCGCCCAGGCCTATCGCGCGCAGCAGACCGGCGACGTCGTGCGCCTGGAGGACACGCGCGCGCAGACGGTCGTGTCGGTCCTGCCATCGGTCGGCGACGTCGCGTTCGAGATGAAGTGTCAAAGGGCAGAACGTTCTGTACTGGCCGTTCACGTCTGTCGACGACTTCAAGGCCAAACCCGAGTACAGCGGAATTCCGTTCCTCGGCCCGTGGGCGAACAGACTCGACGAACAGGCGTTCTACGCGAACGGTGTCCGCTACGCGTTCGACATGTCCCTGGGCAACGTCAGCGGCGCGATCCCGATTCACGGATTTCTGATCTGGAACAACCAGTGGCGCGTCGTCGAGGTCAAGGCGGACGAGGACGTCGGCGTGGGTCACGAGCCGCCTCGAGTTCTATCGCAATCCCGCCTGGATGAAGCAGTTCCCGTTCGCACACACGATCGAGATCACGCATCGCCTGCACGATGGCGTCCTCCAGGTCACGACGACGATCGAAAACTTGAGCACGGACCCGATGCCGGTGTCGATCGGCTTTCATCCCTATTTCCAGCTCACCGACTCGACACGTGACGACTGGACGATCTCGGTCGGCGCGAAGACGCAGTGGCTGCTCGGACAGAACCTGATTCCGACCGGCGAGACGCGGCCGATCGAGACGTTCTTCCCCAATCCTGCGGCTGCGCGGCTGAAAGACTTCAGATCTCGATCACGTGTTCGGCGACCTCGTTCGCGACAGCGACGGCCGCGCCACGATGAGCGTCAAAGGCAAAGCGCAACAACTCGACGTCGTGGTGGGACCCAACTACAGATCGATCGTGATCTACGCGCCGAAGCCATCGACGACGCCGGCAGCGGAACGGCCGGCCGCCTGAGAGCCGCAACTTCATCTGCTTCGAGCCGATGGTTGGCATCACGGATGCGATGAATCTGGCGCAGAAGGGGCTCTACAAAGAGCTCCAGAGCATCCCGCCGCAGGGGCACGTGGCAGGAGAGCTTCTGGGTGCGGCCGAAGGGATTCTGAAGGAAGGTAGAAGGTAAAGGGCCACACACGATGAACGTTCTCGATTCATTCAAGATCGATGGACGCGTTGCGTTGGTGACGGGCGGCGCGCGGGGACTCGGTCAGGTCATTGCCACGGCGCTGGCGCAGGCCGGAGCTGACATCGCCATCGCGAGCCGATCGCTGGAGTCGTGCGAGGCGACCGCTATGGACATTGCTTCGGCGACGGGACGTCGAACGAAAGCATTTGCCGCCGACGTCACCTCGTCGACCGACATCACACGCCTCGTGAAAGAAGTGGAAGGGTCGCTGGGCCCGATCGACATCCTCTTCAACAACGCCGGCATCAACGTGCGCGGCGCGTCGGCGGAGATCGCCGAGTCGGACTGGGACGCGGTGATCGACATCAACTTGAAGGGACCGTTCCTCTGCTCGCGGACGATCGGTCCGCTCATGGTGTCGCGCGGGTGGGGACGCATCGTCAACATGGGCTCGATCCTCGGCGTCGTCGCGCTGCCCGGTCGCGCACCGTACGCATCCGCCAAAGCCGGGATCATCAACCTCACGCGCGTGCTGGCGCTGGAGTGGGCCGGCACGGGCGTGACGGTGAACGCGATATGTCCCGGACCATTCGGCACCGAGCTGAATCGTCCGCTGCTGAACGATCCCGTGAAGTACCAGGAGTTCGTGAAGAAGATTCCGATGGGTCGCTGGGGAGAGCTCGACGAGATCGCCGGCGCCGCCGTCTACCTGGCGTCCCCGTCGTCGTCATTCGTCACCGGCAGCTCGCTCTTCGTCGACGGAGGATGGACGGCGCAGTAACTGAGTATCGAGATGCTAACGGCGCTAAGGGTGCTGGTGGTGCTAAAGGGTGCTGGTGCTGGAGGTGCTAAGGGTGGTGGTGCTAAGGGTGGTGGTGCTCAGGGTCCTGGTCCTCAGGTCCCGGTCCTCAGGTCCTGGTCCTCAGGTCCTGGTCCTCAGGTCCTCGTCCTCAGGTCCTAGTCCTCAGGTGCTGGTGCTAAGGTGCTGGCGACGAGGGTGCTGAGGGCTCGGGCAGCGGGGAGTTCTCGCACTGCAGGGCATGCATAAGGTCAACGTGCGCGCCGGGATCCAGGTCGCGACCAGAGCGGTCAGGATCACACACAGTGGCACACTCACAAAGGATCGGCCGCGCTCCGAACGCTGCCAACAGACGGAGAAATTCAGCTGACTTCGCCGACCGCGATCTGTTCGACCGTTGAACCGGTCTTCAGCATCGACAACCGGAAACGGTAGCCGGTCTCCAAGCATCTATCGCCCGCGATCCGACATCCGTCATCCGACATCCTCATCCGAACATCCGACAGCCACCATCGGCGCTCATTCATTCCTGAGCGCCACCAGCGGATCGACGCGCGCCGCTCGACGTGCGGGGATTCCGCTTGCGGCGAGGGCGACGAGCAGCAGGGACACCGCCGATCCCGCGAACGCGAGCGGATCGAACGACGCGACGCCAAACAGCAGCGGCGTCATCGCGCGCGCGACGATGACTCCTGCGGCGACACCCACCACGAGTCCAATCGTCGTCAGGCGAAGACCTTCTCCGAGCACCAGGCGCACGAGCTGACGCGGGCTCGCGCCCAACGCGAGACGCACGCCGAGCTCCGGCGTGCGTTGAGTCACACCATATGCGAGCACGCTGTAGAGGCCGACGACGGCGAGCACGAGCGCCACCGCCGCGAACGACGACAGCAGCGCCACCGTGAACCGGCGCGTGGCGAGCGATCTCGCCACCACGTCGTCCATGGTCCGGACGTCGAAGACCGGAACGCCATTGTCAACCGACCAGATCGCGCTTCGCACCGACGGGGCGATCGCCGCCAGCACTCGCCGCGTGTCCTCGAAGAATGAACACCGCCTGCGTCGTCGGGCCACGCTCGATCTGATAGAGCGCGGTGTAGATTGTCGGGTTGACGGCGGTCTCGAGCGCCGCGAGGTGTACGTCGCCGAGCGATCCCGACGATCGTGAGCGCGCGGCCACCCCAGACGATCCGTTTGCCAAGCGCGTCGCCTGTGGGCCAGAACCGGCGCGCCATCGAATCGTTGACGATCGCCGCCAGCGGTGATGTCCCGGGTGCGTCCTGTTCGCCGAACGTCCGGCCGCGGAGCAACGGAATGCCCATGGCCTGGAAGTAGCTGCCGCTCACGCTCGCGTTGTCGGCCCAGCGCGCGGCGTGCACGTCCTCGCCCTCGAGGATGAACCCGATCTGCCGCTCGTCGGCCAGCGGAATGTGCGTGGTGACACCGACAGTTCGCACGCCGGGAAGCGCGGCCAGCCGCTCCGCCATCGCGCGCTCGACCTCGCGCCGGCGATCGTCCGACGGGTATCGCGCGCGGTTGAACGTCGTGCGCGCCATCACGACGTCGTCGGGCGAGAAGCCAAGGGGCACACGAACGACTTCGATGAAGCTTCGTAACAGAAGACCCGCGCCAATCAACAGCACGACGGCGCACGCCGCTTCGACGACGACCAGTATGCCGCGCACGCGGCGCCTCGGCGCCGATGTATTGTCGCGGCCGCCGGTCTTGAGCGCCGATGTGACGTCCGATCCAGATCCGCGCAGCCCCGCAGCAGGTGCGAGACCACACACCAGCCCGGTGATCACCGAAATCACGATGGTGAACGCGAGCACCGGCCAGTCGATGCGCACCGCGCCGCCCGCCGACAGCCAGGGCAGAACGCTTCGCAAGCCCGCGAGGATCGTGAAGGCCAGAAGGCAGCCCGCGATCGCGCCGATGGCTGTGAACAACAGCCCCTCGGTCACGAGTTGCGCCACGAGCCGGCCAGCGCTCGCGCCGAGCGCGCGGCGCATCGCAATCTCGCGCTGACGGGCAGCCGCGCGGGCGAGGAGCAGGTTGGTCACGTTGGCGCACGCGATGAGCAGGACGAACACCACCGCGCCGCTCAACGCGATCAGCACGGGACGCGCACGCGCCGCGCTCGCCGATCCGAGCGGCTCGACGGAGACGCTCGAGGCGCAGGTTGCCGCTGTAGATGTCGGGGTGCTCGCGCTGGAATCCGTCCGCGACGCGCTGAACATCCTGCTCGCGCCTGCGCGCGCGTCACCGACGGCGCCAGCCGCGCGACGATGTGCACCGGGAATTCCGACGCGCGATCGGCAATCTCCTCGCGCGTGAAGGCAATGGGCATCCATGCGACCGGCGGTTCACCCACGTCGGCACGGGTGAAGGGAAACTCGAACCCGGCGGGCATGACGCCGACAACGGTGTACGGCTGCTCGTCGAGACGGAGCACGCTCCCGATCGCGCCTGGGGAGCCGCCAAAGCGTTGCTGCCACAATTCGTAGCCAATCACGATCACCTTTGCCGCGCCCGGATCGTCCTCATCGGCGGTGAACGTCCGTCCCAGGATCGGCGCCACGCCGAGCGTCGCGAACAGCGTGTGCGTCGCTTTCTCGACCTGGATCCTCACCGGCTCGGAACCGCCGGTCAGATCGAACACCGCGCTCTCGTGGCCGGCAATCGACGAGAAGGCCTGCGAGCGATCGCGGTAGTCGAGGAACTCCGCCTGCGCGGTGCCGAGCGTCGCCTCGCCGAGCGCGGGGAATCGCTCGCGCACCGTGACCAGGCGATCGGGCTCCGCGTATGGCGGACGTCGCAGGATCACGGCGTTGACAACGCTGAAGACAGCGGTGTTCACGCCGATCCCGATCGCCAGATTGAGAACCGCGACCGCCACGAATCCTGGATGCTTGGCAGCGCGCTCGCACGGCGTATCGCACGTCACGAAACGCTGTCTCGAGAACCGGCAATCCTTGTCGATCGCGATAGGCCTCTTTCACGCCCTCGACACCGCCAAGCCTCGCCAGCGCGAGCCTGTGGGCCTCGCCCGGCTCGACTCCGCTCCGCACCAGATCCTCGACGTGCAGCGCGACGTGGCTCTCGAGCTCGTCGTGCAGTTCGCGATCCGCGGCGCGGCCGCGGAACATGCCCAGTAAACGCGACAGCCAGACGCGCGGTCCCTTCACGAGCCCTGCTCTCCGGCGCCAGAAACCGCGCGACGATCGCCGTCGTCTGATCCCACTCGCGCGCGGCGCGCGCGACTCGATTCCGGCCCGCGCGCGTCAGCTTGTAATACTTGGCGCGCCGGTTGTTGTCGGACATGCCCCACTCGGACGCGATAGCGCCTTCCTGTTCGAGCTTGAGCAGGGCCGGATAGAGGGTGCCGTAGTTGACGGAGAGCAGATCGCCGCTGGTCTGCTCGATCCGCCGGGCGATGCCGTACCCGTGCAGAGGGCCGAGCGTTTCCAGGGTCTTGAGGATCATCAGGGCCAGGGTGCCCTGCCAGACGTCGGTCTTGGGCATCACGCTCCTATTGTGTTCCCATAGGTTTGCACAGATCCCTATGGGAACGCAATAGGAAGCGCGCTTCGAGGCTAGAGGGTCAGCACGCGCCGCTGCTCGTCGTCGGGACCGTTCCGCACGACGCAGGCCGTGTCGAACACCATCGTCGGGCACTCGCGCCGCCGTGAACGCCGGCCACTTCGGCAGACCCTTGTGGCTCGGGATTGCCGCTCTTCGCAAACGCCAACCAGGCGTCGGCAATCTTGCCGGCGAGATCGCGCGCCTCGGGTCCGCCACCGGTCATCGTCGCGCAGCGGTCGGTGTTGTAGAAGACGAACGGCAGTTCCGAGCAGTGGTACGCGCGCGGACGACCGTCGAGAATCGGCGTCTGCCACTGAAACCAGTACAGATACGCCGGCGCGCCGCCCTGCGCGGCTTTCCGTTCCGCCTGCGTGACGGCGTTCTGCCGGGGGCCCATCCCGCTGATGCGCGAGAACAGCTCATACGGCGTCGCCTTGGGATGCGCGCTCCGGAACGTCTCGAGGATCTGGTCGGCTTTGTCGCCCCGCTGCGCCGTCAGCCGCTTCTTGGCCTCTTCCATGGTCATGTCGTCGAGCGTGGGATCACCGGCCTGGATGCTGTTGGCGAACTCGTTCAGCACGGTGCCGACGAGCAGCGGCACGTCGGCGGAGAGCGGCGAGCCTTTGGGATCCCATGGATGTTCGGGCAGGACCTTGCCATCGACCACCGGCCCCCAGTTCACGCCGCCACCCGTGCCGGGCGCGGCCGGCGTCGGATTGAGCTTCCGTTGCGCGACCAGTCCGGCCTCGACGATGCGCTCGTACGGCAGCTCCTGCAGCCTGGTCGACGTTCGACCGATCGAGCCCGAGCTCTTTCAGCACGGCCGCGGCCAGCTCCGGCGATCGATCCTGCGCCGGCTTGCGGACACCGGAGCCGCTCTGTATCGCGGCCCGCTGGAACAACCCCTTCGCCGTCGGCATGCCCATCAGCGTGCCGACCTTGCCGCCGCCGCCCGACTGCCCGAAGATCAACACGCTGTGCGGATCGCCGCCGAAATTGGCGATGTTGTCGCGCACCCACTCCAGTGCCGCGACGATGTCCAGCATGCCCGCATTGGAGGCCCGCGCCCACTGCTCGCCGTACTCGGCCAGGTTCAAGTAGCCGAGGACTCCGAGACGATGGTTGAGGCTGACGACCACGGCGTCACCCCGGCGGCTGAGGCTTTCGCCGTCGTACATCCGCAGTTCATTGCTCGAGCCGGACGAGTAGCCGCCACCATGAATCCACACCAGAACCGGGCGGCGCCGGTTGTCGTTGATTCCAGGCGTCCACACGTTGACCCGCAGGCAATCTTCCGACGGCCGACCGTCGTCCCAGTCGAACATGAACGCTTCTTCGTCGTTGTTCCAACCGCCCCGGCGGCCTTGAGACGTGCAGTTGAAGGGCTGCGGGCTCGAGGGACCGAGCGCGAGCGAGCTCCGCACGCCCGTCCATGCTTCGGGTTTCGCGGGCGGCATGAATCTCAGCGTGCCGGCGGTGCTGCGGCGCATACGGAATGCCTTTGAAGGTATTGATGCCGTTGCGGGTGAACCCGCGAACCTTGCCGGCGGTGGTCTCGACGACGGTCTTCGTGGCGGATGCCGCGACGATGCCGGATGCGCCCTGTCGCAGGCGGCACGGGCGCGGCCAGGCCGTCGAGTGACAGGCAGGTCGAGGCGGCGGCACCCCCGGCGAGACCTGCGGCGCTCTTGATCCATCTCCGGCGCGTGAACCCGATCTCATCCGCGGCCGGACGTTTCTTCCGATTGCTGACCATGGGTCCTCCTCGCCGGTCGAATACGACGTGACGGCTGGAATATTTCAAGAGACCGAGCGTACATTCACGAAGCTCACCAAGAACACCAAGAACCAACAAATTTCTTCTTAGTGTTCTCGGTGGGCTTGGTGGGCTTAGTGCTGAGAGCGTGGCAGCGCGAAGGCCACGTACACGCCGCCTGACGGGGCATTGGGTCCGCCTTTTCCGCCGCCGGCGGCAATCACGACGTATTGGCGCCCGTCGACCTCGAAGGTCGCCGGGCGTCGCGTTGCCGGAAAATGGCAGCGTCGTCTCCCACAGGAGCTGACCCGTTGCCTTGTCGAACGCGCGGAACTTGCGGTCGTAGTTCGTCGCGCCGATGAACACCAGCCCTCCAGCCGTCACCACCGGGCCGCCGTAGTTCTCGGTGCCCGTGTCCTTCATCCCCTTCGCGGCGAGCTCAGGGTACTCGCCGAGCGGAATCTTCCAGGCGTACTCGCCGGTGTTCATGTTGATGGCGTTCAGCGTTCCCCACGGAGGCGCCACCGCCGGATAGCCCTCCGGATCGACGAATCGGTTGTAGCCGGTGAAGCGATATCGCATCGCGGACGTCGCTGACGCGGCGGCCGCGACCGGCGTGTCCTTGCCGGTGATCACGTAATCGATGACCGCGTCCACCGCGGTCGGGTCGAAATCGGGAAAGCCCGGCATCCTGCCGCCGCCGCGCGTCACGATCGTCGTCAACTCCGCGCGCGATCGACGATGCGCGACGTCGAGCGAGTGACGGAAGCTGCGGCGGCGCACCCGAGCGATCATCGCGGTGGCACGCCGCGCAGTTCTGCAGGTAGAGCGTCCGGCCGCCCGCGGCTCCCGTGCTCTCGGCCATCGCGCCGGTCCACGGGAGGTCGTTCGCGTTCACGTACAGCAGGCCGGTCTCCGGATCGAACGCGGAGCCGCCCCACTCGGCGCCGCCGTCGAAGCCGGGAAAGACGACCGTATCGCGGCCCGCCGTGAGCGGGACGAACGGACCGTCGCTGCGAAACGTGGCGAACCGATCGACCGCCCACTGGTGCGCTTCGGGCGTGCCGCGTCGTCAGCATGTCGCGCGTCAGCAGCTGCCGCGCGAACGGTTTGGGCATCGTCGGGATCGGCTGCGTGTCGTTCGTCGTCTCGCCGGGCAGATCGCTTTTTGGAAAATGACGATATTCGATGGGGAACAGCGGCGTGCCGTTCGAGCGATCGAACGCGAAGACGAAGCCCTGCTTGCTGGTCTGCAGGACGGCGTCAATCGTCCGGCCGTCCCGCTGGAGCCTGGCGAGCGTGGGCGGCGACGGAAAGTCGCGATCCCAGATATCGTGGCGGACGCCCTGGAAGTGCCAGATGCGCTCGCCGGTGTCGGCCTTCAGCGCAATGAGGCAGTTGGCGTAGAGGTTGTCGCCCGGGCGATTCGCGCCGTAGAAATCGGCCGACGCCGATCCGGTCGGTACGTAGACGATGCCGCGCGCTTCGTCGAGGGCCATGCCCGTCCAGTTGTTGGCGCCGCCGTTGATGGTCCACGAGTCTTTCGCCCACGTCTCGTACCCCGGCTCGCCAGGATGCGGAATCGTGTGGAACGCCCATCGCAGTTTTCCGGAGCGGACGTCGTACGCGCGGATGTCTCCCGGCGACCCCGGCAGCCCTTCGCTCTCGCGGCCGCCGACGATGAAGAGGTCCTTGTAGACGACGCCCGGAGACGTGAGGCGGATGGTCTGCTTCTCCGGGTCCCGGCCGAGGTCCTGCCGGAGGTCGATCCGCCCGCCCTCGCCGAACGTCTGGATGGGCTCCCCGGTCGTCGCGTTCAGCGCGTACACATACGCGTCGACGGCGGCAAAGAGGCGTCGATCGTCGCCGCTCGCCCAGTACATCAGCCCGCGGTTCGGACCGCGCCCGACGATCTTCGGATCGAACGTCCACAGGTGCTCGCCCGTTGCGGCGCGCAACGCGAACGTCTTCTGCGTGGGCGTGTAGCCGTACAGGATGCCGTCGACGACGATCGGCTGCGTCTGCAGGCCGCCGGTCTCCCCGGTGTCGTAGCTCCAGGCGACCTCGAGCCGCGCGACGTTCGAGCGATTGATTTGGGTCAGGCTGGAGTAGCGCATCTGCTCCGGCCCGCCGCCATAGCCGGCCCACCCGCGGTAATCGCCGGGACCCGCCGGTGGCGGCATCGAGGACACCGTAGAGACGAACGAGAGCACCAGGCCGGCGAGGCCGGCAGCGGCGGGCAGCACGCGTTTCAAGAACAGGGATACGGAAGATAAGGAAGAATCCAGACGGTCAAGGGAAGAAGGAATGGTCGACACGAGCCGCAGTATGAGCCAAGAACGACCCTCCGTCATCTGTCATCTGCGCCCGTCCGCCGCCAACTCCGGATCATGGTAATGTCACGCACGACGCAGGGAGAGCAACGATGACCATGGACCGTCGAACGTTTCTTGGAACGATGGGCGCCGCCTACTTCGCGCTCGGACGCCTCCACGCCGCCACGATTCCCCGAGTCGGCGTGCAGCTCTACACCGTGCGCACGCTGATGGAGAAGGACTTCGAGGGGACGCTCGGCAGCATTGCCGGCATCGGCTACAAGGAAGTCGAGTTCGCGGGGTACTTCAAGCGCACGCCGGACAGGTGAAAGCCATCCTCGCGAGCACCAAGCTGACCTCGCCATCCGCGCACATCGACTACGCGAGCCTCACCGGTGACGCGTGGCTCAAGGCGATCGACGCCGCCAAGACCATCGGGCACGAGTACCTGATCAACGCGTGGGTGGACGAGTCGATCCGCAATCAGCCCGACAGCTGGAAGAAGATTGCGGAGACCTACAATCGCGCGGGAGACGTCAGCAAGAAGGCAGGCATCCAGTTCGCCTACCACAACCACAACTTCGAGTACGCGCCGGTCGACGGCAAGCTGCCGTACGACATCCTCCTCGACACGTGCGATCCCAACCTGGTGAAGATGGAAATGGATCTCTGCTGGATTTCGGCCGCTGGCAAGGATCCGCTCGACTACTTCCGCCGGTATCCCGGGCGCTTCCCGCTCGTCCACGTGAAGGGGCTCTCGAAGATTCCACCGTCGACGGGCGATGCCGCGGTGCCGATCGACAAGGTGCTGCCGGACATCACCGACGTCGGCCACAACGACCTCATCAACTGGAAGCGGATCTTCGCGCAGTCAGAGCAGGCCGGCATCAAGCACTACTTCGTCGAGCACGACGTCCCGAAGGCGCCGCTCGACAGCCTGAAGATCAGCTACGAGTACGTCTCGCAACTGCAGTTCTGACCGCTCGATCGAGGTGTCAAGGAGCGACCTTCCTTTGACTTGGTGAGCCGATCGAACTACGCTGGCGTCGCGTACAAGGACGCATCCGGTCCGCGGAAAGGGTAGAAGCCCACCTGTTCTCAGCCACGTCTCGCGAACCTTCTTTCAGCCCGATGTGCGGACAACGGGCGGCTCGATGAAAGGAGGTCGCTATGTCGACTGATCCGCAAGAGACGCCCCGCCCTCTTCCCGACCGTCCCAATCTCCGGCATCTGAAGGGCCAAGCCAAGGACCTCTTGAAGGCCGGCACCGCCAGGTCGCTCGCCGATGCGCTGTTCAAGATCGCTCGTCGCTATGGATTTCCGAGCTGGCCCAAGCTGAAGACCTATGTCGATTCATTCGGCCAGATTGGGCACCTGAAGCGGGCGATCGACAGCAACGATCTCACGCGGGTCAAAGACGTGATGACCCGGCACCCGGAGCTGCACCGTGCCCCGCTTGGCTATGGGAAGAACGGCCCGCTGACATGGGTCTCTGAATGCCGGGTTCCGTGGGAGCCGCCCGGTCCCGCGCGATTGGCCATGGCGAAATGGATGATCGAAAACGGTTCGGATGTGCACCAGGGCGGGGACGGTCCGCTGATGAGAGCGGCACTCAAGGGGGAGCGCATTCCGATGATGGAGCTTCTTGTGTTGTACGGTGCGGACGTGAATGCCGAGTGGAATGGAGAGTTTCCAATTATCTTTGCGCCGTGCGAGTCCGTGGATCCGCTGGCGCTCGAATGGCTCTTGGATCGTGGGGCGAATCCGAACTGTCATGCCCGTGGCGCCACAGCACTGGATTACGTGATCGGCACCTACGGCCGTTCACCGGAGCGACTGAGCGCCTGCATCGACATGCTGCTCGCCGCAGGCGGGACGACGCGATACAACGCGCCTGGCGTGTTGGAGGTCCTCCGTCCGCCGCTCAAAGGCTTGATGGAGCAACTCGATGCTGATCCGCGGCTGGTGCACCGCCGATTTCCTGAACTGGACTGTGGCAGCACGGGCGGTCGCCGCCTCCTGCTCCAGGGAGCGACCCTGCTGCATGTAGCCGCAGAGTTCGGGACTCTTGAAGCGGCACTCCTGCTGCTCAATCGCGGGGCGGACGTCAACGCGCGGGCCATGACGGATGCCGCTGGCGTCGGCGGGCAAACGGCCATATTCCACGCTGTCACGCAGTTCGAGGATGGGGGCCTACCGATGGTGCAATTGCTGGTGACCCACGGCGCCGACCTCAGCATACGTGTGAAACTTCCGGGCCACTATGAGCGGCCGGACGAAGTCGTCGAGTGCACGCCTTTGGGGTATGCGCTACGGTTCCCTGACGATCCTCACGGGGACAAACGCGGTACCGTAACTTTCTTGCGGGAACGAGGAGCCGTCGAGTGAGTCGATCACTGCCGAGTGGGCGGCGGCAAGGGGTTGCAGCGCTTTCGGCCGCAATTGCCCTCTGTTGTTCCAACGGCTTACACTTACGCCCCAATCGGTTGAGGAATCATTGAGACATCGCGCGGCTTGCATGCTTTTCGTTTGCGTTCTGGGAGGACTGCCAGCCGCCAGGACATCGACGCTACCCGACCTGCGAACAGCGGCCGCGACGATAACGCCCGTCAATCTGGTGCGCCATATCCGGGAACTTTCCTCTGACGTATACGACGGCCGCCTCCCGGGCACTCCTGGCGAGGAAAAAAGCGTCGCTTATGTCATCTCGCAGATCAAACGCATCGGCCTCCAGCCTGGCACACCGACAGGCGGCTTTGTGCAGAAGGTGCCTTTGTACGGCTACTCGCTCGCAAGGCACCCTCGCGATCACCGCTAGCGGCACGAGTATTCCGATGTCGCCGCATGAGGACTTTGTCCTGTGGTCGAATCTGCCTGACGAGCGGATCGAAGTCCGTGAGTCCGATGTTGTCTTTGCCGGCTACGGAGTCGTGGCGCCCGAATACCAATGGAACGACTACGCCGGTGTTGATGTAAAGGGCAGGACTGTCATCGTCATCACCGGCGATCCGCCCGTCGCCGACCCCGGTGACTCCACCAAGCTCGACGAACGTGTCTTCTTGGGCAACGCCCTGACCGTCTACGGCCGAACCGGAACAAAGCTGGCCACCGCGTTCAACCACGGAGCAGCCGCAGTCCTCCTTGTTCCGCCCGCCAAGCCGTTTCGTTACGTTTGGGAAAACAACGCGCGCGAGAACATGACCCTGCGTGACGGCAACGAACGCCAGCAGTTACAAGCGCAAGCTCTTGTCAGCCTCGATAAGGCCGCCGCGATATTCGCGGCCACCGGCAACGATTTCGACAAAGCACGCGCCGCGGCCGCCGCGCCCGGCTTCCGGGCCGTCGCACTTTCTGCGCGCGTCACCATAACGGTGACCAACCAGGTGCGCAGGTTCGAATCGCAGAACATTCTCGCCAAGATTGAAGGCAGTGATCCGGTTCTCAAGAACGAGTACGTGATTTACAGCGGCCACTGGGACCACCACGGTCGAGAAGGGAACCGGATCTTTCACGGGGCGAGCGACAACGCCGCCGGAACCGCCGGCGTCCTTGAACTTGCCCGTGCCTTTCGTTCGCTCAATCCGCGACCGAAACGCACCATCGTGTTCCTTTGGCCGACGGCCGAGGAAAAAGGACTCTTGGGTTCGCATTACTACGTCACCCATCCGCTCTATCCTCTCGCGTCTACGGTCGCGAATATCAATCTCGACTATTTCAGCAACTGGGGATGGGGGCGCACCAGAGATTTCAGCATCGTCGGTATGGGCAATTCCACTCTGGACGATCTCACGGCTGATGCCGTTCAACGCCAGGGCCGCATCCTGACAGGAGATACGGCGCCTGAGATGGGCTTCTACTTCCGTTCCGACCACTACGAATTCGCCCGCGTCGGCGTCCCATCACTGGAAACCAGTCCAGGCGTCGACTATGTCGGGAAACCCGCGAGCTTTGGAGACATGAAGCGCGCTGGGTATATCGCCAACGACTATCACAACGCATCGGACGTGATCAAAGCCGATTGGGATCTCCTCGGCGCCGTGGAAGACCTCCAGATTCTGCTCGAAGTCGGCTACCGCGTCGCCCAACAACCCGACCGCGCCACATGGAAGCCGGACGCGGTTTGGCGCCCGCGGCCTTCACGGTAACCTTTGTCACTCAGGAGAGACGCCATGCCACCGGAGACAACCGGCCTCCATGTCAATCCATCGGATGAGACCATCCGTCTCGGACCGCTGGCCTGTACGCTTCCTGCTCACTGGAGACGACTCGACTGGCAGCGTCGCGGCCTTTGAGCTCACGGTCCCGTCCGCGCAGCACCTGGCGGCTCCCGCGCACAGCCACAACCATTACGAGGAGACGGTCTACGGAATCGTCGGTGTGTTGACCTGGACTGTTGACGGGACCCGCATCGATGTCGGGCCGGGACAGGCCCTCTGCATTCCGCGCGGCGCTATTCACCGATTCGACAACAACGGCAGCCAGGACGTGAAGGCGCTCTGCCTTGTCACGCCGGCCGCCCTTGGTCCGCAGTATTTTCGGGAGGCGGCCGAGGTGATGAACGCGACGGCCGGTGGACCACCGGACCGCGCCAAGATGGCGGAGATCATGCGCCGACACGGCCTCACGCCGACTCCGCCCCCACTAGCACCAGCGCCCTAGCACCGCCAGCCCACTAGCAGGCCAGCACCCTAGCACCGCCAGCACCACTAGCACCAGCACCCTAGCACGACCAGCACCATCAGCACCTTTAGCACGACACGGATCGGTTACTGCGGTATCAGTCGGACGACCATGCCTTCGGTGGAGTCCGAGAGCACGCGGCCGGGCAGCTGCAGCGTCGTGTAGAGATAGCCATCCGGTCCGACGATCACGTCGTGGACGCGGCCGAACTGGTTGAAGATGATCTCCTCGTGCGTGACGGTGTTGCCGCTGATCTCGAGGCGCTTCACCTGCTGCCCGCCGAGGCAGCTGACGAACAGGTTGTTCTTCCAGCCCGGATACTTGTCGCCCGGCATAGAACGCGATGCCGCTCGGCGCGACCGACGGCGTCCAGTACACGATCGGCGGCTCCATCCCCTCCTGCGACCGCTTCGTGATGCCCGGCTGCACGCCGTTCGTGATCACGCCCCAGCCGTAGTTGTGCGCCGGCTCGATGACGTTGATCTCGTCGCCGCCCTGCGGCCCGTGCTCCGATTCCCACAACTTGCCGCTGACGGGATCCCAGGCGAGCCCCTGCGGGATTGCGGTGACCGTAGCTCCAGATCGATTGGACGACGCCGGAGCGGCCGACGAACGGGTTGTCTTTCGGGATCGATCCGTCGTCGTTCACGCGATGGATCTTGCCGGTCGGCTTCGAGAGATCCTGCGCGTCCATCATCTGCTGCTTCTCGCCGAGCGTGAAGAAGAGATGCCCCTCTTTGTCGAAGATGAAGCGCGATCCGTAGTGCGCGTTGCTCGAGCTGTACACCTCCGGCGGCGCGCGGAACAGGACCTGCTGATCGACCCACTGGTTGTCCTTGCTGATTTTCCCGCGCACGATCACCGTCATCGTCGGCGGATCGGGAGGACCGCCACGTCCGCCGCGTCCAGCCCTGCGCCGGCAGGCGCCGCCGCGGCGGGAGCCGATGCGTCTGCAGGCGGTGTCGCGGGCGGCGTGTAGCCGGGCAGCACTTCCGAGTACGAGAGGTAAATCCAGCCGTTGCTCGCGTACTGCGGGTGGACCTCAACGTCGAACATCCCGCCGTCCTGCTTCTCCCAGACCTTGGGCAACCCCTTCACCCCCTCGGGCAGGAGCTTGCCGTTCTCGATGATCCGCAGCCGGCCGGGCCGCTCGGTCACGAGCAGACGTCCGTCGGGAAGAAACGCGATCGCCCACGGCGTCTCGAGGCCTTTGGTGACGACCTCGATCTTGAACGTCTGCTTCTCCGACTTGACGATCTGGTTCGCCGGGTCGGGCACGTACGCCGGCTTGCCCTTCAGGTTGGCGGCCTGCGTCCGGATATACGCGACGAGCTGCCAGATCTGCTGATCGCTCAGCACGTCCTTGAACGCGATCATCCCCGCGGCGGGAAAGCCCTCATGAATGTTCTTGGCGATGCTCTCGTCGTCGCTGCCGTGCAGCCATTCGCTGTCGAACAGGCTCGGCGCGCGGCCGCCGGTGAGATCCGCGCCATGGCAGCCCGCGCAGTTCTCCGTGTAGAGCGCCGCCGCGGGATTGCGAAAGCCGCCGCCGCGTCCCGGACTGGCCGCCGGCGCCGTCGTCCCGCCGCGGCCTTCGGTTGGAGGAGCCGCGGTCGGGGTCTGCGTGCCAGCCATGGGCACCACGGCTTCAACGGTCAGAACGGTGCTGAAGAGCAGAACGGCGCCAAGGAGAGCTCGTTTCATATGGTTACTTGATCGGCGAGAAATCGGTCGGATCGACGAACACGGATTCGACCTTGGTCGTCAGCTTACCGTCCACTTCCGAGTGCGGCTTTGGCCTTCACCCACTCGGGATCGGCTCCGAACGCGGCCCAGTTGGCCTTCGCGGCGTCGCGGCTCGGATGCTCGAGGATGTAGATGAGCGTGTTCTGCGAGAGCGGCGCGTCCTGCGGCGTCCAGTAGCCGACGCTCTTCATGTTGTGCTTGTTGAAGATCGCGATCGTATGGTCGCGGAAGCGGGCCTTCAGGGCGTCGAGCTTTCCGTCGGGCGCCGTGTAGGTGCGGATCTCGTAGACGTGCGAGCCGCCCTGTGCGTGCACGATCGATCCGGACTTCATCGACATTCCAGCCACCATTCCGGCCACGAAGATTGCCGCCGTCAGCAACGTGCGTTTCATCATGCTCGAATCCTCCAAGACCGGGGGCTTCGCCCCGCCGGACCACACCATCTACCTAGCCCCCGCCGCGGCCGCTGAGCAGCCGCGACAATTCCGCTTCGGTCCACGGACGCGTGCGGCTGGCGGTCAGCCCGCGCACTTCCTTCACGGTCGCCGGATCCACGGCCGACGCCGTATTGCCCCACTCCCGCCGGACGTATGTGAGCACCGCCGCGATCTGATCGTCGTTGAGCATGTTCAGCGGCGGCATCAACCCGATCGTGCCTTCCTTGCCGGCAAGCAGAATGCGGGCGGGCACCGTCGGCGGCGCGAGCGCGAACTTCGATCCGACGAGGCTCGGCGCGACGTGTTCCTTCCCCTGCCCATCGGGCTGATGGCACGCGATGCAGATATTCTTGTAGATCTCCGCGCCGGCAGCATATCGCGTCTGTTCCTGCGGCGTCAGCGGGGCGACGGCCGGTCCGGCCGGCGCCGGCTTGCCCGGCCACGTGATCCTCGCGACGATCTGCTTTGCGAGCGTCGCGATCTCACCCGATCCCGACGCCAGCCCGGTCAGCGCGGTCGGCTCTTCCGTAAAGAGGCGGCCTCCGCCGGTCTGGCCGCCGCGGCCTCGACCACCAAAGCCGCCCGCATTTCCAGGAGCGGCCGCTCCAGCGGCAGCAGCCGCACCCGTGGCTGCGACGAGACCGCCCGTACTCCGGGCCGCCCCGCTCAAGCCCGCGTCGAGCCCCCGAAGCAGCGCGAGTCGCTGCGGCTCGGCGCGCGTCGTATCGGCAGCGGCGGCAATGATCTGCTGCACGGCGGTCTTGTCGCCGGCTTTCGTGGCAGCCCCCGCGAGCATCGCAATCGGATCGAGGCGTCTGGTTCGCTTCTGTCTTGCTGGCGAGCAGGCCGCTCAGCGCGGCGGCTTCCTGACCCTTCAACCCGCTGATCGCGGCGTCCACGGTAATCGGGTCGTCGCCGAAGCGGCCGAGCAGCGTCGTCAACGTCTCGAGCCGCTGCGCCTCCGGCAGCGCGCCGAGCGAGGCCGCCAGCTGCCGTCGGACCGTCCAGTTCGGATTGTTCATCTGCTGCAACACCGCAGCCTGCAGACGATCGTCCGGCTGTCCGATCCACCGCTCCGACAGGCGTATCGACGCGGCGCGGACATCGGGCGACACGTGGTTCAGGGTTTGCGCGACGGTGTCTTCGTCGATCGCATCGAGGCCATCGAGCGTCCACAGCGCGTGCAGCCTGGCGCGCGGATCCGGCGCGTTCAGCGCGAGCTGTTTCAGCGCCGGCACCACCGATCGATCGCCGCGCTGCACGAGCAGCTGTTGCGCCGTGTCGCGCCACCAGCCGTTGGGATGCGACAGCAGCGCCACGAGCCCCGCCGGCGTTTCCTTCGAGAGCGCCGGCTTCCGGTCGCGCCGTGGTCGAGTCGTGCACGACGCGCCAGATCCGGCCGTTGCCGACCGGCAGCTCGAGCTGGTGCTTGACGATGTAGTCCTTCAGATACTCGGTCTGAAACTGCACGTCCTGCACGACGCCGCGATACATGTCGACGACGTAGATCGTGCCGTCGGGGGCGGAGAACAGATTGACGGGCCTGAAGCGCTCGTCCGTGGACGCGAGGAACTCCCCTTTCTGGTACGCGTCACGCGCCGAGATCCTCCCGCTGCCGTCGTCCTCGACGACGAGGCGGTGGACCAGGTTGGTTGGCGAATCGACGACGAACGCGTTTCCCTGGAGCTCCTTCGGAAGCCGGTCGCCGCGATAGATCATCGGCGAGGAGACACCCGTGTAGTAGGCGGCGGAGCCGTCCGGCCGCAGCAGCTCTTCGCGGTAGCCGCGATTGACGCCGCGCGTCGGACGCACCGGCCAGATGGCGGTCTTGTTGGGATCGACGAGATCTTCGTAGAGCCCGCGCGTGCGCACCACGTTCGGGTTGCGCATGAAGTAGCTGGCCGGCACGATGTCGGCGAACAGCGCTTCGGTGTTGACGTTGCGATAGATGCGCCCGGCGTCGTCCATGCCGACGCCCCACTGGCCGCGACTCAGCGTCTTCTGGACCTCGAACTTCCCGTTCTTCAACCGCAGATACCAGTCGTGCTCGGAGGTGTAGATCCAGTTGTCGAGCGCCCACCACAAGCTGTTCGCGTTGTGTTCCAGATTGCCTTCGAGCCGGCCGTAGTCGTTACGCACGAGCTCTTTTGTGTCGGCCTTGAGATCGCCGTCAGTGTCCTTGGCAAACCACAGGTTGGGCGGCTCGCCGACGAGCACGCCGTTGGCGAGCACCTTGAGCGCGCGCGGCAGGACGAGACCGTCCATGAACACCGTCCGCTTGTCCATCTTGCCGTCGTCGTTGGTGTCTTCGAGGACGGCGATGCGGCCGATGGGCTCGCGCGAATCGGCCATGGTCTTGTCCATGGCGAACCCGGGCATCTCGAGGACGTACATGCGGCCGTCGGCGTCGAAGTCGACCCAGATTGGATCCGTCACGAGCGGTTCGCTCGCGACCAGCTGCGCGTGATACCCGGGGGGAGGTGGAACGTCTTGAGCTCGGCGTCAGCCGAGAGCGCCGGCACGATGTCGGCGACCTTCTGCACCGGCGGCGGCCATGGGATCTGACCCCGTTTCGACGGCGCTGCGGTCTGACCCCAGGGCGCCGAGGGCGCCGACGCGGAGGCCGGCCGCGACGAGGAGGATAGCCAGGGATATCGGGAGACCCGAACGTGTCATGAGCGTCCTGTCGTCGAGGCGCCGCACCAATGCGCGCGCGTGGCATGCAGGGGGCTGATCGTCTGCATGCAGCCAGGGATATATACAGCGGGTCCGAACGGGATGTTTACCGAACCATGTGCCCGCTCACCGGGACGCGGATGAGCGACGCGCCCGGCAGGCGGCGGAACAGGTCTTTGTCCTGGACCGCGCGCACCAGGTTCCGGCGCGCCAGCCGCGAATATTCGCGCGCGAGGCTCTCGGCGCGCGTGCCCTGGCGATGTTCGATGGCTTCGACCACCGACCGGTGATATTCGTTCACGATCACATCGGTCCTGGCGGTGTCGTGGTCGCTGACGGCCATGAAGGCGCCGGAGGCGGCAAACGTCAGTCCGATGACGCCTTCGATCGTCCGCACGAGCATCGCGCTGTTCGCGAGCCGCCGAAGCTCGCCGTGAAACCGTTCGTCCATCTCCACGTAGCGTCCGAACTGCGCGGTCGTCACGCGGGAACAGGCGCTCCAGCTCGCGCGCGCACCGGCGCAGCTCTCCGAGCTGATCCGGATCGGCAAGCCGCTCGGCCGCGAGCCGCGCGGCCGTCCCGTCGAGGACGCCGCGCACCTCGATCGCATCCCAGATGTCGGCAATCGCGAACTCGCGGATCCTGAAGCCCCCGCCCGGCAGCGGCTCGAGCAGGCCTTCGTGTGCCAGCCGGTCGAGCGCCAGGCGCACCGGCGTGCGCGATGCCTGCAGCCGCGGAACCAGCGTCAATTCCGCCAGCCGTTCGCCCGGCCGGAAATCGCCGCGCAGCAGCATCTCGCGCAGCGTGAGGATCACGCGATCGGTCTGCGACGTCGAATCGGTGGTCGTTCGTGGCGGAGTATTCACGTCCTCGTCCCCTTCCCGCGACGTCCTCACAGCCTATAGCGCCCCGATTGGAACCGGCAACCGGACGAGCGACGCGCCCGGCATGCGATTGAACACCTCGCGATCCTTGAGCGCGCTCGCGAGATGACGCCGCGCGAGGCGCGCGTGCTCACGGGCAAGCCCTTCGGCACGCGTGCCTTCCCGGTTGGCAATCGCGTCGACAATCCCGCGAAAGTGCTCGATCGCGATGATCGCCAGGTTCGTCGGCTCCGACGGTTCGGTGCTGGCGAACACCAGCGCGCCCGGTCCCGCGAACGGCAGCGCAATCAAGCTCTCGATCGTGCGCGCGAGCATCGGGCTCTTCGCCAGACGCCACAACTCGGCGTGGAACGCGTCGTTGATCTCGACGTAGCGGACGAAGTTCTCGAGGCTCATCGGGAGCAGTTGTTCGGCGTCCCTGCAACAGAGACGCAGGCGCAGCAGCTCGTCCGGCTCCGACAGACGTTCGGCCGCGAAGCGCGCCGCCGTGCCTTCGAGCACGCCTCGAACCTCGATCGCGTCCCAGATGTCCGCGATGGCGAACTCGCGGACCCGAAACCCGCCCGCCGGCAGCGATTCCAGCACACCCTCGCGCGCGAGCCGGTCGAGCGCGAGCCGCACCGGCGTCCGCGAGGCGTTCAGCCGGCGGACGAGGGTCAACTCCGCCAGCCGTTCGCCGGGAGCGAAATCACCGCGCAGCAGCATTTCGCGCAGCGTCAAAATGACGCGTTCGGTCTGCGAGATCGGGGTCGTCGCGGTCGCGCGTTGCTCGTACATGGAATCAGGCCCTCGCCGGCTCCGGATCGTCCTCGATCGAGGTATGCGAATCGAGGAACAGCCAGCACACGCCGCCGATCATGTAAATCGCCGACGAGATGTAGAACGTCAACGTCCAGTCGTTCGCGGTCCACGCCAGGAGATACCCGACCACCAGCGGCGAGAAGCCGCCCGCGATGTTGCCCATCATGTTCATGCTGCCCGAGAGCGTCCCCGAGTAGCGCCCGCCCATGTCCATGCACGCCGCCCACGACGTCGGCATCACGAAGTCGTTGAAGAAGCTCGAGATGCTCAGCGCGAGGATGGCGAGCGTCGGATTCTGCAGCCGCGTGAACACGATGATGGCGATCGAGGCGCAGACGAAGCCGGTCACCGCCAGGATCCGACGCGACCGGGCCACGCTGCCGGTCCGTCGCGCGAGGTGCGGCGCCAGGTAGCCCGACACCAGGCATCCGAGGCCTCCCAGAAACAGCGGCAGGCCCGCGAGGACGGCCCCCTGCTTCAGGCCGAGGCCGCGCGCGTCCCGCAGATACGTCGGCAGCCAGGTGATGTAGAACCACCACCCGTAGCAGAGACAGACGTACTGAATCCACAGCAGCCAGACGGCGGGGCGCGTGAGGAACCGATCCCAGGGGATCGGTCCATGAACGGTCGCGGTCCGCGCCGGCGGCGGCAGCAGCGCCAGCTCCGCCTCGTTCACCGACGGGTGCGTCCGTGGATCGTCGCGATACCAGCGATAGAACGCGATCGCCCAGATGATGCCGACCAGCCCGAAGATCTCGAACGCCCGGCGCCACGTCACGTAGTCCAGGAAGAAGGCGACGAGCAGCGGCGTGAACGCGCCGCCCCAGCGCGCGCTGAGCCACAGGATCGCCTGCGCCCGCTCGCGCTCGCGCGAGCGGCAGCCACGTCGTGAACGCCCTCGTCAGGTTGGGAAAGCAGCCTGCCTCGCCCGCTCCGAACAGCGCGCGGGCGACGATCAGCGACACGAAGTTCCAGACCCAGCCGGTGGCCGCCGTGAAGAGCGACCACCAGATGACGATGCGCATCAGCACGCGGCGCGGGCCGATCCGATCGCCCAGCCACCCGCCGGGAATCTCGAAGAGCGCGTACGCCCACGAAAACACCGAGAACGCCCACCCCATCTGCACCGCCGTCAGCTGCAGGTCGTTGCGCATCGCGGGCGCGGCCTGCGAGATACAGACGCGATCGATGTAAGTGATGATCGCGAGCGTCACCGCAAACGTCGTGACGACGTGTCGCGCCCGCGTCGGCGGCGCGGCCGGCGCACGAACGGGTCGATGCTGGAGCGGCAGAGGTGCCATGATTGGTGTTCGAACTTCAGGCGTGGCCGGCATTGTATACAATCCAGGCGTCACGCGCGCAGAATCGAACGCGCGAAGGAGTCACGAGGGTGCACGACAAGCCGGTGCGCGGGCTGCGATCCGCGGCATGGTTCGGCAAGGCCGACAAGGACGGATTCATCCACCGAAGCTGGATGCGCAACCAGGGGTTGCCGGAGGACGTCTTCGACGGCCGCCCCGTCATCGGCATCTGCAATACCTGGTCGGAGCTGACCCCGTGCAACGCGCACCTTCGGACGCTCGCGGATCACGTGAAGCGCGGCGTCTGGGAAGCCGGCGGCCTGCCCCTCGAGTTTCCCGTCACCTCCACGGGCGAATCCAACATGCGCCCCACCGCCATGCTCTATCGCAACCTCGTGAGCATGGATGTCGAGGAGTCGATTCGCGCCAATCCCATCGACGGCGTCGTCCTGATGGTGGGCTGCGACAAGACCACGCCGGCCCTCGTGATGGGCGCGGCCAGCTGCGACGTCCCGTCGCTGGTCGTGTCCGGCGGCCCGATGCTGAACGGCAAGTTCCGCGGCGAAGACATCGGGTCGGGCACCGACGTCTGGCGCTTCAGTGAGGAAGTCCGGGCCGGCACGATGAGCCTCCGCGAATTCGGCGAGGCGGAAGCCTGCATGTCGCGCTCGGCGGGCCACTGCATGGTGATGGGCACGGCCTCGACGATGGCGTCGATGGTCGAAGCTCTCGGCCTCGGGTTGCCCCAGAACGCCGCGCTGCCGGCGGTGGATTCCCGCCGCCGGGCGCTCGCGCACGAGGCCGGTCGCCGCATCGTTGATCTCGTGCGCGACGACGTGCGGATCTCGACGATTCTGACGCGCCAGGCCTTCGAGAACGCGATCCGGGTCAACGGCGCGCTCGGCGGATCGACCAACGCGGTGATCCATCTGCTGGCCATGGCGGGACGCGTCGGCGTGCCGCTGACGCTCGATGACTGGGATCGGCTCGGCCGCGACGTGCCGACGCTGGTCGACCTGAAGCCGTCCGGCCGGTTCCTGATGGAGGACTTCTACTACGCCGGCGGCTTGCCTGCGGTGATGCGTGCGCTCGCGGAGCGCGATCTCCTGCATCGCGACGCGCCGACGGTGAACGGCAAGACGATCTGGGACAACTGCCGCGAGGCGGCCAACTGGAACGCCGAGGTCATCCGGCCGATTGAACGCCCTGTGGTCGCGCATGGCGGCATCGCGGTCTTGCGGGGCAACCTTGCGCCGGATGGCGCGGTGCTCAAACCGTCTGCGGCGTCGCCTCGTCTGATGCGTCATCGCGGCCGCGCGGTGGTCTTCGAGACCATCGAGCACTACAAGACGCGCATCTCGGATCCCGAACTGGACGTGGACGAGGACTGCGTGCTCGTCCTGAAGAACTGCGGGCCGAAGGGCTATCCCGGCATGGCGGAGGTCGGCAACATGGGCCTGCCGCCAAAGCTCCTGCAGCGCGGCGTGACCGACATGGTGCGCATCTCGGACGCGCGCATGAGCGGCACCGCGTACGGAACGGTGGTGCTGCACGTCTGCCCGGAAGCTGCGGTCGGCGGGCCGCTGGCACTCGTGCGTGACGGCGACATGATCGAGCTCGACGTCGAGCAACGCGTCCTGCGGCTGGACGTCCCTGACGCGGAGCTCGCGCGCCGGCGCGCCGAATGGCGCGCGCCCGCCGCACCAGGCGTCACGGGTGGCTATCCGCAACTCTACGTCCGTCACGTGATGCAGGCGGACACCGGGCGCCGATTTCGATTTCCTGCTCGGCAGCCGCGGACACGCGGTGCCGAGAGAATCGCATTAGGGGTCAACGGGGCGAGGAACGGGCGGTAGAAGACGGAGAGAGAGAACGGAGGGAACGAAGAGAACGGATTTTAGAAACGAAGCAACGGAGGCAACGAAGACGAACGGAGAGTACGCCGCTGCGCCGCGCTTCGCGCGGCTGGAGGTCATGCCAGGCTCGGGGACAAGCAGCCGAAACCGTCACGGGGCTGCTTGTCCCCGAGCCTGGCGTGACCTCCAAAGGCCGGCCTACGGCCGGCCGCAGCAGCTCTGATCTTCAGCGGATCCGACGACAGCGTGACAGCTCCGTTGAACTCCGTTTTCTTCGTTGCTCCGTTTCCTGAATCCGTTGTCTCCGTCCTCATCCGTGAGCTCCAGCGCAGACAGAGGAGCCAATGAATCGTATCGATCTCACCAATCGCCGCGCGGTCGTCACCGGTGCCGCGCAAGGCATCGGACGGGCAACCGTGGAACGGTTCCTCGACTCCGGCGCGATCGTGTCGCTGTGGGACATGGACGGCAACGAGCTGAAAAAGACGGCGGCACGAGCTCGACGGTCGCGGCCGCATTCACACCGCGGTGGTCGACGTGTCGAACGCCGCACAGGTCGACGCGGCCACGACCGCCACGATCGCAGCCCTCGGGGCGATCGACATCCTCGTCGCCAACGCCGGCATCGCAGGGCCGAATCACAAAACCTGGGAGTACCCGGTCGAGGACTGGCGCCGCGTCATCGACATCAACCTGCTCGGCGTCTTCTACTGCTGCCGCGCCGTCGTCCCGTCGATGCTGCGTCAGAAATACGGCCGGATCGTGAACATCTCGTCGGTGGCCGGCAAGGAAGGCAACCCGAACGCCTCCGCGTACAGCGCGTCGAAGGCCGGCGTCATCGCGCTCACGAAGTCTCTGGGGAAGGAACTGGCCAGCGAGAACATCGCGGTGAACTGCATCACGCCCGCCGCCGCGCGGACGCGGATCTTCGATCAGATGACCCCGGCGTTCATCGATTTCATGCTGTCGAAGATTCCGCGCGGCCGGTTCGTCACGCCGGAGGAAGTCGCCGCCCTCATCGCGTGGGTCGCCTCCGAGGACAATTCGTTCACGACCGGCGCCGTCTTCGACATCACGGGCGGACGGGCGACGTACTAGTGTCAGGAGCTAGGAGCTGGGAGTTGGATAGTGGGCTGCCGCGAAGCGGCGGCAAGCCCAAAGGGCGTCGCGCGAAGCGCGTATAGCGCGTGGGGGTGGGGCCCCACGCGTCTTGAACAATGCAGACTGGAAACTTCGTTTTAAGGACTCGCGTTCATGAAACTGCTTCGTTATGGTCCGAAAGGACACGAGAAACCCGGGCTGCTCGATTCGTCGGGCCGCGTGCGCGACCTGTCGGCGGTGGTACCCGACATCGCTGGCGATACCCTGCTGCCACAGTCGCTGGATCGACTAGGGCGTCTGAAGCCCGACGATCTGCCGCTCGCGCAGCGATACGACCCGCCTCGGCCCGTGTGTGGGACGCGTGGGCAAGTTCCTGTGCGTCGGATTGAACTATTCGGATCACGCCGCCGAATCGAACATGGCGGTGCCGGCCGAACCCATCATCTTCATGAAAGCCACCTCCTCCATCGTCGGACCCAACGACGACGTGGTGATTCCGAGGGGATCGCAGAAGACCGACTGGGAAGTCGAGCTCGGCGTGGTGATTGGCGCCGAAGCCAAATATGTGACCGAGGCTGACGCGATGAAGCACGTTGCGGGCTTCTGCGTGGTGAACGATCTGTCCGAGCGCGCGTATCAACTCGAAGGCACCGGGCAATGGGTCAAGGGCAAGAGCGCCGACACGTTTGGCCCGATCGGGCCGTGGCTCGTGACGACCGACGAAGTGCCCGACTGGCACAGTCTCGAGATGTGGCTGGAAGTCGACGGCCATCGCTACCAGCACGGGTCGACGAAGACGATGGTGTTCGGCGTGCCGTATCTGGTGAGCTACTTGAGCAAGTTCATGAGCCTGCAGCCAGGTGACGTGATCTCGACCGGGACGCCGCCGGGAGTGGGGCTCGGTCAGAAACCGCCTGTCTATCTCAAGCCGGGGAATCGGATGCGGCTGGGGGTCGACAAGCTGGGCGTGCAGGATCAGCAGGTCGTTGGATGATCGATGCCGCTGTCCCCGTCGTTCCTGCAATCGCTTGGTGAGGTGGTCGGTGCCGCCGCGGTGCTCGCCGAGCCCGAGGACGTGATTCCGTTCGGGTTCGACGGCACCGCCGCGCTGCGCCAGCGGCCTGGCGGCGTCGTGTTTCCTCACACCACCGACGAAGTCGTTCGCTGCGTTCGCGTCGCGACGGAGCATCGCGTGCCCATCGTGACGCGAGGGTCAGGGACCGGGTTGAGCGGCGGCAGCGTAGCCGGAGCGGACAGCCTGGTGTTGTGCCTTGCGAGAATGAATGCGATCCTCGAAGTGGATGCGCGCAACCTGACCATCCGCGCGCAGCCGGGCGTCATCACGCAGACGATCGACGAAGCCGCAGGCGTCCACGGTCTCTTCTATCCACCGGATCCCGGATCGATGCGCGTCAGCACGATTGGCGGGAACGTCGCCGAAAATTCCGGCGGGCTGCGCGGCCTGAAGTACGGCGTGACGCGCGACTACGTGCTCGGCCTCGAGGTCGTCTTGCCAGACGGACGGGTCGCCCATCTCGGCAACAAGTGCGTCAAGGACGTCGCCGGCTACTCTCTCAAAGACCTCTTCATCGGCTCGGAAGGCACGCTCGGCATCATCACCGAAGTGCTCCTGAAGGTCCTGCCGAGACCGGCCGCTCGTCGAACGATGCTCGCGCTCTACGATCGGATTGAGGATGCGGCCGAGACCGTATCGGCCATCATCGCCGCGCGAATCATTCCCTGCACCCTCGAGTTCCTCGATCGGATGACCACGCGATGCGTGGAGGAGTACGCGCACGTCGGCCTCCCGACCGACTGCGAAGCCATTCTGCTCATGGAGACGGACGGTCATCCGGCCGCCGTCGCCGACGAGGCGCAGCGCATGGAACGCCATCGCGCAGGCGCACGGCGCTCGCGACGTGCGGTCGGCGCGCGACGAGGCGGAGGCGGTGACGCTGGCGTCCGCGCGACGAAGCGCCTTCTCGGCCCTCGCGCGTCAGCGGCCGACGACCATTCTCGAGGACGTCACCGTCCCCAGAAGCGAGCTGGCGACGATGGTTGGATTCATCGCCACGACGGCCGCTGAACACGGACTGCAGATCGGCACCTTCGGCCACATGGGCGACGGCAACCTGCACCCGACGTTCCTCACGGACGAGCGCGACGCGGACGAAATGAACCGCGTCCACCATGCGCTCGACGCCATCGTGGCTCGAACACTGGAGCTCGGTGGAACCATCACGGGCGAGCACGGCGTGGGACTCGCGAAGAAGGCGTGGCTGCGGCGTCAGTTGGGGGACGACAGCTACGAGCTCATGCGCCAGATCAAGCGGACGCTGGATCCGGCGGGGCTCCTCAACCCGGGAAAGATCTTCGACTGATCGTGGCCAGCACGCTCCGGGCCCTCGACTACTCCATCATCCAGCAGTGCATGCACTGCGGCATGTGCCTGCCCACCTGCCCGACCTACGACGAAACGAAGCACGAGCGGAACAGTCCACGCGGCCGCATTGCGCTGATGCGCGCGGTGGCCGATCAGGAGCTCGCGGTGACCGGCGCGTTTGCCGACGAGATGAGTTACTGCCTCGGCTGCCTCGCCTGCCAGACCGCGTGCCCGGCGGGCGTGAACTACGCGGAGCTGCTCGAAACGGCGCGCAACGACGTCGAGCAGGCGCACGTGCGCTCCGGACCTGGTCGCTCGTTCTGGCGCGGCGTCACGCTTGGGTATCTGTTCATGCATCCGCGGACGCTTCGAGGAGCCGGCCGTCTCCTGCGGTTCTACCAACGGAGCGGGATGGAAGCGCTGGCGCGGACGCTCGGGATCGTTCGGCTCATGCCGTCAGCGTTGCGACGCCTCGAGCCCCAGGCGCCCCGGATCGCACCGGTCTTCTCCAACGCGCTGATCGCTCCGGTGGAACAGCCCCCCGACGGCCAGGCGCGCTACCACAGTCGCGCTGTTGACGGGTTGCGTGCAGGATCTGGTCTTCCCGGAACTGAATCGCGACACGGCCGACGTTCTCCTCGCCAACGGCTGCATCGTCTACACGCCTCCGGTCCAGCCCTGCTGCGGCTCGCTCCACGCCCACAACGGCGAGCGTGAGCTGGCGCGGACACTCGCGCGGCGGATGATCGACCTGATCCCGCCGGACAAATACGATGCGATCATCACGAACGCCGGCGGCTGCGGATCTCACCTGCGTCACTACAGCGCGCTGCTGGGCGACGACGAAACCTACGCCGCGCGGGCGCACGAGTGGGACCGGAAGGTCCGCGACGTTCACGAATGGCTCGTCTCGATCGACTATCGCCGGCCGGACGCGCCGCCGCTCGGCGAAGGCATCCGCGTCACGTACCACGATTCCTGTCACCTGGCGCACGGGCAGAAGGTGGTCGGCCAGCCGCGCGCGATCGTGCGATCGCTTGCCGGCGTGTCCTTTGTCGAGCTCGCCGAATCCGCGTGGTGCTGCGGAAGCGCGGGGATTTACAACATCACGCAACCGGAACAATCGGAGAAGCTGCTCGAGCGGAAGGTGCGAAACGTGCTGGCTACGGGCGCCTCAATCGTCACCACCGCCAACCCTGGCTGTCATCTGCAGATCCTCCGCGGCTTGCGGAATGCCGGCGCCGAGGTCGAGGTCCAGGCGCCGGTTTCGCTCCTCGCGCGGGCGTATCGAGCTGAACGGGCGTATTCGCGTTAACATGGATGCCAAGGCTTGTAGCGTCGTGCCACGATCTCATTGATAAGGACACAGAAATGAAGAAATCATCGATTTGTCTCCTCCTCGCGTCGATCCTGCTCGTCACGCCGGCTCTGGCGTTTGCCCAGGCGGCCAGCTGCCGCGGCGAAAGGCGCGCGCACGGTCAACATCACCGGCAGCGACACCATGAAGTACGACGTCACCACGATCGCCGCCAAGCCCGGCGAGACGCTGCACATCGTCCTGAAGAACGTCGGGTCGATGCCGAAGATCGCGATGGCGCACAACGTCGTCATCCTCAAGCCCGGTACCGACGCCAGCGCGTTCACCAGCGCCGGCATGACGGCGCGCGAGACCGACTTCATCGCGCCGGCCATGAAAGCCAGCGTGCTGGCCGCCACCACGCTGGCGGGCGCGGGAGAAACTGTCGAGGTGACGTTCAAGGTTCCCGCCAAGCCGGCCACCTACACGTTCGTCTGCACGTTCCCCGGCCACTTCGCCGCGGGCATGCAGGGCACCATCGTCGCGAAGTAGCCTCGGGCCGTGAGTCAGCGAGTCCGCGCGTCGCTCGGCCTGGCGCTGGGCGTCTTCGTCATGTTGGTGACGACGACCCGGGCGGGCTGGGCGCAGTCCACGACGGCGTCGATGCAGATCGAGGTGCGAGACAGCACGAACGCACCGATCGCCGACGTCGTCATCTTCGTCATCAACGAGGCGAATGGGCTGACGCGGCGCGGGACGACGTCCTCCAACGGAACCTTCGCCGTCGATCGCCTGCCGACCGGCAGCTACACGCTGACGGCGGCGCGGGACGGCTTCCGGCCGGAAGTGCTGCAGAACCTGCGGCTGCTGACGTCGGTGAAGGCGATCGTGCCGATTACGCTGGCGGCCGGCCAGTACAGCGAGAAGGTCGTCGTCACCGCGGACCCGACGTCGCTTCGGACGGGCAACAGCGCAGTCGGCGAGGTCTTCGATTCGCAGACGCTGCTCGCGCTGCCGTCGAGCGAGCGAGAGGCGCTGGGTTTTGCGACACAGGCGCCCGGCATGGCCACCGCGGCGCCGGGGTCGCGCCTGTCCACGCAAGGCAATACCGGCGTCAACAGCGCGGGCGCGCGCGAGGCCGCCAACAACTTCCTGCTCGACGGCGTCGACAACAACGACCTCTTCCTGAACCGTCTGGTGATCAATCCGAGCCTGGACGCGGTGCAGGAGTTCGCGCTCATCCAGAACACCTACGACGCCGAATACGGGCGCAGTGCAGGCGCGCAGGTGAACATGGTGGTGAAGTCTGGCACGAACGACGTGCACGGCACCGCCTACGAGTTCTTCCGCGACTCGGCGCTCGACGCGCGCAACGTGCTTCAGCCGGCCGACTCGCCGACGCCGCCGCAGCAGCGCCATCAGTACCGGCGGAACGATCGGCGGCCCGATCAGAAGCAACAAGGCGTTCTACTTCGTGAGCGTCGAAGGCATCAACGCCGACCAGGCGGACACGCGCCTCGCGCACGTCCCGACTGCGGCCGAGCGCGCCGGAGATTTCAGTCAGAGCGGCATCACGATCCGTGACCCGTTCACGGGCCAGCCGTTCCCCGGCAATCGAATCCCGCAGGACCGCCTGAGTGCGGCGGGCGTGCGTGCCGCGAATCTGTATCCGACGCCCAATCGCACCACCGGCAACGCGAACTTCGTCTCCTCGCCGCTCGCAAACCGCGACGCCGTGCAGTCGACGGTGAAGACGGACCTCCGGCTGTGGCACGACAACCCGCTGAGCGTTCGTTACAGCTTCAGCCGCGACACCGAAGATCTGCCGTTCCCCGTGCGCGCGCGGAACCTGCCCGGCTTCGGCATTTCGGTACTGGACCAGGGGCAGAACCTGGCGGTCGGCTTCACGCAGTCGGTGTCGCCGCGCGTCGTGAACGAGCTTCGGGTCGGCCTGAACATGCTGACGCGCGACAACGCGCCGCAGAGCGCCGGCACCAACCAGTTCGCGGCCCTCGGGATCGACGGTCCGTCGCTCGAGCGCCATCGATCAGGGCTATCCGACGCTGGTCCTGCCCGGGTACGAAACGCTTGGCGACGATCCGAACCTGCCCGTCTCGCGCGCGACGCGGACCTGGCACATCGTCGACGCGCTGACGTTCGAGAAGGGACGGCACCACCTGAAGACCGGCGGCGAGCTGCGCGCCTATCAGTCCGACGGCTACAACCACCTGTTCGCTCGAGGTCAGGCGACGTTCCAGGGCGTCTTCACGGGCAGCCCGGTCGGCGATCTGCTTCTGGGATACCCGAGCGTGACGCTGATTGCGGCCAACGACAATCGCCAGGCGCTCCGCACCTGGGCGATCAACGGGTTCCTGCAGGACGACTGGCGGCTCGCGCAGCGTCTCACGGTCAACGCGGGCGTGCGCTACGAGTTCAACGCGCCGCCGTACGACACCGACGATCGCATGCGCATCTTCGACGCGAGCACGCTGCAGCTGCAGCAGGTGGGTGCGAATGGCGTGCCGCGGTCTGGCCTGGAGTCGGACTTCAACAACGTCGCGCCGCGGCTCGGCCTGAGCTGGGACGTCACCGGCGACGGCAAGCTGCTCGTGCGCGGCGGCTACGGGATCTTCTACGACAGCGGCACGCTGATCGAGAACTCGGCGCTCTACTTCAACCAGCCGTACTGGACCCTGCAGCTCTTCGTCCCGACCGCCACGCAGCTCGTGAGCCTCGACGCGCCGTTCGCGTCGGGCAAGAACGTGCTGCCGCAGCCGTCGATCAACACGATGGATCCGCATTTCCGGACCGGTTACGCGCAGGAGGTCACGGCGGGCGTCGAGCGGGTGTTTGGCGGGATCACGACCGCGGCGCGTTACGTCACGTCGTACGGGAACGATCTGGTGCGGAAGCGGAACATCAATCAACCGGTGCCGGGTCCGGGCCCGCTCGATCCGCGGCGGCCGATCCGCGGATTCGGCGATATCCTGGTGGTCGAGTCCACGGCGTCGTCCTCGTATCATGCGCTGGAGCTGAGCGCGCAACGGCGTCCGGGCCGCGGCATCTCCTTTCGCGCCGCCTACACGCTCTCGAACTCGATGGACGATACTTCGGCGTTCCTGGCCACCGACGGCGACGACAACACGCCGCAGGACAGCCGGAACCTCGCGGCCGAATGGGGTCCGTCGGACTACGACGTGAGGCAACGTCTCGTCGTGTCCGCCAACTACGAGGTGCCGTCGAGCGCCCGCGCCTGGCTGCGGCACTGGCAGGTCAGCGGCGTCTTCACCGCGCAATCCGGCCGTCCCTTCACGCCGCGCGTCAGCTTCGACAACAGCAACACCGGCAACGTGGGTGGTGGCACGTTCGCCTACGATCGACCGAACGTGATTGCGACACCGGCCACCGACGGCGCTTATGTGAGTTATCACGGCCAGCTGTTCGCGATCGCGCCGCCCTACACGTTCGGCAATGCCGGTCGGGACAGCCTGACGGGGCCGGGATACGTCACGCTCGATGCGATGATCGCGCGCCGGGTGCCATTGTCATCGCGCACGTCCGTCCAGCTCCGGCTCGAGGCGTTCAACCTGTTCAACCGGAGCAACTATCAACTGCCCGACACGTTCGTCGATCGCGTCACGTTCGGTCAAAGCCTGGCGGCTTACCCGCCGCGTCAGCTGCAGCTGGCGGCGCGGTTTGCCTTCTAGGGCCGCGGATCACGCGGAACACGCGGCGCCAAGAGGCCACCCGCTCGTCGGCCATCGAGCCATTGACCGCGCGTTTTCGGCAACCTGCTACCGCAGCGCCGCCTCGATCCCCCGCACCAGCGCCCCCATCACCTGCTCGGTCGCTCCGGCTCCATCGATCGAGATGAAGCTCGCGCGCGTGCGATAGTGCGCGATGACTGGATCCGCATAGGCCGCGTAGGTACGCAGGCGAGCGAGGACCGTCTCGGGCGCATCGTCGTCGCGGGGCAGCAGGTTGCCGCCGCAGTACGGACAGGGATCGGTGTGCAAATCGTCGGTGACCGACTGCGTGATGTGGCAGGCATCGCACACGCGCCGCCGGCCGAGACGACGGACGATCTCGTCGTTGGTGACCGCGATGAGCGCGACGATCAGCGGTTGCGCCTGCGGGATTTCGTCGAGCAGCTCGGCCTGCACGATGGTGCGTGGAAAGCCGTCCAGGATGAAACCGGCCGCCGTGTCGGGCTGCGCGAGGCGCTCGCGTACGAGATCGATCATCAGCGCGTCGCTGACGAGCGCGCCGGTGGCGAGCGTGGCGGCCACCTGACGGCCAAGCGGGGAATCCGTGCGAACGGCTTCGCGGAGGATTTCGCCGGTCGAGATGTGCGAAATGCCGAACCGCCGGGCAAGCCTGACGGCCTGGGTCCCCTTCCCGGAGCCGGGCGGACCGATCAGGACCAGGTTGACGCGCATGGCGGGTGAGCGGCGCACTGATCGCGAGGCGCGGCTAGGCGCCGCTCCGCGGCGACATCTCTTCCGTCGCAATCTGAAAGGCGGTGTTCGCGGCGGGCACGCCCGCGTAGATCGCCACCTGCAGCAAGACCTCTTTCAAGTCCGCGGGCTCCAGCTCGTTCGCAAGCCCAGTGCGTACGTGCAGACGAAATTCCTCCCAGCGCCCCAGCGCTGCGGTCGCGGCGAGGACGAGGAGCCGCCGCGTGCGGATGTCGAGGCCCGGCCGCGTCCAGACCGTGCCCCATGCGTAGCGGGTCATCATCTGCTGAAAGTCGCGCGTGAAGTCCGTCGTGGCGGCGATCGCGCGATCGACGTGCGCGTCTCCGAGCACGAAACGACGGATCGTCAAGCCGTCCGCGTCGGGATCCGCCGGCCGGAGGACGAAATTCCGCGAGCGCCGCGCTGAAGGAGCGCGGTTGTTCGATGTTGGAGATATGCGCAGCCGGAAGACGTACGACGCGGGCACCCGCGATGTCGCGAGCGAGGATCGCGCTGTGCGCGTCCCAGGGCATCGGCACATCACGATCGCCGGCGATGATCAGCGTGGGCGGACGAATGTCGCGCAGCGTCTGACGTCCGTCCCAGTCGCGGATGGCCGCGCAGCAGCCGGCATATCCCTGCGCCGACGTCGCCAGCAGTGTCCGCCGGGCCCATGCGACCCGTGGCAGATTCTTCCGCAACGGGTCGGGCGAGAAGAATCGCGACATGGCGGCGTCGCCGATCGAGGCGATGCCCTGATCGAGCACGGCACGCCGCCGCTGCTCCATCAGATCCGCGTCTGGCCTGGGCGACGTGTTCGCGAGCACCAGGTGCGTCACCCGATCCGCCGCGTGCACGCCAAGCCACTGTCCGATCATGCCGCCGAGCGAGAGCCCGCAGAACGCAAATCGATCGATCTGCAGGGCGTCAGCAAGGGCAAGCACGTCGTGCGCGAGGGACGCCACGTCGTAGCCGCCGGCCGGCGCGCTCGAGGCCCCATGACCGCGCGTGTCGTAGCGAAGCAACCGCAGATGCGGCTGCAGATCGGCCACCTGCTCGTCCCACATTGCGTGGTCCAGCCCCAGCGAATGCGAGAAGATGAGGACCGGCGCGGCATCCGCGCCGTCGAAGCGATAGTAGCAATGCTGGTCAGCGAGGGTCGCGAAGGGCATCGATGCTCAGCCGATTCTCACGGGTGGCGCGGCCGGAAGGAGTTGACGACGGAGCGTGTCCGCGACCCCGAGGTAGTGTTCGGGTCGATCGAGCGTATCGAGGAGCTCCTCGGACAAGACACCGTGGACGTCCTTGTGCTCGCGAAGCACATCGCCGAACGAGCGCCCCGACGCCCCGACCCGCGTCAGCGTCTCCTGGATCACGCGCTGCGCCGCATCACGTCCCAGCGCCGGAGCCAGCAGCATCATCGCCCGCTCCGCGAAAATCGTTCCGTTCGTCGCGTCGAGGTTCCGGCGCATGGCGGCGGGATAGACCGTCAGGCCCTCGATGACGTCGGCCATCGCCGCCAGCGCGGCGCCCGTCGACTGAACGATCGAGGCGGTCACGGGCCACTCGGCGTGCCAGCCGCCAACGGCCCGTTCGTGCTCCTGCACCATCCCCGAGAGAAACGTGGACACCAGACCTGGAACGCGCGTCGCCGCCGCCAGCACGATCGCGCACCCGGCGGGGTTCCTCTTGTGTGGCATCGTCGACGAGCCGCCGCCGCGCTCGCTGGCCTCTCCAACCTCGTTCTGCATGAGAAGGCTGACATCGCGGGCGATCTTCCCGAGCGTCGCGGTGTAGATTCCGCAGCTGGTGAGGATCGCGGCCAGTCGATCGCGATGCGTGTGCCATGGCGCCTCCGGGTACCCGAGCTCGAGCGCCGAAGCGAGCGCGCGGGCGACGACGAGGCCGTTCGTGCCGAGCGCGGCCAACGTGCCTGACGCGCCACCGAACTGCAGCATCAGGCCGTCACGGCACGCATCCGAGAGGCGCGTCCACCCGCGATCGAGCGCCGCGGACCAGGCGGCAACCTTCAGGCCGAACGTGATGGGCGGGGCGGGCTGCAGCAGCGTCCGCGCCAGCATCAGGGTCTGCGCGTGTGCCTCGGAGAGCGACCGCAGGCGCTCCTGCAATCGCGTGTGATCCCGTCGAACGACTTCGACGGCGCGGGCGAGCAGCAGCATCAACGCGGAGTCCGCAATGTCCTGGCTCGTCGCGCCCCAGTGGACGAACACTGCCGCCGCGGGATTCTCGCGCTGGACCCGCTCGATCAGCGCCTTCACGAGTGGAATCGTAGCGGTTCCGGAGTGACGCGCGTCCCTGGCGATCGCCGCCGCGTCGAACAGGTCTGGCCGTGCGCACCCCGCGATCGCGTCCGCTGCCGTGGCAGGAATGAGCCCGGCTCGCGCTTCGGCGTGCGCAAGCGCCGATTCCACGCGCAGCATGGCCTCCAGCACCGACTGGTCCGAGAACACGTCGGCCAGCGCGTCGGTCGTCGTGAGGCCGTCGAGGAGGAACGAGCTCATGCCGTCGCGCTCACAAGTCGAAGAACACCGTTTCGTGTTCTCCCTGGAGGTGGATGTCGAGCGCCCACATCGCGGCGCTCTCGGGATCGGCCGACGCGACGAGCGTCGGCCGCCGTGCGGCTGGCACGCAGGCGAGGACGGGATCGTCGGCCAGTTCCGGATCGCCGTGGAAATAGAGCCGGGTGTACAGATGGTGATTCAGGCCGCGAGCGAAGACGCAGATGTTGACGTGCGGTGCCTGCCGCCGGCCCGCTTCGTCGATCACCACGCCTGGGCGGATGGTTTCGAAGACGCACGTGCCGTTGGCGTCGCTGGCCAGCCGGCCGAATCCCGAAAACCCATCGGACGGCGGTTCCTGATCCGCCGGATAGTGACCGCTCGCGTCCGCCTGATAGATCTCGATCAGCGCGTCCGTGACCGGCGCGTCATCACCGTCCAGCACGCGCAGCCGCAGGCGAATTCGCTCTCCCTCCGATCCCTGGCACCGTCAGGCGGCCCAGCGCGGGATCGGTGCCGCAGGCGAAATGGAAGAACGGGCCGACCGTCTGCGATGGCGTCGCCGGCAGACGCGGATGCGCGGCCGGCGCTCGCTCCGTCGTCGTCATCGCGCGCGCTCGAACGGCGTGGCGTCGTGGCCGCGCAGCACGATGTCGAAGCGATAGCCAAGCGCCCACTCGGGACGCGTGAGCGTCGAGTTCGAACGCGGAGACGAGGCGCTGACGCGCCCGCTCGTCCGGGATCGACTGAAAGATCGGATCCTGGGAGAACAGCGGATCGTTCGGGAAGTACATCTGCGTCACCAGACGCGATCGGAAATTCAGCCCGAACAACGAAAAGTGGATGTGCGCGGGACGCCACGCGTTCGGATGATTGCGCCAGGGATACGCGCCGGGCTTGATCGTGACGAACTGATAGCGCCCGTCGGCGTCCGTCAGCGTACGCCCCGATCCCGTGAAGTTCGGGTCGAGCGGCGCCGGATGATCGTCGACCGCGTGCGCGTACCGCCCGGCCGCGTTGCACTGCCAGATCTCGACCAGCGTGTGCGGGATCGCCCGGCCGTCTTCGTCGAGCACGCGGCCCGACACGATGATGCGCTCGCCAATCGGCTCGCCCGAGTGCTGGGACGTCAAATCGTTGTCCGACGCGCCGATGGGCAGATACCCGTAGACCGGCGTCGCCAAATCCCGGATGGTCGTCGGCAACCGCAGCAGCGGAATCGAGGGCGCACGCTTGATGGTGGACCGGTACGGCGGATAGAGCAGGAGCGGCTGCGTTCCGGCGTCCGAAGGAGAATCGATGATCACGTGGGCCTCGAGGTGGTTATTCGGCGCTCGCCGCACCGTGGGCGCGCGCGGTCCGCGCGTTCAAATCTCTGAGCGCCTCGAGCTCGTCGGCACCGGGCGCCCTCGTCGTCTCGACATCGGCGGCGAAGCGAACGTCCCAGCCGGTCTGCGCGCGGACCTGATCCCTCGTGACGCCGGGATGCAGGCTGACCACGATGAATTCCATCGTGTCCGGGTGGGGTTTCATCATACACAAGTCCGTGACGACGAGTGCCGGACCATGAGTCGTCACGCCCATCTCCCGCCGCTCGCGGCCGGACGGCCCGTGCCCGAGCGATGTGAGGAAATCGAGCGTCTTCACGAACGAACGTGACGTCTGGCGCATGACGATATAGATACGCCGCAACACGTCGCGATCTCGGTCGCTCCCCCGCTGCCCGGCAAACGGACTTTCGGCGTCCGGTAGTCGCCGATCACCGTGCTGTTCAGGTTTCCGAAGCGATCGACCTGCGCGCCGCCGAGAAACCCAACCGAGATGCGGCCGCCCTGCAGCCAGTACTGAAACATCTCCGGCACCGACACCGTCGTGAGCGCGGTCTCGCAGAGTTCGCCGTCGCCGATCGAGAGCGGGAGGACGTGGGGTTTCGTCTCGAGTGTGCCCGACTCGTACACGAGCGTCAGGCCAGGGGCGTGCGTCAACCGCGCGAGGTTGCACGCCGCCGAGGGCAGGCCGATGCCGACGAAACAGATGTCGTCGTTGTCCAGCGCCCGCGCGGCGGCAACGGTCATCATCTCGGACGCGGAATAGCTCGTTTCCATGGGGACCCGTTACCTGTGCGTACGCCCGCGACCGGAACGCGTCGGGCCGCGGCGTCGATGACATGTTCGCGCATCCACGCCTGGAAGCGATCGCGATCGCGCGAGATCGCGTCCCACGCGAGGTAGAAGGCGTTGTCGCGATCGTAGTATCCGTGCGTGTACGACGGATGGGCGCCTCCCGGAACGACCGCGATCGCGCCAACCACCCAGGACGGCAGGATCACCGCATTCGTTCCGACGCCTTCGAATCGATCCACGACCTCCTCGACCGTCACAAGCGCGCGACGCGCGGACAGCACGGCCTCTTTCTGCACGCCGATGATCCCCTGGACGAGCACGTTGCCAGCGCGATCCGCCTTCTGCGCGTGCACGATCGCGACGTCAGGCCGAAGCGCGGGCACGCAGGCGAGCGATTCGCCGGTGAACGGGCAGGGTACGAACTTGATGTTGGGGTTGACCGACGCGAGATCCGATCCCCGATAGCCCAGAAAGAACGCGGACGGCATGCCGCTGGCGCCGGCGGCGTACGCGTTGGCCATCGCCGCATGACTGTGTTCTTCGATCGCCAGCGGACGCGGCCACGACTGTTCCACCGCATCCCGCAGCCGATGCAGCGACCCGACGCCGGGGTTTCCGCCCCAGGAGAACACGAGCTTCTGCGCGCAGCCCGGATCCGATCATCTGGTCGTACAGCAGATCGGGCGTCATGCGAATCAGCGTGAGATCCTGGATCCGCTGTCGGATGATTTCGTGCCCGGCCGCGAACGGGATCAGATGCGTGAACCCTTCGAGCGCCACGCGATCGCCCTGATGCACCATCCGGGCGATCGCGTCGCCCAGCTCGAGAAACTCCGTCATCGCGTGCCGCTCCGCCGGCGGCGGCTGCAGCCCGAAGAGCCGGACCGCGTTGTCCTTCAGGATCAGCGGTCGTACGTCCTCGCGAATGGCGGTCTTCTCGAGATCGGCCAGCCATCGATCCGGCGCAATCCACGGATAGTCGGAGCCGAACAGCACCTTGTGCTTCAGCAACGTGTTCGCGTACTGCACCAGGTTCGGCGCAAAGTACTTCGGCGACCAACCCGAGAGGTCGATGTAGACCGACGGCTTGTGCAGGCAGATCGAAATCGCCTCGTCCTGCCACGGAAACGACGGATGCGCCATGATGATCGGGAGGTCGGGAAAATCGACGGCCACGTCGTCGATGGGCATCGGATGGCCGTACTTGAGCCGCACGCCGCCGCCGCCCGGCGAGCCCGTCCCGATGCCGCTGTGGCCCGTGTGAAACAGCACGGGCAGCTTCGCCTCCGCGAAGACTTCATACAGCGGATAGGCGATGCGATCGTTTGGAAAGAACTGCTGCATCGGCGGGTGCAGCTTGAGGCCGTGCACCAGCCCGGACGAGACAAGCCGGCGCGCTTCGCGGACGCCCTCGGGGCCGCGCGTCGGATCGATGCTGGCAAACGCGATGGCGACGTCGGCGTGCTCCGCCGCGAACGCCGCCACCTCGTCGTTGGGAACCTGAGGCCGCCCGGACAGCCGCTCGTCGACAGAAAACACGACGAACGCCATCTTGCGCGACCGGTAGTACTCCGCCAGCCCCTGAGGATCTCGCGGGACCTTCGTCTCGCCAAAATATTTTCTGGCATCGCTGTCGGTCTGCGTGCCGGTGGCAGCGAGCGATTCCAGATGGACGTGAACGTCGATGGCGTCCACGCGCGACGGGATCGAGCGTGATGCGGCTGCTCACTGAGAGACCGTCCTGTTCGTAATGTCGATCAGGATGCCTGGGCCGGCATCACCGTAGAGTTGCGCAACGAGCGCGGCGCGTCGCGACGAGAACGGCCTTCTGGTTCACGCTGCCCTTTTCCGTGGTCTCCTGCGCGTCGATCGCAGGGGGGTCCTCGAGAAGAATCGCACGAACGACCGCCGTGGAGCTGGCCGGATGCAACGCCGCGAACGAGACGAAGCGCTCCTCGAACCGTCCCAGGACACTCGGGTGCGTCGAGAAGCTGTCGGGGCGAACACGCGCCCGGGATGCCCGCGAGCTCGCGGCACGTCGCAACGTTCGGGAACACGAGAGCGCCGACGAACTCGCGATCGTGTCCCGCGATCGACGATGTCGTAGACCAGATCGCCGAAGTGCGCGAGCAGCCTCGTCCGAACCGCGCCCGACCCGCACGAACGTCCCCGTCGAGAGCTTGAAATCCTCCGAGATGCGCCCCTGGAACGCAAATCCCTTCGACGGATCCTGCGGATCGAAGAAGCGCGAGCGCGTCCCCGAGCTTGTAGTAGCCCTCCTCGTCGAACGCCTCGCGTGTCAACTCGGGATTCGCCCAGTAACCGGGCGTGATGTTCGGACCGCGCAATCGGCCTTCCATCTGGTCACCGACCGGCGCGACTTTCAATTCCACGCCGGGCACCGGCACGCCAATTCGCCCGCCGGTGAACGCCGCATCGCCGGCACACAGCGCCATCGGTGCGCTCTCCGTCGCGCCAAGCCCCGTCACGAACGGAATGCGTGCGCCGTCGCGCGCCTCGTTCGCGAGTCGAATGAGCCCGTCCGCCACCTCCTGACGAAGAGACGCCGCGGCGCAGAAGAGCATCTCGAGCCGGCTGAAGAAATGACGCGCGAACGCCGGATCGTTCGTCAGCCGCGGGACGAGGAGGTCGTAGCCGCGCGGCACATTGAAGTAGGCGGTTGTCGCAATCTCCGCGAGGTTCGCAATGGTCTGTGTCGAACTCCGCCGCCGTCGGCTTCCCCTCGTCGATATACAGCGTTCCGCCGTTGTAGAGGACGATGCCGAAGTTGTGATTGCCGCCGAACGTGTGATTCCACGGCAGCCAGTCGCACAGGATCGGCGGCTGCTCGGCGAGGAGCGGAAGCGCGGCGAGAATCATCTCCTGGTTCGAACAGAGCATCCGCTGGGTGTTGATGACGCCCTTCGGCATGCCGGTCGAACCCGACGTGTAGAGAATCTTTGCAACCGTGTCCGGACCGACGCGCGCGTGCGCATCATCGACGGCGCTCGTGGCGCACGTCGCCTGCAGCTCCGTCGAGCGACGTCGTTTTCAACGCGGTCGGCGTCGACGTGGACGTCACGATCGGATCGTCCGGGCCGGCGACGCTGGCGAGCGCGCGCTCGAAGAGTGCGCCGTCAGCGGCGAAGACCATGCCAGGGTTCAGCGAGGTCCAGATCGCGCGCAGCGTCGTAAACTCGCGCGCGAGCAGCGAGTACCGACGGTGCGACCGGCGCATAGGGCACACCCGCGTACATCGCGGCGAGTGCCAGCAGTCCGTGCTCGATGCTGTTGCCCGACAGGATCAGGAGCGGACGGGAGGCGGACAGCCGTCGATCGAGCAGGGACTGTGCGATGGGACGCACTCTGGCGAGGGCGGCGCCGTATGTCAGACGCTGCCACGCCGCCAGCCGAGTCCCGCTGTGCGAGAAACGTGCGGCCGGGAGCGTGAACCGCCCAATGCTCGCAGCCTCTCGGTGATCTTCGCCGGATACGGCCCGAGCGGGTGCGGCGAGCGCGCCAGAACGGCCCCATCCGCGCGGTAGTCGATGAGCGTGTCGGCTGGAAGAATCCTCACACGCGGCTCCGATCGAGCGCCCGAAACGTGCCGCCGGTCTTCGCAAGGGTCGCGAGAAGGGGCGCGAGCGTCCATCGGCTGCCGTGCTCGTCTTGAAACTGCGCGATCCGCTCGGCGATTGTTCGGCAGTCCGACGCGATCCGCGAAGAACATGGGGCCGCCCCGCCACGCGGGAAAGCCGTAGCCGTTGACGTAGATCGTGTCGATGTCCGACGCCCGCGCGGCGAAGCCTTCCTCGAGCACGCGCGCGCCCTCATTGATCATCGCGTAGATCGTGCGCTCGACGATCTCGTCATCCGTGAACTCGACGCTGCGGAATGCCCGCGCTCGCAGCCTTCGATCGGATCAGCGCCGCCACCACGGGGTCCGGCGTCGGGACGCGGACCGTGCGCGGACGCCTGATCGTACCGGTACCATCCCTGTCCCGCCTTCTGACCGAACCTGCCCATCGCGTAGAGCGCGTCCTGCACGAGCGGACGGCGGATGCCAGGCTGGCTGAAGTGGCCGAGCTCCTGCCGCACGCGCCAGGCGACGTCAATCCCCGCCATGTCGTCAACCGCGAAGATGCCCATGGCCATGCCGAAATCCGTCAGCGCGCGATCGACCTGCTCGGGCGTCGCCCCTTCCTCGATCACGAACTGCGCTTCGTACATGTACGGGAACATCATGCGGTTGCCGACGAACCCGCGGCAGTTGCCGACGACGACCGGAACCTTGCCGAGACGCTTGGCGATCGCAAGCGCGGTCGAGATCGTCGTCGCCGAGGAGGCGGCGCCCCGCACGATCTCGACGAGGCGCATCACGTGCGCCGGGCTGAAGAAGTGCAGGCCGACGACGCATTCGGGCCTGGAGGTCTCGCGCGCGATCTCGTCGATGTCGAGCGTGGACGTGTTGGTCGCCAGCAGGCACTGGCGGTTCGCAACCGCGTCGAGGTCGCGAAACACGCGCTTCTTCAACTCGAGATTCTCGAAGACGGCCTCGACCACCAGATCGGCGTCAGCCGCCGCGGCGTAGCCCACACCCGGCGTGACGCGAGCGACGCGCTCCTCCACGGCCTCGCTGCGTGAGACGGCCCCGCGCGACCGACGCGCTGTAGTTGCGCCGAATGACCGCCATGCCCTTGTCGATGGCCGCCTCCTCCGTATCGGCGAGCGCGACCGTCAGGCCGGCGTTCGCGCAGGCCATCGCAATCCCCGTCCCCATGGTGCCGGCGCCGATGATGGCGACGCGCGTGATCGGAAGCCGGAGCGGTGGAGGCTTCGGGAACCTTCGCCGCCGCGCGCTCGGCGAAGAAGACATGGATCAGCGCCTTCGCCTGCTCACCCCGGACACACTCGAAGAAGAGCTCACGCTCGCGGCGGCAGCCGTCAGCAAATGGCAACGTGGCGGCGGCCTTGATGGCTTCGACGGCCTTCACGGGAGCCACTTGCCTGCGACGGACCTTGGCGGCCAGTTCGAGCGCACCGAACGAACAGCGGCGCGTTCTCGGCATCGGTCCCGAGGCGATCGCGGCGCTCGCTGGTCCTGACGCAGGCGCGCGACGACACCTGCTCCGCAAACGCGACAGCGCCGTCCGCGAGATCGCCGTCGATCACCGCGTCGATCAGGCCCGCGGCGAGCGCCTCACGCGCGGACATCGGCTTTCCGGTCGACGCACAGGTCGAGCGCCTTCGCGATGCCTATGAGGCGCGGCAGGCGTTGCGTGCCTTCGGCGCCAGGAATGATGCCGAGGTTGACCTCGGGCTGACCGAGCAGCGCGCTCGAGGCGGCCACGCGATAGTGGCCCGCCATCGCCAGCTCCAGTCCACCTCCCAGCGCGGTGCCGTGTATCGCCATGACGATCGGCTTCGAGCAGTGCTCGATTCGTGACAGCATGTCGTGCAGATCGGCGGCTGCGTCAGCCTCGCCCCACGCGGCCTGCTCGAGCGTCGTGATGTCCGCGCCGGCGATGAACGTCTTGCCTGCGCCCATGATCGACGATGGCGGCGACGTTGGGATCCTGCTCGGCGGCTGACACGGCGTCCATCAGCGCCTCGGGAACACCCGGGCTCAACGCGTTCACGGGAGGATTGCGCACCTGCAGAACGGCCACCGTGCGTCGAGTCGATGCGTCAAGCACGGGATTAAGATATCCCACCCCTTATGCGGACGCTGCGCACCCAAGTCGGGATCGTCGGGGCCGGGCCTGCCGGGCTGATGCTCGGTCATCTCCTCCATCGTGCGGGCATCGATTCCATCATTCTCGAGAACCGAAGCCAGGAACATGTGATCGAGCGCGTCCGCGCGGGCGTCCTCGAACAGGGCACGGTGGACCTGATGACCGAGGTGGGCGTTGGCGCACGTCTCCACCGGGAGGGCATGGTGCACCGCGGCATCTACCTCGCCTTCGCGGGCCAGCGTCATCGCATCGATATGGCTGGCCTCACCGGCGGGCGCACGATCACGATCTACGGCCAGAACGAGGTGGTCAAGGATCTGATCGACGCGCGCACGGCCACGGGCCGTCCGCTGCTGTTCGAGGTCGACAGCGTGAGACTGTCGGACCTGACCGCGTCGCGTCCCCGCCTGCGGTTTCACCACGACAACGCGGCGCAGGAGGTCACATGCGATTTCATCGCCGGGTGCGACGGATTTCACGGGGTCTGCCGTCCGTCGATCCCTTCGCGCGACATCCGCGTCTTCGAGCGCGTGTACCCATTCGGATGGCTGGGCATCCTCGCGAAGGCGCCGCCCTCGTCCGACGAGCTCGTCTACAGTTTCCACGAGCGTGGCTTCGCGTTGTTCAGCATGCGCTCGCACGAGGTGACGCGTCTCTATCTGCAGTGCCGACCGGATGAACCGTTGAGCGAGTGGCCGCGACGAGCGGATCTGGACGGAGCTGCACGAACGGCTCGGGACGACGGACGGGTGGCGGCCGATCGAAGGCCCGATTCTTCAAAAAGGGGTCACCGGCATGCGCAGCTTCGTCGCGGAGCCACTGCGCCATGGCCGGCTCTTTCTTGCGGGTGACGCGGCGCATATCGTGCCGCCCACGGGCGCCAAGGGGCTCAACCTGGCAATGGCCGACGTCTCGCTGCTGGCTTCGGCGTTCAATCGATTCTTCTCGCGCGGCGACGAATCTGCCCTCGATACGTACTCCGCACGAGCGCTCGAGCGCGCGTGGCGGGCGCAGCGGTTCTCGTGGTGGATGACCTCGATGCTGCATCGGTCCGACAGCGAGAACCCGTTCGATCATCGCCGTCAGCTCGCCGAGCTGGAATACGTGGTCAGCTCGCCGGCCGCAATGACGAGCCTGGCGGAAAACTACGTCGGCTTTCCGTTCGAGCCGATGGAGCGCCGAGCGGGCTTCTGAGCATGCCACCGACTGCCACGGCCGACGTCAACGACCTGATCGATCGCGGACGATGGACGGTGTATCAACGGTGGCTCATCGTTCTCACCGCAATCACCGATCGTGTTCGACGGCATCGACAATCAGCTCCTGGGCATCGCCATCCCGCACATCATGAGGTCGTGGAGCGTGGCGCGAGGCGCGTTTGCGCCAGTGGTCGCGCTCGGCTTTCTCGGAATGGCACTCGGCGGTGCCGCGGGCGGATTGGCAGGCGATCGCATCGGCCGCCGGACCGCGCTGCTCGGCAGCATGGTGATCTTCGGCCTCGCGACGCTCGCCGTGTCAACGGCCGAGACGATTGCGTCGCTCGCGGTGCTGCGCATGCTCGCGGGATTCGGGCTTGGTGGCGCGATGCCGAACGCCGCCGCGCTTGCGGCCGAGTACGTCCCGCTGCGTCAGCGTCCCATCGCGGTCACGGTCACGATCGTCTGCGTCCCTCTCGGCGGCACGCTCGCCGGGCTCGTCGCGATTCCATTGCTCCCGTCGCTCGGCTGGCGGGCCCTGTTCGTCCTCGGCGGCGTTGTCCCTGTCGCGGCGGCAATCGCGCTGCGATGGCTGCTGCCGGAATCACCTCGGTATCTGGCCCGCCATCCCTCGAGATGGACCGAGCTCGCACAGACGCTGCGGCGGATGGGCCATTCCATCGAGGCTGGCACCTCGTTTCTCGAATCGAGCGGCACGCCAGGCATCGTGCGCCGCTCGGCGCGATTTTCCGGCGCGACATCCGCTCGGACACGTTCGCGCTGTGGGCCGCCTTCTTCTCGTGTCTGCTTGCCGTGTATCTCGGATTCAGCTGGCTGCCGACGATCATCACGAGCGCGCAGCTCGGCGCGTCAACAGCCAGCACCGGCTATCACGCTGTTCAACCTGGGCGGCGTCATCGGCGCGATCACCGGCGGCCTGTTGATCACCCGATTCGGATCGAAGCCGACGATGCTGACGCTGACGGCGGGAGCGATCGCCGGCGCCGGCACGCTGAGCCTCACGGGAATCGGGCCGAGCTCGGATGTCCGGTGGGTCCTGACGCTGCTGACGCTCACCGGCGGATTCATCAACGCCGTGCAGACGACGATGTTCGCGCTGGCGGCCCATGTCTATCCGACGCCGATTCGCGCGACCGGCGTCGGGACCGCGGTGTCCATCGGACGCTGCGGAGCCATCCTCAGCGGCTACGCGGGTCCCTGGGCGCTCGAGTATCGCGGCGCGTCATCGTTCTTCGCGCTCATGACCGCCGCCATGGTCGCGACATTCTGCCGCCCTGTCGGCGTGTGAAGCGGCATGTGCAGGTCAGTGCAAAATGCTGAATGCTGAATGCTGAATGGTCCGCATTCAATTTCTGCATTTGGCATCGCGTTTCTGCATTCTGCATTCGTGCATTTCGCATTGTCACGAGCCGTGCACCTTGCAGGCCTGAAGGCCTGCACTACGTACTACGCGACCGGCCCCGCTGGGGTGACGCCCGCTCTCTTCATCACCGCCACCGTCGTCTCCAGCCCCAGACGCGCGCCCTCCTCCGGCGTCATCGTCGGCGGCACGCGGCCAATCGGCTCCGGGCTGACGGCGTCTCGGTAGCCGGTCTTCTCGAGCGACTTGAAGAACGTCGTCAGATCGATCACGCCCTCGCCCGGCATCAGGCGCTGGTTGTCGCGGACCTCTTCGGGCGGCTGTTTTTTCGCGTCAGAGACGTGCACCGTCACGATGCGTGACTTGCCCGCCGCGAGGATGTCGGCGGCGGTTGCGCCGGCGTGATGCCAGTGCCAGGCGTCGAGCACCAGCCCGATGTTCGGACCGCACTCCTTGGCGAACTCGAGGAGCTCGTCCATCCGCCAGATGAACTCGTACGGCTGGCGCGCGCGGAAATGCAGCGGACCGAGGAACTCGAGACCGAGGCGGACCTTCGATCGCTGGAGGACGTCGGCCATCGCCATCACGCGATCCTTGATGATTTTTCGGTACTCGGCCTTGGGCGTCGTGCTCGACGGCGGCATCACCGTCTGCATGCGCGGACATCCGATCGCCGCCGTCAGGTTCGCGGCCTCGCCCAGCTGCTTGAGGCCATCCTGGAACGCGGTCTCTTCTCCCGTGAACCGCACCGGCAGGCCGGTGATGCCGGGACGGATGCGAAGGCTCGAAAAGAGCTTGCGCGTTGCATCCTCACCCTCGCGCTTCACGCCGTCGAGGCTGACGTCCGTACCGCCAAAGCCCACTTGGGCCGCCAGGTTCGCAAACGCGGGCCAGTCGACCTTTCCGACGAGCGACGAGTTGAGCGACACGAACATGCCGTCCTCGGCCGCGGCCGTCGGACGGGCAAGCCCCAACGCAACGCCGGTCATGGCCGTCTGTGCGAGGAATTCTCTACGGCTGAGCGTCGATTGCATGCGAAACCCCTCCCACGAGTCCGGTTCAGGATACGATATGCGGCGTTTCGGCGCGTCCTGGCCGGTAAACAGCCGATGGCGGGCGGCGTATGTATACAAGGTCCGAGTCCGGGGCGGAGCCCCGGCTGAGGAGGACGGAAATGAGGGGTGTTCGATTGGCAGCCGCGCTCGTCGCGGCCGCGTTGTGTACAACGGTGATGGCGCAGCAACCGCAGCCCGCCGGCCAGACGCCGGCGGCCACGCAAGGACCACCGGCCATGCATGTGTATATCCGATCGGGTCTGAAGACGCACGGACCCGGACAGCACGACTACCCGCAATTCCTCGCCGACTGGAGCAAGATCCTCACCGAGCGCGGCGCGATCGTCGATGGATCCCTGCACGCGCCGACGGCGGCCGAGCTCACGAACACCGACGTGCTGGTCATGTACAAGGGGGACGCCGGGTACATGAGCCCGGAGGAGAAGGCGGCACTCGAGGGCTATCTCAAACGCGGCGGCGGCATCGTGACCTTCCACGACACGTTGTGCGGCCCCGACCCGGCGTACTACTCGACGATTGTCGGCGGCGCGAAGAAGCACGGCGAGGTCAACTACACGCTCGAGGCCGACGTCCCGTACACGATTGCGGATCCGACGAACCCGATCATGCAGGGCATGTCGAGCTTCTCGATCAAGGACGAGGCATTCTTCCTGATGACATTCGCCAAGCCGCCGGCCATGCACGTCCTGGCGACGGCGACGATCGCGTCGACGCCGAGCGCAAAAGGGCACGAAGGCGAAGTCGTCCCGCAAATCTGGACGTACGAGAACACGCTCGATGGTGGAAAGCCCTATCGTGCGTTCGTCTGGATGCAGGGGCACAACTACGTCAACTTCACGAACCCGCAGATGCAGCCGATGCTCCTCCGCGGGATCGCGTGGGCGGCTGGCAAGCCAGTCGATGCGTTGGCGACGGTGAAACCGCCGCAACGCGGGCGTGGAGCGAATGGACCAGGACGTGGTCCAGGGGCGGGCAACTGATGCGCGCGGTCGGGCTGAGGCTCAGGCTAACGGCTGTTGCACAGCCCTCATTTCACAGCCTCAGCTTCAGCCCGACAGGCTTGTCTCCTCCCCATACCGCCCGCGCGGTACGCGCAACCAGCTCCAGCTTCCGTCGCTGATCGTCGGGAGACAGGCGGTTGCCTTCGTGGGTGGAGGCGAAGCCGCATTGTGAGCTGAGGGCGAGGCGTTCGAGTGGCACGATCGCCGCGGCTTCGGCGATGCGATCGCGGAGGACGTCCTCCGATTCCATCCGCGGCGTCTTCGAGCTGACCAGGCCGAGCACGATCACTCGATCGTCAGGAACGTAGCGCAGCGGCTCGAACGTGCCCGACCGCTCGTCGTCGTATTCGAGCAGGAAGCGATGGAACCGGGCGCGGGAGAAGACGTGTTGCGCGATCCGGTCGTACCCGCCGGACGCGTAGAACATGCTCTTGTGGTTGCCGCGGCAGATGTGGATGCCGAAGGTGACGCCGGCGTGCCCGTCGATGATCGCGTTGTCGAGCTCGATGCACGCGTCGAGCATCTTGTCCGGATCGCTGCCTCGCTGGCGGTAGCCTTCGCGAATCGTCTCGTCGAGCAGCGCCGCGTACTGCGGCGCATCGATCTGAATGTACGTGCACCCGAGCCGGCGCAGCTCGGCGATCTCCCGCCGCGTGAAATCGACCAGGTCCGCGAGATAGGCGTCGCGCGTAGGATACGCGCCGCGTGATTTGTCGGGATCGTAGTACGCCGCCGCCTGTTGCGCGCTGAGGAGCGTGACCTTGACGGCCTTCTTCGTGCGCCCGCGCAGGTACGTGAACTCCTCGACGGCCATCTGCCGCCGCCAGCGCAGCTTCTCGACGACGACCGGGCGTTCGAGTACAGCCTGCTGCCCCGCGGTATCGCGAAACGTAATCGACCATCCTGCGCGGCTGTCGAACCCTTCGAGCGCGTCGACCAGGTGACCGTAGAACGCCAGCCGGCGCATCTCGCCATCCGTGACCACGTCGAGGCCGGCCGCTTCCTGCAGGGCAACCGCTTCGTCAACAGCGCGGTCCTCGACGGCCTTGAACTCCGCCGGCGTGATCTCCCCTCGATCCTGCCGGGCCCGCGCATCCATCAGGAACGCCGGCCTCAGGAGACTGCCGACGACGTCACTCTTCATCAGTCGCAAGTCGCTGCAGTCCCAAGTCCCAAGTCCAGAGTCCCTAGTCCAGAGTCCCTACGTCCCCAGTCCGTTGCTGACTCCGGACTACGGACGAGGGACGAGGGACTATTTCGTTCCCGCCTTCGCGCTGGGCGTGTCGTCCGCCTTCAGGTCGCCGATGGCGTACTGAATGCCGGCGAGCACGTGCTCGAGCAGCGGTTTGACGGCGTAGTTGCGCTCGTTGTGGCCGTGCGCCTCGTAGAACACGCGGCCCTTGCCGTCGCGATGAATCCAGCTCAGACCGTAATCGTGGTCCGCGCGCGGATAGGCTTCCTTCGCCTTGTCGGCGTCGCTCATCTTCGAGTAGTCGATGCTCGTGAGGACGTGCAGGTTCTCGCGCGACCAGGTGTCCATGCCGAACGTGTAGGTCTCGTCGTGAATCTCGAACTCCTGACCGTGGAACATCGCGGTGAGCGGGCTCTTCGGGTCGTCGATCTTGACCGTGATCAGCTGCGGGTCGAGCCAGTGGAACTTGAAGAAGCCGCCGATCATCTTGTTGAACTCCGGCCACAGCCCGATCTGCGTGTCGCGGCCCTGCGGAACCGGCGGCGGGCCGGCGTTCGCGTTGGCGCGCGCGGGCGCGGGGATCACCGTCGACGCGAAGCGCGACGAGAAGTCCGCTTGCGCGATCTTGCCGGTCTTGTCGGGATCGAGCTTGTCGAACCACGTGTCGGCGAGCGCGGCCAGCTCCTCGCGACTGAGCTTCTGGTCGTTGTTCTTGTCGCCCTGCGACAGCAGCGCGGGTGCGAGGAACCCGGCCGCGCCGCCGCCGCCACGCCCGCCACGACCGGCCGCCTGGGCGCTGCTCGCATGGTACGAATCGCTGGCGGCGTGAATGCCGGCCAGCCCCTTGCCGCCGCGCACGAACTCGAGGAGCGCCTTCCGCCGCGCCGCCGTCGCCGCGGCGTCGTTGGGATCGTCCAGGAACTCGCCGGTGGTGCTCGCGAGGAAGATCGCGTCGTACTGCTTCAGGTTCTGCTCGTTGATGTCCGCCGAATCGTACGTGATCGTCGTCGCCCAGGCGCCCGTCTTCGTGCCGAGCGCCTCGACCGTCTTGGCCGCGAGCGGAATCGACGAGTGGACGTAGCCTGACGCTTTCGCCGAGCACGAGCACCTTGCGCGGACGCTGCGGCTTGGCCGGCGCGGTGTCGGGCAGCGCCGCCATCATCGCGTCGACGTCGCTCTGCTTCGGCGTCTGATTCTGCGCGGCGGCCCGGCCGCCGCCGAACGCCGGCTGCGGCAGCGCCGCGCTCAAGCCGGCGGCGAGTTGATCCTCCGTCAGCGCGCCGGTCTTGCCGCTGTCCCACGTGGTGAACCACGCATCGAAGGTCGCTTTCAACTCCTCGCGCGTCAGCGAGCCGTCCTTGTTGGTGTCGGCCGCCGCGAACAGCCCCGGGCCCACGCCGCCGCGTCCACCGCCGCCACCGGCCTGTTGTGCGCTCACGCCCGCGTCGCCGAGGCCGACGATCGCCAGCACACCTGCGCAGACGACCCCGGCAAGGGGAGCGGTTGCCTTCCTCCAGCTCATTGATTCCTCCTCAGCGTCGAATGGACGCTGTCGTGTGGTGCGGGTCGCCGGCAACGTTGAGGTATGAATGCCCGCGCGGTTGACCCGAATGCGAAAGCCACTATACTCGTGCTCGATTCGGTAATGACGCCAACACCTTCCCTTTTGTTACGGATGCTGGCGCGTTTTTTCGCAGGGGCCTGTGTCGTCGTCTGGCTCGGCGGGATGTCGTACGCCAGGAGTGGACCGCAGGCGTCGCAGCGGCCACCGCAGACCGCCACGCCGCAGTCCTACCCGGCAGAACAAGTCAAAGCGGGCGCGCCGCTCTTCGCGGCGCAGTGCGGCTTCTGCCATGGGCGCGATGCGATGGGCGGGGAGACCGGACCCGATCTCACCCGCTCGGCGGTTGTCGCGGAAGACGTGCGCGGCGACAAGATCATTCCGGTCGTGCGGGGCGGACGCCCCGACAAGGGCATGCCGCCGTTCAACCTGCCCGACGCGGACCTGGCGGCCATCGTCGCGTTCATTCACGACACGAAGACGAAGGCGGCATCGCTCGAGGGCAACCGCCGTACGGTCGAGGTCGCGGACCTGCAGACGGGCAACGCCGACGCCGGCAAACAGTACTTCAACGGCGCCGGCGGCTGCGCCATCATGTCATTCGCCGACCGGTGATTTCGCGGGACTCGCGACACGGCTGCAAGGACTGCAGCTGATGCAGCGCATGCTGTACCCCAATCGACGCGGTGGCCGCGCGGGCGCGCCGCCGGCCGGCCCGAAGGTCACGGTCACGCTCCCGTCCGGCCAGACGATCGCCGGCCGGCTCACCTTCCGCGACGAGTTCACGATCGGCCTCGTCGACGATGCCGGATGGCGGCGGACGTTTTCGACCGCTCAGGTGAAGTTCACCGTCGACGATCCGCTGGACGCGCACGCCGCGCAGCTCGCGAAGTACACCGACGAGGACATGCACAACGTGCTCGCGTATCTGCAGACGTTGCGGTAGCGTGCAGCCGCCGATCGACGATCACCAACGAGGACTCAACGACGCCATGCATCGTGCCCGCTTCGCGTTTCGCTCGCTCGCCGGGATCGCTGCCGCGGTCGCGTGTTGCGCGCTTGTCGCGGCGCAGGGGCTCGACCCGGCCGCGCTCCTCAACCCGCCAGTCCGACAGCTGGCCCACGTATCACGGCGACTACTCCGGCAGGCGCCACAGCCGCCTGAAGCAGATCACGCCGGAGAACGTTCATCAGCTCACGCTGGCGTGGGCGTTTCAGACAGGTCAACCCGGCGAGATCAAGGGCAGCCCGATTCTCGTCAACGGCACCATCTACGTGACGACGCCGGACAATCTGTGGGCCGTCGATGCGCGCACCGCCCGGCCGCTCTGGCGCTACACGTATCCGACCAACCAGGGATTCCACATCGGCCATCGCGGCGCCGCGGTCTACAAGGACTCGGTCTACCTGACGACGCCGGACGCGCATCTCGTCGCGCTCGACGCACGCGACGGCAAGGTCAAGTGGACCGTGCAGATTGCCGACGCGCGCCGCGGCTACTGGTCCACGAACGCGCCGCTGGTCGTCGGCAACCATCTGATCGTCGGCGTATCGGGGGATTTCGACAACCTGCCCGGGCATGCTCACGTCCGTCGATCCGGAAACAGGCAAGACGCAGTGGATCTTCTACAGCACGCCGCCGCCAGGCACGCCCGATTCGATCAGTGGCGGATCGACCGGTGGCCAGATGTGGATCACCGGAACCTACGATCCCGCGCTCAACCTCGTCTTCGTCGGCACGGGAAACCCCACGCCCGTTCTGAATGGCGCCGCGCGGCCCGGCGACAATCCCTGGACCTGCAGCATCGTCGCCATCAACCCCGATACCGGGAAGCTCGCGTGGGGATTTCAGGCGTCGCCGCACGACACGCATGATTGGGACGCCGCCGAAATTCCGGTGCTCGTCGATGCCGAGTTCAACGGTCAGCCGCGGAAGCTGCTCCTGCAGGCATCGCGCAACGGCTACTTCTTCGTCCTGGACCGGACCAACGGCAAGAGCCTGTTGACGACGCCGTTTTCGACCGTGAACTGGGCAAAGGGCATCGACAAGGACGGACGGCCGATCCCGAACCCCGACAAGGAGCCCGCACGCGACGGCCGCCTCGTGACGCCGGATGAAGGCGGCGGCACGAACTATCGATCCCCCAGCTTCGACCCCGCGACCGGACTCTTCATCGTCAGCGCACGCGACGCGTACGGGATCTATTTCTTCAAGCCGGAACACGGCACGTACGGATGGGCGGGCGCCGACTACGGCGTCCACAGCGTCGGCGCGCTCAGAGCGATCGATTACCGCACCGGCAAGGTCCGCTGGAACCACGACATCGGCGGCGGCAGCGGCGCCGGTGTGCTGACGACGGATACGGGTGTGACGTTCAGCGGCGACGGCAGCACCAACGTGCTCGCGCTGCGCACGAGCGACGGGGCCACGCTCTGGCACTCGTCGATCGGATCCGTCGGCAACTCCCCGATCATGTACGAGCTCGACGGCCGGCAGTACATGGTCGTCGCCGGCGGCAGCGCGTTATACGCGTGGACGCTCCCGGAAAAGGCGGTCCCGAGCACGTCCACGCGCTGACACCTCGGACCTTCTCTTGTCTCCCGCCTCTTGTGCAAACAGTGGCGCTATCGAGGAGATGCATGATGATGAAGCGACGAATCGTCCTGACCATCTTCTGGCTCCTTTCTCTTGCAGCCGTGAGTGCGTGGTCCCACGCGCGGGAGCCGCAGAAACCGAATCGCGAACCGGAAGTGATCGTAGGTCCTGACCTGGGATTTCGCGTGGACAGTCACCGAGGCGACACACCGGTCGGCGCGCTCGTGGTGCGCGTGGATGGGAAATGGGTCGAAGTCGAGTTTGGAGGAAAGTTCAGAACCGCGCGATGACGGATAGTTTCTCTCGGTCATGGGTTCGCGGTTCGGTGTTAGGACCCCGAACCTACGAACGCCCGAACCTGCGGTGAAAGAGGCGCAGTGATAATGTAATCCGATGAAGCTCCTGTCCGCCCTCCCCCTCCTGGCTGCGCTGATGCTCTCGGGGTGCCACGGGCAGCCCGTGGTCGATACGACGCCGAAGGCATCCGTCGGCGGCACCATTGCCGGGATCGTATCGTCCGACGCGAACGCGGCGCTGGCCAACCGCAAGGTCACGGCCACCAACGTCGCGACGGGAACCAAGTACGACGCCACGACCGCCACGAACGGCGGCTACACGATCAAGGTGCCCGAGGGAACCTACAAGCTCGAGGTCGAGCTGCACGAGGGCGAGGCCGTCGCCAAGCAGCCGGATCAAACCCACATCAACAACTCGGACCTGGACCCGCATCGCGACTTCGTGATCACGCGTCAAGCGCGCGGGCTGAGCGCCGCGGCGCGCGCGACCAGTCCGTCATGAGCTCTCAGGCCGCGATCCGCGTCTCGCACATCCGCAAAGCCTATCGGACCGCGCTGGCCGTCGACGACGTGTCGTTCGAGGTCGAGACGGGGGAAATCTTCGGCCTGATTGGCCCAAACGGCGCCGGCAAGACCACCACGCTGGAGTGCGTCGAAGGGTTGCGGACGCCGGATGCCGGAGAGATTTCGGTGCTCGGGCTCGATCCGTTTCGTGACGTGCGCCGCCTGCAGGAGCGAATCGGCGTGCAGCTGCAGGAAGCGCAGCTGCAGAAGCGGATCAAAGTACAGGAGGCGGTCGCTCTCTGGGCGTCGCTCTATCCCAGACCCGTCGACGGCAGGCGGCTGCTCGAGCAGCTCGGCCTCGGCGACAAGCGGCAGGCCTGGTTCATGACGCTCTCGGGCGGGCAGAAGCAGCGGCTGTTCATCGCGCTCGCCCTCATCAACGATCCCGAGCTCGTGTTCCTCGACGAGCTCACGACCGGTCTGGATCCGCAGGCGCGCCGCGCAATCTGGGATCTCGTGCGGGGCATCCGCGATCGCGGCAAGACCGTGCTGCTCACGACGCACCTGATGGAGGAGGCGGAGCGCCTCTGCGACCGCGTCGCCATCATCGATCACGGACGGATCGTCGACGCCGACACGCCCGCCGCGCTCGTACGACGCCACTGCCCGGAGCGCACGGTGCTGCTGACGACAGAGGACGCGGAGGCCGACGCGCGGTTCCGCGCGCTGCCGAACGTCACGAACGTGGTGCGCAGCGGTCAGCAGATCACGATCAGCGGGTCAGGAGACGATCTCGTGACGAACGTGATCGACTGCCTGTCGGAGAACCGCATCCACGTCACGGCGTTCAGGACCGTGCTGCCGACGCTCGAGGACGTGTTCCTGAAGTTGACGGGGCATTCGATTCGGGCTGATGCGGAGCAGAGGTATGTTGCGCAACTCCTGAAACTGACCTGGCTGGAAATCAAGATCTTCGTCCGCGAACCGCTGGGCCTCATCGGCACCGTGGGGATCCCGGTCGTTGTGTTCGTGGTGTTCGGGCGCATCTTCGGCAACCGCTTGTCCGTCGCCGCCGCCGCGCATGGCGGGGTTCGTGGGCACCGAGCTGCCGGTGCTGGCGGCCATCCTCATGACCTTGAGCGCCGTGCTCTCGCTGATCACGGTGATCGCGATTTACCGGGAGGGCGGGATCCTCAAGCGGCTGCGCGCCACGCCGCTCCGGCCGTGGATGATCCTGACGGCTCACGTGCTCGTGAAGCTGACGTTCACGGCGATCACGGTGATCCTGATGATCGCGGCGGGCAAGCGCTACTATCCGGTGGATCTGCAGATCCCGGTCGTCAGCTTTGGCGCCGCGCTGATCCTCGGCACGCTCGGCATCCTGTCCATCGGGTTCCTGATCGCGAGCCTCGTGCCGACGGCGCGATTCGCGCAGCCCGTCGGTACGCTGATTCTCTACCCGATGATCGGCCTGTCCGGACTGTTCGTGCCCGTGTCGTCGCTGCCGGCGGCGCTGCGGCCAATCGCGCGGATGCTTCCGCTCACGTATGCGGTGTCGCTGCTCAGCGGCGTGCTGAAAGGAGAGTCGTGGACGAGCGCATGCGGGCGACGTGCTTGCGCTCGCCGCCGCATTCGCAATCCTCACGATCGTGTCCGCGCGGGTCTTTCGGTGGGAATGATCCGTTTAACGGCCCTCCGCTCGAGCAGTGCGCGCCCGGCTTGATCGACGATCATCACCAGCGGGTTGCGTCCGGTGACGGTGACCGCGTGCGGCGTCCCGCGGGGCACGAGCAGCAGGACGCCGGCGTGCAGCGGCTGCTGATCCTTCCCCGTGCGCGCCGATCCCTTCACCCGCAATCACGTAGAGGAACTCGTCCCCTTCCGCGTGCGTGTGCTCGGCGAGCGGCTCGTGCAGCTGGATGAGCGTCGCGTCGCCGGTCGTCGGCGCACGCGAGCGGCGACGTCTTTCCCGCGCGCGCGCCCCACGTAGTTCTTCTCGATGAACGACGGAAGGTCGATCGCCACCGGCGCGAGGTCGCTGGGCGGCGCGACCGGTTCGGGCGCTGCGGGCTTGGCCTCTGGAGGCGGGGGCGGCGGCGGAGCGGGCGTGAGCGTGACCTTCACGTCCATTGGCGCACCCGGGCGGGCGACGAGCTCGCGCTCCAGGGAAATAAAACCCTCGCGATCGAAGCGCAACCGGTAAGTTCCGGCCGGCACGTCCTCGAAGACGATCCGCCCGCGCTCCGTGCGAGCGTCCTTGTTGACCGGCCCCTGCGCGGTGACCTTGACGTCGCCGATGCCATTGCCGGCGGGATCGCTCACGAAGATCGCCAGCGTGGCAACTCCTCCGGACCGGCGTTGTGCGTGCACGTCGTGCGCGACCGAAGCCATCGCGACGAGCGCGATTAGAACTGCTGTGGTTCGCATAGGTGGTTTCTGAACGACATCCTCCTCCTGCACATTTATCACGACGAGTCGCGGGCGTCACGCCTATCACGATCGGTCGCGGCGTGACGGCTGGCGAGCGGCTGGGCTAGGTGGCTGGCAACACGCACTGCATGTTCCAGGCGACATGGCGAATGCCGAAGCATCCACCATTGAACATGGCCACACGCGGCCCGGCACCGCAAGGCTAGTGGACGACCGACCCCGCGGACGTCCCCGACGTCGGCTCGACGCCGCGAACCGCCTCGTCCGGGGACGCGATCGGCAGGCTGACGACGAAGGTGGACCCACGCCCCGGTCCAGCGCTCTCGGCGGTGATGCGACCGTCGTGGGCCTCGACGAGCTCTTTCGCGATGGAGAGCCCGAGTCCGACGCCGTCGTACGCTCTGGCCGCGTGGCTGTCGGCCTGCCGGAAGCGGTCGAAGACGTGCGGCAGGAACGCCGGATCGATCCCCGCGCCGGTGTCGCTGACGCGAATCTCGGCGAACCGATCCACGGCGCGAACCGCGACGCTGACCCTGCCGCCGCGCGGCGTGAACTTCATGGCGTTCCCCAGGAGGTTGAAGAACACCTGTTCGAGGCGTCGTGGATCGCCGTAGACCCGCAGCGACGGCACCGACGGAACCTCGAGCTCGAGCCCCTTCGCCGCCACGGACGGAATGATGCTCTCCACGATGCCGCGCAGCAGATCGTGGAGATCGATCTCGTCGCGGTCCAGCGTCATGCGTCCCGACTTGAGCTTCGAGAAGTCGAGCAGTTCCTCGATCAGCTTGGCCTGACGGGTGGCGTTGTCGTGGATGGATTGCAGGGCCCGCGCGGACGTCGTGCTGTCGAGCGATCCGTTCTGCAGCATCGACGTCCAGCCGACCATGGCATTGAGCGGCGTGCGGAGCTCGTGCGAGACGATCGACACGAACTCGTCCTTCAGACGGTTGGCGTTCTCGGCCTCCGCCCGGGCGCGCTGCGCCGAGTCGTAGAGCCGCGCCCGGTCGAGCGCCTGCGCGCAGTGCTGCGCCACGGAGACCAGGAGCGCCTGATACTCCGCGTCGAAGTTCACCGGCACCGTGAAATTGAACGCGAGCACGCCAATGGCCGTGCCCTCGACGAGCAGCGGCAGCGTGGCCGACGACACGTATCCGCCGTCGGCCGCGATCGAGGCCGACCGCCAGAACTGTTCCTGCAGCTCGTTGAAGGATCCGACGAACACGGGGCGGCGCGACTCGACCGCTTGCGTCGCGCAGAAACCGGACTCCGCCGGAAAGCGCCGCTGACGCTCACCGCGGTCCGGCGCATCCCCGTACAGCGTCTCGAAACACGTGTCGTCGTCGGCCAGCAGCATCACTTCGCCGGCCGTCGCGCCGACGGCAATGCGCCCCTGCTCGACGACGGCGCGGGCGACCGCTTGCGGCGTGACCGCTTCGGAGAGCGCCGCCGCGAGGTCGTGCATGCGCGTGGTCCGCGCCGCCAGCGCACGATACCGCGCTTCGCTCGCGCGCAAGCGCCGACTCGATCGTCTCGCGCTCGGCCAGCTCCTCGTGCGCACGCGCGCGCAGGGTTTCCGCATCCGTTCGCGCGCGCAACGCCGACTCGTGCTGCCAGGTGCGATCGAGCGCCTGCGCGGCGCGGGGACCGAGCATGAACAGGTACTCGCGGTCGTCGGTCGTGAACGCGCGCGGCTGGCGGAACTCGGTACTGGACCACCGCCACGACGCGGCTGCCAACCAGGAGGGGCACCGCCGCGATCGCCTTGAACGCTGCGGGCGTCGCGGCGCGGTGCAGCTCCGGATATTCCGCGCCGTAGGATCGCGGCGACTCGATCACCACCGGTGCGCCACGGCCGATCGCGTCCGCTGCGGGCGTCTTCCCGCCGAGCAGGTTCGATTCGCGCGCTTCTCGCTCTTCCGGCCGATAGCCGACGGCCCGCGCAATCTCCGCCGCCCCTCCGTCTTCGCCGAACAGCACCATCAGCGCGGCGTCGGCCTTGAGCGCGTGCAGCGGCTCCTGCACCGTCGCCTCGACGACGGCCGCCGGGCTCCGTGCGTGCGACAGCGCGGCGGTGACCTGTGCGATGCGATCCGCTTGAGCGGCGGCGCGCTCGGCGGTGAAGTACCGGTCGCGATCGCGCTCGAGCCGTCGCGCGGCACGTTCGGAGACGACGCAGTAGGCCAGCCAGCCCGCGCAGAACGCGACGAACACGAGCGCGTCGGTGGACGTCTGGAAATCCAGCAGCCCGCCCGGCACGATGATGAAGAAGTCGATCGCGAACGCGGAGAGGAGCAACGCCAGCAAGCCCGGGACCGAGCCCGCCCAGCGCGGCGCTCAGCGCAATCGCGATGCAGAACGCGAACAGCGAGAACGGCGCGGCGTGGGTACGTGCGAAGATCAGCTCGATCCACGTGGCGAACGCGACGCCAAGGCAGACGAACACGTAGCGGCCGAAGGGACCGGGGGCACGGCCATGTCGAGGGTCGGACTGCACAGGGCCTCCGAGCCATCCGCAGAAATGGCTGAGCTTTCAGGAGTCGTGGTGCTAGCCCGAGAGTATCATGGACCGCGCCGATACGGATGACGTGTCCTCCAGCGTCGAGCAGAAAAACCCAACCAAATGGCGGGGAGAACCAACGATGATCTGCCGCATGAGCAGGGAGGCTGTGGCTGGCGGCGGCGACGCTCATCATCGGCTCGACCGAGGCGATCGTCCCCGCCGTGCGGTCAGCAGGAGTGAGCGGAAAACCCACGCCGTCGTTCCGCACGCTCGATGATCGATTCGCGCCGCCGCACTTCACCTCTGCGGCGCAGTGGAGCCAACGTGCCGCGTACGTGCGCGAGCACGTGCTGGCCTCTGCGGGCCTGCTGCCGATGCCGGATCGCACACCGCTCAAGCCGGTGATCTTCGACGAGATCGTGCACGAGGACTACGCGGTCGCGAAGGTGTACTTCGAGAGCCTGCCTGGCTTCTTCGTCACCGGAAATCTCTATCGGCCCGCCAGAGGCACTGGTCCATTTCCGGCCGTGTTGTCTGCGCACGGACACTGGACGTACGGTCGCGTGGAGAATACGCCGCTGGTCTCGGGACCCGGACGGGCGATCAACCTTGCGCGCCAGGGCTACGTCGTCTTCACGCACGACATGATCGGCTACAACGACAGCCGACAACTGCCGCACACGTTCGGCGGGCGCGCGGAACATCTCTGGGGCCTGAGCCTCGCCGGGCTGCAGCTCTGGAACAGCATCAGAAGCCTCGACTTTCTCGAATCGCTTCCGTTCGTGCAGCGCGACGCGATCGGCGCCACCGGCGAATCCGGCGGTGGCACGCAGACATTCCTGCTCGCGGCGGTCGACGATCGCGTGGCGGCCGCGGTTCCGGTCAACATGATCTCGTTGCACATGCAGGGTGGATGTCTCTGCGAGAATCCGCCCGGTCTCCGCCTCGACACGACCAACGTGGAGATTGCCGCGACGATTGCTCCGCGCCCGCTGCTGATGGTGTCGGCGACGGGAGACTGGACGAACGAGACGCTGGAGCTCGAATACCCGGCGGTTCGCGCGATCTATTCCCTGCTCGGCGCCGACGAGCGCGTGCGTGCCGTGCGATTCACCGCCGAGCACAACTACGACAAGGACAGCCGCGAGGCGATGTACGACTGGATGGGCCGCTGGTTGCAGCACGCGAGCGCGGAAGAATCGCGCGCGGAGATAGCGTTCACGCCAGATCCGCTGGGTGACCTGCTCGTGTTCCATCACCGGCCGTTGCCGCCGGACGCGTTGACGGCCGCGCAGGTGACCGCCAATTGGATCGCGGCCGCCAGGCGCCAGCTGGCGACCACGCCGCTCGCCGTCCGTGTAGCGGCGCTCGAGCACGCCCTGTCGCTGTCGCACGACGCCTCGTCGCCTGACGCCGCCGTCAGTCCGTCGGAATCACAAGACGGTGCTCGTCGCCGACGCACCCGACGCGGCACCCGCCTTGCGCGCGGCCGGGTTCACCGTGCAGACCGTGGCGTTCACCCCGTTCGATGCCTACGCCGCGGCCGGCGTTCGTCATTTCGAAACCTACAACCGGACGCCCGCCGGACAGCGCGTCGCGGACATCGTCGCGGCTGCGCGCGCCTACCCAGGGGCCACGCTCGTGGCCGCTGGCGATGCAGGGGTCGCGGGCGTGCTGGCTGCGGCGGTCGCGCCGCTTCGCCTGGCGATCCTCGACGTCGATCGATTCGAGAACAACGAGCGACGAGCGATTTTCTCGACCGTCTTTACCTTCCGGGCATCCGCCGCGCGGGCGACGTGCAGACGGCGATCGAGGCCGCGCCCGCCGGGGTCATCATCCACAACGCCGACGATCGATTCAGCGTCACAGGCGGCCGCGTGATCCATAAGAAACTGACGCCCGCAGAAATCGTGGCGCTGGTCAAATCACCCCCGCCTTTGCCGAAGCCTTCCGCCCGGCCCTGAGGGCCGACGGCTGGGTCCGCTCCTGCTGAGTAAACGCCTGTGCCGGGACCTCAGATTGACCGTCGCTTTTTCGTGCGGGCGAGTACAGAATAGCGGCACAGAACACGCTCGCCGACGCGCCAGCAGGTAGCCGGACCAGCCAGCGCTTCCGAGTCGGAGGGCACGCCCTGAACGTGAGGGTCCCCTCGCAGGAGTGGCACGTGCGGTTCCGCGCTCCAATACTGTCTGCCTGCTGCGCCGGCGCTCTTGCGGTGGCCCTTCCGTCGTACGGGCAGACTGCCGATCCGTCCGCCACGATGTTCGAAGTGTTGCTGCCCGGCGGCGTGCGCGTCGCCCTTGCGGCGCTCGAGGACCCGATCGCTGGCGACCGCAGCCAATTGCTTGTCGAGTTCATCCGTCGTTTCTACAACATCCCGATCGTCAACAAGACCGACGCGCGCACCGCGGCCATCCGCTCGCTCGCAGCTTCCCTCGACACTGCTGCGCTCGCGGCGCCATCGACGGACACGGTGCCACTGCCCTTGTCACCCGACCTGTGGGTCGATGTCGTGTTCGCGGGACGCGCGACCGAGCACGGTCTCGTGAGCGCTATCGCCCAATCGCGTGACGCGTCGCTCCTGTACTACGGCCTGCTGTCGCTGGACGAGCCCACCCGCGCATGGATCGCCGCGCGGCGGCCGATCCTCGCCGAGCTCGCGCAACACGCGGCGGCGTTCGCGATGTTTGCGCCAGGGCTGCGCATTGCTGGCGACACCGTGCAGGTCCCCGGCGACGAAGCGGCCAGGCCGGTATGGGAGGCGCTCGTCGGCCAACCGACGCACAATCCCGAAGCGTTCCTCCGTGCGCTGTTGATCGATGGCAACGGACGGCTCGGCTACTTCTTCGGCACCATCTCGCAGCTCACGCTTCCCCAGATTGAGCTGTCGTTGGCACCGGCGAGCCTCGGTGCCCGAGAGCGCGTGGACGCGGCGCGCCGGTTGTACGGCGTCTTCGAGCGTCTGTCGCCAGGGTGGAGGATTGGCGAGCGGATCTTCCAGCGGCCGCCCCTCGATCCGGCGCTGCTCGTTGCCGATCTGCGGCCCGACCGTGACGGCCGCCCGATTCTCCCTGGCACGCGCCGGTTCTGGAGTGCGGTGTTTCGACTCCGCCGCGGCAAGAGCGAGGGCGAGTCGCGACGACGATCCGTCGGCGATCTCCGGAGAACCGCCAGTGGATTTGGCCTGGCTCTGCGATCAGATCTTTTCAGCAGACGCGGACTACCACCGACGGTATTACAGCGTGCTCTTCATTTCGCGGACGCTCGATCAGGTGACCCGCGGCAACGCGCGCGACGCCATCGATGCGGCGCGCGCGGTAATCCGCTACCCGGCGCTGATCGCGACGCTCGAGCGCGCGCACGTGAAGAACATCGCGGTCCTGGCGAGCGCCGGCCGGCGGGCCGAACAGCTGTCGTCGATCGCGGATGAGGGCCGCATGGTCCGCGCCGTCGCGCAGTTCCAGGCGGCGCTCGCCCTCGTCACGCGCGCGGGGCTGCGTGGCAGCCTGAGCGACGACGTGCTCTCGACGTGGGTGGCGTCGCTGTGCGCGCTCGAGCCGGACGAGCGCGGCGACTACGACGGCCGCGTGATCAAGTGGCTCGACGAACGCATGCACGAATTGGGCGTCAAGGCGGTGCGCCGCGCCTGACGGTCTCACCGATCAGAACGTCCTCCACCTGATTGCCGGTCCCGCCTCACCGCCACCGCCATCGTCGAGTGGGAAGGCACCCGGTATCGGGTCGATTTCACCAAGGCGGAGACGACGCGTCTCGAGCAACTGCTCGGCGACGCGCTGCCGCCCTACTTGTCGTCGGCGCGCGCGATGGTCGGCGTCGCGGACACGTTGGCGGCGGACGGGCTCACCGCCGAACGGCCTTCGAGCGGAAGCATCGGTGTTCGACCGGGCCGCCCACGCCGTGTCATTGGACGTCGCGGAGGAGTGGATCGAAACGGACGCTCACGCGCGCTATCGCGACACGGACGCGAGGCTCGTGCGCGCGGCGCAGGGCGCGGACCTTCGCGCTGCCGCGCATCTCGCCGCGGACCTCCGTCATGCTGGCCGACGACCTCGCGGCGCGCGGCCTGATGGAGCTGACGTATGCCGCCGCCATGGGCCAGCGTGAACGCACCGCGATCTCGGCCGACGACGCGGCGCGACGTCACGATTTCGGCTGGAGAGTGACAGGACGTCATGCGGGACCGTGGGGCTTTCCCGTCGCAGGCGCGGGCCCGCAAGGATGGCGGGTGGTTGGATCGCTGCTCGGCCTCGATGTGTCCCTGGCCGAGTTCTCCCTGCTGCCCTTGTCGTCGAAGCTTCCACCGCGACGGCCGACCCTGGGCGACGACGACCGACGCGTGATGATCGACGCGGTCGCGCTGACGACACCGGCGGAGCTCACCGAAGGCGACGGCGAGGCCATCGTCGCCGCGCTGCAGAAGGGCCGCGCGCGCGTCGCTGCGACCCACACGCCGGCCGACGCCGCGTCGCTCGCGGACGATGCTCGCCTGAGCCCGATCCGCCGCACGCTCTTTGCGTGGACCCTCCGTCACGATCCGTCAGGCGCCGCGACGTTCTTCTCGCCGACCGAGCTGCTGTGGCTCGGCCGCGATGCGGTGCCGGTCGAACGGAACCTCGATGGCTGGGGAGCGCCCGTCCAGGCGCGCACCGGATGTCAGTGCCTGCAGATGCTCGATCCGCGTCCGGTGGACGAATTCCTGGGCCGCTGGGGCACGGGAATGAAGATGACGGGCTTTCCGGATTTGAACCTGCGGCTCGCCGAGCTCCTCACGGAGCTGCACATGCCGGCGTCGCTGCTCGCGCCGGTGCTCGCCTCCGCGTCGCTCGACTTCGTGAACAGCGTCGTCACACGCGACCAGGACGATCTGCGCGGCATGGTGGAGTTCGTCCGAGGCGTTGCGTGTGGATCGCGTCGAGCTATACCTTGCGCTGCTGACCACCGGCGGGCCTCTCGTCCCTGCTGACGGCCCTGAGACCGTCGACAAGGAAGGGCCGCGGCGATGAGAGCGCTCTGGTCCCTTGTCGCCGCAACGACGGTCCTGTGGTCGATGCTTCCGCGTCGCCGATCAGCAGGCGAAGCTCGAGATCAAATCGCCGCAGCCGGACACGATTTCGAGCAGCACGACGCGTCTCGAGGCGACGGTCGATCCGCCGATCGACGGCGCTACGGTCACCTTCTTCGTCGACGGCCGGCTCGCGTGCACGGCGGAGCACGCGCCGTTCGTCTGCGCCTGGGACCCTGGCGGTGTCGTTCGCGGTCATCACATTCGGGTGGTCGCGTCGCTGCCCGACGGCCGCCGGCTCGTGGACAACGTCCGCACGAAGGATCTCGGCTACACGGAGAAGGTCCGCACCGATGCCGTGCTGGTGCCGGTCATCGTGACCGACGGAGGCCAGTTCGTGCGCGGCCTGAAGCAGCAGGACTTCCAGATCTACGAGGACGGCGTGCCGCAGCCGATTGCCAGCATGGTGAGCGAGGACGCTCCGCTGGATCTGGTCCTCGCGATCGACATCAGCGGGAGCATGGAGCGTTCGCTGCCGCAGGTGAAGGCCGCAGTCAAGCAGTTCCTGACGAAGCTTCGCGGCAACGATGCCGTGTCGCTCGTCGGGTTCAACGACACGATGTTCATCGTTGCCGAGCGCGAACGGGATCGACAGACGCGCGAAGCCGCCGTGGAGCTGTTGACGTCGTGGGGCGGCACCGCCCTCTACGACGCCACGATCCGATCGCTGGATCTGGTCAGCCGCGACTGGGGCCGCAAGGGCGTCGTGATCTTCTCCGACGGCGACGATCGCAACAGCCTCTCGACGCGCGAGAAGGCCATGTCGCGCGTGCAGGCGAGCGACGCGATGCTCTACACGATCGGCTTTGGCGCGGGCGCCGAGGTGCCGCAGCTGAAGAAGAGCCTCGAGACCTACGCGCGATCCACCGGCGGCCGGGCGTTCTTTCCGCGTCATACGGGCGAGCTCGACGCGCATCTTCGAGCAGATCGTGTCGGAGCTGGCCAGTCAGTACGTGCTCTCATACGCGTCGACCAACGCGAAGCAGGACAACACGTGGCGCAACATCAAGGTCCAGGTGCGCAACGGCCGGTACGACATTCGTGCCCGCCGCGGCTACCGCGCGCCGGGACCGCAGCGCGCCGAGAGGTGACCCATGCCGATCCCAACCGCAGGCCGCGTGGCAGCGGCGACGATGGTGGTGCTGTTCGTCAGCGGTGGACTCTCGCTGTCCGGCCAGCAGCAGCAGCAGCAACAGCAGCAGCCGCCGCCCCCGCCGACTCCGGCCGAGCAGCTCCCCGCGTTCCGCAGCGGCGTCGAGCTCGTCACGATCGACGTCGGCGTGGTGGACCGGCAGGGCGTGCCGGTCCGCGGCCTCGCGCCGACCGATTTCACCGTCACGGTCGGCAGCGAGATGCGCCGCGTGGTGACCGCGGAGTTCGTGGAGCTCGGCGGCACCCAATCCGATCCGAGGACGCTCCGTGAAGCGAGCGTCATCAGCTCGAACGAAGGCGGGGGCGTGGGCCGGCTGGTCGTGTTCGTGGTCGATCAGAACACGCTGGAAGCGGGCAGCTTCCGATACGTCGCCACCGCGTCCTCGCGGTTCTTCGATCGCCTGAGCTTTGCCGATCGGTCCGCGCTGGTGCTGATACCGGTCGGGCAGAACATCGGCTTCACGTGGGCGCACGATCGCGTGAAGGAGGCGCTGCTGCACGTCACGGGCCTTGCACGGCCCTCCTCCAACTGGGAATACGGCAGCCTTGCCGAAGCGCGCGACATCGCGAATCGCAACCTGATGACGTTCCGCGCGGTCGGCGAGCGCGAGTGCCGGAGCAACATCTTCGCGTCCAACTCGGGCGGCGGCGGCATCGTTGCGCCGTCCGGCGGCTCCGGCTCCGGCCCAACGCCACCGGCGAACGGCGGACCCGCCCCGGGAGGCAATGGGGGCGGTGGGGGGGGCGGCGGAGCCGCCAACGGCGGCGGCGCTGGGGGCGCCGCCGGGGGCACCAGCGGCGGCAGCCCTTCGCCTCGAGGCGGAGGCTCGCTCAATTCCTTCGGCATGGATCCGTGCACGCGCGACCTGCAGATGCAGGCGGAAGCGACGTGGCGCGACGCCGAGATGACCAGCCAGTCGAGCATTGCCGCGCTGCGGCAAGTGATCACCGGGCTCGCGAAAGTCCAGGGGGACAAGAGCGTCATCCTGATTTCAGGCGGATGGCCGCTCGACGAGCGCGAGGAAGTCTCGATGATGAGCACCGTCGCCGCCGAAGCGGCGGCCGCGCGCATCACGTTCTTCAGCATTTATGTCCCCGGCTCGACGTACTCGGCGGATCGGCGCGGCGTCTCGATGACGCCGACACGCGATCAGTACGTGCGGCTCGGGCCGCTCGAAACCGTCTCGGGCATGACGGGCGGCGCGTCGTATCGGGCCGAGGTGAACGCGGAATCCACGTTCGACCGGCTGGGACGCGAGCTCGGCGGCTACTACCGCATCGGCGTCGAAAAGAGCCCGACCGATCTCGAGAGCAAGAACCGGCGCATGAAGGTGGCGGTGGCGCGAAACGGCGCGACCGTCCGTGCGCGCGATGTCTTCGATATCCGCACCTACGAGGATCGCGACTGGGCCGCGCGCATGGCGTCCGCACTGGAGTCGCCCGTGCCGGCGACGAGCGTCGGCGTGCGGATGACGAGCTACGTCGCGCAGGATCCCGACGACCGCGGTCAGATTCGCCTCGTGTTGATCGGCAACGCGTCCCGGCTGCGGCCCGGTCCGGTGACGTTCCAGGTGCTCGTCCGCGATCTGGCCGGCAAGAAAATCGCCGCGGGTGAACAGCCGCTGGGCGAGACCGCAGGCGACACGCTGCCGTTCTCGACTAACCTCTCCCTTCCGCTCGGCAGCTATATCGTCCGCGTCGCGATCATGGACGGCGAAGGGCGTGTGGGATCGGTCGATCATCGCGTCGAAGCGCGGCCGGCCACGCTCGGGACGATCGGGGCGACCGGGCCGATGCTCGTTCGCGTGCCGAGCCAGACCGGTGCCGAAGCCCGCTTCGCCGTGGACACGGTGCAGCAGGACGAGCGGCTCGCCCTCGAAGTGGACCTCGAAGGCGCCAAGGATCCTGGACCGGGAGGCACGGACGTGGCGTTCGAGATTGCCTCGACAGCCGATGGTCCGGCGCTGGTCCGGGCGCAAGGCCACGTCACCCTGGGCTCGCGCGAGGGCTCGCTCGTCGCGCAGGGCGTGGCCGACGTGCGCGTGCTGCCGCCCGGGGAGTACATCGCGCGCGCCAAGGTGACGTCCGGTGGCGATTCGCTTGGCGAAGTCCACCGGGCATTCACGCTGGTCGAGACGACGCACGAGGCCGCCGGTGGGGCAACGGCCGGCGACGCCGCGGCCGCCGGCGCCATTGTGTCCGCGCCAGCGCTCTCCGCACGCGCCGCCGCGACCATTCAGCGATTCGCCCTCGATCAGGTGCTCGACCCATCGGTGCTGAACGGGTTTCTCGATCGCGTGGCGGCGCGGCCGGATGCGGCCACGCCGGCGATGCGCAGTCTCCTCGATCGCGCCCGCACGTCGGGCGTCAGCGCACTCGATGTGTCGGACGCAGAGGTCGAGGCCGCGCCGGTTGCCGCATTCCTGAAAGGCCTGACGCTCCTGTCGGAACAGAAGCTCGATCCGGCGGCGACGGCGTTCCGCACGGCGATGCGCGGCTCCGCCGACTTCTACCCGGCAATGGTCTATCTCGGTGCGTGTTACGCGGCAGGCGGCAACGACAAGGAGGCGGCAGGGGCGTGGCGCACCGCGCTGATCAAAGAAGGTGACGTCATGCCGCTCTATGGACTCCTCGCCGACGCGCTCCTGCGCCAGGGACGCGGCGACGTCGCCCTCCAGCCGCTCGACGCAGCGCGCGCGCGCTGGCCGGAGGACGAGGCGACGAAGCGCCGCTTCGTCACCGCATCATTGATGGTGGGCCGATATGCGGACGGCTTGCAGGCGGTCGACGAGCTCGTCGCGCTGAAAGCCGACGACGAAGCGACGCTGGCGTTGGGGCTGCACGCGCTCTACGACGCCTTCATCAACCACCGGCCCGTGCAGACCGTCGACGAGGATCGGGCGCGGATGCTGAGGCTCGCCGATGCGTACCACGTGCGCGGGGGTCCGTCGGAGGCGCTCATCGAGAGCTGGGTCGCGGCCGCCACCGGCAAGCGCTGAGAGCCAGAAGCGGCTGCCGCACGCGGCCGGCGGCGGCTTCTCCTACTGCTCCGTGAACACGTACTCGTGTTGCGCGTCGCGGAACAGGAGCGTACGCGCGCCGGCGCGTCCGGCCACGACAAACTCGAGCCCGTCCATGCCGGGCGTGATGGTCACGAAGGAGATCGTCCCGTCGGCATTCTGCTTCGACGCGACACGACTCTTCCATTCGCCGAAGTCGAACCAAGTGTCGCCAGACGCCTCACCCGATCGCCCGTCGATCGTCACGTCGATGTCGCCAAGCGCCGCGTTGCGATAGCGAGACGCCAGTGCCCGCGCAGCCTCGGCCTTCGGCGGCACCGTCAACTTCGGCCGCTCGGCGGCGATCTGCGCGTGCAGCGACTTGGCCGCCGCGCTCAGGCGTGCGTCCGCCTAACGGATCGCCGTCGAACAGCACTTCGAGAAGCTTGCGTCGGAACGGCCCGAGCATCAACTGCCCCGCGTCGGAGTTCGTCAGGATGACGGCACCCACGTTCTGGTCGGGCAGGAACATCATGTCCGTCTTGTAGCCAATCAGGCTGCCGCCGTGGTGAACGACCGGTATGCCCCACGTTGAATCGATCATGAGTCCCATCCCATACGCGTCGTCCTTCCCGATTGGGACTTGGGGTTCCCGGCGAACCAGGAGCGGTGCCTCATGGATGTAGCGCGTGCCGTCGGGCAACGCGCCACGCGCGAGCTCCATCGTCACGTACCGCAGAACGTCGCGGACGTTGCTCCATGCGCCACCAGCCGGACGCACCGGCACGATCGCATAGTTGACGGCCATGACGGCCGCCGAGGGCTTGTCGTCGATGTCGAGCGCGTGCGGGGACGCGTGATCGGATTGGAGCGCCCGCGTGAAATCGAACGTGGTGGCCGACATCCCGAGCGGGCCGAACACTCGGTCCGGCCATCGCCCGGTCGTACGCCGCGCCCAGCTCGAGCTCCGGAAAGGCAACGTGTCCGGCCACGTACCCGGCGGCCGCGGCCAGGCCGTTGGAGTACCTGGAACATCTCGCCGAACTTGCTGGTCGGCTGAATCGGTGCCGAGCACGGCGAGCGCGGATTCCGGTGTCGCGTTCTTGAACTCCAGGAGCCATTCGAAATCCTGGCGTGGCAGCCCCGTGCACGCGCAGATGAGATGCCGAACGAGCACCTGTCGCGTGGTGTCCGCGTCGCCGAGCTTGAACGACGGCAGGAGGCTGGTGACCGGCGTGTCCCATCCCGAGCTTTCCATCGTCGACGAGCCTCGCGAGGAGCAGCGTCGTCATCGCCTTGGTGTTCGACGCGATCATGAAGAGCGTGTCGGCCGTCGACCTTCTCCGGCTTCGCGAGGTCGCGGACGCCGAAGCCGGCCGCGAGGACGACCTTGCCGTTCTGGACCAATCCGATGGCAACGCCGGGTACACCCAGTTGATCCCGCGCGCGCTCGACGAACGCCGAGAGGTCCGCGATGCGCGCTGCGTCGAGCGGACGGGCCGGCCTGCCGGCAAAGGTCTCGCGATGATAGCCCTTCGGAAGGAGGCGGCTGAAGACGAGCGCGACCTGTGCGAGGCGCTTTTCCGCCGTGGGCTGCGACATGTCGACGATGAGCGACCGTCCAGACTCCGTCGTGCTGTGAAGCCTGCGCCCAAACCTCGCGCCGTTCGTTCGGCGACGTCTCGTAAGAATACGAGCGCTGATTCGTGCCAGCCATCCTCGTCGGCGACCGGCGTGGCAACCTTGAGCGGCCACTTCGCCTCCGCTCGATACGCCGGCCCATGCCGCCGCCACGGCGGCGTCGGCGTCGGCGGCCTTCTCGATGTCCACGAGCGCGATGTGCGAGTCGTGTTCAGGAGCTTCGAGGATGGTCGCGGGGCCGCGCACCACGACAGACCATCCCGCAGGGGCGATGAACGTGGCGCCCATCGCGGTGGTCTGCGGGGTATCAGCGGCGAGTGCCTGGGCACGCAGCGAGAGCGGTAGTAAGACCCGCCGAAGCAAGCGCGAACATCAAGAAGATCGGCCATCGACGCGGAGACGGCATGGAGCCTCCTGTGCAGTGGCCCGATTGTAGCCGGTTCCCGCTAGGCCCGTCACGCGACGCACGTGAGCGAGCGTTAGCGCAGCGTGAAGTTGATCGTCATCGTCACCACGACCGGCACTGGCGCGCCGTTCAGCAGCGTCGGCGTGAACTTCCACTGCCTCACCGCATCGAGCGCGGCCTGATCGAGCAGCGGGAATCGACCGCGCGACGCGGGCGGCGCTCACGCTGCCGGACTCGTCGATGACGGCGTCGATGACGACGACGCCCTGCACGCGGGCGGACTGCGCGATCTCCGGATACGCGGGTTGGACGTCCACGATTTTCGACGGCGGGGGCAGGTTCTCACCTGGCCTGAGCGGCGCTCTCCCGTTGCCCGTCACGCTTGCGGCCCAGTCGTCCGCGGACGGCGGTGCCGGCGGAGGCGGAGGCGGAGGTGGCGGCGCAGATGGCGAACCCTGGCCACCTGGGGGCGTGAAGCCCCGGGCATTCTGGAGTGCCATCGCGCGGGATCGCAGCGCGTCGGCCTCCGTGAGCAGCGCCTGTTGCGCTGCCGGATCCGGTTCAAGGCTCGCGTGCGTCCGCAGGAGGAGGTTCTTGTAGACGAGCGCCTCCAGAAAGTCCGGCTGCAGTGCGAGCGCTCGATCCGTGGCCGCGATCCCTTGACGGAGGTAGGTGATCTTCTCGACCGGGCGTGAGCGTCTGGTCGCTTCGCACCTTCTCGAAGTAGTAGGTGGCCACGACCTGATAACCCGCGGGATTGGCGGGATCCGCTGCGGCCATCTCTTCGACGACCTCGACCGCGCGGTCGAATTGGCCGGTGCGCTTCGGTAGAACGCGGCAAGCGCGTACGGGATGCTCTTGTCGGTTGGCAGTGCCGTTCGCGCCGCGACCAGCGTCGCTTCGGCCTCCGAGAGCGCGCCGCGTGCTTCCTGCAGCTTCGCCAGGTCGAAGTATTCCGACGCGCTCGGCCGACCGCGTCCGAAGCGTGGTTTTCAGCTCCTCTTCGAGCGCAGTTGGAGGACGGGGCGCCCCTGGACGCGGATCGCGTACGGGCGATTGCTGTCTGACCACCCTGCGCGGACGGCCCTTGAGTCGTCGCTCGCAAGCGGGAATGCGATGACGCCCGACACGCCCGCCAGCCCGAGCACGAGAGCCATGCCCGCGCACGACGCGACAATTCTCTTCGACGACATGACGGCCTCCTTCGAGAGCAGGAGCATTCGTTGATACAGATGCTGCCGTCGCGCGAACGGCGCCGCGGCGAAGAGCGGCGGCTGATCGGCGAACGCGAGCAGCGCTTCAAGGTAGTGGCGCCGCGACCCGGTCACGAGCAGCGTCAGCTCGTCGACCACTTCCTCTCGCGACGACTGAATCCGGGAGATGAGCCACCACATCGCCGGATGGAACCAGAGCGTGGCACGCAGCGCCTCCTCCGACCACGACCCAGGCCCAGTCGCGCCGCCGAACGTGCCACAGCTCGTGCGCGAGGACGGCGTGCTGGACGGGCTCCGGCAATGCGCGCAGCGTCGATGGCAGCAGGACGACAGGATGTCGAATTCCGAACGTCACCGGCTGCCCGACGTGGTCGACGTATCGCACGTCGGCGCCGGCGGCGACGAGATCGCTGAATCGCGTCAGAGCGCGACAGGAAGGCCGATCCGCCGAAGGCGCCTGAGACGAACGAGCCCCGCGGCGAGCCACGCCAGACGGACGACGATCCCACTCGCCAGCACGACCGACGACGACCACGTACCAGGATGGTGCGGCCGCAATCAGACGCCTCAGCAGCGGTGCGCGGTGATCGGAATCGCCGGACGATGGATCGAGATCGTGAAGCGCCCGGCTGTCGTCGATGACGCTCTTCGCCGATGGCTGTCGCCGCATGCCATGGCTGCAGGATCGGCAGCGCCAGACAGACGACGAGCACGGCACGCCACCACGCATGGCGCACCGGCGCGGCATCGACGCGCATCATCCACGCGGCGGCCGGCCGCGCCGGCGACGACGACCGTGACCTGCAGGCTCCAGCCGAGAAGGTTCGCGAGGATCGCGTCCATCACTCCTCCATGTCGTCGATCGCACGGCGGATCTTGTCGCGCTCTGCCTTGGTCAACTGGCCGTCCTTGGCGAGGTGCAGCAGCAGCGCCGCTCGTGGCGCCATCGAACACGCGCTCCACGAAGTCGCGCACCATGGCCCGCACCACTTGCTGCCTCGGGCGCGACGGCACGTAGACGTAGGCGCGCTCGGCCCGGCTCTTCTTCAGATACCCCTTGTCCTCGAGAATCTTCATCATCGTCATGACGGTGGTGTAGGCGACCTGCCGTCGCTTGCGCAGCGTCTCGTAGACGTCGCGCACGGTGGCTTTCTCGAGCTGCCAGACCACTTTCATGATCGACGAGCTCCTGCGGGCGTGAGGGTGGGATGAGGCGTGCGCACAGTTGATACTAATTATTTAGTACTAAGCGATTCAGGTGTCAAGACGGCCTGCGCTCGGGGATCACGTCGGTCGCTCGGCTTCAGGCAGTCGCACCAGGCCGCGAGCGAATGGCGAGCTCTACCGGCGAGTAGTCGCGCGTCGGCAGCGCGATCGAGCGACAGCGGTTCGGCCGGATACAGCGGCGGCTGCGCCATGATGCGGGGCGTCGAGCCATGATGCGGTTGCGCGGCATGCACGAGGAACGGGTGGCACAGGTAGACGTCGCCGGGATGACCGGTGGCCATCGTCAAGGGACGTTCTGCCGTGACGTCGAATCGATCGGCCAGCTCGAATACCGAGAGTCCGGCGTCGCCGGCAGGCGCCAGCAGTGGAGGGATATCCAGATGCGACCCCACACGGATGCGCGTCGGCGCATCGTCGACGCCGACCGGCGAGAAGAGAAACAGCATCAGCAGCGCACGGCCGTGCGACATCAGGTTCAATCGGGGTGACTGATCGGCGCCATAGAAGCTGGCGTCGGTATGCCAGCCGGCGTCGCCTGGATCTTCGTCGCTCGGAAAGCGAATCGGAAAAGTGCCCAGGCTGGTCCGCGGCGCCCACCGGCCGGCACCGACGAGCTGATCGAAGGCCTCGTGCAACGCCGGCGTATTGGCCGCCAGCCGGAACGGCTCCTGCCCGTAGTCGCCGAGCCGGATGACCGGCTTCGTCCAGGTCGCCGGATCGTGCCGATCGCAACCGGTGTCGCGCCACAGAATCTCGACGCATGCGTCGGCGACGTCCCGCGGAAATGCGCCTTCTACCTTGACGAAGCCGTCCTCCATGAATTGCCGGACCTGACCCGGATCGAGCATCGACTCCTCAACTCCAGTTTTTCTCGAAGGCATGCTGCGTCTTGATGCGGGCGTAGCCGCTCCGCTCGTAGAACGCATGCGCCCGCTCCCGCGCGATGCGGGATCGCACGCGCATCGCGGTGCAACCGGCGTGGCGTGCCCACTCTTCTCCGGCGCGCAGCAGCGCCGCGCCCACGCCTGCGCTCCGATGATCCCGATCGACGACGAGCCCGAGGATCTCCGCGCCCAGATCCGCCTCGAGCAGCGGTGTGACCGCGACGTGGATCCAGCCGACGACGCGGCCGTTCGCCTCCGCGACGAAGACGATCGAGTGCCCCTGGTGGGTGACCTGCGCGAACCGGTGAGCGAGCCGTCCCGAATCCACTGGATAGCCAAGTTGATCGCACAGATCGGCGACAGCCGCGCTGTCGTCAGCCGTCATCGCTCTGATGAGCGGAGGTCATGCGACGATCATGCCAAAGGAGGCATCGACTGTCACATGGCCGGAGCTACCTTACGGTACGCCGCCGCCTGGATGCCGTACAGCTCCGCGTATTGTCCACGGCGGGCGACGAGCTGCTCGTGGGTGCCGACCTCGACGAGGCGTGCGCCGTCGAGAACGACGATCAGGTCGGCCATGCGGACGGTCGAGAACCGGTGCGACACGAGGACGGTGATTCGTCCGGTGGGGTTCGCGGCTCGGGCGGCCGCGGCGTACCGCTCGAAGAGCGCGTGCTCGGTCTCGGCATCGAGCGCCGCGGTTGGCTCGTCGAGGATCAGGAGCAGCGGCTCGTCGCGCATGAATCCGCGCGCGAGCGCAAGCTTCTGCCATTGGCCGAACGACACGTCCACGCCGTCCGGCCACGTCGGCCCGAGCTGCGTATCCAGGCCTGCCTTCAACCGGTTCACGACATCGTCCGCCCCGGCGCGCGAGACGGCGCTCTGAACCGCGGGCACGTTGTCGAGCCGTGGCTCGTCGCCGAGCCCGACCGTGTGTCGCGCGCGAAACTCGAAGCGGAAGAAATCCTGAAACGCACCCGCCAGGCGGGCACGCCACGTCGCCGGCAGCGATGCGGGCCAACGGCGTGTCGTCAACAAAGACGGAACCGGAGGACGGCTCGTACATCTTCGCGAGGAGCTTGACGAGCGTGGTCTTCCCTGCGCCGTTTTCACCGACGATCGCCACGATGGCGCCAGCAGGCAGGAGCACCGACACGCGTTCGAGCACGAGCCGCGAGGTGCCTGGATACGCGAACGACACGTCGTCGAGGCGGATGCCCTTCCGCAGCGCGCTCGGCGCGTGAAGGTCCGCCGACGCGGCAAACGACGCCGCGTAGTCTTCCAACCACGCGAGACGCCGCGATCCGTCCATCCAGAAGCCGCGCAGGAATCCGATCTCGCCGACGGTCGCGCCGATGTAGGCGGACAAGCGTGCTCCTGCCGCGAGCACCAGCAGCACCTGCCCAGCCGACGCGCGGAGCACAATCGCGACGAACACCACCGCCGCGACGTACGCGGCGCCGAACACGGCCCACGCGAGCGTATGCCACAACGCGGTTCCCGTTCTGGCTGCCGACACGAGACTGTACCAGCGCTCCCAGGCCGCGCGGCGTCCGGCGGCCAGTCGGCTTCCGATACCGGTGACGCGCACCTCCTTGCCCGGCGACGCCGTCGTCATGGTGGTGAAGAGATGTCGCGCGAGGCGGGCAGACTGCGCGCCGCGCTCCTGCGCCGTGCGCTCGACAACGGGTCGCCAGGTCGACGTGATCACCGTCGGAATCGCAAAGACGGCCAGCAGCACCAGCGCGGGATGAATCGACGCCAGCAGCACAATCGTCACGCCAAGCCGCAGAATCCACCCGACCGTGGAGAACAGCGACATGTACATGTGGTCGAGGACGAACACTTGATTCCGAAGCATGGCGAGCCGATCGAGGAACTCCGGCCGCTCGTGGTGCGCGATCGTGGTGACGGACGCCTGGAGCCTGGCGACGTGCGACTCGAGCGCGATCGTGACCTTGTCTCGGAATCGCCGCTGCACGCGCGTGCTGACGGTCCGGAGAAACCACGTCGCCGTCGCGGACACGCCAAGCCCGATGGCAGCCGTACGAATCAGCAGCGCCCGATGCTCGACGACGCCGTTGCCGAGCAGCATCAGCCAGAGCGCGATGAGCGCGTCCGGGAGCGCCGCCAGCTGCGACTAGGACAAAGGCCGACACCATGAGCCGTGGCTCGTGCCGGTAGCCGAGACGGCAGAGACGCCACATCGACGACAGCGCCGGCGGGAGCGGCGCGATCGGGATGCTGGCCGGCATGGCGGCAGCGCCCTGGGCGTCAGGCGAGGACGTCATAGGTCGTGCCCTCCTCTTCTTCCGACGTGAAGCGCTGCGCCTGCAGATCGAACATCGTCCGGTACCGGCCGTTCTGCGCCATCAACTCGTCATGCGTCCCGAGCTCGACGACGCGGCCCTGTTCGAGGACGCAGATCCGATCGGCGTGACGCACCGTGGAAAAGCGGTGGGAGATCAGGATCGTGGTGCAGTGTCGCGTTTCGGCAAGGATCCGATCGAAGATCTCTGCCTCGCCGCGCACGTCGAGCTGCGCGGTGGGCTCGTCGAGCAGCACCACGTCCGCTCCACGCTTCACCGCGCACAAGGCGCGTGCGAGTGCCACCCGTTGCCACTGGCCGCCCGACAGATCGGTGCCGTTGTCGTAGCCGCGCGAGAGCACCGTGTCGAGGGTGGCCAGGTGTTCCGCACCGGCCGACGCGAGCGCCTCGCGCACGACCTCGTCAGGCGCGCCGGCCGGCGCGACGTTGTCGCGCAGCGGAAGCTCGAGCCGCATGAAATCCTGGAAGACGGCCGTGATCCTCGAGCGCCACGACCGGAGATCCATTTCCCGTACGTCCACTCCGTCCACCTCGATCGCGCCCGACACCGGGTCGTAGAGCCGGCACAAGAGCTTCGCGAGCGTTGTCTTCCCGGCACCGTTCTGCCCGACGATCGCGAGAGACGATCCGGCGGCAATCGTGAGGTCGAAGTGCTCGAGCACTGTCTGTGCGCCGGACGCCGGATAGGCAAAGGAGAGATCGCGAAAGCGGATCTCGCGCGCGGCCGGCGCGGCGGCTCGTGCGCCCGACGTAAGCGCGCCGGCGGTCGCCATCGCGGCTTCGAGACGCAGGACGGCTTCCACCGGTGCCGCTGATCCGTCGAGGGCCCAACTGAGCCCGCCGAACGCCACCATCGACACGCCGACAGCGCTCTGTGCGAACGCGACCAGGGCGCCGAGGCTGAGGCCCCCGGTGACGACGGCGCTGGCGAGCGACCAGAACACCAGCACGTTCGCGCCGATGACGAGCAGCACGCTCCACAGCACGGGCCGCTCGCGGAGCCGTGTGGCTGCGTATTGCAGATCGTGGAGGCGGGTGCGCCGGGCCACGAATCGATCGATCGTCCAGTCGGCCAGACCGAACAGCCGCAGCTCCTTGCTGGCCGGCGGATCGACCGCGAGGCGATAGGCGTAGTCCGCGTCGCGCTGCGCCGCTCGGACCTCGTCGGTGTTGCGATCCTTCCAGACGCCGCTCTCGCGGAGCAGCCAGTGCGTTGCCAGCCAGGCGCCGAGCAGCACCAGCGCCGCCCACCAGGCGTACGCCGCCAGCACGATGGCCGACGCGAGGCCGCCGACAGCCTCGACAAGTCCCCCGGCAATGAAGTCCATCGAAATCGACAACGGCGGACCGGTCATGCCGAGGTCGAAGTCGCGCGCGACGGTCAGGTCGCTGGTCAGCTTGGGATCCTCGAGGTGGCCCATGCCTGGCGGACGGATGCACGCGTCCGTCAACCGGCCGTAGAGCCATTCCGACGTACGGTCGCCGAGACTCGCGCTGATCGCCTGATGAATCGGGGTCAGCACTTGAAGGAGCACGAAGACAATCGCCCACGAACACGAGCGGCGTCGCGAGGCTCCGGCCGTCGTGGACGGCGCCGACGAGCACGCCGGCGGCCACCGCGAACACCGCCGGCAGCGCGCCGCGCAGGATGAGCACGAACCACCAGCTCCAGGCGAGGACGGGGTCCGCTTTGGGCAGGACCGCGAAGAACTTCCACTCCTTGCGTTCACGCAGTCGTCGAAGCACCGGCCCTCCGCTAGCGGATGTGGACCACGCGCAGGTACAGCCCAGAGATTGTCGCGGTTGCCGGCGTTGAGGAACGGCTGTCGCGTGGAGCTGCAGGCGACTGCGGCGTCAGGGCGAGGAGGAACACAAGCACGGGCCACATCTTCGTTTCAAACCGGGATTGTATATCCGCCACAGACGGTCTGTGGCCGGCTTTCAGCGGTACCCGGCGGCCTGCAGCTCGAAGAGGCCCGCATACCGGCCGCCCGCGCGCAGCAGCTCTTCGTGCGTTCCCAGTTCCTTGATGTGGCCGTCGGCGATGACGGCAATGCGATCGGCGATCCGCACCGTCGAGAACCGGTGGGAAATGACGATGCCGATGCGGCCTTTGAGGTTGTCCTTGAGCTCCGCGAAGATGGCCGCCTCCGCTTCCGGGTCGAGTGACGAGGTCGGTTCGTCGAGAATCCAGATGTCCGCGTTGCGGTACATGATGCGCGCGAGCGCGAGGCGCTGCCACTCGCCGCCGGACAGATCGTGGCCGCCTTCGAAGAGCCGGCCGACCTTCGAGTCGAGTCCTTTCGGCATCTTCCTCAACAGCCAGTCGCTGCGCGCGTCTTGCAGCGCCTCCATCACGCGGTCGTCGTCCACCTTCCCTCCCGGCCGGCCCATCACGACGTTCTCCCTCACCGAGAGCTCGTAGCTCGCGTAATCCTGAAAGAGCACGCCGATGCGATTTCTGAGGACCTCGGGATCGAGATCTCTGACGTCAACACCGCCGACGCGAACCGTTCCTTCGTCCGCGTCGTAGAAACGGAGGAGCAGCTTCACCAGGGTGCTCTTCCCTGCCCCGTTTTCGCCAACGAGCGCGATCAGCTCGCCGTTGCGGATGTGAAGGCTCAATCCCTGGACGGCTGGCTCGGTTCCGCCCGGGTACTTGAAGGTCACGTTGTCGAACTCGATCGCATCGATGCGCCAGTCCGGTACCGGGTGCGGCGTGGCTGGCGACGGCACCAGCGGCGTGATCGCGAGAAATGAAAAGTAGTCCTCGAGAAACGTCGTGTGCTGATCGACGGCGACGAACGTGCTCGAGATGTTGCCCAGCGTGCCGGATACGGAGGCGAACGCCCCGATGACCAGCACCACGCCGCCGGGATCGATCGATCCTGCCGCGCCTTGAATGGCCACGAACACGTACGCCAGCGCGAGCGTCGTGCCGCTCACCAGCCCCGTCAGCAGCGACGTCCGGGTCGCCGACCGGTACATCGCGACGCGCTGCTGGTAGAGATCCTCCGAGAGCACGCCGTGCCGGCCGAGCAGGTAGTCGGCCAGCACGTACGCCCGAATCTCTTTCGTGGTGCGCGGCTGCACCAGGAGATCACCCAGATACTCGCGCTCGCGCTCCTCTGGCGTCTCCTTGTAGAAGAATTCGTACAGCCTCGTCGTCATGCGGCGCTCGAGCGCGAGCGACAGCACCGCCGCGGCAATCGCGAGGATCACCAGGATGTAGTGCAGGCTCGCGAGGATCGTCGCCATCAGCACGATGGTGACGATGTTGCCGGAGAGGCCGAGGACGGACCAGGTGAGATCGCCGGGCCGCCACGAGACGTCGCGCTTCGCGCGCGCAAGGCGGTCGTGCCAGTCGGAGTTGTCGAAGTGTCCGATGTCCACCCGCGACGCCTGCGCGAGCAGCCGCCGCTCGGCTTCGAGCTGGACCCGCCGGACGAACAGGTTGCGGCCGTATCCCATGTAGGCGCCAACCGCACGCTGCACCGCAGTCGCGAGCCACAGGCCGACGAGGATGGGCACCATGTCGCTGAAGCGGATCGTCTGAACACGCGCCTCCGCGATCCGATTGACCAGGCTTGCCCCGAGATACACCGTAATCGGCGGCATCGCGGCGCTGATCATCCCGAGAATCGAGTAGCGAATCAGCGATCCCGGCGAGGCGGCCCAGGCCAGGGCCATGCCGGCCCGCAGATTCCTCCGCACTCTGGCGGCACGGCTCCGCGGGGCCGACGAAACGTCCATCCACAGAAGGTACGCGAGCGGGCGGATTCAGACAAGCATCGCCTATCGGCAGTTGTCCGGCGAGACGAATCAATCACGAAGCGCACGATGAGACGAAGCACACGAAGGAATTTTTCAAAGATTGGTTCTGCTTCGTGCCTTCGTTTCATCGTGATCTTCGTGTTGAAAATCGTCTTTCCGCCGGAATTGGCGTGGCTGAGGTGAATCGCAGAAATCTCACGCCATCAACCCTGCCTTGTGCCCGCACACCGGCGGCGGCATAATGGCGCGGGCCCCCAGCGCTTCGCTCGCCGGTCGTTCGACGCCGTCTCCATGGCGCCGATCGAGGATTACCCATGAATCTGATCCGTTTCGTTCAAGGCAATACGCAGCCGGACGTCGATCTGTCGAAGACGTACGACGCCATCGTTGTCGGCTCCGGCGCGGCGGGCGGGATGGCCGCGCACGTGCTGACCTCGCAGGGCATGAAGGTGCTCATGCTCGAGGCCGGCAAGAAAATCGACACCAACAAAGAGCTGAAATCCATGGAGTGGCCCGTACGAGCATCCGCGCCGCGGAGACATGCCACCGGGCCATCACGCGCTGACGCTCAACGAGTACACAATCCGCCAACCTCCGTACGCGGCCGAGTTCGCCATACACGAAGGTGGAGTCGTACGTGCAGGGCTGGGGCGGCGCCGACTACTCGAAGAACATCGTCGTCGACGAAAAGGAACATCCGTACACCGGCACGAACTACGCGTGGGTCCGCGCGCGGTGCCTCGGCGGGAAGACGAACATCTGGGGACGGTTGGCGCTGCGGCTCTCCGACTACGACTTCAAGGGGAAGACCCACGACGGCTATGGAGAGGACTGGCCGATCGCCTACAAGGACGTCGCGCCGTACTACGACCGCGTGGATCAGTATCTGGGGATCTCCGGCGTCAAGGAGAACCTCCCGCAGCTGCCCGACAGCCTCTTCCAGCGTCCCACCCGCCTCGCGGCCGCGGAGGTCACGCTGCGCAACTCGCTGAAGAAGATGGACCGCGTCCTGACGCCGTATCGGGCCGGCGTCACCACCGACGGGCTGAAGCACAACAAGTATCGCAGCCACTGCTTCGGGCGCGGGGCCTGCAACCGGCGCGTGGGCGGATGCGACATCCACGCGGCGTTCGACTCCCCCACCGGCCTGATCTACCCGGCGATGGACACCGGGAACCTGACGCTGCGGACGAACTCGATCGCGCGCGAGATTCTCGTCGATCCGAAGACCGGCAAAGCCCGCGGCGTCTCGTTCATCGACTCCGACACGAACCGGACGTACGATGCGCTCGCACGCGTCGTCATCGTGGCCGCGTCGACGTTGGAGTCCGCCCGGTTGCTGATGCTCTCGAAGTCCACGTCTCATCCCAACGGGATCGGGAACTCGAGCAACCACGTCGGTCACAACTTCTGCGAGCACGTGATGGGCCCGGGTGTGACCGGCCTCGTCAAGGACCGGATCGGCAAGCCCAAGACGATCGACGACGGGCGGCCCGGCGGATTCTACGTGCCGCGGTTCCGGAATCTCTCCGACAAGCAGAAGACGTTCGTTCGTGGCTACGGCTTCGAGGGCAGCGCCGGCAGCCGGATGTTCCCCGACAACGCCTACTCCACGCCGGGCTTCGGCGCGCAGTACAAGAAGACGGTTCGCGACAACAGCGGCGCGTTCATCGACATGGGCGGCTTCGGCGAAGTGCTGGCCCGGTACGAGAACCAGGTCTCGCTCGATCCGGTCCGGAAGGACAAGTGGGGCATTCCGGTTCTGCGGTTCAACTACAAGTTCGGCGACAACGAGAAGAAGATGTGCGAGGACATGGCGAACGCCGCACAGGAGATGTTCGAGAACGCCGGCTTCGAGATCGTGAACGTGGATCGACAGGTGCTCACCGAGGGCTGGTCGATCCACGAGCTCGGCACCGCGCGCATGGGCAGCGACCCCAAAACGTCGGTGCTGAATCAGTTCCAGCAGTCACACGACGTCAAGAACCTGTTCGTCGTCGACGGCAGCAGCCATGTCAGCGCCTCGTGCCAGAACCCGACATGGACGATCATGGCGCTCGCCTGGCGCTCCTGCGACTATCTCGTCTCTGAATTCCGAAAGGGCAACCTCTGATGGACGACCTGACACGGCGCGACGTGATCAAGCTCGGAGCGGTCGCAACGGTTGCGGCGTCGCTCGGCGTTGCCGACGCCCTGGCGCAGTCCGCTCCGACGACGTTCTTCACGCCGGACGAGCTCGCGCTCGTCGACGAGCTGAGCGAGATGATCATTCCGGCCGACGACCACTCGCCCGGCGCACGAGCGGCGAAGGTGGCCGCGTACATCGACGCACGGCTCGCGGAGGCCTTCGAAGAGAAGGACAAGACGACATGGCGCGACGGCCTGAAGCTGGTGCAGCAGCTCTCGCAGACGACCAACGGCAAGCCGTTCATGCAGGCGTCGCCCGAGGAGCGGACGGCCGTCCTGACCCGCATGGCGCAGAACGAGCGCAAGCCGGAGACGCCAGAGGAGCGATTCTTCGGCGAGCTGAAAGCGCGCGTCGTCCACGCGTATTACACGACCGAGATCGGGATCAAGCAGGAGATGGAGTACAAGGGCAACACGTACCTCGCGGAATTCGTTGGAACGGATGTGAGCTGAACCATGTCGATGCATTCCCGTCGTGAATTCCTGGGCTTCGTCGCGGCAGCGGTTGGGGCGTCCGCGGTGCCGTCGCTTGGCGCGGCCGCGCAGAACGAGATCAAAACGTCCCTGAATGGCCCGGTGGGCCTGCAGCTGTGGAGCCTGCGCGAGTACCTGCCGAAGGACCTTCCAGGTACGCTCGCGAAAGTACGGCACATGGGCTTTCGAGAGGTGGAAGGCGCCGGCCTGTGGAAACACTCGGCTGCGGACGTTCGCGCCGCGATGGATGCGAACGACCTTCACTGCCAGTCCGCGCACATGAGCTTCGAGCGCCTGCGTGACGATCCGGCCGGCGCGTTTGCAGAGGCGAAGGCGCTTGGGCGCCACGTGGGTGGTCTGCCCGTGGATTCCGCAGGACACGCCGTTCACGCGCGAAGGTCGCGCTGAAGTCGGCGGATGCCTTCAACGGCTTCGCCGCCGCCGCCGACAAAGCCGGGCTGCGCTTCGCCTATCACTGCCACGGCTACGAGTTCGTGCCGTCGCCGGAAGGTACACTGTTCGACACGCTTGCAGGGGCCAGCGATCCGGCACGCGTGATGTTCCAGATCGACGTCTTCCATGCGAAGTTCGGCGGAGCCGACCCCGCGCCGCTGATCACCCGCTACGCGGCGCGCGTGGCCAGTCTGCACCTCAAGGATTTGAAGAAGGGCGTGCCGATCAAGACCGGAACCGCCATCGCCAAGCCCGACGCGGACGTCCCGGTGGGCACAGGTCAGGTCGACATGCCATCGGTCTTGCAGGCCGCCGTCAAGGCCGGCGTGAAGCTGTACTACATCGAAGACGAGAGCGCGGCGCCCTTGCAGCACATACCGGAAAGCATCGCGTACCTGAAGAGGCTTCAGCCCTGCGTCCGTCTAGGCGTCGGTATTCGTCCCGGATCTCGTCACGGCCAGCGGGGTTTCCCGCTGAGACAAAACTCGCGGACATGACGTCTCAATAGCCGAACCGACGTCGCCGGCTTCTCTCGTCGAAGCGGACGACATATACTCAACCCCCGGCCCGAAAGCGGCCTCCAGTCTGTGGAAACAGCGAAAGGAAAGGACACACCATGCGTCTCATGTACGGTTCCGCGGTCGCCGTCGCCATCGCGCTGCTCGCCTCCCCGGTGATCGGAGCCCAGGAAACCACTCGTAGCGTCGCCGGCGGTGGCATCTCCGTCAAGGGCTGGTCCGGCAAGGCCGACGGTGCAGGACAAGTGAACGATGCGAAGCTGTCGCAAGAGGGCAAGGATCTCCACGTCGTGACCGGCCCGGCCGTGACGTACTGGAATCCCGACAACAAGGCCAGCGGCAACTACACGGTCAAGGCCACGTTCAGCGAGCCGAAGTACATGAACCTGAACAACCACCCGCATCCGTACGGCATCGTGATCGCCGGCAACGACATGGGCACGGCGACGCAGAGCTATCTCTATTGCGCGGCGTACGGCAACGGCAACTTCATCGTCCGCGGCTTCGGCCCGGATCCGTTCCAGATGAACGGTGGACGCGGCGAAGCGAATCCGGCCGTGCACAAGGCCGCCGGCAAGGACGAGCCCGTCACGCAGGAGATCGCGTTGTCGGTCAAGGGCGACAAGGTGGAATGCGCGGTCAACGGGACCGTCGTCGGCTCCTACGACAAGGCCGCGCTGGTCACCGCCGGCAAGCTGAAGTCGACCGACGGCGTGTATGGCATCCGCTTCGCGCACAACACCGAAGCAACCGTCAGCGGCTTGTCGATGACGAAGAACTAGGGTCGCGGAGTACGCGGACAACGCGCACTACGAGGACTTCGACACTTTTCGCAGCTTCTCGATTGCCCGGCGCAGAGACCGTCTGCGCCGGCGCATCTCCGACCACAAGTCCCCCACGGCTTTCACCCGCTCCGCCATCGTTCGCAGCGTGAACGTCTGCGGCGCCACGGTTCCGCGTTCGATTTCTTCCCACGTGCAAGGCGCCGACACGGGCGCGCCACGCTTCGGCCGGACGGCGTAGACCGCCGCAAACGTCGCGCTGTAGCCGTTGCGGCCGGTGTCCACGAGGATGCGCCCGCCGCGATCGGCTTTGCCGAACTCCTGCGTCAAGTGGTCCGGGTCGCGCTGGACGAGCAGCGCACCGACCTGGTGCGCGAACCGGGCCACGTCACCGATGCGCGTCTTGCCGTCGAGCGAGACGAGGATGTGGAAGCCCTTCGATCCTGACGTCTTGACCCAGCTCGGCAGGCCCAGCTCATCGAGCAGATCCCGAACGTCGAGCGCGGCGCGTCTCAGGACATCGGGCTGATCGTCGTGGATCGGATCGAGATCGAACACGCAGACATCCGGGTTGTAAAGATCCGGCACGCGCGACACCCACACGTGCGGCGTGATGCAATTCTGGTTGATGATCCAGAGAAGCGATCGCGTGTCGGTCACGAGCGCATGGTGGACCGTGCCATCCTTCTTGGGCACCTCGACGCGCTCGAGCCACTCCGGAAATCCCTTCGACACGTCCTTCTGGATGAACCCCTTCTGGCCAATGCCGCTCGGGAAGCGCTCCATCGTGATCGGACGGTCACGGATGTGCGGAATCATCAGAGGAGCCATCGACTCGTAGTACGCTGCGAGCTCCCCCTTCGTGATGCCGTCTTCTGGAAACAGGGTCTTGTCGGGATGAGTGATCACGGCGTCTCCCGGACGACCTCTCGGGCTGCCTTGTCGGTACGCACACCGAGGAACCGCGGGTGGCGCAGCTTTCCATGGACCGTCCATTCGATGAAGCCCGCCTGCACGACGATCTCCGGCCGAACCCAGTGCGCGCGGAGCCGTGGCAATCCTGTGCTCTTCGTGAACGGGGTCGTCGGCACCTCGAGAGCATCGAGCTTCGTCCGGAGCTCGCGCAGCAGCGCAGTATCGAAACCGGTGCCCAGCTTTCCCGCGAACACGAAGTCGTGGCCGTCGAAATAGCCCACGAGCAGCGCACCGAGTCCGACACGCGATCCCTGCGGATCGGTGAACCCGCCCACGACCAGCTCCTGGGACGCCTCGCACTTCATCTTGAGCCAGTGCGGCGAGCGGCGGGGCTCGTACCGCGAATCGCGCCGCTTGGCGATCACCCCTTCCCAGCCTTCGCGGCACGCACGCTCCCAGGGCCTGTCGTCTTCGAGCAGCGTGACACGGCGCAATGGTCCCTGCAGCGGCAACTCGCTCAAGAGTTGGCGACGGGCGTCGAGCGGAAGTCCGGTAACGTCACGGCCGTCGAGCCACATGATGTCGAACACGTGATAGGCGACCTCTCCTGACGGCCACGTCACCTCGCCGTCCAGGATGATGTCATCAACCGGAAGCTTCGCGATCGCGTCCGCGATGGCGGGAATATTCTGGGTCAGCCGGTTTCGCGACAGCAGCCGCACATTCGAACCACGTCTGAACGTGAGCACCCGCACGCCGTCGAACTTCCGCTCGAAAATCCACTCGGCACCCGTGAAGCGTTCCTGTGTGAGCGTGGCCGCCATCGGGACCACCCAGTCGGGACAGGTAGTCATGCCGGCGCTCCAAGGATCTCCGGGCCTCCATTCGCCTCGAAGGCCTGCCGCGCCGCCATCTGTCTCTGGCTCGCGAGATCGACAACCTGGGCGAACTCGTGTGACGTCCGCAGCGGGTCGAACGCCGGATCCGACTCGAGGTGGAACGGACAGCTGAATCCGGTCTCCGCCGCGCGTCGCAGCACCGTCAGCGCCCTGTCGTCTCCCAGGCGCGCGAGCATCCACCCGAATCGATACGTCGCTTCCGGGTCGGGGAGGTTCAGCTCGCCACATCGTGCGATGCCTTCGAGCGCGCCGGCACGATCCCCCTCGAAGATGGCGCGAAACGTCGAGATGAACGCCTGGGCTGTCCGAGGAACGTTCGGCCGCCGAAGCGCCTGCCAGGCCAGCGCGCTGGCCTCCCGCGCGTTCCCCATTCCGTCGACGGCGAGGATGCTGATGTAGGACGGACTGTCCACGTCGGCTTCGACAGCCTGCGCGAACTCGCGGCGGACCCAGTAGGTTTGCGCGACGCTCGTTCGTACGGTCGGATCGATGCGCCTCGCACGTACATGCGCCGCCACGGATTCGTCGAGCAGGCCGCAATACCGGCACACGTGCACGAGGCCGGCAAGCAGCTCGGGATCCGCCGCCGTGGCCCGTTGACGCAACAATCGAATCATCGCGTCGTGCGCCCGCCCGAGGTCGGCTTCGAGATACGCATACAACCCGTGCGCAACGGCAAGGTCTGGATTCAGCTCGAGCGCGCGCTTGAACGCGGCCTCTCCACGCACGAACGAACCCCCAGCGTCGTCACCCATGTACTTCGCGATCACCCTGTAGGTCCGTCCGAGCCGGCCCACGCCGGCGCAAAGCGAGGATCCTCCTCGACCGATTGCAGGTAGAGATCCCGTGCGGCCTCAACGTGCCTGGCGTCGTGGCTCAACTGATTGGCGCGCAGATACAGCTCGTACGCGCGGCCGCTGGACGGCACGTCGTGTCCCAGCCGCTGGCGATCCTGCGCGGTGAATCGAATCGCCAGCGCGTCGACGATTCGACGGGTGAGGGTGTCTTGCAGCTGGAAGACGTCGCCACGGGGCGCATGCGCCATGCCAGACCAGACAACCGTTCCGTCGGGAACGTGCACGAGTTGCGCGTTCACGCGGACGTCATCAGGCCCGCACAGCAGCGTGCCGTGGAGAACGGCGTCCACGTCGGCTTGCGCGGCGATCGCGTCGAGCGCCACGGTCTCGCTCGCCAGGCGCGCCGCCGCGGACGACGAGCGCACCACGAGCGATTCAACCGCGCAGAGCGAGCTGGTAATGGCATCCGGCAGGCTGAACGCGAGAAAGTCGGTGTCTGGATCGGCCTTCAGGATTTTGAGCGGCAGCACGATGAGACGGGACACGCCGTATCGCCCGCGATCCGAATCACCGTCGAGGGCCTCCGTGCGGTGGACGGAGGCGACAAATCGATACCCTTGGCCCGGAACCGTGACGATGAAGCTGTGCGCGCGGATGTCGTCGCCGAGCGCTTTGCGCAACGTCGCAACGGAGTGCGTGAGGCTGTTTTCTTCGACCGTGACGTTCGGCCACACGGTCCGCAGCAACATGTCCTTCGTGAGCAGCCTGCCGGGTTGATCGACGAAGGCCTGCAGGAGCGTGAACACCTTCGGCGTCAGCGGGACGAGGGCCTCGTCCTTCAGGAGCCGGCGACGAACGGGATCCACGCGAAATGGACCGAAGCGCACTTCCACAATCTTTCACAAAATATCACCGCTCCGGCAAGGACATGCGGCCTGTCGCCTTCGTATCGTGAAGGTAGGGACACCGTAGGAGGCGAGGCATCATGTTGGATTCACAGGTCATCGAGCCGAACAATCGTGGGCGCGCACGGCGCATCCAGGCGGTCGTAGTGGGCGGAGGCCAGGCAGGGCTCGCCACGGGCTATCGTCTGGCGCAGGCTGGGGTGGAGTTCGTGATTCTCGAGCGCGGGGCTCGCATCGGCGACGTCTGGCGGAACCGATGGGACTCGCTGCGGCTGTTCACCGCGGCCGAGTACGCGGGCCTGCCGGGATGGCCCTTTCCTGGTGACCCGAACGCGTATCCCGGCAAGGACGAACTGGCCGACTATCTCGAGTCGTACGCCGAGCGGTTCAGGCTGCCACTCCGCTTGAACACGGCCGTGGAGGCGCTCGAGCGGGATGGCGATCGATACCGCATCATCGCGAGCGACATCTGCTACGAGGCGGATCACGTCGTGGTTGCAACCGGCTCCCATGCGACCACGACCCCGCCGTCCTGGGCCGCCGGGATCGATCGCAGCATCGTGCAAATACGCTCGAGCGACTACAAGAATCCCCGACAACTCCCGGAGGGGGACGTGTTGGTCGTGGGTGCGGGCAACACAGGTGCCGAGCTGGCGCTCGAAGCAACCGCGGCAGGCCATCGCGTGAGGCTTGCAGGGCGCGACGTCGGGCAGGTGCCGCGATTCCTTCGCTGGTCGAACGGCCGGCCGTTCTGGTTCCTGGCGACGCGCATCTTCACGGTCAAGACGCCCATCGGACGGAAGATCCGCGCGCACATGCGGGCCGGACATAGCGGCCCGCTGGTTCGCATCCGCTCGACGGAGATTGACGCGGCCGGAATCGCGCGCGTGTCGCGCGTGACCGGCGCGCGAGATGGACGACCAGAGCTCGCCGACGGTCGTGTCCTGGATGTCCGAAGCATCCTGTGGTGCAACGGCATCGACATGGACTTCAGCTGGATCCGGATTCCGGTGTTCGATCCGGACGGGTGGCCACAACACGAGCGCGGACGCGTCGTATCCGAGCCAGGCCTCTACTTCGTGGGCCTGCCGTTTCAATACAGCCTGTCATCGGCGACGCTGGTGGGTGTCGGAGCCGACGCCACGCTCGTCGCACAGTGGATTGCCGATCGCGTGCAACGGGCCGTATCCGTCCGGCAGTCGACGGTGGCGCACGCGCCTGCGTAGTTTTTCCGAAGCCGGCGATGAGAGAGCTCGAACAGGAGCAGACGAGATCAGGAGACTCTCAGGATGAACTCGAACAACTTGAGTGTTCCTGATCTCCTCACTTCCTGTTCAAGGTTGATCGCCGTAATTCGAGCGCTCCTCATCTCTTGACCTTCTGTTCAGTACCCGAACGTCGTAATCACACCTCCCGCCGTAGCGCGTCCGCCGGGTCGACGCGCGCCGCGCGGGCGGCGGGGACGTACGAGCGCGAGCGCGGCGGTCAGGCCGAGACCGAGCGCGACGGTCACGTAGGTGACCGGATCGAGCGCGCCGACGCCGTAGAGGAGCGTTGACATCACACGCGTGGCCAGGCCGGCCACCACCATCCCAATCGCGATCCCGCCGCTGGCCAGCACGAGTCCCTGCCGGACGAAGAGCGTGGTGACGTCGCGCGCCAGCGCGCCGAGCGCGATGCGAATCCCGATCTCTTTCGTCCGCTGCGCGGCCACATACGCGATGACGCCGTAGATGCCGACCACACCGAGAAGGAGCGCGACCGCGGCCGCGATCGCAAGCATGATCAATGCGAAGGAGGTCTGCGCCATCGATGCTGACATGATGTCGGTGAGCGTGCGGACGTTGGCGACCGGCAGGCTGCCGTTCACGGACCACACGGCCTGCTGAATCTCCTTGATCAAGGTCGTCGATTTCGGCCGCTCGGTCCGGATCACGTACGCCACCCCGCGCTGAACGCGGACCGGATCGTTCCAGAACTGCTTCATCACGAGCGGCCAATAGACAATCGGCGTCGCAGGCTTCGCGAGCCCCTCGTCGCGTTCGTCACCCACGACTCCGACGATCGTTCGCCATGGATTGTCTGGCGTGTTCCGGATGCGCCGGCCGAGCGCAGCCCGAGGATCCTTCCAGTACTCGCGCGCGAGGTTCTCGCTGATCACGACGACCGGCAGCTGGTTGAAGCTGTCGTCCCAGGTCAACGCCCTCCCCGCCACGCAGGTGATTGCCCATCGTCGCGAAATAGCTGCCGTCGGTCATCTTGTACCGGCGGATCGGCGGAATCCTGCCGCCGGGTCCCGGGAAGTCCTCGACGAAAACGGGATCGTGCTCGCCGATGCCGTCCATCGCCACCGCCGACGTGATGCCCACGGCGCTGACGCCGGGGATCTGGCCGAGGCGCATCTGGATTTGCTCGAACGTGCGCGCCGTCTGCACCGGATCCTTGATCAGCGAGTCGGGGATCGAGACCCGCATCGTGAGCACTTGCGCCGGGTTCACGAACCCGGGTCGACGCGACGCATCGCCTGGAACGTGCGGATCATCAGACCGGAGCCCGACGAGCAGCACGACGGCCAGCGCGATCTCGACCACGACCAGCGCGTTGCGGGCGCGGTGACGCTGCCGGCTGGCGGTGCCCGAGGCGGCCGCCCTGGTTCAGCGCGGATGCCAGCCGCGGCGTGGCGAACTTGATCGCCGGGAATCGCGCCGAACAGAGGCCCCGGCCAGAAGCGAAATCGCGAGGGTGAAGAGCAGGACGACGGGGTCGATGCCGATGTCCTGCACGCGCGGCAGCCCGTCTGGCGCCATGCGCGACGAGACTCCGGATGCCGATGCGGCGAGCACCAGTCCCACGGCTCCGCCGATGCACGCCGAGCAGCAGGCTCTCGGAGAGCAGCTCCCAGGCGATGCGTCCCGAGCCGGCGCCGAGCGCGGCATGAATCGCGAGCTCCTGCTGACGCCCTTCGGCGCGGACGAGGAAGAGGTTGGCGACGTTCGCGCAGGCAATCAGCAGCACGATGCCGACCGTGCCGAGCAGCACCCACAGCACGCGACCGACGTCGCCGATCACGTCCTGCGCGAGCGGACGCACGTTGGGACCGATATGCGCTTCCTGGAACATCTGCTTGGTGAAGCCGGGCGCCATCGGAAACCGATCGCTGACGAGCGGGATCATGCGCGCGACGTCGGCGTTGGCCTGCGCGATCGTCACGCCCGGCTTCAGCCGCGCGATGCCGCGGAAGCTGAAGTTGCCGACGAACAGCTCGGCCCGATTCAACCGGAACGGCAGGACGACCATGCGGATTGGTGTCGAGGAAGCTGAAGTGCGGCGGGCAGCACGCCGATGATTTCGTTGCGGCGCGCCGTCGATCACGAGCTGACGGCCGATCACGTTGGGATCGCCGCCGAACTTGCGCTGCCAGTAGCCGTACGCCAGCATCACCCGCTCCGGCGGCCTTCGGCGAGTCGTCGTCGGCCGTGAAGCGCCGGCCGATCGCCGGCTGCACGCGCAAGCAGGCCCAGCGTGCCGTCGGTCACGTCGAGCGCTTCGACGCGTTCGGGCTCGCCGGTGCCGGTCACCGAGACGGAGTCGCTGTCCCACATGCCGAGTCCTCGAAGACGTGCCCTGTCTCGCGATACGTCAGATAGAACGACGGCGCCTGGTTCAGCAGCGGAATGCCGATGCCGGGCGCGCTGTGCCACACGCCGACGAGCTGGTCGGGGTGATCGAAGGGCAGCGGCTTGAGCAGCACGCCGCGGATGACGCTGAAGATCGCCGTGTTGGCGCCGATGCCGAGGCCGAGCGTGAGCACGGCGACCGAGGTGAAGAGCGGCGCGCGGAGCAACCGTCGCGTCACGCGCCTGAGCCTGTTGCTGAAAAGTCGCATGATTCCCTACTTAGACGGCAAGCGTACGCCGCCCGTTCGCTTCCGAGCGCGCAGCCTTGGTGCCGAGATCACAGATCTGGGTGCCCAGACTGGCACATCCGCCGCGGCGGATGAACCAACCGGTGCCTTCCCCGCTGGTTACGGTTGCCCGTCGAACGGGCACTTCAATTGCTCCGAAAAGCCCATCGTGCAATGGGTTTCACGAAGGAGGACTCGATGACGGCGAAGAAGTCGCTCCGTTCGAAGAAGTCGACGCGCATGACGCGCGCGAAGAAGGCGACGACGGTGAAGACGGAAGTGCGCCGCTTCACGGATTCCATCGAAGCGCAAGCGATCTTCCTGGTAGTGATCTGTGTCCTGGCGGTCGCGATCGTCATCGCCGCGCGTCGTTCCGGTCAGCCGGCGGCGACAACCGCGGCAGCGGCAAGGCCCCGCGGCGGATATCGAGGACGCTCCGGCTCCGGCGGGACACCGACAGACCGTCCGGCGATGCCGGCGACGTCAACGGAGTCCGCGCGGACCGCGAGCTTCGTGACCATCAGCGGATGCCTGGAACAGTTCGACGAGACCTTCCGGCTGACCGACACCGCGGGCGACAGCGCGCCCAGAGCGCGAGCTGGAAGTCAGGCTTCCTGAAGAAGAGCCCTGCCGCGGTCGAAGTCGTTGATGTGACGAACCGGTTGAAGCTGCCGCGGCACGTCGGAGAGCGCGTCAGCCTGACCGGGACACTCGTCGAACGCGAGATGCAGGTACGCGCACTGCAGCGCGTCGGGCCTTCCTGCCGCAAGGCCGGGGTCCTCAGGCCTGACGTCCGTCACGTAGCGCAGGCCTTCATCGAGGGCCGGATCGCGCAGACCTGAAGGCCTGCGCTACTCCAACCTGCTTCGTGCACAGCTCCGACAACGTTCGTAGCGCAACTCCAACTCCGTCCTTCCCCAACTCCAACCCACGTTCGTAGCGGAGACCTTCCGGGCCGCCCGAACCCACCGCCAGCGGCTAACCAATGGGGGCCCGGCCACGGACGCGTCCGATGGTGGTGCCGCTTTACGAATGGAGGCGCATTGTCTCGGCCACCCCGGCTTGCTACCATGCGCCATCCACAGCCGGGAGGCAGACCATGAAGAGAACGCTTGCAGTCTGTGGGGTCCTTGCGGTCGGCGGATTACAGGGTACTCGCGGCGGCGATGGCGCAGCAGGCTCCGGCACCCGGACCCGAGAACAAGAAACTCGGCTACTTCGTCGGCAAGTGGACCAGGCCATGACGAGCGTGCCACACGGGACCGTCGAGGGAGACACGTGGACCTACACCGACGAGGCTCTGATGGGCGGACAGAAGATCAAGTCCAGGGTCACCGAGCCACAGACGCCACAGACACCACAGTTAGCCAGAACAAGCGCGGCTGTACCCCATGATCTTGCACGCCTGGGACACATTGCCAAGCTGTCGGGCGAGCTCCAGCAGGGTCCGTCCCGAGTCTTGTAGAAATTGAAAATGGCGTAACCTCCTGCTGGCCAAACCGCAGCACCGCCGGCAAGCGGTGAAGAGGATTACACCATGCAGGACGGTAGCATAGACCCCACGACGATTCTTCGATTCCGACAGGACCTTCAGGGCCGACTCCGCGATCGGATTCAGGAAGCCTGTTGGTCGTCAGACGGCCACGCTGGGTTGAAAAAAGCGCTGGCCGTCCTGGAGGTTACGCCCCTTGTGCGTCGTGCAGCGTTGCACGCGGACAGTCGGCACATCTCAACGACGAGCGTGTGTGCCCTTTGTGTACAGACGGCGCCCTGGAGTACCAGCCAATCTGTCGGGTCTTAGACGACGGAAAGCGCGATGACGACGCGCCTCACTAGGAGATGCGATTCGAGGAGAAGAACATGAAAACGATGGCGGCGAAGGTTGTCGGGCCCCGGGACGGCAAGGCTGGGTTCCTGGGGAGCATCGGAGTCCGATTCATGATTGACGGCGAGGAGACGCGGGGTGGATTCTCGCTGGTCGAGCACCCGATGTCCCCGCGCGCGCTGGCTGCCCCACTGCATCGACACACGCGCGAGGACGAGTACAGCTACGTCCTCGAGGGGCGTGTCGGTGCGTTGCTGGGTGATGATGTGGTGGTCGCCAGCCAGGGTGATCTGATCTTCAAGCCTCGCGATCAATGGCACACCTTCTGGAATGCCGGCGATGAGCCAGCACGGATCCTGGAGATCATCTCTCCGGCTGGCTTCGAGCGGTTCTTCGGCGAACTTGTCGACCTCGGGGGTGTCACCGAGGCGGAGCCGCAGGTCTTGGCCGACCTGTGTGCCCGCTACGGTCTCGAGATGGACCCCACGAGCGTGCCGAGCCTTGTCGAGCGCTTCCGTCTGCGCTTTCCTGGGGAACCAGTCTAGAGGCTCACGGCGCTGTCCCATTGGTCGAGCTGGGATTCCGCGCATGGGACTGTTGACGTCCGCCTAAGCACGCTGGCCTCGCCCGACGGGGCCCGGCTCCATCGCAGCGCTGAACGCCGTCTTGACTAATACACGCTGACACCGTCGATCTTCTAGGGTCTTTGTGTTCTCTGTGGTGTCTGTGGCTTGTGTCGCCTGTGGCTGTTCATCGCACCATGGCTGTGGTTCATCACTGGAATCTGCGGACCGAACATGGATCGCTGGCGCTCGCCTTGCGGGACCAATAGACTCGCCAAGCGGCGCACCGGTTCTGACGAGACATGAAGGAGCAGCAGATGACACGACGCCTGATCGGCGCGGCAGTGGGAACGCTCGTTCTGACGACAACCTTCGCGGCACAGGATCGGCGGCCGATGAGCCCGCGCGGCACGGCTTCCGTGCAGGTGCTCGGGACGTGGACCAAAGCGGATCGATCGTTTGCCGTCGGCGGCGGACGCTATGACGGCGGCAAGTCAATCGACATCACCTACGGGCGGCCGCTCAAGCGGCAGCGGGAGATCTTTGGCTCGGGCCCCGACTACGGCAAGGCGACACTCATCGGCACCCCGATCTGGCGCGCCGGCGCCGACGTCACGACCCGTCTCAAGACCGAAGTCCCGCTCGTCATCGACGGTAAGACCGTGCCGGTCGGCGAGTGCCCAGCCTCTTCGTCAATCTAAAGGAACGACAGTGGACCTTGGTCGTCTCCACCTGGCCAGCCCAGGAGAGATCCGAATCCCAACAACAAGGACGCCCTGTGGGGAGCGTACAACTACACGCCCGACAAGGATGTCCTGCGCGCGCCGATGACCCTGGAGACGCTGTCTCACTCGCGCGATCAACTGACCTGGGAGTTCCTTGGCATGAAGGTGGATAGCGGCGCGATGGCCGTGTCGTGGGACAAGTCTCTACGCGTGGGTGCATGCGCTCCTTCAAGGTCAGCAAGTGAGGGGATGGGCTGCCGGTTCTCGCCGTTCTGCTCGCCGCCCTGACTTCACAGCGGGTCAGGGCACCGCAGGAGAGGATCCCGCGCAGCGAGCTGGTGGGAACCTGGCTCGGCTCAGCCCACTACGCGGAGGAATCGGCTTAACCTGATCGTCGCGCTCGAGCCCGATGCCGGACCCGGCGCACTGCGCGCATTCGTCTCGAATCCGACGCTTCATATGTGGCGGGTTCACCGTGGGGTATCGCCAAGGTGGAAACGGGCACGTGGCGCTCGGGCCGCTCGACCTCGTCTACGACGCTCGCCGGGACACGTTGACCACCACCCTGCCTGAAGCCATCGTGCCCGTTCACCGGATCGCGGTGACTTTCGTCGGTAACCACCGATGACGCTCCCGCCGCGACCCGAGATCACCGCCCCGGTTCGCGAGCCGGTCTGGACTCACGAGTCGGATCACCCATCTGGAGCGACCCGCTCGTCGACGGCAATCAGGTTCTCTGGGCTCGGACGATGGGGTGCTCCACGCCCTCGACGTCCAAACCGGGAATGAGCGATGGGCGTTCCAGACCGGTGGCGCCATTCGCGCACGCCCGACCCGCGTCGAAGCCGACTCGTGTTTCCGGCGGACGATGGAAGGGTCTATCGGGTTGGGATGGCGGATGGTGCCGAACGCTGGCGAGTTCGCGTCGCGGATCGACCGGCCGCGCGACTGTCGCTCGGCGATCCGAAGACGCGCTAGAAAATACCGCCGCCGCGGTGGCCAGCTCGAACAATCGGCTGTACGTCGGAACGAATCAGGGACACCTCCTCGTGCTCGAAGGCAAGAATGGCGCGCGAGTCTGGGGCGTCAACGCCGACGACAGCGTCGTCGCGACGCCGCTCATGGCAGATGATCGGATCGTCGTCGGCAGTTTCGACGGTCGCGTTTACGCGGTCGACACGCGAACGGGCGCGACGGCCTGGGAGTTCGACACTCATGCGGCGGTCACGTCAGCGGCCGCGGCGTTCGATGGATCAGTCGTCGTGGGCAGCCGAAGCTACGATCTGTTCGCGCTCGACGCCGCCCACGGCCACCCCAGATGGTCGCGATATTTCTGGTTCTCCTGGGTAGAGTCGCCCGCGACGATCGACCCGGACGTCGCCTATATCGGATCGTCGGATGCGGGCACGCTTCAGGCGTACGACGCACGAAGCGGGCGGACGATATGGCGAATCGACATCGCGGCAGCGCCTGGGCCCAACCGCTCGTCACCGAGACCACGGTATACGAAGGAACCGCCGGCGTGACTAACTATCTGCTCGATCATCGGGCAACGGTGCTCGCGGTGGATCGACGACCGGGCCGACCGTCTGGCAGTATCGCCTGCTCCCACCGGCGGCGGGGCGCTCAGCACATGGTCGGATACGGTTTCGCCGGCTCCGCCGCACTGGCCGTGGACTGATCGTCGTCGGCGGCGATTGACGGCCGCGTCTACGCGTTTCGCCAGTGACGCGCTCACTCGTAGCGCAACGCCTCTACGGGATCGACGCGCGACGCGCGGCGGGCGGGCAGGTACACAGCCAGCAACGTGACCGCCAGAACCGATGACGTCACCAACAGGAAAGGTATGAAGTCGAGCGCAGCCGGCCGGGTGTTGCCGAACGCCGCGATCAGCAATCGCCGTGCGCCAAGGCTCGCCAGCAGACCGACGGCGAGCCCGGCGATGGCGAGCGTCATGCCCTGCCCGAGGATCATTCGCAGGACATCCGCGCGGCCGGCGCCGATAGCCATGCGAACGCCGATCTCCTTCGTCCGCCTGGTGACCGCGTACGCCACAACCGTACAGCCCGACAATCGACAGCGCGAGGCCCATGATCCCCATGGCGGCCACGCTGCCAATCACGACGTTGAAGGCCCGGACGACGCCGCAGCCGATCGAACTCCTCATCATCGTCCGCACGTTGTAGATCGGCTGGCCGGGATCGAGGCGATGGACGAGATCCCGGATCGGCGCCGCAAGAGCCGCCGCATCGCCTGCAGAAGTCGTCAACAGGATCATGCGCGGCACTGGCCGCTGACAGTACAAAAATACAGGAACTCCATCGGCTTCTCGGCAAGAAACGTGTTATTGCTCGTCTTCGCGAGGCCGACAATCTGCATCCACGCCCCCTGGGCGTCGTTGATGCGAAAGCGCTTGCCGATCGGATCCTGGTCCGGCCAGTAGTGACGCGCGAGCTGCTCGTTGATGACGGCCACGCCAGGTGCGCCGGCAGAGTCGGTGCGCCGGAACGCGCGTCCACGAAGAATGGTCAGGCCCATCGCGTCGAAGTAGTCCTCGTCTACGCTGGCGGCGAGAACGGTCGCGCTGTCTTTTCCCGGTGGAAACTGGAAGCCTTCCGGCACGATCGCGACGGCCCCGTGTCCTTCGGTGCTCATTGGCATCGAGGACGCGAGCGAGACGGCGGTGACGCCGGGGACGGATCGTGCGCGATCGGCGACCTGCTCGAAGAACTGCTGCGCCTGAGGGCCGGTGTTTACGGACCAGTGTGGGATCGAAACTCATCATCAGGAGGTGATCGGTGCGAAATCCGGGACCGGCACCGAGTTGCCGCTGGAAGTTGCGGTACATGAACGTCGCGAGGATCAGCAGGACAACGGCACCAGCCACCTGGCCGGCGACGAGCGGGGCTCGCCCCCAACGACGACGCAGAAACGCGCCGGCCGCATCGGTCGCCTTCATCACCGCAGTCAGATCGGCGCGCGTCCCTGAATCGCCGGCGCGAGACCGAACAGCCCGGCGCTGACGACCGCGACTACCAGGCTATACAGCAGTGCGCGTGGATCGAGACTCGAACGACAACGCAACGGGCAGGTCCGACGGGAGCTCAATCAACCGGAAGAGCCTGACGCCGGCGAACGCGACGAACACACCGAGGAGCCCGCCGATCGCGGCAATCAACGCGCTCTCGGTCATCAATTGACGGATCAACCGGCCACGTCCGGCACCAATCGCGAGGCGCAGGGCGATCTCGCGCGCGCGTACCGGAGCGCGGCTGGTCGGGAGATTCGCGACGTTCGCGCACGCCACGAAGAGCACCACGACCGCCAGGGTTGTCGGCGTCCGCGATGATCACGGCGTCAGTCCGGTCGTGCGCCATCCGCGTTTGCTGCAGCTCGGTGCGGACCACAAAGTCACGGTTCCGATTGGTGTCGGTTTCATCCCTGCTCACCGAGCAGCGACTGCATGATCGTCGACGTCCGGGCCCAGTCGGCCTTCTCACTGGCGAGCTGACGGCGGTCCGGCAGCGGTGATCGCGTAGAAGCGGGCTCGCCGGTTGTTCTCGCCGGTGACACCCCACTTCGCCTGCAACAAGCCACGCTGCTCGAGACGCATCAGGCCGGGATACAGCGTGCCCGATATTGAGCTGGAGCGCTCTGCTGGACAGAGTAGACCCGCTCGAGGCGCGCGGCAATCGCATAGCCGTGCAACGGCCCGAGCGTGGCCACCGTCTGCAGCACCATCAGATTGAGCGTGCCCTGCAGGACGTCGGCGCGCGGCTGGTCTCTATTAGGAGTACATGCTAATAGAATGCGCCTTGTTCCGTTAGGATGTCAAATGGAGGGATGGTGGGGGGTGGGAGGACGGAGTGATGTTGTATACAGATCCGGTATGCGAAGCGGGATCGGGGATGCGAGTTGGTGAGTGACTGTGAAGTTTCTCTCGCGTTCCGCGTTTCCCCTCCCACGTTCCGAGTCGCTACTCCGCCCGCAGCGCGACGATCGGATTGACGCGCGTCGCACGCAGCGCCGGAATCACGCACGCGGCGTGGCGATCAGGATCAGCAGCGCGGCGTTGCCGGCGAAGACGACGGGATCGTGGGCGGTGACGCCGAAGAGCAGGCTGGTCAGGACGCGCGTGAGCGCGAACGCGCCCGGCCAGGCCGAGCACGATCCCGACGCGACGAGCCTCAGGCCGCTGCGATCACGAGCGCCAGCACGTCCCGGCGTTGGGCGCCGATGGCCATGCGGATGCCGATCTCCTGCGTGCGCTGCACGACGGAGTAGGCGATCACGCCGTAGAGCCCGAGCGCCGCGAGCGCCAGCGCGAGCGCGGAGAAGAAGCCGAGCAGCTGCGTCGTGAGCCGGCGCGGCGCGACGGCGTTGTCGATCAGCCGTTCGAGCTCGTAGTAGTCGCCGTTCGGCAGGCTCGGATCGTAGCTGCCAGCGCCGCGCGGACCTCGCGCGCGAGCGACTCGGCCGGACGCGTGCTGCGCACGACCATCTCCATCCCCGACCAGTCGTCGGTCTGGTGGTAGTTGAGATACATCTCGTTGCGTCCCGCTTCCTCGAGCGAGCCGTGGCGGACGTTGCCGACGACGCCGATCACCATCGTGCCGTTGTCCTGCGTGATCAGCCGGCCGACGGATCGCGGCCGGGCCACAGCGCGTGCGCGAGGTTCTCGTTGATGATGATGACGTTCGCGCTGCTGGCGACGTCGCGATCGTCGAAGTAGCGGCCCGACGCAGCGGAATCTGCATCGCCTGCAGGTAGTGCTGATCGACGATCCGCGGAAAGACCGACGGTCCTCGCCCGGGCGGGTAGGCGACGCCCGCGGCGCGAATGCCCCACGTCCGGTTGCGGCCGAGCGGCAGCACGTCGCTCATGCCGACGGCGTCGACGCCGGGAATCGCCGCCGCTCCGCACGACGCCGTCGAGATACTGCGCGCGCCTCCGCGACGTTCGAAGGACGCGCGCGGGTCGACGCGCAAGGCCATCGCGTGCTGCGGCTGGAAGCCGAGATCGACCTTCAGCAAGGCGGTGAAGCTGCGGAGCAGCAGGCCCGCGCCGACCAGCAGGACGCACGCGAGCGCGACCTCGGCGACGACGAGCGCGTTGCGGGCGGCGACGGCGAGCGGCCCGCGCTTCGCTGATGAGTGGCCTGCGCGGCGCCGTGCCCGCTCGACAGGTGGAGCGCCGGGAAGCACGCCGCAGGCGAGGCCGGCCAGCACCGTCAGCCCGATCGTGACGGCGAGCGCCATCGGATCGACCGCCGCGTTCTGCAGCAGCGGGACGCCGAACGTCTGCGAGGCGGGCCAGCGCGCTCGTCGCCCACATCGCGACCGGGACGCCGATGACCGATCCGGGAACCGCCAGGAGCAGGCTCTCGGCCAGCGCCTGCTCGATCAGGTGGCGTCGGCGAGGCGCCGATGGCGACGCGAATCGCAAACTCCTGGCGGCGCGCGTTGATGCGCGCCAGCAGCAGGTTCGAGAGGTTGACGCAGGCGATCGCGAGCACGCAGGCGACCGCTCCCGCCAGCACGAAGAACGCCGGCCGGAAACCTCCGCGCAGCGCGTCGTTCAGCGACGTGACCCGCGCGCCGAGCGTGCCGCCGTAGTTGATCGTCTTCTTGAATCGCTGGCTGATCGCCTGGAGGTCGGCCTGCGCCTGCGCCGCCGTCACGCCGGACTCAGGCGGCCGATGCCGAACACCGTGTTCCCCCACCGCGCCGTCTCCGGGCTGATCGGAAACGGCGTCAGCAGGTCGATTTCGTTGCCGGGCGAGAAGATCGCGTCGAAGTCGAACGACGCCGGCAGCACGCCGACGATCGTGACGGGATCGTCGTTCAGCGTCAGCGCCTGGCCGACGACGTCGGGGTCGCCGCTGAAACGACGGCGCCAGAAAGAATGGCTCAGCAGCGCGACCTGCGCCGCCGCGAAGCGGCACTCGTCCGCCGTGAAGTTCCGGCCCAGCAGCGGCCGAACGCCGAGGACGTCCAGGAAATTGTCCGAGACGCCCACGGTGCGGAGCCGCTCCGGCTGGCCGGAGCCGGTGAGCGTCTGCCGTCTGCCGAAATCGAAGAACGCGAAATAGGCGGCCAGCGCCTCGAAGCTCCGGTTCTGCTCGCGCCACGCCCTGAAGTATCGCTTCGCGTGGTCCGCGCCGACAGGCCGCCGTGCCTTCGTTCTCGATCCACGCCAGTCGATCGGTCGCTCGAAGGCAACGGCCTCAGCAGCACCGCGTTGACGATGCTGAACATGGCGGTGGACGCGCCGATGCCAAGCGCGAGCGTGAGGAGCGCGACGGCGGCGAACCCAGGCGACTTGGCGAGCTGACGGAGGGCGAAAATGACGTTCGAACGCATGGGGCTTGGACGTGCGGAGTCCGCGGTCCGTTTACGGCGGCGGCTCATAGCTGTGAGCTCTCCAGGTCTCAGGTATAAGCTATCAGCGGGCAGCCTCAGCGCTCGAGCTTCAATTATTATGTGTGCCCGTCTGACGGCTCTCAGCTGTCCGCTGACAGCTGACAACGGGCAACTGACAATGACTATGAGTCGACGAAACGTGCTGAAGCTCGGCGGGTTGGCTGCCCTCGCGCCGCGACGCCGCCCGGGCGAGACTCCTATGACACGATTCCAGCCGCCGCACGCGCCCGACCGGCGCACCGAGTCTATGCCCTGTTGGGCGATTTGCCCGCGACGGCGGCCCATCGGGGGAACCAAGCAACGGAGGAGAGCGCGACGGCTATGTCCTGGAGACGTGGCTGCTCGACCTCAACGGGCTGGAGCCGGTGCCGGCATATCTGGCGCGGCCGCGGGCGATCCCTGCGGGCGCGCGCCTGCCGTCCTGTTCAACCATTCGCACGGCGGCGGCTACACGATCGGCAAACAGGAGTTCGTGGACGGCCGCAGCTACCTTCAACCGATCCCTACGCGAAGGCCCTGACCGATATGGGCTACGTCGGCCTGTGCATCGATCAGCTGGGTGTTTGGCGAGCGCAGCCACGCCACCGAAGCGGACACGTTCAAAGCGATGCTCTGGCAGGGACAGGTGCTCTGGGGAATGATGGTGTACGACAGCCTTCGAGCCCTGGACTTCCTCACGGCGCGACCCGATGTCGATCCCCAGCGGGTTGGAACGCTGGGAATGTCGATGGGCAGCACGATGGCCTGGTGGCTTGCCGCGCTCGACACGCGGCTCAAGGTGACGGTGGATATCAACTGCCTGACGGACTTCCAGGCACTGCTCGCCGAAAACGGACTCTCGCGTCACGGCCTCTACTATTTTGTACCGGACTTCTGAAGCGCTTCACGACCGCGCAAATCAACGCGCTCATCGCGCCCCGTGCGCATCTGGGGCTCGCAGGTCTGCGGGACTCGCTGACTCCGCTGAAGGGTCTCGATCTGATCGACGCCGAGCTGCAGAAGGTCTATGCGGCGGCTGGACACCCGGAGCGGTGGAAGCTGCTGCGGTACGACGTGGCTCATGTCGAAACGGCAGAGGGACGCGCGGAGATCATCGCGTTCCTGAAGCGCTTCCTGTGACGGCGACACGACGTTGGCGATGGGTCACGCCGCTGGGTCGCAGCTGTGATCTGGCTGATGCCCCACGCTGGATTTGCGCCGCGTCAGTGGGGACTCCTGTGCCTCTATGTGTCGACGGTCTGCGCGCTGATCACGCGCCCGATTTCGCCGGGCGCGCTGATTCTGATCGCCGCGACGTCGGGAACGATCCTGAAGCTGTTCAGCGTGCAAGACGCATTGGCCGGTTACGGCAACGTGACCGTGTGGCTGATCGTGCGGCCTTTCTCCTCTCCAGGGCGTTCGTGAAGACACGTCTCGGTGAACGGCAGGCCTGATCGTCCAGGCCTCGGCCGAAGTCCGTTGATGCTCGGCTACTCCATCGTGCTCGCCGACCTCGTGATGGCGCCGATGACGCCGTCGAACACGGCACGCGCGGGCGGCATCCTGTTTCCAATCACGCTGAATGTGGCGAAAGCCTTCGGGTCGGAGCCTGGTCCAACGGCCTCGCGCATCGGAGCTTCCTGATGACGACGCTGTATCAGGGCGACCTGGTCGTCTCCGCCATGTTCCTCACCGCGACCGCGCCGAATCCTCTCGTCGCGAGTTCGCGCACCAGCAGGCCGGGACCAAGATGTCCTGGATGACGTGGGCCCTGGCGGCCTCCGTTCCCGGCGCACCGGCCTTCTCGTCGTGCCGTATGTGGTCTACCGTCTCTGCCCACCGGATCTGGGCGAGACCCAACGGCCCGCTCGCTGGCCTCGATCGACTCGAAGCCATGGGACCACTCACCCGCCCGGAGCGCGCGATGCTCGTCGTGTTCGCGATCGTGTTCTCTCTGGCTGACGGGCGAATGGCACGGATCTCCGCGACCACGGTCGCCTATCTCGGACTATGTCTGTTGCTGCTGACTGGCGTGCTGGAATGGCAGGATCTCCTCGAGGAAAAGGGTGCCTGGGACTCGCTGGTCTGGTTTGGCGGCCTGATCATGCTGGCGGGGCAGTTCGAGAAAGCGGGCTTTCCCTCAGCCTTCGCGCACGCGTCGGCCCGCGTCGTCAGCGGATGGCCATGGCGGTGGGCGCTCGTCGGGTTTATCGTGATTTACGTGTACGCGCACTACGCGTTCGCCAGCCTCGTCGCACACGTCACGGCGATGTTCCCGCCTTCTTCGCGGTTGCCGTCGGGCTCGGCGCTCCGCCTCTGCTCGCGGCGATCGCCTTCGGCCCCTTCTCGATCCCAACGCGCGACCACCCACTACGGGACAGGCCCTGCACCGATGTCTTTGGATCGGGATATGTCAGCCAGGGTAATGGTGGCGCGCGGATTCCTGGTCTCGCTCGTGCATCTGGCGATCTGGCTGCCGGTTGGATTCCTCTGGTGGAAGATCCTTCGTCTATGGTGACGCGATGAAAACGTTTCGCGTGGCGGTGATTCCCGGCGATGGCATCGGGCGCGAGGTCACGCCCGCCGCAATCCGGGCGATCGAGGCCGCCGGGGCCCGCGTCGACGTGCGGTTCGCGTGGGAATCGTTTCCCTGGGGATCCGAGTACTACCTCGAGCACGGCCGGATGATGCCGCCAGATGCGCTCGATCGGCTGCGCCCCTTCGTCGCGATCTTCTCGGCGGCGTCGGGGATCCCCGGCTTCACGACAGTGTGACGTGAACGGCCTGCTGATTCGCCGCGGGTTCGACCGGTACGCTGTGTCCGTCCGCGGTTCTCTATCCCGGGGTGCGGAGCCCGCTCGCCGGACGCACCCCCAGGCGACATCGACTTCGTCGTCGTACGCGAGAACACCGAAGGGGAGTACGCCCAGGTCGGCGGGACGCTCCACCCGGGACATGGTCACGAGGTGGCGGTGCAGTCGGCGGTCTTCACCCGCCAGGGAACCGAGCGGGTGATCCGATTTGCCTTCGAGCTCGCGCGTCGCCGCGGTCGCAAGAGACTGCTGACATCCGTCACAAAGTCGAACGCACAAGGGTTCAGCATGGGGTTCTGGGATCGCGTGTTCGAGGAGGTGGCCCGAGAATATCCCGATATCAGGACCGAGTCGTTGCTCGTCGACGCCGCGTGCATGGACCTGGTCAGGCGCCCGCAAGATTTCGACGTGTTCGTGGCCTCCAATCTGTTCGGCGATGTCCTGACCGATTTCAGCGCAGCGATCACGGGAAGCCTCGGGCTCGCGCCGAGCGCAAACCTCAATCCCCAACGAAGGTTCCCGTCGATGTTCGAGCCTGTCCACGGTCGGCGCCAGACATTGCCGGACGAGGGGTCGCCAATCCGATGGCGGCCATGCTCGCCGGCGCCATGATGGTCGAGTTCCTCGGCGAAGAACGCGCCGCGCGATCGGTCGAAGGGCTCTATTGAGCGTGCTCGAAGACGGCACGCCGTCACACCCGATCTCGGCGGCCGCGGGACGACGGAGTCGGTCACCGCTGCGGTCGTGCGCAACATAGCCGAAGTCGTACAAGAGAAGAGGAGTTGAGGAGTCACCGCACGCTAATCGTCGCGCAGCACCAGCAGAAGGTTTGTGTGCGTGGCCAGCCGGAGCGGGACCAGCGTTGCGGCCACAGTGGCGACAAGCAGTGCGGCCGCTGTGCCGACGAGCACGAGTGGATCGGTTGGGGGTACAGCGAACAGGAGCGGCTGGACGAGATCACCAGCGGCAACCGCGGCGCATAGACCGATGAGCACGCCCAGCGTTCCAATCGTGAGTCCGTGCCGCAGGATGAGGGCCCGCACGGTGGCTGGGGCCGCGCCGAGGGCCATGCGAATCCCGATCTCGCGCCGGCGTTGCCGGACGAAGAACGACAACGTGCCGTACGTTCCGACGACCGACAGCACAAGTGCGAGCCCTGCGAAGCAGGCCACGAGCGCTGACTGGAACCGTGGACGCGCCAGCGGCCCGGCGAGCAACCGCGGCAGCGGGGTGACGCTCATGACCGTGGCGCCAGGCTCCAGGTCCGCGACGGCACGTCTGATCGAACTCGGCCACCGTGGCTGGGGCGGTGGAGCGAATCGCCAGATAGCCGGGACTGACCGGGATGCCTTGTCCGTATGGCACGTAAACGCTCGGTCGCACGCTCGTCAGGTCGCGATAGCGGGTGTCTGCCACGACGCCGACCACCGTGCGCCACGGGCTCCTCGCGTCCGAGGATTCCAACCTGTTGATCCGTCGGCCGACAGGATTCCTGCCCGGCCAGAACAGACGCGCAAAGGCCTGGTTGACTACCACGACCAGCTCACTGTTGTCGCGGTCTCGTTCGTCGATACCACGGCCTTGCAGGATCGGCAGGCCGAGCGTCGCGAAATACGCGGAGTCGACGCCTTCATAATTCACCAGGGGACTGGCGGACTCGCCGATCGTCTGTCCCTCGGCGAACACCGTGGCGTCGACTCCCGAGGTGCCAGCAAATGGAGGTGTGACAACCGCGCTGGCATGGCTGATGCCCGGCAGGGTCGCCGCGTGGGCGGCCAGGCGTACCATCGCGCGCTGGAGTGCGATTGGGTCAGCATAACGGGAAGAAGGAATGGCCACGTCGGCGAGCACGACATCGCGCGCGGCGAACCCAGGATCCAGCTGCTGCATCCGATTCAAGCTTCTCCCCAGCAGTCCGGCCGTGGACAGCACGAGCGTGGCCACCGCGATCTGCACCACTACGAGGCCATGGCGCAGCCAGTACCGGCGAGTGCCCCAAGCGGCGCTGCTCTGAGGGGCCCGGAGCACCTCGGCGGGTTCGATCGTGGCCGTCTGCCATCCGGGCAAGACTCCGAACAGGACGGCGACCGCTACCGCCGTCCCCGCAACAAACCCGAGCGCGCGTCCGTCGATCGCAATCTGCGCGACCCGGGGCAACTCAGGCGGAGCAAGTGCCAGAAACGCGCTGAGCGACACATGGGCCACGAGGATTCCGAGCACCGCTCCGGCCGCAGCGAGCACCATCGCTTCAGTGGAGAGCTGTCGGAGGATTCGTCGTCTCGTGGCGCCAACGGCCGCACGGACCGACAACTCGCGCCGGCGCGCGAGGCCGCGCACGAGCAGAAGATTCGCCACGTTCACGCCGGCCACTATCAACATCAGCAGGACGGCGCCGCCAAGCATCAGGAGCGTGGACCGCACATCGCCCACGACAGCGTCGGCAAACAGCTGTGCGTGGATGACCTGCTTTTCAGTGCTCCCCAGGGGCCCGGATTCGGGAGGCAAGGTCCTGAGTGCGGCCGCCAGGTCGGCGCGTGTCTCTTCGATGGTGAACGCCGGTCCAACGCGCACCACGAGATCCCACGCCACTTCGGGAATGTCCCGGACCCGTACGGCCGGCACCCATGCTTCTGCAGTTCGTGGATAGTCGAAGTCGACGGGCGTCACACCGACGATGACGAATGCGTCCTCCTGGATTCGCACGGTGCGGCCGATTGCCGCTGACGCGCCTCCGAACAGGCGCTCGGCCAGACCGCTCGAGAGCACCACGACATTCGGCGCACCGACCTGGTCGTCAGCAGCCGTCAACAATCGGCCGGCGCGAGCGCGCACGCCGAGCACGTCGAACCATTCGCCGGTCACGGCGGTGCGTTGCACCGGCATGGCCGACCCGTCGTCGAGATGCAGGACGGCGGTCAGCACACCGGCGTAAGGATGGGCGCCCACGCCGCTCGTCGTCCGGAGACGCTCGCGCATGGCCAGATACCCAGGGTAGAGCGGCCAGTGCGCGAACCCGCGTTCGGGTTTGGAGGTCCAGACGACGAGCAACCGCTCCTGAGTCTTGACGGGGAATGGCTTGAGCAGGACGCCGTCGACGACGCTGAAGATGGCCGTTGCCGCGCCGATTGCCAGCGCGAGCGAAAGGATGGCTGCAATCGATACGACTGGAGCCGCCCTGAGCGCGCGAACGCTGTAACGAGATCCTGAACCCATCGGTCCACGAAGCGCTCCCGTCTCTGGAGGCTCGTCTCGGCTCGCGGAACCACCAGGCCATCCGCGAAGTCACTCTCCGACCCGAATCTAGCATGTTGGGCCTTGAAATGATGCACAGCCCTTCACAGCAGCGCGACGGCGCGGCCTGAAGGCCTGCGATGCTGGCGGAAGAGAAGACTGCAGCTAATATTGGCCGTTCGGACGGAGGGGCCGCATGAGCAGAAAGCGCGTTTTGGTGGTTGGGCTTGGAAACATGGGCATGTCGCACGCGCTGGCGTACTCGCGGATTCCGGACTACGAACTGGTCGGACTTTGCACGCGCCGGATCTCGACCATGGCGCTTCCGGCGTCGCTGGCTGACGTACATCGCTTTCCAAGATACGAAGACGCGCTCGCCGAGCTGTCTCCCGATGTCGTCTCGATCAACACGCTACCCGACACCCACGCGGACTATGCCATTCAAGCGATGGACGCCGGCGCGCCGTGTTCTCGAGAAACCGCTCGCGCTGACGGCGGACAGCGCGCAGCAGGTCGTGGACACGGCGCTGCGCACGCGCAGGAAGCTGGTGATCGGCTACATCCTCCGGCAGCACCCTTCGTGGATCAGGTTCGTCGAGATCGCGAAGCAGCTGGGAACGCCATTGGTCTTCCGCATGAACCTCAATCAGCAGTCTACGGGCGAGACCTGGGAGGGACACAAACGCCTGCTCGCGTCGTTCTCGCCGATCGTCGACTGCGGCGTCCATTACGTGGACATCATGTGTCAGATGACGACCGCCAGACCGTCGCGCGTGTTTGCGCTCGGGGCACACCTGACCAACGAGGTGTCGATGTACAACTACGGCATGCTGCAGGTGGCGTTCGACGACGGCTCGGTCGGCTGGTACGAGGCCGGCTGGGGTCCGATGATCAGCGAGACCGCGTTCTTCGTGAAGGACGTGATCGGCCCGAAGGGATCCGCGTCGATCGTCATGGCCGAGAGCGCCGGCTCGGTAAAGTCCGACGACATCAACGCCCATACGAAGACGGATCAGATCCTCTGGCATCACGCGGATCCGATGAGGCCCGACGAGCGGATCGACATGACGGACGAACCTGACCACGACGCCCTCTGTGAGCGGGAGCAGCTCTATCTGTTGAAGGCCATCGACTGGAATCTCGATCTGACCGATCACATGAACGACGGCGTGAAGAGCCTGCGCATCGTCCTGGCCGCTGACGACTCCGTTCGGACGGGTCGGGTGGTGGAGCTCTAGTCCTTTCGTTAGAGTGATCGAATGACGCGGCAGGGATTCCCTGCCGCAAAGACCGCCTCAGGAATGTCCCGAGTGACCACGCTGCCGGCGCCGATCACCGATCGCGATCCAATTGTGACGCCGGGACAAATAACCGCCGCGCCGCCAACCCACACGTCCGATCCGATGCGCACACGCTTGCCAAACTCTTCCGATCGCCGGGCGATCGGATCGAGCGGATGCATCGCGGTGTAGATCTGCACGGCGGGCCCGAACAGCGTGAAGTCTCCGATGTCCACCGGACAGACGTCGAGGACGACGCAGTTGAAGTTGAAGAAGACCCTGCGCCCGAGGGAGATGTTCCAGCCGTAGTCGCAGAAAAACGGCGGCTGCATCCACACCTCCCCGCCACCCGACCCAAACAGTTCGGTCAGCAGCTGACGCCGCTCGGCCTCCTGCTGCTCCCGTGTGGCGTTGAGCGCCTGGCACAGGTCGCGTGCCTTCACGCGCGCGGCAACCAGTTCCGGATCCATGGGGTTGTAAAGTTCCCCGGCGACCATCTTCTGACGTTCGCTGGCCATCAGACCCTCCATATCAGCCCAGGGATCGTATACTCCTAGATTCCACCGAGGGTCTTCCCGTTACATGCATCTCTTGACCTCGAGACTGACACGACCCGTGACCACCCGGCACCACTTTGCCCTCATCACGCTCGCGGCGCTGGCCGCCGGCGGCTGCTCGAAATCCGAGACCGCCCAGGCGCGCGCCGCCGATGCGCCGAAGCCGATCGCGGTCGCCACGGTCCATAAAGAGTCGGTGCGGCGCGCCGTTGACGTGGTCGGCACGTTGACCGCCGTGGATCAGGTGACGGTGTCGTCGGAGGCGGACGGCAATGTCCGCGCGATCCTCGCGGATCTGGGCGATCGGGTGAAGGCCGGCCAGGTCCTGGTGCAGCTCGATAGCGAGAAGCAGCAGTACACCTTCGAACAGCAACAGGCGACGCTTGCGCGCGCGCTCGCGCAGTACGGCGCGCCGGATCCCGAGCACCTGCCGGAGATCGAACGGACCCCGGACGTCCGCCGCGCCACCGCGGACCTGGCACAGGCGTCGCAGGCCTACGATCGCGCAAGCGAGCTGTTCAAGCGCACGCTCATCTCGCAGCAGGCGTTCGACGATGCCAAGGCCGCGCTGCAGGCCAAGCGCGCCGCCTACGATTCGTCGCTGCAGAACGCCAAGAACCTGCGCGCGAGCATCCAGGCGTCGGAGGCCACCATGAAGCTGGCGAACCGCCAGCTCCGCGACACCGAGATCCGCGCGCCGTTCGACGGCTACGTTGAAAAACGGCTCGTCAATCTGGGCGAGCTGGTGAAGGCCCAGATGCCGGTCATGGCGATCGTGCGCATCGATCCGCTGAAGGTCACCGCCGAAATGCCGGAGAAGATGGCGCCGTGGATCACCGACGGGCGTCCGGTCGAGCTCCACGTGGACGCGTATCCGGGCCGCACCTTCAGCGGCAGGGTGAGCCGGATCAGCCCTGCCGTGAACACCTCGACAAGAGCGTTCCCGTTCGAGGCTGCCGTTCCGAACAACGACGCCGCGCTCAAGCCGGGCACGTTCGCGCGCGTCCACGTCGAAAGTGGCAAGGTCGACGACGTGCTGACGCTGCCGTATGCCGCGCTTCAGTATCGTTACGGCGTGAACCGCGTGTTCGTCATCAACGGGGACCGCCTGGCCATGCGGGAGCTGCAGGTCGGCGAGCGTCTTGGCGACCGCATCGAAATTGCCAGCGGTGTGAAGGAAGGCGATCGCGTCGCGATTACCGACGTCGAGACGCTGGCCGACGGCGCGCTCGTCGCGGTGAAGTAGGGAGAACCCCACGTGCTTTCTGAGCTCTGCGTCCGGCGGCCCGTCTCGGCCACGATGCTCGTCATGTCGCTGGTCGTGCTGGGCACCTTCTCCTTTCGCGGCCTCGGCGTCGATCTCTTCCCGAAGGCCGACCCCGCAACCATCAACGTCGGATTGACACTCCCGGGCGCGAGCCCGGACGAGATGTCGACGTCGGTGGTCGAGCCGATGGAGGAAGCGATCAGCGGTGTCTCGGGCATCGACGAGATTCAGGCCCGCATCGCCGAGGGACGCGCCCAGATCATCGTGCGGTTCGTGCTCGAGCGCGACATCAACGATGCCGCGAATGACGTCCGCGAGAAGGTCGCGAGCGCCATCAGGGACGCGCCGCCGGAGCTGCTCCCGCCGGTCATCACGAAAGTCGATCCGGATGCCGATCCCGTCATCTCGCTCATCGTCTCGTCGAAGTCCATGAGCCTTCGGACGCTGACGGAGCTGACCGACAAGCAGATTGCACGAATGATTCAGACGGTGAACGGCGTCGGTGAGGTGACGCTCGGCGGAGGCCGCGCCCGCGAGATTCACATCGTCGTCGATCTCGAGAAGCTGAATTCGTACGGGCTCTCGATGACTGAGGTCCGCGACGCCGTCGTCGCCGAGAACGTCGAGATTCCTGGCGGGACCATCGAACAGGGGAAGGGACAGCTGCTGCTCCGCACGCTCGGGCGCGTGGACGCCTCGGCGGATTTCAACGACATCGTCGTCGCGACCAAGAGCGGGACCCCGATCCGGATTGCGGACGTCGGCCATGCGGAGGACAGCTTTGAGCGTCCAACGACGGCCGTCTGGCTGGGTGACACGCCGGCCGTGATGCTCGACATCCGTCGCGCCATGGGCGAGAACACGGTGGCGGTCATCGAAGGCGTCCGAGCCAAGCTCGCGACCATCGAACGGTCGCTGCCATCATCGGTCACAATCACGGTGATCCGGGACGATTCGCGCTTCATCTACGCGTCGATCTCCTCGCTCGAAGAGCATCTCGTGTTCGGTGCGCTGTTCGCGACGATCGTCGTGATGTTCTTCATCCGGAACATCCGCGCGGTCATCATCTCGGCGCTCGCGATTCCGGCGTCGATCATCTCCTCGTTCACGCTGATGAGCATCATGGGGTTCACGCTGAACAACATGACGCTGTTGGCCATCACGCTCGCCGTCGGTATCGTCATCGACGACGCGATCGTCGTGCTGGAGAACATCTTCCGGTACATCGAAGAGAAGAACTGTACGCCGTTCGAAGCGGCGATTCAGGGAACGCGCGAGGTAGCGCTGCCGGTCATGGCGACGACGCTCTCGCTGGTCGTCATCTTCCTGCCGATTGCCTTCATGAACGGCTATGCCAAGCGGTTCATCAACCCGTTCGGCTGGACGATGGCCTTCGCGATTCTCGTGTCGATGCTCGTGAGCTTCACGCTGACGCCGATGCTGAGCTCGCGGTTCCTCAAGCTGGCGGACGCCGCAGCCGATCAGAAGACGAAGGAGCACGGCTTCTTTCACTGGCTCGACACGTGGTACACGCGGCAGGTGAACTGGGCGCTCGACCACTCGACCACCATCATTGTGATCTCGGTCGTGACGGCGCTGCTCGCCTTCCCGCTGAACCGGATGGTCGGCCGCGAGTTCGTGCCGAACGAGGACATGGGGGAATGGACGATTCACCTCGACGCGCCCGAGGGCACGTCGCTCGACGGCACGACGGACGTCGCGTTTCAGCTGGTAAAGGAACTGAGCGGCATTGAAGGGGTCGCGCAGATCGAGCCGTCCATCGGGGTCTCGGGTGTTGCCGGCTCGCCGACGCACATCCACTTCCTGTGTCAGGCGCTGCCGCTCGACCAGCGCAAGCAGACGCAGGCGCAGATCATCACGGAGATGCGGCGCCGGCTCGCTGCCCACCCCGGATATCGCCCCTCCATCACCTCGCGCAACGCGCTGGGCAGCGGCGAGGGCACGGGCGGGTTCGCGATCTCCGCCAACATCCTCGGCCCCACTCTCGATCAGATCGCCGAGTATTCGAAGAAGGCCCTCGTGGCGGCGCAGAAGCTGCCAAGCCTGACGGAGGTCAAGGTCAACATCAACCTGTCGAACCCGGAGGTCCACGTTGCCGTCGATCGCAAGCGCGCAGCCGACCTCGGCGTTCGCATGGCCACCGTCGGCAATATCCTGCGCCTCGCCGTCGCCGGCGACGACGAAATCTCCTTCTACAAGGAAGGCGCCGAGCAGTATCCGGTGAAGATCCGCGTGCTCGAAAATCAGCGTCGCGACGTCGCGGAGATCGGACGCTTGACCGTTCCCTCTGCAACCGGTCCCGTCCGTATCGACAACATCGCGCGCCTCGAGCGGGGTCTCGGCCCAACCACGCTCCAGCGCTCGGACCGGCAGTTCACCGTGAGCCTGATTTCGGATATCGCCCCGGGCCACGCGCTCGACGAGGCGTCCAACGATGTCCGCCTGATGCTCGCCGGGCTGAACATGCCGAGCACGATGTCGTTCAAGCTGCAGGGACAGTCGAAGATTCTCGACGAGACGACCGCCAACCTGATCATGGCGATCAGCCTCGCGATGATTTTCGTCTACATGGTGCTCGCGTCACAGTTCGAGAGCTTCCTCCAGCCCATCGTCATCATGCTGGTGTTGCCGATCTCGGTGCCGTTCGCGCTCTTCACGCTGTGGATCACCGGCCGGACGCTGAACCTCTGGAGCGCGCTCGGCATGCTGCTCCTGCTCGGGATCGTGAAGAAGAACTCGATCCTGCAGGTGGACTACGCCAACGTCCTCCGCGCCAGGGGCCTGCCGCTCCGCGAGGCCATCGTCGAATCCTGCCGGACGCGGCTTCGCCCGATCCTGATGACGACCACGGCGATCATCGCAGGGCTGATTCCGACGTCGCTCGGCATCGGGATCGGCGGGACGGGCCGTGCGGCGATTGCCGTCACGATCATCGGCGGCCAGTCGCTGTGCCTCTTCCTCACGCTGCTGCTGGTGCCGGTCGCCTACGTCAAGTTCGATGGGCTCGAGCGCACGCTGGTGAGCGGACGCGCGAAGGCGTGGCTGAGCAAGGTATCCCAGGCGACGTTCGGGCGACTCAGGCCTGCGTCGGAGTAGCTTGCGGTCCGGACGGACGCGGCCGCACCGAGTGACCGTGCAATCCTCGCGCGATCCGTCACAACTTCCAGATCCCCAGCAGCCGGCGTACGACCACGAGCTCGGCCACGTGGTACGCCGTGTGGTCCGCGACGAGGATGATTTCTCGCAGATACGTCTGGCCGCTTGCCATGGGGAATACGGGCCGTCAATTCGATCGCGGGATCGGTCGCGAGCTGTTGGAGCGCTTCGCGGTCGGCTCGGAACTGCCGGATGGATTCGGCCCAGGCCCTCGCCGATGGCGGCGCCGCGGACGAGCGGCCAGTACGCGTCCGGCCATTTGCGCTCCTGATAGTCCGGATCGCGGCAGAAATCCAGGATGTCGCGCTGCGTGATCCGCAGATGCTCGACGAGCTGCCACGCCGAGTACGGCAGCTTGGACGGCCGCTTGCCTCGAAGGGCGGGCGGAATGCCGTGGACCACCTTGTCGAACCCCACATGCGCGTCCTCCCAGGCCAGAAGTCTTGCAAGATGCTCTCGCACCGCCGCGTCGTCGCTCATCGTCATGTCGTCCTCTTGTTTGTCCTGGTCGTCGTGGTTCCCAGGCGCAGCGCAGGCCTTCAGGCCTGCTGCTGTAACACGGACGATTGTCGTACTCTGGGCCGGTCGGGCCCGATGATGCTCAGCCGCCATATCCCGGCGTTCACGGTCACGGCAGTTGCCGCGCTGACGGCGACGTGGACCTCACTCCAGGCGCAAAAGCCTCCACCGCCGCGGGCCGGTGGACTTCGCGCGCGACATCCAGCCCATTCTCCGCGCCCATTGCTACGAGTGCCACGGACGCCAAGAAGACCAAGAACGGCCTGCGCCTCGATGTGCGGGCGGCCGCGCTGAAGGGTGGCGACACCGGGCCCGCGATCGAGCCCGGCAACAGCGAACACAGCCTGATCGTCCGGCGGCTGCTGGGCCTCGATGGCGAGGACCAGATGCCGAAGGACAAGGATCCGCTGGACGCGGCGCAGATCGCGATTGATTCGACGCTGGATCGATCAGGGCGCTCCCTGGCCGGACACTGCTGATGCCGCCGTCGTGGCTCCGCCCGCCGCTGGCGCACTCGAACCCACATCGTCGCACTGGGCGTATCGGGCGCCGGTCCGCCCGACGGAGCCGGCCGTGCGTGATGCCAAGTGGGCGCGAACGCCAATCGATCGCTTCGTGCTCGCACGCCTCGACGCGGAAGGACTGACGCCATCCGCAGAGGCCTCGTTCGACGCGCTCGTGCGACGCGTGTCGCTGGACCTGATCGGGCTGCCCCCGTCGCCCGCAGGAGCTGGCCGAGGCGCGCGCCGATGCGGCACGCGACGGCGCCGACGCCGCGTATGCCCGTGTGGTCGATCGCCTGCTGGCGTCTCCGCACTATGGCGAGCGCTGGGCGCGGCCGTGGCTCGACCTCGCCCGATACGCCGACTCGCACGGCTTCGAGAAAGATCTGCCGCGCGTGATGTGGAAGTATCGCGACTGGGTCATCGATGCGCTCAACCGCGACATGCCGTTCGATCAGTTCACGATCGAGCAACTGGCCGGCGACATGCTGCCGGATCCGACGACGGAGCAGCTTGTCGCGAGCGGCTTCCATCGCAACGCGATGACCAACCAGGAGGGCGGCATCGACCCCGAAGAAGCGATGTACGAGGTGCTCGTCGATCGCGTCAACACCACCGCCACCGTGTGGCTCGGCACGACGCTGGGCTGCGCCCAGTGCCACGATCACAAGTACGACCCGTTCACGCAGAAGGACTACTACCGGATGATGGCGTTCTTCTCGAACAACGAGTACGACGTCAAGACGTTCGGTGACGGCACGCGGTTCTTCGAGGGCACGATCGACGTGCCGACGCCGCAGCAGGCGGAGCAGCGCAAGAAGATTCAGACGGAGCTCGATCGGCTCGACGAGCGGATGACGGCGCCAAGCCCCGCGCTCGACCGCGCGCAGGCCGTCTGGGAGCAATCGATGCGTCTGGGCACGTCCGCGGTGTGGAGCGGTCGCTGACGCCGGTGACACTCGACGCCACCCATGGGGTCACCCTGAACGCCGTGCCCAACGGCTCGGTGCTCGCCTCCGGCGCGAACCCTCCGGCAACCATCTACACGGTCACGGCGCCGGCGACGCTGCCACGCATCACCGCGGTGCGGCTCGAAGCCCTTCCGGATCCGTCGTTGCCGAAGGGCGGGCCGGGCCGCGACGTCTACGGCAACTTCCAGGTGAACGGCCTCGAGATCGCAGGCCGGGCCGATGCGTTTTCCCCGTCGAAGGTGCGCGCCGTCAAGGCGGACGACTCCGCGGGCGGCAGCGGCAACCTGGACAGCTTCTTCCCCAAGATCGCACCACGCGACGGGTCCGGCCCCGAGGGATGGCGCATCGACGCCACCCGCGACGACACACGATTGCCCCGGCAGATCGTCTTCACGCTCGACCGGCCGCTCGACATGGCGCCACGGCGACGAAACTGCGCATCGTGCTGACGCATGAAGGCACGGCCGTCGGGCAGGCGCTCGGGCGTTTTCGTCTGTCGATCACCTCCAGTCCGACACCGAATCGCATCGTCGAGATTCCCGCGAAGCTGCGGCCGATCCTCGATGTCGCCGCGGCCGATCGGACGAAAAAGCAGCGGGAGGATCTGAGCGCGGTCTACCGGAGCGGTGGCGCCATCGCTGAAGCCGACGCGCGATCGGATCGGCGCGCTGAAGAAAGAGCTCGACGGCGCTCGACATTCCGACGGCGCTGGTCATGCGTGAGCGCGTCGACTACGAACGGCCGTCCGCCTTCGTCCGTCGGCGAGGCACCTTCACCGACAAGCGCGAAAGGGTCTACGCCGGGCGTCCCCGAGACGCTGCCTCCGCTCGGCGACGATCAGATGCCGAACCGCCTCGGTCTCGCCCGCTGGCTCGTGCAGCCGCAGAATCCACTCACGGCGCGCGTCGCGGTCAACCACGCCTGGGAGCAGTTCTTCGGCCGCGGTCTCGTCGAGACGAGCGAGGATTTCGGCACGCGGGGGACGCCGCCGTCACATCCGGAGCTGCTCGACTGGCTCGCCACGGAGCTCGTCGCTCGAGGCTGGCACATGAAGGCGCATCCACAAGACAGATCGTCATGTCGGCGACCTATCGGCAGTCGTCGACACGCACGCCCGCGCTGGCCGAGCGCGATCCCGACAATCGGCTCCTCGCGCGCGGTCCGCGCTTCCGGATGGAAGCGGAAATGGTGCGCGACACGGTGCTCGCCGCCAGCGGGCTCCTGAGCCTGACAATCGGCGGGCCCAGCGTGTTTCCTCCGCAGCCCGACGGCATCTGGGACATCCCATACAGCGACGAGCAGTGGAAGACCGAGCGAGGGAGAGGACCGCTACCGCCGCGGGCTGTACGTGTTCATCCGCCGGTCGGCGCCCTATCCCAGCTTCCTCACGTTCGATGCCACGAGCCGCGAGCGCTGCACGGTCCGACGCGTGCGCACGAACACGCCGCTCCAGGCGCTGACCACGCTCAACGACGATGCGTATTTCGAGGCGGCGAGGGCGCTGGCCGCGCGGACGCTGCGCGACAGCCAGGCAAACGACGTCGCCGGACGAGCATCCTATGCGTTCGGCCTCGCGCTGACGCGCGCGCCCGAGCCGCAGGAGCTGGATCGCATCGTGGCGTCCTACGCGCGTCAGCTCGATCGATTCAAGCAGGATCCGGACGCCGCCGCCGAGACGATCGCGGGCTACGCGCGTCGAGGGGATCGACGCCCGCCGAACAGGCCGCCTGGACCCTCGTCGCGAATGCGCTCCTGAACCTCGACGAGATCTTCACCAAACAATGACCAGGCGCCTGATGCAATCGACGCTGCTTCGCGCGATCACACGCCGGCACTTCTTCAAGCAGTCCGGGTTCGGGATCGGCGGCCTGGCGCTGTCCGCGCTGCTCGACGAGCGGCTGCTCGCGCAGACGCTTGACGGCCCGCTCGCGCCGAAGGCGCCGCACTTCGCGCCAAAGGCCAAGAACATCATCTATCTGTTCATGGCCGGCGCTCCCGACGCAGCTCGACCTCTTCGATTACAAGCCGGCACTGCAGGAGCACGACGGCCAGGAGATCCCGCCCGAGCTCATTCCCAAGGGGGAGCGCTTCGCCTTCATCAAAGGGACACCCCGGCTGCTCGGATCACCGTTCACGTTCAAGCGATACGGACAATCCGGCGCGGAGCTCTCCGAGCTGCTGCCGCATCTCGCCAGCATCGCCGACGACATCGCGATCGTCCGTTCGGTGCGCACGACGCAGTTCAACCATGCGCCCGGTCAGATCTTCATGAATACCGGGAGCCAGGTGTTCGGCAGGCCGAGCATGGGGTCGTGGCTCACGTACGGTCTCGGCAGCGACAGCCACGATCTGCCGGGCTTCATCGTGCTGCTCTCGGGCGAGAACGCGCCCGACGGCGGAAAGTCGTGCTGGGGCAGCGGATTCCTTCCGACGGTCTACCAGGGCGTGGAGTTCAGATCGAAGGGCGATCCCGGTGCTGTTCGTGTCGAATCCGCCGAGGGGTCGACGAGCGCCGCGCGCAGGGAGTCGATCGATCTGGTGACCGGCCTCGAACCAGCTGCATCGGGCGCGAAGTCGGCGATCCCGAGATCGATACGCGCATCGCGTCCTACGAGATGGCGTACCGGATGCAGAGCAGCGTGCCGGAGCTGACGGATATCTCCGGCGAGCCCGCAGTCGATTCACGCGATGTACGGCACCGAGCCCGGCAAGGTGTCGTTCGCGAACAATTGCCTGCTGGCACGCCGCCTGATCGAGCGCGGCGTGCGATTCGTTCAGCTCTATCACCGCGGCTGGGACACCCACGGCGCGAGCGTCGGCACCGACATCGCCAATCGCGTCCCCGCGCTGTGCCTCGAAACGGATCGCGCCGCCGCAGCGCTCGTGTCCGATCTGAAACAGCGAGGCCTCCTCGACACCACGCTGGTCATCTGGGGTGGCGAGTTCGGCCGGACGCCGATGAACGAAGCGACGGAACGGCTCGCGGTTGATGGGACGCGACCATCATCCGCGCGCGTTCACCATCTGGATGGCCGGCGGCGGCGTCAAGCCGGGCATCACCCTCGGCCGCACCGACGATCTCGGCTACAACGTCGTCGAAGACCCGGTCGACGTCCACGACCTCCACGCCACCATCCTTCACCTGATGGGGCTGGACCACACGAAGCTCACCTACAAGTTCCAGGGCCGGGAGTTCCGCCTGACGGACGTCAGCGGAGAAGTGGTCACCAAGCTCCTGGCGTAGGACCTCCTCGCCCTGCTCGATAGTGCATTCGCGTACTGTGCGCTGACCCGCCCACGGTCTATCCTCCGCCGTCTGCTCACGCGGCTGAGTTGCCGGCGAAACAGCTCCAAGGGAGGATTGCATGAGGCGTGTACGTCGGATGGCGCTCTACGTTTGTACGGCTGGCCTTCACGCGAGCCTCGTCCTCGGCCAGGTGACGACCGCGACGCTGCGGGGCCGCGTGCTGGACCCGCAGGGCGCGCCCGTTCCTCGCGGCGACGCGTGACGGTGAGCCGCGAGGACACCGCGATCTCTCGAAAAGCCACGACAGCGGCCGACGGCACCTTCGTCATTGCCAACATCCCGCCGACTGCGGTCGACCTCGTCGTCTCCGCGCACCGGCTTTTCGGAGGCTCACCGCAACGGGACTCGTTCTCGAGGTCGGGCGGCACCAGCGCGCTCGACATCGAGCTGACGGTGGGCGCGCGTCCAGGAGACCGTTGATGTCGGCAGCACGCGCCGCCCCGGTCGACACCACGCGATCGGTCGTGGATGCGGTCATCCCGTCGAGCGCGATCGAAGCGCTCCCGCTCAACGGCCGCAACTTCCTCGAGCTCGCGCTGCTCGTGCCGGGCAACGCGCCCGCGCCCAACTTCGATCCGACCAAGAGCGAACAGCGTCCTGATCTCGTCTGCCGGCCAGCTCGGTCGCGGCGGCAACATCACGATCGACGGCGCGGACAACAACGACGACGTGGTTGGCGGGCCGCTGCAGAACGTCACGCAGGAGTCCGTGCAGGAGTTCCAGATCGCCACGAACAGGTTCACCGCGGAGTCCGGACGCTCGGCCTCGTCGGTCATCAACGTCGTGACGAAGTCGGGCACCGATCGGCTCCGCGGATCGGCGTCGTTCTTCGCCCGCGACAGCGCCTGGCAGGGCACTGCCGGCGACGTTCGATCGGTCGACGGGAGACGCGCCGCCGTTCGACCGCGAGCAGGTGGCAGGTTCGGCCGGCGGCCCGCTCGCGCCGCGGACGTTCTGGTTCGGCGCAGTGGAGTACCGCAATCAGGACGGCGCGGTGCTCGTCGGCACGCGCGACGTGCCGACGCGCACGATCCGGCGGACCTTCGCGCGCCGCTCCGCTCGACGACTTCCTGGGGTCGGGCCGCGCGGACTGGCGTCCGAGCGACGGCGACGCGCTGATGATTCGCTACGCGGGCGAGCAGGCGACCGACACCGGCGCGAGCACGCTCGATCGCGCGATCGGCTCGGCGTCCCAGCGCCAGCGCAGCCGGAACACCTACAACTCGATCGTGGGCACGTGGACCCGCGTGGTCGGTCCGACGTTCGTCAACGCGGCAACCGTCTCGTTCAGCGCGTTCGACAACGCGATCGTGCCGGTCGCGGCGGGTCCGCAGCTGACGTTTCCCAGCATCCAGGATGGATCGTCCTTCCGCGTTCCGCAGGGCACCACGCAGAAGCGGTTCCAGATGGCGGACACCGTCAGCCTGGTCCGCGGCGCGCACAGCATGCGCGCCGGCGGCGAGTGGCAGAAGGTCAGCGCGCTTTTCGACCTTGGCGTCTTCCAGGACGGACGTATCGAGCTCGTCGAGGACTTCGCGACCTTCGACCACAACGGCGACGGGCATGTCGACGATGGGGACCTGCTGTTCGCGGTGACGCTGCGGAGCGGGAAGCCGGACCAGGCGCTGGTGCTGCCGGATGCCAACAACAACTACATCGCGCTGTTCGTGCAGGACGACTGGCGGCTGCGCTCGGATCTGACGCTGAACGTCGGCCTTCGCTACGAGGTGGACACGGACGTCAAGAACGTCAGCCGTGTGGACGAGATCAATCCGATCGTGCAGCCGTTCCTCCACGGCACCCGCCACGCCGACCGCAACAACTGGGGACCGCGCATCGGCTTCAACTGGGCGCCTGGTGACGCCCGGACGAGCGTGCACGGCGGCTACGGGATCTACTACGACCGGATCACGCTCGAGATCGAGTCGCTCGAGCGGGGCCTCGACGGTCGCGCGCTTCCGATCGAGGTGCGCGCGGGCAACACGTTCTTCCTCGATCCCGCGACCGGGCACGTTCCCGCCGTTCGCGCCGTCGATGGCCAACCCGTTCACCGGCTTCATTCTTCCGGGCGCCGGCGCGTCGGGCATCAACATCATCGACAACAGCATGCAGAACCCGACCATGCAGCAGTGCAACCTCGGCGTCCAGCGGATGCTGCCGAAGAACATCGTGCTGCGTGTGGACGGCATCCACAACCTCGGCACGCACTTCATCATCGGCCGGCCCGTCGGCGTGGTGTTCAACCCGGTTGTCGGAGGACCCGATCGCGTCGTGAATCTCGAGTCGAGCGTCAACAACCACTACGACGCGCTGCTGGTCAGCGCCGAGCGGCGCGGGGCCCGTCTCGGGTTCCGCGCGTCGTACACGTTGAGCAAGGCGCTCAACTACGCGAACGACGATCAGATCCCGTTCAGCAACGGACCGATCGATCCCAACAACCTGCGGCTCGAGTACGGCCCGGCGCCAAACGATCAGCGCCATCGCTTCACGCTGGCGGCGTGGGGACATGCGCCTGGCGGTCTCCTCGTGGCGCCGCTGCTGACGCTCGCGTCCGGCGGTGCCGATGGACATCCTGCTGCCCGATGGCGCCGTCGCGCATTCCGGCGTTCCAGCGCAACGCGGGCGGCCGGGCGTTCAAGACCGGAGCCGATCTGAATCGGGCGCTGACCGATCTGAACGCCAAGGGTGGCGTCAACGGCGACCCGATGCCGCTCGTACGCGACGATGTGCAGATTCGGCGACCGGTTTTCGTCGTTCGATCTGCGCGTGTCGCGCCCGTTCACGCTGGGACCGCCTGCGCGTCGAGCCGATGGTGGAAGTGTTCAACCTGTTCAACGTCACCAACATCCTCGGCGTCAACGTGAAGAACTACTCGGGATATGCGAACGTGCTGGTGCGCGACAGCTCGGATCCTGCTGATCCCGGGTACCTCCGATCGTCGAGCTTCGGTCAGGCCGTGAACACCGCCGGCGGCGTCTTCGGCTCGGGCGGGCCGCGCGCGTTTCAGTTCGCCGTGCGCGCCGTCGTTCTGATGACCGGCACGAACCTGCCACGCGAGCTGGCGTGGCCGGCGGCCACCGCGCTCGTCGTCGGCCACGTCATCGCGGTCGGCATCTTTCTGACGCCCGGCACGATCATCCGGACGCTCGCGTCGCCGCTCGGCGTCCTGCTGCTGTGGACGGGGATGGGCGCGCTGGCCATCTGCGGAGCGCTCTGCTACGGAGCGCTCGCGGCCCGCTACCCGCAGGCCGGCGGCGGCTACGTCTACCTGCGCGAAGCGTACGGACCGCGGGTCGCGTTCCTCTACGGCTGGAAGTGCCTGTTGATCATGGATCCGGGGATCACCGCAGCGCTCGCGACCGGATTCGCGAGCTACGCCGCGGTTCTCGTGCCGCTCGGTCATGCCGGGTCGCGGATCGTCGCCATCGCCGCGATCGTCGCGTTCGCGCTCGTGCACATCGCGGGCGTCAAGATTGGCGTCACGGCTGCTGAACACCGTGTCGTTCCTGAAGATCGCGCTGATCGGCGGGTTGACGGTTGGCGCGCTGATGAGCGCCGCCGGATCCTGGTCACACCTCGTGCCGTTCGTCGCGCGTCCGACCGGCGCCCCCGCGCTCGGCCGGGCCATCGCCGGGGCGTTCGTCGCGGCGTTCTTCTCGTTCGGCGGCTGGTGGGAGGTGACGCGCATCGCCGGCGAAGTGCGGGATCCGGCAGCGCACGCTGCCGCGCGCGCTGCTGCTCGGCCTCGTGATCGTCACGCTGATCTACACGAGCGTGACGCTGGCGTTCATGTATCTCGTCCCGATCGATCGGGTCGGCGAGGGGCAGGCGTTCGTCGCCCAGATCGGCGACGCGATCATCGGACCCCGCGGCGGCGCCCTGGTGGCCGCTGATCGTCATCGTCTGCGTGCTGGGCAGCCTGGCGGCGCATGCAGATGATTGCGCCGCGCACCTATTTCGCGATGGCGCAGGACGGCGTCTTCCCGGCGGCCGCGGCGGCGCTCCACCCGCGGTTCGGAACGCCCGCGCGGGCGATCGCGATCCAGGCGGTGCTCGCCTCGTGTCATGGTCGGCCTCGGCACCTTCGACACGATCGTCGCCTATTTCGTGTTCATCACCGTCGTCTTCATCGCCGCCACGGTGGCGTCGGTGTTCGTGCATGCGGCGGCGGGATGCCGGATTTCGGGTACCCGGCTATCCGTGGACGCCGGCGGCATTTCTCACCATGGCGGCTGTGCTTCTCGGTATGCTGATCCTGACCAACCCGTTGCAGTCGCTGCTCGGTCTGGGTCTCGTCGCGCTGGCGCTTCCCGTTCTATCGAATCATCCGGCCGATGCCGGTCGTGCCGGCTCTGAAGGAGATGGTGCCATGACGTGGATTCGCGTCATTCCGTTCGACGACGACGAGACGCTGCGCAAGGCGCGCGAGGCGCAGCAGCAGATGTACCCGATCGAGTACGCGACGCCGACCCATCCGCATCACGCCGCGACCGATGGGATCGTCGCGTCGCATTCGCTGATTCCCGACGCGCTGTATCACGCGTTCGCCGCGTTCGGGGCGCTGATGTCGCCCGACCTGCCGCTCACCCGCCGTCAGCACGAGATGATCACGACGGTCGTCTCGGCGACCAACCGGTGCCAGTATTGACTGGAGTCCCACGCAGAGTTTCTGCGTCGCGTCACGTTGGATGAAGCGTTCGTCGAGGCCCTTCAGAAGCCGACTATCGGTCGGCGCCGATCTCGGAGCAGGACCGGGTGATGCTCGAGTACGTCGAGCAGATCACGCGGGATGCCACGCGCATCTCGCCCGGCATTCCACGATCGCCTGCGTGCGGTCGGGTTCGACGATCGCGGCATCCTGCAAATCACGCTCATCGCGTCGTGGTTCAACTACATCAACCGCGTCGCCGACGCGCTGGGCGTCGGGCGGGAGCCGAGGCCTGACGGCCGATCTGGCGAGCCGGAGATCGACGGACGGCTTTGCGCGGCCGCGCATGCGGCCAGGTGCGGCTTCAGGAATCGCCCGGTGTGCGACGCCTTGCACGCGGCAATTTCCTCCGGTGTGCCAGCCACGACGACTTCCCCGCCCGCGTGCCCGCCGTCCGGACCAAGATCGATCACGTAGTCGGCGGTCTTGATCACGTCCATGTGATGCTCGATCAGCAGCACGGTGTGACCGGCGTCGACCAGCCGATTGAGCGATTCGAGCAGCCGTTCGACGTCGGCGAGGTGCAGCCCGGTCGTCGGCTCGTCGAGGATGTACACGGTGTGCTTCGAGCGCTGCAGCGTGCTCAGCTCCGTGGCGATCTTGATGCGCTGCGCTTCGCCGCCCGACAGTGTCGTCGCCGACTGCCCGAGCGTGAGGTAGCCCAGGCCCGAGATCGGCGAGCACCTGGATCTTCTTGCTGATCGACGGCTCGCTCGAGAAGAACGTCGACGCCCTCCTCCACCGACATGTTGAGCACGTCGTCGATCGTCTTGCCGCGCAGCGTGACCTCGAGCGTCTCGCCGTTGAAGCGCGCGCCCTTGCAGGCCCCGCACGTGACCTCGACGTCGGGCATGAAGTACAGCTGGGTGGTGATGACGCCTTCCCCCTGACACTCCTCGCAGCGGCCCCCCTTGACGTTGAAGCTGAAGCGGCCGGGCTTGTAGTCGCGCTCGATCGCGAGCGGCGCCTGGGTGAAGAGGTCGCGGATCGTGTCGTAGAAGCCGACGTAGGTGGCGGGGTTGGACCGGCTGTTGCGTCCGATCGGCGACTGGTCGATGTTGACGACCTTGCGCACGAGCTCGACGCCATCGACGGCGTCGTGCGCACCCGGAAGCGTGCGCGTGTCGACCAGGTGCTTCCACAGCACTTTGTAGAGGATGTCCGTCACGAGCGTGCTCTTGCCGGATCCCGACGCGCCGGTGATGGCGACGAGCCTGCCCAGCGGAATCGTCACGTCGATCGACTTCAGGTTGTTCTCGCGCGCACCGCGCACGACGAGCGCCTTGCCCGTGCCCTTTCGCCGCGCGGTCGGTGTCGCAATCGAGCGCTTGCCCGAGAGGAACTGACCGGTCGGTGACGCCTTGCACGCGATCAGGTCGTCGATGTCTCCCTGGACGACAACCTTGCCGCCGTGCACGCCTGGACCTGGACCCATTTCGACGATGTGGTCGGCGGCGCGAATGGTGTCTTCGTCGTGCTCGACCACGATCACGGTGTTGCCGATGTTGCGCAGGCTCTCCAGCGTCGCAATCATCTTCACGTTGTCCTTCGGGTGCAGGCCGATGCTCGGCTCGTCGAGCACGTACAGCATCCCCATCAGTCCCGACCCGATCTGCGTGGACAACCGAATCCGCTGCGACTCGCCGCCGGACAGCGTGCCGGACTTGCGGTTGAAGTTCAGGTAGTCGAGGCCGATTCCGAGCAACAGCTCCAGCCGGCCGCGAATCTCCTTGAGCACCTGGCGGCCGGCGTCGGCGCCACGACCGGCGGGCTTGATGGTGCCGAGGAACGCGTGGAGCTCGTCGAAGTGCAGCTGCCCGAGGCCGTACACGGTGCGGCCCGCGATGGTAAACAGCAGCCGCGTGGCTCGAAGGCGCGCACCGTTGCAATCCGGACACGTGCGCTCGACCATCACCTTCTCGAGCCACGCCTCCATCCGCGAGTTGGCTTCACCGCGCTGCCGGTACCGGCGGTAGTAGCGCTCGATCCGGCGGGCGATCCCGTGGAAGCCGACCTCCCGTCCGTCCTGATCGTCGCGTCGCACCTTTGCGTCGGGCGGCGTCCGGATGACGATCTTCCGCGAGTCGATGCCGTAGAGGATGGCGTCGCGGATCTTCTCGGGAAGCCGGCTCCACGGCGCGTCGAGCGGAAAATCGAGCGCCAGCGACAGGCTGTACATGATTCGCCCGTCCCACGTGTCCGGGTTGTACTTGTACGCCTCACGGACGAAGCACCCGCCGAGGATGCTGCGCCGCGGATCGGGGACGAGCAGCTCCGGATGCGTGAGCTTGTCGACGCCGAGGCCGCCGCACGTCCGGCAGGCGCTCTCGGGGTTGTTGAAGACGAAGTACTCGGGCGCGATGTCGCCGTACACGAAATGATGCGTGGGGCTGCACACGTTCTTGTAGAACCGCTCCGTCTCCGTTTTGCTGGCGCCCCGCGCCACATGTACCTGGAGCAGTCCGTCCCCGACCAGCAGCGTGGCCGCAATGCCGGCCCTGATCGCCTTCTCGTGCTTCCGGCTGACGATGAATCGATCGACGATGGCCGACATGTGCGCGGTCGTGGCAGCCACACCGTTCCCGAGCAGCTCCTCCACGGCCTTGCCGGCCTTCGACGGCGGCCGCTCGGAGACCTCCACGACGTCCGGCGCGATCTGGGCGGAGATGTCCACCTCCTTGCCGTTGATGATCAGTCGCCGGCAGCCCTTCTTGCGCACCTCCGTGAGCACGAAGTCGAGCTCTTCGCCATAGACGGGAAACACCGGCGCCCGCAGCTCGATCTCCGTGCCTTCGGGCAACGACAGGATGGCTTCGAGGATCTGGCTCGACGTCCGGCTCGGCGTCGGTTCCCCGGTCCGCGGACAATGCGGCTCGCCGATCGTCGCGTAGAGCAGGTTCAGATAGCTCGCGATGTCCGTCATCGTGCCGACGGTCGATCGCGGGTTGCTCGTCATCGTCTTCTGCTCGATCGAGATCACGGGCGAGAGGCCGAACACGAAATCGACGTCCGGCTTCTTGACCTGGGCGACGAAGCGTTTCGCGAAACTGGACAGCGATTCCATGTACCGCCGTTGCCCTTCCGCGTAGATCGTGTCGAAGGCCAGGCTGGATTTGCCCGAACCGGAGAGGCCGGTGACGACCGTGAGGCTGTCGCGCGGAATCTCCACCGAGATGTTTTTCAGGTTGTGCACGCGCGCGCCTTGAACGGCCACCGTGGTGCGGGCGGCTTCGCGCGTGCCTCCAGACGCGGCGGGGCGCATGGACGTTCGGGCTTCATCGCGACGCGATCGGTACTCGAAACCGCCTTCTCCGGACCTCCTGTGAGATCGCTCAGCGCCCGACGTAGTAGAACGCGAGCTCCTGGACGTCCAGGTTGCTCCGCTTCGTCAGCCGGATCGGCGACGACGCCTTGCCGACGAGGCCCTGATCCGCGAGGTACTCGCACGCCAGGGTCACGCCGCTCAGGTCGAAGTGGCGTGTGAAGTGATCTTCTATCTCCCGGCACGACCGCACCTCGCCGACCTCCCGCAGGTGGTCGAGCACGGGCCCGAAGATGGTTGGGGCGCGATCCAGCATATAGGTGTCGATCGCCTGCAGCGCCCGCTCAACGGCATCCTCGGTCTTCGTGGCGATTGAGCAGGTCGCCGTAGATCGTCTTGAAGAATGCGGGGTTGAGCGATGACGCCTGCGGGATGACCTCGCGGTCGGCGAGCAGGCCGCGCGCCGATCACCTCGATCTGCGCGAGCGGCGTGGCGGCATACAGGATCCAGAGCGCCGCGTAGTCCAGGTCTCCGCGCGTGACGAACCACTTGTGCGCTTTGTCGATGGGCCCGCAGCGCGCTGATGCCCGCGGCCAGCAGCCGGACCTGCGTGTCGCGCGCGCCGATGTCCCGAAGCCGGTCGCAGAGATCGGCAATGGTCGGATCGTGGGTGTACAGCAGCCGCCCTTTCGCGAGGAACGAATGCGCGAACGAGTTGCGCAGCGATCCCTCGACGATCTTCCGGAACTCGGTCCTCGGAAACAGCATCGCGTGAATGTTCACGTCGTCCACGGTCAGCGACACGCTGTTGCGCTCGATCTGCTTGTCGTCCACCGTGACGAGGACCAGATCGATGTCCGACTTCTCCCAGACCGTGTCGTGCGACAGGCTGCCGCACAGCATGGCGGCCAGCACGGAGCGGTCGTCCTTCACCTGCCCGACGAGCGTGTCGAGCGCCGCGCTGAATCGAGCCTGGATGGTGCCGCGATCGGTCATCGGTGTCCGGACGTGAAGGATACCCCGACCGTCACAATTCTTTCACCAGGGCGCCGAAACTTCCGCCGAGGCGCCGCCGTCAACATCAATAGAGGCCAACGCACTGCACAGAAAGCGTGATCGTATGGGGAAGATGCTCACCAAAGGATTGTTGATGTTCGCCGGCGTCGCCGGGTTGCTCGCGGCCAGCTCGGCCGCCGCTCTGGCCGACGACGAGGTGGTCGCCGCCGTGCCGTTCGAGTTCATCGTCAACGGCGTGCACATGCCGGCAGGAAACTATCAGGTCACCCAGCTGGACGGACAGTCGATCATCTCGGTCAAGAACGTGGATGGCCGGCACTTCGCGTTCGTGCTGACCAATGCCCTGGCACCTGAGCAGGCCGGGCCGTCGCCGGAGCTGGTGTTCGACCGCGTCAACGGCACCAATTTTCTCGCGCGCGTCGTCAGCACCGAGAGTGGACGCGAGATTCCGTTACCGGCGAAGCTCCTGAAGAGTGAGGCGACTCGGGTCGCCGTCCTGGCGTTTCCGGCGCGCAGGTCCGCCAGCCACTAGCCTCAGGGCCAGACGCCACGAAGCGCTTGGCCTGGGAGACCAAGAGCACTAAGAGCACCAAGATCAATCGCTTTCGTGTTCTTGGTGTCCCTAGTGTTCTTGGTGACCTCGTGATTGCTTTCGCGTTCGTGTTGAACGCGTCGCGACCTACAATAGATCCGACTCGCACATGCGTCGGCTCAGGTCTCGTAGGTCGATCGTAGTCTTCTGCATCGGCGCCCTCGCGCTGGCGGCCTTCCTGCCGCTCGCGCAACCGGTCTTCACGGCGATCCTGACGCCCCTGTGGGTGATCGTTCCCGCCGTGGTGGTCGTGCTCATTCGACGCGCCGCCGTTCGTCGGAACGAACGACCGGCTCCGCTCCTCTCGATTCTCTTCTCCAGACCTCCTCCAGGCCTCTGTTCGCTCGCGTAAGCCCCTTCACCAGCTTCGCGGTCGGGATCCGAAGACCACGCACGTCTTCGTCAGGGAGGAGACATGTCGTCCAGTGAACACCGTGTCCGCAATCGGATCGGGTGGCAGGAGCGTCTGGCGCAGGTGCGCGGCTCGTCGGTGACATTCGACCTTCGAGGATACGAGGAGCCGCTCGCTGAAATTACGCGGCTCGGCAGCGGAGCTCGAGACAATGACTGACGAGGCGCTCCAGACGCGCGCCCGTGAGCTTCGCGAGCGTGTCAGGACCGGGACGGACTCGCGGGACATCCGAGGTCCGCTGTTCGCCCTCGTCCGGGAGCTCTCGACGCGCGACCATCGGTCTTCGTCCGTTCGATGTGCAGATCGTGGCGGCGCTGGCGCTCGATGCGGGCGCCGTCGTTGAAATGCAGACCGGCGAGGGGAAGACGCTCTCGTCCGTGATGCCCGTCGCGCTCGCCGCCCTCTCGGGACGAGGTGCGCACGTCCTGACCTTCAACGATTACCTCGCCAGACGTGACGCGGAGTGGATGGGTCCGATCTACGAACGCCTCGGCCTGTCGGTGGGATTCGTGCAACAGGGGATGACGCCCGATGAGCGTCGCCGCGCGTATCGGGCCGACGTGACGTACGTCACGGCAAAGGAAGCGGGCTTCGATCACCTCCGCGATCTGCTCGCGCGGAGCGTCGCGGACCTCGTCCATCGCCCCTTTCACTTCGCGCTCGTCGACGAGGCCGACTCGCTGTTGATCGATGAGGCGCGCGTGCCGCTCGTCATTGCCGGCAGCGTGGACCGCGGAGTGTCGTCCGCCGCGCGGCTTGCGGAGCTCGTGCGCGGCTTCGTGACCGGCGTGCACTACGACATGGACGAATACGGCCGCGACGTCGAGCTGACCGATGCGGGCATCGATCGGGCGGAACAGGCGCTTGGCTGCGGGAGCCTGCATCAGCCTCGGAACATCGCCATCCTCACCGAGCTCAATTGCGCGCTCCACGCACAGGCGCTCCTTCGTCGCGACGTCGACTACATCGTCCGGGACGGCCGCATCGGCGTGATCGACGAGCTCACGGGGCGGGTCGTCGCCGATCGCCATTGGCCCGACGGCCTGCAGGCCGCGCTGGAGGCCAAAGAAGCGCTCGACCGGCGATCCGACGGTCGCATTCTCGGCTCCATTACGCTCCAGCATTTCCTCCGCGGCTATCCCCGTCTCTGCGGCATGACCGGGACCGCGCAGGCCGCAGCGACGGAGCTGCGCGACGTGTACCGGCTGCCGGTGGTCGTCGTGCCGACGCATCGTCCGATCGATCCGGATCGATCATCCTGACGCAGTCTTCAACACTCGCAACGCGAAGGAACAGGCTCTCGTGGACGAAGTGACGCAGGTGCATCGCTCCGGCCGGCCGATCCTCGTGGGCACGCTCACGGTCGAAGAGTCGGAACGGCTGGCAGCGCGGCTTCGCGACGTCAGGCGTGGCATGTGAGGTCCTCAACGCGAAGAACGATGCCGCCGAAGCGCGCATCGTCGCGGCCGCTGGCTCCCTCGGAGCCGTGACGATCTCGACCAACATGGCCGGACGCGGCACCGACATCAAGCTGGGAGGTCACGACGAAGCGGGACGCGACGATGTCGTCGCGCTCGGCGGGTTGTACGTCATCGGCACCAACCGACACGAGAGTCGTCGCATCGATCTGCAGCTGCGGGGGCGCGCAGGCCGGCAGGGAGACCCCGGTGAGTCTCGACTTCTTCGTCAGCCTCGAAGACGATCTGCTCGTGCGATACGGCATTCAGCGCTTGATTGCGGGCCGCTTCGTTCCCGACGGCCAGACGGGACCGATCGAACACCCAGTGGTCGCCCGCGAGATCGCCCGGGCGCAGCGCATCGTCGACGGCCAGAACCTCGAGATTCGCAAGACGCTGTGCCGCTACGCCTCTGTCGTCGACGATCAACGCCGGCGGGTGATGGAGTGGCGGCAGGCTGTCCTCTCGGGGCGCGAGAGGCCGGACGTCTGGCAGCGCTCACCGGCCGCGCGCAGCGCGCTGATCGATGCCGCCGGCGAGGAGGCCGTCCTCGAGGCCGAACGAACCGTCACGCTTCACCACATCGATCGCGCCTGGTCCGATCATCTTGCGCTCGTGGCCGACGTGCGCGAGGGCGTCCATCTTGTGGCGCTCGGCGGTCACGATCCGCTGAGGCATTTCACGGCAGAGATCACGACGGCGTTTCATGCCCTCGAGGAGCAGATCGAGAAGGCCGTCCTCGCGACGCTGGAACAGGTCACGGCGAACAAGGGCCGCATCGAGCTGACGCACGACCATCTGAAAGGGCCCTCGTCGACCTGGACGTACTTGGTCAACGACGATCCCTTCAGGCATCAGATCGGCATGATGCTCACAGGGCCCGGCAGGGCGACCGTGGCGATCGGCGCGGCGGCGGTGGCCATGCCTCTCCTGATTCTGTGGGGCACGATCGATCGGTCTTCGGCAGGCGTAGAAGTCCCGAGTCACAAGTCCCAAGTCGGTAGTTTCAAGTCCGGGACGCGGGACGCGGGACGTGGGACGTGGGACGTGGGACGCGGGACTCTAGCGCGGCCAGCCGGTCTGCGGCAGCCCTGGCGTCAGCTTCAGCGCGTTCTCGAAGTACAGCTTCTTGAGAACCGCATCCGGAAGATCGATTCCATAGAGCTTCCAGAATGCATGGTAGTTGCGGTAGTAGTCGAAGTATTCGTCCTTCGTCTCGAAGACGCGCCAGTAGTAGGGGTACTCCTCGGGCTGGAAGGAATCCTTTCCAAAGAGCAGGCGGTCCTGGTATTTCACGAAGAAGTCGTGCGCCGCCCTCGGCTGACGGCCGATGTCGTAGAGCACGGCGCCCACTTCGGTATAGACGTTCGGCATCGCGTCGAGCATCTTCGCCAGGCGTTCCAGATCGTTCGCGTGCCAGCCCATGTGCGCCGCGATGAACGTGGTCTTCGGATGCTTCTTGAAGAGCCTATCGCGCTCCGCCATCAGTTCCTCGAAGCGCGGAAACTCGCTGGCCGGATAGCGACGGTCTCCGAACAGCGACAGCTCGAGCCAGCGTTCGTTGTGATAGTCGATCGGCTCGAAGAATTCGGCGGGATCCGCCGTGTGGATGAAGACGGGAATCTTCAGGCGCGCGCAGGCATCCCAGAATGGATCCAGGTCAGGATCGTCGAGCTTCAGGAGCGATCCGTCCGCTTTGCGCGCGCGCAGGCCAAACCCTTTGCTGATCTCGCCAATGCCGACTGCCCCGGCCTTCAGGTCGGCTTCGAGCTGCTGCGTCGCCCGTTCCGCCCAGCCGGGTCCGACGCCGGTGAAGTTCACGCCCGCCAGCACGCGCACGCGATCTTTGTAGGGACTGTTCTGGATGAGCGTCATCGCCCGGGCCAGCCGGTCGCCCGACATGTTGTCGGCGCTCACCATCAGGCGCACGTTCAGCGAATCGAGCGACGATATGAGCGAGCCCAGACCGTCAGCGGAGCCGAGGAGCTGGCCAGGGTGGCCGTGAAAGTCGATCGCGGGAAATTTCGCCTTGGGCACGAGATGCGTCTGCGACACCAGCGTGGATTTCGGCCGGTAATCGACGATGCTGGGGATCGGGAATTCGGGGGGCATGCAGCGCTCCGGTCGAACCTCGGTCATGCCCGCCGGGCATTCTTCTCCCGGGTGGATCTGCACGCCGCCGCCGCGGCCACCCTGGCGGCCGCCGCCCTGCGCCACCGAACCTGCCGCGGGCGCGGGCGCCTGCTGCGCGACGAGCGCGCCCGCAAGCGTCGCGCCCAGAGCAACAGCGACCCCAGCTACGAATGATTTCATGGGTCAGATATTACTTCGACGAGAGGGGGCGCTGATGCGGGCAACGATGCGGACACGGTCGACACGATGAGCGACGCGATCGCGCCGAGGTCTCGCCGTGCACCTCGAACACCCGCAAGATCTTGATTGCCCGAGGCATCCGGGCGCGGTATGATAGCGCCTTCGATTCCTGACGCATCTGCGGGCTTCGAGCCTCCCAGCGTCGATGCGCCCCGCGGATGCCGGTTCCCAATTGATTCCGCGTCCATGTTGTCAGGCCCTGGTTCGTTTCCAGGTGTACCTGTGCCCGGCTGGAATGCCCAGCGTGAACGCTTGAAAGCTTTGAATGGAGGACACGTGATGAAGTGGTCGTACCCGGTCGTGGCGCTGGCAGCCGTCGTTCTGGGAGCCTCGTCTGTTGCAGCGCAAACGCCCGCGGCGCAAACCCCCAAGCCCGATGCGAGCCCGACCGTGATCTCGTGGTTCGCCGGCGCGACGACCGGCATCGCCATCGCTCACAGGGTCGGCGGCGAGATCAGCGGCGAGGTGGGCGCGCGCGTATGGCGCAACCTCGACGCGAGCCTCGAGATCGGCTGGTTCTCCGATGCGGCCAACGGCGAACGGACGCGGCTGGCGACTCCGCTGACCGATTTCCTGACGCAGACCACCGGCCTGCCGGCGACCTCGCACGTCACGTTGCCCTCGCTCTACGGCATCGCGAACGGGCGCTGGGTGTTCGAGGGCCAGCACCGTTACAAGCCGTACGGACTGCTGGGCCTCGGTATCGCGCGGGTCTCTCCGCACACGAAATTCAGCCTCGACGGTTCGGATATCACGGGCTCAATCGATCAGTACGGCCTGACGCTGGGCACCGACCTCGACGGCCACACGACCCACTTCGCGTTGAACCTCGGCGCGGTGGAGTGCTCGTGCCGTACGGCAAGTGGTACGGCGAAGCCGGCTATCGCTTGACGACCATTTTCACGGACCACGGGGCGTCGCCGGTGAACCGGATCAACTTCGGCGTCGGCCGCCGCTTTTAGTTAGACCGGCGGGCTTCGCCCCGCCGGACCCCCATCGCGCCAGCGGCGCGCGTGGATCTGCGCTACTGCAGCGTGTCGGTATTGCTCACGAAGGCGATCATCCTGCTGTCAGGTGACCACGACGGCACGTTGATCGTCCCCTGTCCGCCATAGACGTACGCGATGACTTTCGGCGCGCCGCCGGCAATCGGCATCAAGCGCAAGTACACGCGCTTGTAGTACGGGTGATCTGCCGGCGGGACGTCCTTCGGAAAGCTGATCATCACGATCCACTGGCCATCCGGCGAGATGTGCGGAAACCAGTTGTTGTAGTCGTCGCTGGTGACCTGCTCGGGATTGCGGCCATCCGGATCCATGCGCCAGATCTGCATCGTGCCGCTCCGGACGGAGTTGAAGTAGATGTGGCGCCCGTCCGGCGTGTACTCGGGCCCGTCGTCGAGCCCCGTGAAGTCGGTGAGCTTCACCTCCGGACCGCTGCCGTCGGCGGGAATGCGATAGATGTCGAACTCGTTGTTGCGGCCGCCGGTGAAGATCGAGATCCTTGCCGTCGGGCGACCAGCTGTGAAGGTAGGACGGCGACAGCGTCGTGATGCGCTTCGGCGTGCCGCCGGTCACCGGGACGGTATAGACGGTTGAGCGTCCTCCCGGACGCCTGGCTCTGATCGCTGATGCCGAGCATGGCGCCGTCGAACGACAGGACGTGATCGTTGTTGTTGCGGTTGGCGACGCCGGTGTCGATGAGCGTCGCCTGACGGGTCGCCAGGTCGAAGCGATACAGACCCGCCCCAGCCTTCGCCGCGCCCGCTCTTGTTGTAGATCAGCGCGCCACCGTCCGCGCGTCCAGTTCGGCGCCTCGAACGGGCTGCGTCGGAACGGTGAGACGATCTGCCGGTGGCCGGTCTGCACGTCGAGGATCTCGAGCACGCTGCCGATGAAGTCGCGATACGGCACGAACGTGTCTTTGGCCGGACGAATGATGCGAACGTCGCGGAAGATCGCGCGCTCGGTGACGTCGGGGTTGTGCGAGCACAACGCGAGGCCGACGTAGACCTGATCGCCGAGGTCGACGTCGGCGATCTCCGCGCTCGTGAACGGCTCGCCGTACTTCGCTGCCGAAAAGATGTACTTGCCACCTTTTCGCTCGAGCTGAATGACGTCGGGCCCCTTCGTGGCCAGCTCGGTCTGCGCCGTGATCGCGCCCTTCGTGCGACGGAACTGCAGCGACGTCAGGCCTTCGCCGTGAACGACGCCGTCAACGTATGGCGCGTCGGTGTCCAGGCTCGGACGGACCATCCAGCCGGCCTTGCGGTGCGGCTCGACCCCCTTCCCCAGAAACTCCACGACGCGCCTGCAGGATGAAGTCGCCTGTCATGCGCTTCCAGACGAAGTGGAACTCGTCGCGCTGCGCCCACATGTTCACGCCGCCGGCGGAAAGGCTGTACTCCTGCGACACCGGGTTGTAGACCGCCGATCCGGCAATCTTGGGCCCGCCGACGTCTTCATGGCTGTCGAAGGACCCAGCGGTCGCGCCTTCGCCGGACGTGGCGGCCGACCCGCTGATGGTCAGCCATCGCCACCATCGCGCTGACAATCGTGCGCCCGCGGCGCTTCCCCGTCGACACGCTTCGCAGCATCAGGTCCTCCTGCTGGGCCGGTATTGTATAAGGAAGAGAACAGATGACGGACTGCATCGCGCGACAGCGCGGATCTGCCGATTGGCCCTCCGGTCGACGCCACGCGGGCGAGAACACCCGAGCGGGTCACGTTGGACGGACAGTACGTCAGGCTCGTGCCGCTCGACCCATCAGCACACGGCGACGCGCTGTTCGCCGGCACGTGTGGATCGGGGCAACGATGACCCTGTGGCTGTACTTGTTCGACGGACCGTACGACGACCGCGCCATCTTCGACCAGGCGCTGCGCGCGAAGGCGGATTCAGCCGATCCGCTTCATTTCGCCATCATCGACGTCCCGTCGGCCACCGCCCTCGGGACGGCGGCGCTGATGCGCATCGAGCCCGTTCACCGCGTGATCGAGGTTGGCAGCATCATCTATTCGCCTGCGCTTCAGCGAACGAGGGGCGCGACGGAGGCGATGTATCTGCTCGCCCGCCATGTCTTCGAGACGCTGGGCTATCGCCGGTACGAGTGGAAGTGCAACGCGCTCAACGCGCCGTCACGACACGCCGCGCGGCGCCTCGGGTTCACCTTCGAAGGGATCTTCCGCCAGCACATGATCATGAAGGGGCGCAACCGCGACACGGCGTGGTTCTCCATGCTCGATTCCGAATGGCCGGATCGGAAGGCGCGGTTCGAGCGGTGGCTCCGGCCGGAGAACTTCGACGCCGCCGGCCGTCAGAAGCGTCCGCTCGCGCCGGATACGGACACCTCCGAATAAACCTTCTCGGCGGTCAACCAAATCGCCTGTCGATACGACTAACGTTGTTAGTTATACTGTGCGCGGTACCCGGCGATGCCCAGACAAGGTCTTCAGCACTTCGAGCTGCACGTACTGCTCGCGATGTTGCGCGAGCAAGGGGAAACCTACAGCGTGCCGCTGGTCCTCGCGCTCGAGAAGCGGATGGGCCGCCCGGTTGCCCAGGCGGCCGTCTTCATCGCCCTCAGCCGGCTGGAGAAGAAGGGCCTGGTCGCATCACGCCTCGACGAGCCGGCGGAAGGGCGCGCACGCCGGTATTTCCGCCTCACGAAGCGAGGCATGACCGTCGTGAAGGAAGCCCGCACGGAGCACGCACGTCTCTGGCGCGGGCTGTCGAGGCTGCTGGGCCCGGACAAGGCCTGACATGGGCTGGCTCCTGCGGCTGCTGGTCAGCGACGCCGATCGCCGGACGATTGACAGCGATCTCGCCGAGCTGTACGAGCTCCGCCGCCGGCAGCGGGGCGAACGCTGCGGCACGCCGCTGGCTGCGCCGGCAACGCGTCTTGTATCCGCTGCACCTGATGCTCGAGGCGCTGCGTGCGGCGATCTACGACAGGATCACGACAATGAATCATCTCTGGCGCGACATTCGCTACAGCATCCGCAGCCTCGCCCGCACGCCGGCCGTGGCGGTCACGATCATGCTCACGGTGGGTATCGCGCTCGGCGCGACCGCCGCGATGGTCGGCATCGTCCGGGCCGTCCTGGTCGACCCGCTGCCGTACGCCGATCCTGGCTCGCTGGTCTGGATCTACACCGACGCTCCGCCATTTCGCTTCCGCTTCTCGGTCGTGGACTACCGCGCGCTCGAGCAGGATCATCCGACCTTCAGCAGCGTCGCGGCGTATCAGACAACGCGCGTCACGATCAGCGACAACGGCATTGCCGAACGCGTCACAGCGAAGGCCGTCACCGGCTCCTACTTCCCGCTCCTCGCGCAACGGCCTCACCTCGGACGGCTGTTCGACCCGTCCGACGATGCTCGCGGGGAGCCCGAGGCGGTGCTGACATACGCGTATTGGGCGCGCCGATTCGGGGAGGACCCAACGGCCGTAGGACGGACGATCACGATCGACGGCGCGAGCTACGCGATTGTCGGTGTGCTGCAGAGGAGCGTGGGACCGCTCGAGCACGACGTGGCGCTGTTCACGGCGGCGCACTGGCCGCCGCCCAAACGCAAGGGGCCGTTCTTCACGACGGCACTTGCCCGCGTCAAGCCGGGAGTCTCGCACGCCGTGGCGGTCGAGGCGCTCCATGCCACCAATGCACGACTCTTCCCCATCTGGCGATCCTCCTACCAGGACGAGAAGGCGACCTGGGGTCTGCAGGACCTCGCCGCGCGCATCGTCGGCGACGTGGGAACGACGCTGATGTTCGTGCTGGCCGCGGTCGGCTGTCTCCTGCTCATCGCGTGTGCGAACGCGGTCAACCTGCTCGTCGCGCGCGCGCTCGGCCGAAGCCGGGAGCTGGCGATTCGCGGCGCGCTGGGCGCGTCGCGTGGACGATTACTGCAGCATCTCTTCGCGGAGACGGCGGCCCTGACGACTGGCGCCACGCTGGTGGCGCTCGCCGTCGCCGCAACGGCGATCCAGCTCGTCGCGCATTACGGCGCCGGCTACATTCCCCGCATCGACGAAATCCGCATGTCTGCGCGGGTCTTCGTATGGCTTGCGGGTCTTGCCGTCGTGAGCGGCGCGATCATCGGGTTGATCCCGGCGCTCCACAGCTCGCGCCTGCGCATGGATCGTGCGCTCGCCTCAGGCGGGCGGTCGACGAGCGATGCACCGGCGGCGCGGCGGCTCCGGCGCGTCCTCGTTGCCGCCGAATTCGCGCTGGCAACGCCACTTCTTGTGGCCGGAGCACTCGTGTTGCAGAGCCTCGATCGCTTGAGTCACGTTCCTGTCGGCATCGACACGGCGCGCGTGCTGACGGCAGGCGTCTCGCTGAGCGGGCCGCGCTACGCGCGCGAGACGGACAGACAGGCCTTCTGGAAGCGGGCCCTGGAACGGCTGACGGCGCTGCCGGGTGTCGACGCCTCCGCGATCGCGGACAGCCGGCCGCCGGACGATGCCGGCAACCAGAACAACTTCAATCTGGAAGACCATCCAGCGGGCGAAGGCCAGAACCAACCCGTTTGCACGTGGGTGAGCACGTCGCCTGACTTCTTCAAGGCGGTGGGGCTCAGGCTCGAGCGTGGCCGCATCTTCGACGAGCGCGACGCGACGGCCGACGCTCCACCGGTCATCGTGGTCGACCGCGCGTGGGCCGATCGCTTCTTTCCGAACCAGAACGTCCTCGGGCGCCGCCTGCACGAGGGAGGCTGCACCTCCTGTCCGTGGACGACGGTGATCGGCGTCGTCAGCACGGTCAAGTTCGCGGGCCTCGACGCGCCCGACGAGGGGACGGTCTACACGCCGTTCGTCGATTCGCCCAGCGGCTACCTGGTCCTTCGGACTTCAGGCGATCCCGCGCGGTTGACCTCGATGCTGCGTCAGTCGATGCAGGAACTGGATTCCGGCCTTCCGCTCTCCGATGTCGCGACCGGTGACGAGCTCGTCGCCGACGCGCTCGTCACGCCACGCTATCTCAGCGTGCTGATCGGGATGTTTGGCCTCACCGCGCTTGCCTTGTCGGTAGTCGGCATTTACGGCGTGATGGCGTACTTCGTTCAGCAGCATACGCGCGACATCGGCATCCGCCTGGCGCTCGGCGGCGAGCCGTCCGCGATGCGACGGATGGTCGTCGTGCAGGGCCTCCAGCTCGTCGCCGCTGGCGTCACGCTCGGCGCAGCCGCGGCGCTGCTCACCGGCCGCCTGATGACGACGATGCTGTTTGGTGTGACGCCCACGGACCTTCGCACGATGGTCAGCGTGCCCCTCACGCTCGTGATCGTGGCCGCGATCGCGTGCCTCGTCCCCGCGCGCCGAGCGGCCCGTCTCGATCCCGCGGAGATCCTGCGCGAGAGCTGACGCGCAGCCGGGCGTTACGTTATTGAACAGGAGACAAGGAGACGTTCAAACAGGAGCACAAGAGTTCAAGAGGTCTTGTTTAGATAATTTGCTTCTGAACTCTTGTCCTCCTGTGCAAATTCCGCGCGTCTCAGTCGAGATGTTTGATGAGGAGCAGCTCGTTGCCGCGCTCGTTGTAGACGAGCTCGTCGGCGACCTGCCTTGCGATCAGCATGCCGAATCCGCCGGGCCGCATGCCGAGCTCGGCGCGGCGCTCGGCGGTCGCGATCACTTCGTCAGGCGTGGGGGCGTTGGCGGCGTGCGCGAGACGCTCCCGATCGAAGCCCGTGCCGGGATCCCGGAAGTGATACACGATGGCGCGCTTCGTCCTGGCGGCCGTCACCTCCACGACCTTCTCCGAGTCGAAACCGGCGCCGTGCTCCATCGCATTCAGCAGCATCTCGCGGAACGCGGCCACCAGCAGGTTGCGCTCCTTCTCCTCGATCATGGTGAGGTGCTCCGTCATGAAGCGCACGAGGCGATCGGCCGTCAGCAAGTGGCACGACACGCGGAGCGTGCACCAGTGCGCCAGGCCCGAGACCACTTCGATGCCGTCGTGCCATGCGGAGGCGTCCACTGCCGAAGCGATCATGCTGGCAATCTCGGAGGCGTCGAAGGGCGGCGTGAAGCACGCAAACACGTGCGCGCGCAGGGCGGCGATCAGGTCCTCGTGGCTGGCAGCGGGTGAGAGCGCGATGATGCGCAGACCTGGACGAGCCCGGCAGAGCTCCGCGGCGAGTGCCAGATCTTCGGCGATCGACGTGGCCGGATTCGTCACAGCGACATCGAACGCCCGCTCCCGGACCTGATGCAGCGCCTCGACGTCCCCGCCGCAAATGTCGAGCTCGTGCCCCCGCAACAGAGCGCTCCCCTGCAGCGCGGCCGTCAGCGGGCCGGGTTTCCCGACGATCAACACGCGACCCATGACCCAACAGTCTGCCTCTTTACCGTCGTGTTCGCCAGCCTGCCCTGCGGCGCTCGTCCTCTGGGTGTATGCTTCCCGTCCCATGATCTTTCGAGCCCCCGAACCGCCGCTCGAGATTCCCGAGGTTCCGCTGACGCCGTGGCTGTTGGAGACCACCGTCCGGCGCGGAGACAAGGCCGCCTTCATCGACGGCCTCACGGGACGGACGCTCTCGTATGCGGACTGGACCCGAAAGGTGCGGCGGACGGCCGCAGGACTGGCCGCCCGGGGTTTCGCGAAGGGTCACGTCTGCGCGATCTTCAGCCCGAACCTGCCGGACTACGCAACCGCGTTTCACGCCGTGTCGCTGCTCGGCGGCATCAACACAACGATCAGCCCGCTGTACACCGCAGCGGAGCTGGGACAGCAGCTGGAGGATGCCGGCGCCCGGTGCGTGATCACGGTTCCCCAGTGTCTGGACAAAGTGAAAGAGGCGACGCGCGGATCCGCTGTGCGTGACATTATCGTCTTCGGCGAGGCCGAAGGAGCGATCGCCTTCGATTCACTCTCTGAAGGCGACGAGCTCGCCACGCCCGCGGCGATCACCGCGCGAGAGGACCTCGTGGCGCTGCCGTACTCGAGTGGAACGACCGGCCTGCCGAAGGGCGTGATGCTGACGCATTTCAACCTGGTGGCGAACATCCTGCAAACGTCGGTGGTGATGGACCTCGCCGAGCACGACACAATGCTGGCGGTGCTGCCGTTCTTCCACATCTACGGCATGACGGTCATCATGAATCTGGGCCTCTATTCGGGCGCGACGATCGTCACGATGCAGCGCTTCGATCTCGAGCAGTGCCTCGCGATCATGCAGACGTACCGCGTCACGTTCGCGAACGTCGTCCCGCCAATCGTGCTCGCGCTCGCGAAGAGCCCGCTCGTCGAGCACTACAATCTCCACCTGCGAATGGTGTTCTCGGGCGCTGCCCCGCTCAACGAGAACCTCGCGATGGCTGCCAGCGCGCGTCTGGGCTGCCCGGTCCTGCAAGGCTACGGACTCACGGAGACGTCCCCCGTGACACATGCCGCCCGTCCACACGACGCGCGCACCAGTGCCGGGAGCATCGGCCCGCCGGTGCCGAACACCGAAGCCAAGGTGGTCGACGTCATCACCGGCGCCGAGCTCGGGCCGACGCAGACGGGTGAAATCTGCGTCCGCGGACCGCAGGTCATGAAAGGCTACCTGAACTGGCCCGACGCGACCCGCGCGATGATCGAGGACGACGGGTGGCTGCACACGGGCGACCTCGGGTACGTCGACGCCGACGGCTGCTTCTTCGTCGTCGATCGTCTGAAGGAACTGATCAAGTACAAGGGGATGCAGATTGCGCCGGCCGAAATCGAGGCGATTCTGCTTGGCCATCCTCACGTCGCCGACGCCGCGGTCGTGCCGCTGCCGAATGAGGACGCGGGCGAAGTCCCGAAGGCGTTCGTCGTGCTCCGAGGGAGGCTCACGCCTGAAGAGATCATCGCCTACGTCAGCGCGCGAGTGGCGCCGTACAAGAAAGTGCGTGCGGTCGAAATCGTCGATCAGATTCCAAAGTCGCCGTCCGGGAAGATCCTGCGGCGCCTGCTGGTCGACCGCGAAACCGCGCGCCGCGTGACGGCGCGCCTCATCGCTGGATGTGAAAGTTCGTCGGGGGTGATGGCGGCACGAGCGGCGAGAAGGTCACCGGTCCGGTCTGGTAGTACTGCCACGCTTTCCATCGAAAGAAGCCACCGTCATCGTCGGCCGCATAGGGCGTCACGAGGGTTGGCGTGCTGCCCCGCATGGCCTGTGCCGGCGCTGTGCCTGCCGGTGCCGCCTCGGATGCGAGTGTGTTGCCGTTGATGGGTGCCGGATTCGTCACGCCGTCGTTGAGGGCGTTGCAGGCACACGTGGTGCCGCCGGCGCCGCCGCCGAACAGGAAGGCCACGACGCCGGCGTCCCGATACGCGGTCAGGTGCGTGCGGCCGGGCTCGTCGAGCAGCCACTCCGGACGATTGTCCTGATAGTGACCGTTCGTGTTGTTCTGCGCCCGCATCCGGGTGTTGCCCAGCGGAATCTGCCACATCACAATGCGCTTGGACGTCGCCGCGGAAAAGCCGTTGAGAAACCTGACGTTTCTGCGGAAGTCCTCGGCATCCCACCAGGAGTGTCCGCTGTCGCCGTACACGTACTGGTAATACCCCGAATCGCGATCGCTGAATTCCGCGAAGGCGACGTCGAACGTGGCCGCCAGCGACGTGTAGAAGCTGGCGGCGCGGCCGGCCAGCATGTCCACGGTGGTGTCGGACGGATTCGACAGCGCGATGTCGACGCGGGTGCCCCACACGCTGATGTGATACCCGAGCAGCACGTTCGGCGCGTACGTGTCTCGAAGCTTGACGATGGCCCGCGCGAAGCCGGAGACGTTGCTCGGGAGACCCGCCAGTTCCGGCAGTCCCGTCTCCGATACTTTCGCCGCGACGGTCTTCGCATCATCACCTGTTGACCGCTGCTCCATGTAGCCCCAGAAGTCCGGCTCCACGTGAAGGACGACTTTCTGCGACGGAAACGCGCCGGCTTTCTGGAAGAACAGCTTCACGTCGTTGAAGTACGCCGTCATCGTGGCGGTGTTGTTCAGATTCGCGACGTTCGCGTCGCTCTCGCTTCCGCCGCCCGGTGCTGGACTGAAGGAGCATGTAATACGTGAAGACGGGGATGATGCCGTTGGCCGCGGAATCCTGGATGTAGAACTTCGCGAAGTCGCCGTTCGTGTTCCACGTCGCCCAGCCGCTGCCCGTGTTGGCGCCGCCCGCCAGATACTGATAGCGGAACCCGAACGGCGCGGTCGCCTTCATCGCGGCGGCCCCCCCGGGACTGTCGGCCATGCCGAGCTCGAGCCGGTTCGGCCATCCGGCGGGCAGTGGAGCGAGCGTCTGCGCGGTGGGTCCGGCGAACAGGCAGACGATGAGGAGGAGTACAGCAGCCAGCGTACGGGTCTTCATGGGACTCCAGTCGGGGCCAGCTGCAGGGAGCCCACTCAGGATACCGCAACGACCGGGCGGCGCGCCAAGCGGGCTAAAATCGGATGCCCATGCCGGACCCCATGCCCGTCATCGTCGGCGTGCCGCGATCGGGAACGACCCTGCTCCGCATGATGGTCGATGCGCACGCGGAAGTGGCGATTCCGCCGGAAACGGGATTCCTTCCGGCGCTTGCCGACCTCGACCCGGCGGTGGACGCGCGCGAGGCTGCGCTGGCAGATCATGACGGGCTTTCACACGTGGCCCGACTTCGGACTCGATCCCGGCACCCTGCGCGCGGCGCTTCGCGAAGGGTCGGGAACGCGCGGCCGACTGCGCCCGTGCGTTCTATCGTGTCTACGCCCGCCGATTTGGCAAGGCCGGTGGGGCGACAAGACGCCGACCTACGGCGACGCGATGGATCGCATCGCGGCGCTGCTGCCCGAGGCGCGATTCGTCCACATCATCAGGGATGGACGCGACGTGGTGGCGTCGGTCCGCGGGCTCTGGTTCCGCCCAGGCGAGACCGTCGAGGCCTGCGCCCAAGACTGGGCGGCGCGGCTGGCGCAGACGCGAGCGTCGGGCGCACGCCTGCGGTTCTATCTCGAGGTCCGATACGAACGCTCGTGCAGATCCCCCGAGCACACGCTTCGCGAGGTGTGCCGATTTCCTCGATCTGCCGTTCGATCCGCGGATGCTGGCCTTCCATCATGGCGCCGCCGCGCGGCTGGACGAGCATCAGGCGCGATACGACGCCGCACGGCCGGGTGCTCGTCTCGAAGGCGGAGCGCATGCACAATCAGCGATTCGTGATGGAGCCGCCGCAGCGCGGATCGCATCGGCCGATGGAAGACGGAGTTGACCGACGACGAGTGCGCGCGCGTCGAAGCGGTCGCGGGCGAGTGGCTCGATGCGCCTCGGATACGACGAGGACCTCGCAGCGCGTGTGATACACTCGCCTCCATTCCGGTGTCGATCTCGCACGATGCCTGATCAAGCCTGAGCTGCTGCTGAACCTTCCGCGCACCTGGATTCTGGTCTTCGCTCACCCCGGTCACGAACTTCGCGCGCATCACCTGCATGGAAATGGTCCGCCCGAGCGTCGTCGTGCTGACCGACGGTTCCGGATCGACGACGAGCCGCGCTGGACGAGTCGCTCGCGTTGCTCGCGACAGTCTGGCGCGCGCCCCGCCGCGACGTTCGGCCCGCTGACGGATCGCGCGGCGTATGCCGCGCTCATGGCTGCCGACGCGCGGCCCTTCGTCGCGCAGCTCGATCGGCTCGCCGACACGCTGATCACCGAGAGCGTGCAGGCGGTGCTCATCGACGCGGCCGAAGGCTACAACCCCGTCCACGACGTCTGTCACTGGATCGGTCGCGCGGCGACGACGCGCGCGCGGGCAGTTCGGCGCACGGATCGAGCTCTTCGAGGTGGACCTGGTCTCGCATCCCGATTCGTCCGGTGACGGACTGCGCGTCGTGCTCGACGACGAGGCGTTCGCGCGCAAGCTCGAACGCCACGTCCGCGCTACGACGCGCTCAAGGCGCGAGGCGAGGCCGCGTTCGAGCGCTACGGCCAGGACGCGTTTCGCGTCGAGTTCCTGCGCCACGTCGTCGACGGACCGGCGCCGCCCGCCTCGTGGATTCCGTACTACGAGGAAGTGGGCGAAGCGCGCGTGCGCACGGGCACGCTACACGTCGGTCCTCCGCTACGGATCGCACGTCAAGCCGGTGATCGACACGCATCCTCGAATCGGCACGCGCCGGCGCACGATGCGACCGATCTCCGTCCTCTTCACGAATAACGCGCTCGGTCCGCGCGCCGGATCGGAGATCTACGTCCGCGACGTCGCGCATCGCGCTGCAGCGGCGCGGGCATCGCCCGATGGCGTTCAGCCTCGTGCTCGGCGATGTCGCCGCCGAGCTGCGCGCCGCCACGATTCCCGTCGTCGACGACGTGACGCGGATCGGCGAGCGGCCCGACGTCATCCACGGGCATCACCACGTCGAAACGCTGATTGCGGCGCTCGCATTTCCCGACACGCCCGTCGTCAACTTCTGCCATGGATGGGTGCCGTGGGAGGAGATGCCGCTGCGTGCACCCGGCGGTCCGGCGATATGTGGCGGTCGACGAAGTGTGCGTCGATCGGCTGGTTCGCGAGGAGGGCATCGACGCCGAGCGGGTCGAACTGCTGCTGAATTTCGTCGACCTCGATCGCTTTCGCCCGCGTCCGGCGCTGCCGGACGAGCCGGCGCGCGCGCTCGTGCTCAGCAACGCCGCGACGGCCGACGGCTACGCGCGCGTCATTGCCGACGGCGTGTCAGTCCTCGGGCATCGTGCTCGAATCGTTGGCGTCGCTTCGCGGCAATCTCGTCCGATGCGCCGGAAACGCTGCTGGCCGGATACGACCTCGTCTTCGCCAAAGGGCCGGACCGCGCTCGAGGCGCTGGCTGTGGGATGCGCGACCGTCCTCGCGGACCGGCCGGCGCCGGGCCGCTCGTCACGCCGGAGAACTACGAACGGCTGCGACGGCGAAACTTCGGCATCCGCGAGCTCCAGCACGCGCACGACGTCGCTTGGTATCGGCAGCAGATCGCGCGGTTACCGCAGCAGACGCCGCCGCCGAAGCGTCGCGCCCGCGTGCGCGACTGAGGCCGGGATGCAACCGGCGCGATCGATCGTCTGCTGGCGATCTATGAAGCGGCGATGGCAGCGCCTCAGGACCGGGCGATGGCGCGGCGGCCGCGGCGCGTCAGCTGAGCCGCATCGCGGGCCCGCTGAAGGAAGCGTACGGCATCCGCGCTCGGCTGGAGGAGGACGTCCGCTGATCTCGCGCTGGCGCGGTCGGAGCTCGACGCTGCGGCGCAGCGAGCTCGCGCAGCTCGAGTCGTCGGTCAGAGTCCTCGAGCAGCAATTGCGCGCACGGGAACACGAGCTGGCGGAAATGCGCGATGAGGAGCAGGCACTTCGCGGTCAGATCGCCGCGGTCCAGTCGGTGGCCAACGCTCCGCATCCGCGATGCGGTCCTCAAGGCGCCGATGGTCGGCGGGTCATTCACGCCGGCGCGCGCCGGCTCGCGAAGCTCATGCGGTCGGAAGTGAGCGTCCGCTGGTGGCGCGGAGCGAAAGCCGACGTGCGGCGTCCGGCCCTAGCCTGTCGAATCTCGGTTTACTGAACGGTCACTGCCACCGTCGGCGAGCAGACCGGCACGACGCCGCCCACATTGCCGGCCTTGCGGTTGTTGCCAGCCGACGCCAGCGTGCCGCCGCCGCAGCCGAAGCCCGTCAGGTTGTTGTAGATGCCGTTGTTCGACAGGCGAACCGTACCCGGCGCCGTCGGCCTGCGACGGCGACGCCGTTGGGCGTCAACAGGCTGTTCTCGACGGTGATCGTGCTATTCGTGCCATGGACGCCGAATGGCTGTTGTTCGTGAACGTGGCGTTCGAACCATCGTGTTGCCGGTGTTCCCCGTGCCACTTCGATGCCGGTCTGGAAGCCAAACACCCTGACATCGTCGACGACGAGCGCCTTCCCTGAAGAAAGCGAATGCCGGTCAGCCCGTTGCCCGCGCCGTTGATCTGAAAGTGATGGAGCGTCACGACGTCGTTGTCGCCGGCGTTGATGATGATGCCGTTAGTACCTGCGAGCGGCGAGGATGCTGGCCTGCGTCCCAACACCGCTGATCGTGATCGACTTGGTGATCGTCACAGCGCCAAAACCACCCGGATCCAGCACTGAAATCTCACCGCCGGCCGCCGTCTTCGAGATGGCGCCTGCGAACGTCTTGCACGGGGCCGTGCGGCTGCACGGGTTGGCGTCGTCTCCCACGCCCGACACCCAGGTGCGCGTGGCCTGAGCGGATGCCGTGGAGCACCAACGACGGGCATGCAACGACGGCGAAAACGGTTCGAGCGAAACGATTCTTCATAGGTCTCCTGAAGAACCGGGAACGGATGGATGCGTTGGTGGACCGGGTATCGGTAATCAATGAGCATGCGTGCAGGGGCAACCCGTGTGCCATGCGCCGGACAAGGGACGCCCCGCCCCCGATGGCGTTCACGGGCCGCCCTTCTTGATTCTTTTCGGGACACACCGTTACAGTTTGCGCGTGCATTCCTTGCCGTCCGGTCGCGGCGCGGCCGTCCGCCACGCCGTCGTGCCGGCGGTGGCGCTCGCGGCCGTGCTGATTGCCGTCCTGGTCACGCGCGCCGATCCCGATCTCTGGGGACACCTGCGGTTCGGCGCCGATATCCTTCACACGCGCAGCCTGCCGTCGATCGATCCGTATTCGTTCACGAGCGATCGTCCGTGGGTGAATCACGAATGGGCCTCGGAGGTGCTGTTCGCGCTCGTGTACGCCGCCGGCGGCGGCACCGTGCTCATCCTCTTGAAGGTGGCGCTGATTGCGATCGTGTGTCTTCTGCTGGTGGGGAACGCGAAAGCGGAAGGGGCTCGCGGACGCGCCCTGGTTTTTATCGGCGGCCTTACCGTCGCGGCGATCCTGCCCGCGCGTCACAGATCCGGCCGCAGCTCCTGTCGGTCGTGTGTTTTGCCGTGCTGATCTCGCTGCTTCGCGCGGCGGACCGGGGACACACACGGCGGTTGATCTGGATCCCGCTGCTGATGGCGTTCTGGGCGAACGCGCACGGCGGCTGGCTCGTCGGATGCGCGACAACGGGGTGCTGGGCGGCTGGAACGATCTGGATACAGCGTCGAGAAGGCCCGCGCGCGTGGGTCGCGCCGGCAGCCTGTGCGGCGGGAGCCGTGCTCGCGACGCTGGCGACGCCGTACGGGGTGGAACTGTGGGCGTTCCTGCGGGAAACGGTGGGACCATCGCGCGCGTTCATCGCCGAATGGGGTCCGATCACGGGCGTCCCGTCTTTGCTGATCCCATGGACGGTGTTCTGGGTCTTGGCGATCCTGGCGGTGCGCCGTGGCGGGAGTGCCTGCGAATCCGGCGCTTGCCGTGATTTCCCCTGGCATGGGGCGTGGCCTCGGCGCGCGTCAGCCGGCTCGACACCTTTTTCGAGATGTCGGTCCTCGCTTGTCTCGCAGCTCCCCTCGGCCAGCTCCTGCAACGCCCCCGTACGCGGGCGAACGAGCCTGCGCCGTCCGCCGGAGCCATCGTCACTATCGCGGCCGCGATCCTTGGGATTGCAATCGCGATCTGGCCGCGGCTCGCGTGCATCGAAGTTCACGGAGCCTCGATGCCCGAGCCAGAGGCGATGCAGTTCATCCGCGATCGCCATCTCCGCGGACGCATGGTCACGTTCTTCGATTGGGGGCAGTACGCCATCTGGTATCTGCCGCCAGGACTCCGCATCTCGATGGATGGACGCCGGGAAACGGTCTACACCGCGGCGACCATCGACGCACACCTGGACCTCTACGAGGGGTTTCCGGCAGGCCTCGCGTACGCACGACAGCTCGATCCCGACTACATCTGGCTGCCGCGTGAAGCGAAGGCGATCGACGCCCTTCGTCGGGCGGGGTGGACGACCGTCTTCGAAGGACCGGCATCCATCATTCTGGCGCCCGGGACCGCCACCGCGCTCGACCCGCTTTCGATCCGATCGCCCGATCGGCCGTCGCGCTGTTTCCCGGGGCCGTAACCCTCAGAGGTAGCAGAGTACAGATCACCGTCAAAATGCGATATCGCGGCCGGCCGGTCTTCAGTCGAGTTCCTTTGTACCTGGACAGGCGTGGCGTTGATCGTGACCGTCTCGTGGTTGGGTGGCTGCGCGCGCTCGACCGACAGCGGGTCGCGTGTCGCGGCGGACAAGCCCGACATCATCCTGATCACGGTTGACGCGTTGCGCGCCGATCACCTCGGCACCTACGGCTACGGCCGCCCCACGTCACCGGCGATCGACGCCTTCGCCCGAGAAGCGGTCGTCGTGCAAGACGCCATCTCTCAGGCCCCGTATACGAAGGCTTCTATCGCGTCCTTGTTCACCGGACTCTTTCCGACGGCGCACAAGGCGTTCACGACATCGCGTCCGTTCGACACAACGATGACCGGCCATGTCTCTGGGGATTTGCCGGGTACCGACGTGCTGAGCCCGCGGCTGAAGACGCTCGCGCAATGTCTGTCCGAGGCCGGATATCAGACGATCGGACTCAATACGAATCCCTTTCTCATCGCCGACTTCGGCTTCGGTCGCGGATTCGCGACATACGAGTTCCTCACGGCAGGCGACGTCCAACTCGCGACGGCCGGTGCCGTAATCGCCAGAGCGCTCGCCCAGATCGATCAACGCGACAACCATCGCCCGCTGTTCCTGTGGTTCCATCTCATGGAGCCCCATAGCCCCTACACGCCGCCGGATCGGCTGCGCCGGCTGTTTCCAGCGGAGGAGCCGCCATTGAACGTGCCGGCGGGGACGATTCCGCCATGGGTTGTGGTTGACGGATCGACCGACGCGCATCTCTATTCAGCGCTCTACGACGCGGAAATACGATCGGCCGACGAAGCGCTCGGCACGTTCTTCGACGGCCTCAAGCAGCGCAACCTCTGGAACCGGAGCATTGTGATGCTCACGGCGGATCACGGCGAAGAGTTCTACGACCACGGCGGCTTCGAGCACAATCGCACGCTCTACGAGGAGATGCTGCACGTGCCGCTGATCGTCAGGGCGCCGGGGCTACAAGCAGGCCGGCTGGACGCGCAGCTCGAAGAGGTGGACATTCTCCCGACGCTGGTCGCACGCGCCGGCGGACAGGTGCCGGCGGGACTCTCGGGCGCCGACGTCTGGCCCGTGCTGAGCCGACGACGACGGGCTGAGGCGGTATGCGTATGCGGAGCTCGTGGGGGAACGCTACGCGCTGAGAACGCGTGAGTGGAAGCTGATTCGACACTGCATGGCACGCACGAGCTCTACAACCTGACCAGCGACCCGCACGAGCGCCAGAGCCGCGTTGCAGAGGATACAGACCGGACGGTGGCGATGCGGGACGTGCTGACCAAGGTGCTGGCGTCGGCGGTGCAGGCGGATCGCGTCTGCAGGGAGAGTTCGCGCCAATCCCGCCCCGCGTGCTCGAGCGGCTCAAGTCGCTCGGCTACGTGCAGTGAGCGCGTGAATCAGCGGTATCCGCCCCGCCACCGGCCGCCGTCAGGCCAGCGGCCCGATCCGCGCGAATTGCTGGTCTCGCGCCGTGCGACGTTCCAGACTTCGCCGCACGACACGCAGCGCCAATAGGTCTCTGCGCTGACGGTCTTGCTCGTCGTCGTCACGTTCGACGCGCGGCAGGCCGGACACATGGGAACCGGCGGTATCACGACGACCTCTTCGGGTGTGGCTTTTCTCATACTTCGAACCCCAGCTGACGCAATTGCGGCGCAGCTCCGTCTCGACGACCGCGTCGAGAGTAATCGAGGGTGGACGCGCGACGCTGAAATTCACGCCGGCTTTCGTCCCGGTTGCCTCGTTGAAGCATGCGGACGCTTTCGCGCATACCGCGAAGGCCGGTTCGATCGCTCGTCGATCGTCGAAGGCCGACCGCAACTCGAGTGCCGATCGATGGACATTCCGATCCGGATCCGCGACGAGCTCCGCGGCAGTTGCAGGACGCGCGTGAGGATTCCATCGACGTGCACCAGCAACGGGGTCATGTCCCGTGTTCCTTTGCGACGGACATTCGATCATTACACCGCCACCCACGTATCCACCTTGCTCCAATTGATTCCGATGCTGCATTCGCCGGTGCGTCCGCAAGACGTCAATGATCGAACCGTGCGTGGTGGCGCCGAGCCGTCGCTGGATCTTGATTTGCGGTTGATGGCAGACGGGACACTGGTGAACGGCGGGCTGATGGTCGTTGCGTTTCGTTTGCATCATGACCGGCCTCCAAATCAGTTGACTCCTGATGATGGTGTTCGTTAGGGCCGACCGACAAGACCGGAGCGAGCGCACGGATCGCCTGCGCGCTGGCAAACGTCCTCATCGAAAACGACGGTGAGCGAGATGACCACGATCGCGCCCGCCGTGTAGCTCACCGGAGGCGAGCGTACCGGGCACGCCGACGAACGCGGACAACGCCAGCGTGGAAAGCACTAACGTCGCGATTGGCTGAATACGGGGACCGGTGTGCATATCTGACCTTCTGCGCGCACTCGCCAGCCTAGAGGCTGGAAGAATGGACTCGCTTCGCAGCCTACTTTGATGAGGCTGGCGGCCGGTGCGGGCCGAGAGGCTCAGGAAAGGCCTCCAGTATACCCCAAGTGCAGACGGGACTGCGGGTTTCTTGCAGCCTCGCGTGCCCACGCCGTTTCCTATGGACACTCCAAAGGAAGAGCGCTATCTTCTATGGAATGGCCAAAGGACAGCCTGAATCGACCGTCGATCGGAAATCCTGCAGGGCACGCTCGACCTCATGGTCCTCAAGACCCTGCACGCGCTCGGTCCCCTGCACGGATACGGGATCGCCAGGCGCATCGAGCAGGTCAGCGATCAGCTCCTTCGCCTCAACGAGGGCACGGTGTACACCTCCTCCTCCGCCTGCAGCAGAAGGGATGGATTGCGGCGAGCTGGGGCACGTCCGAGAACAACCGCCGGGCAAAGTACTACGCCATCACCGCCAGCGGTCTGAAGCAGCTGGCCAGGGAAACCGAGAGCTGGAAGCAGATTTCCGGCATCATCGGGCGGCTCCTGCGCCTCAGCGCGCGAGGCGACCGATGATCCGCGACTTCGCGCGCTGGCCGCGCGCATCGCCGGACTCGTCGGACATCGATCGCCGGACGCCGAGTTCGACGACGAGATGCGCGCGCATCTGCAGCTGCTGACGGAGCGCTACATGCGCCAGGGGCTCACGCCGGCCGACGCCGCGTCGGCGGCGCGGCGGCAGTTCGGCAACGCGACGCGTCTCCAGGAGGATCGTCGCGAGATGCAGACCGTTCTCGCCCTGGAACACGTCTGGCGCGCGGTGCGGTACAGCCTCCGGCAGCTCCGCATGACGCCCGGCTTCACCGCCGCCGCGATCCTCTCCGTCGCCCTCGGCATCGGCGTCAACACCGCGGTCTTCACGCTGCTCGACCAGCTCGTGCTTCGCCTGCTGCCGGTGTCGTCAGCCGAACGTCTCGTCATGATCTGGTCTACCGGGCCCAACCTCGGAGACACGCGCGGCGTCCGGGCCAGCTCCTTCCCGTTGTGCCAGACCTATCAGCGGAAGGCCGTCGCGTTCGACAGCGTCTTCTGCAGGTACTCCAGCGCCGCCGCGATCACCGTCGATGGCGGTGCCGAACCGGTGACGGTTGAGCTCGTGTCCGGGGAACTACTTCGAGGCCCTTCAGGTGGGTCCATCCGCCGGCCGTGTGTTCTCCGGCGGACGCTGACGATCGCGTCGACCAGGGTCATCCGGTCGTGGTCCTCAGTTTTCGATACTGGGTAGATCGTCTCGGTCACCGACCCGACATCGTCGGCCAGAAGATCCTGCTCAACGATCACCCGATGGAGGTCGTGGGCATAGCCAGCGCCGGGTTCAACGGGATGGACCCGGCACAGTCGCCCCAGATCTGGCTGCCGCTCCGGATGAAGGCGCTGATGACGCCCGAGGAGAATGGTCTCAACGATCCCCACTACGATTTCGTGCAGGTGTTCGCAAGACTGAAGGCGGGATACACCGCGCAGTCGGCGCGCGCGTCGCTCCAACCACTGTTCCATCAATTGCTCGAAGAACAGGTCACCGATGCTCAAATCGGGAGGCACTCGGCGTTCGATCGCGGACTGTTCCTGAAACGTACCGTGCTCGTCGAACGCGCGGCGACCGGTTACTCCGACATGCGTCAGCAGGTACTCGACGGCACTTCTCGTGTTGATGGGGATGGCTGGCCTGATCCTTCTCATCGCCTGCTCCAACGTGGCGAGCCTCCTCATCGCCCGCGCGGTCGCGCGCCAGCGCGAGATGTCAGTGCGCCTGGCGATCGGCGCGAGTCGCCTGACGCTGATCGGCAGCTCCTGATCGAGAGTCTCCTCCTCGCCCTGACGGGCGCCGCACTCGGGCTCGCATTGTCGGTCGTGGCCGCACGGACGCTGATTGCGATGCTTCCGTCCAGCGACGCACTTATTGATGCTGCACGCCGAGCCCGACCTGCGGATTCTCGCTTTCAGCATGGCGGCATCGGTCGTCACCGCGGTGCTGTTCGGGGTGGCGCCCGCGCTGCATGCGACGGGATTCGACGTTCTTGCGGCGCTGAAAGACGAAGCCGGCGGCGTCACAGGCGCAGCGCAATCCGCGAGGATGCGCAAGGCCCTCGTTGCCGCGCAGATTGCCCTCTCGTTCCTCCTTCTCGTCGGCGCAGGGCTGTTCAGCCGAACGCTCGCGCATCTCAAACACACCGACACCGGGCTCCGATCGATCGAGAACCTTCTGGCTTTCGGCGTGAATCCTGCCAAGAGCGGCTACACGGTGCCACAGCTCCGTCGGTTCTACGGCGAGCTGCTCGATCGGATTCGCGCCACGCCTGGCGTGGAATCGGCTTCGTACACATGGATTCCGCTGCTCCAGGGTTGGGCGCCCGGCTGGCACACCCGGGTCGAGGGTTACTCCGCCAAGGATGGCGAGAACATGGAGGTTCAGAACAATATCGTGTCGCCTGGGTATTGGCAGACGATGGGGGTGAGGATCGTCGAGGGACGAGACTTCGACGAGGGCGACCGTTTCGACCCGACAGACGTCGGGAGAGAGCCGACGGTTGCGATCGTCAATCGACGGTTCGCCGAGCGGTTCTTCGGCACACGGAGCGCAATCGGCAGACGCTTCGGCGTCGGGGAACACGCAGGCGCATTGGGTATCCGAATCGTAGGGGTCGTGGAGGATTCGCTCTACGCCGGACCGAGAGCCGGGCTCCAGCCGTCCGCGTTTTTCTCGTTCACGCAGGCGAATTTCCCGGTCGAGGCAACCTTCTACGTCCGACCCGCACCGAATCCGTGGCGCTGTTTCCTGTCCTCGCAAAGTCGTTGCCGGGCTCGACCAATCGATCCCAATCTACGGGATGAAGACGGTGGAGCGACAGCTCGACGACACGTTGAGTTCCGAGCGCCTCATCGCTTACCTCTCGATCGTCTTTGCCGTGCTGGCGACGACAATGGCGGCGCTCGGGCTGTACGGTGTGATGTCGTTCGTTGTCGCCCGACGCACCAGGGAGATCGGGCTCCGGATCGCGCTCGGCGCCGCATCGTCGTCGGTGGTGCGGATGGTGATGGGAGAAATCGCAATTCTTGCCGGATCGGGCTTCTTGTTGGTCTGCCGTGCGCGTACGGGCTGAGCCGTCTGGTTTCGTCACAGCTCGTCGACATGCCGTCGGCGGACGGGACAACAACAGGTGCGGCCGCCCTGATTCTCGTCGTCGTTGCCGCGATCTGGGCTTCCTGCCGGCTCGCCGCGCGTGCGCGATCGAGCCGCTCAGGGCGCTCCGTCACGAGTAGCGGGGACGATGCCGTGGTGCACCAGCAGATCCGCGACCATCGAGTGGCTTCCGTCACAAGCGGCCCAGACCGACGCGCACCACCTGTCGATGGCCTGGTCGCGGTCCACGCCTGGGGACGCCTTCATGACGGCTCCGGCGTTCATCGCGCCGCGATCGCGTGGGAGCGGGAATGTCGGCCAGACATGCTTCTGCCTGGCGAGCGCCATGTGCGCCCGCTGAACCTGCCTTCCCGAAAACTGCCGCTCGATCTTGAGGTACAGGCCGACGAGTCCGAACGTCAGCTTGATCGGCTTCGTCGTCTCGTCAGCCTGCTGCACAGCAAAAGCGTCCACGACGTGCTGGTGAATGAACGCGGGGTCGTGATGTGCGAGCGTGTAGCAGCACAGCTCGTTGTAGGCGTCTTCGTCGTCTGAACTCATGCGGTCAACTGTCGCTCTCTCCGTCATCGCCAGACGTCAACAGAGTGTTTGAAGAATCTCTCCGGCGAGTTGAGAAAGTCGCGCGTAATCAGGAAGTGTTTCGTCTCGCGATAGCTGATCTCTCGGATCGTCTCGCCGTCGAGATCGAAGAGGACGGCACCCGGATAGCCGAGGAGGATCGGCGAGTGCGTCGCAATGAGAAACTGCGCATGGCCAGGCGTCGCGAGGTCGTGAATGATCTTGAGGAACGAGAGCTGCCGTTGCGGCGACAGCGCCGCCTCGGGCTCGTCGAGGATATAGAGGCCCTGCTCGAAGCGGTTCGCGAACAGTGCGATGAACGACTCGCCGTGCGACTGTTCGTGCAGGGACTTGCCGCCATAGGCCCGGCAGATCCGAGACCTGGTCGATGTAGGTCGCGAAGTTGTAGAAGCTCTCCGCGCGCATGAAGAAGCCTTCGGTGACCTTCGGCAGCCACGACAGCCTGAGGGCCTGGGCCAACGGCGAGCGGTCGGCGAACGTCGCGCGATGATGGTCGCGATTGCCGCCCTCGGGATTGAAACCGCAGCACTCCGCAAGCGCTTCGAGCAGCGTGGATTTGCCGCTGCCGTTCTCGCCGACAAGAAGGTGACCTTGCTGCGAAACGTGAGGTCGATCCCTTGCGAGAAGGCGCGGACGTTGAACGGATAGCGCTCGGGATCGATCTTCTCCGGCAGGCTCACGACCCGCTGGAGGAACGGCGCGCCGAGTCCTCGCGTGGTTGAGGATGCTTTGCCCCTGCGGCGCATGGCCTGGCTATGGTACGACGCATCCGCGCCGCGTGACCGACCATCAGCCCGCCCGGCGGACGGTCATCGTCGCGGGGGCTGTGAGTTTCACCGTGAGGTCCGCGCCCTTACCGAGGCGGATGTCCTTGCCGCGGGTCGAGAGCACGTACGCCGTGCCCGCGCCGCCGCCGATCAACGCGCCTTCCGCGGCGCCCTTGCCGCCACCGATGACCCCGCCAATGACCGCCGCGCCGGCCGCGGGCCCGAGGATCTGCAGCGTGTCCTTCTTGGTCGAAGCGGGCGCCATGCGCGACACGGTCTGCGTGCTTATCCGCGTGCGTCCCGCACCGGGCGTGTCGATCTCGGTGAAGCGCATGGCGATCACGCCGCGCCCCTTCACCTTGCCCGGGCGCTGCGCGGTCGTCACGTGTCCGAAGACCGCCGTCCCGGTGGGCAGGACGTCCAATCCATGGAGGTGGAGCGGGCGACGCAGAACCCCGCGGACCGGTTGATCAACACGACTCGTATCCGACCCGACCGATGTTTCGAGATCCACGGAGAGCACTGTGCCTGCGGGAACGGTGACGTCAATCGTCGACGACTCGGGAGCCACGGCCGGTGTGGGATTCGGCAACGCGGCACTCTCGGCGGCCGATGACACCGGCGCCGCGCTCGCTGACGACGGCGTGGCCTCGTTCACGGGTCGTTCTTTGGCGCGAATCTCCTTGATGTCTCGACGTACCACCGTCATTCGCTCGCCGCTCGCGCGTTCGACGACAATCCGATCGGCGCTTACGTCGACCAGCCGGCCTTCGACTGCCACACCGTTGGTCTGTTCGACGCGGACCTGGCTGCCCGTGGGAATCGTCAGCGCGTCACTTTTCCGTGTGCAGGCACACAGCACTGTCACGAGCGCGATGGCCATGACGGCGCGTTTCATGATCCTTCTCCTCGATTCATCAACGTCGGGGGATTCTGTTGCAACCGGCGTGCCCCAGCGGCTCAACCGCTCGGCTGCATCCCGAAAACCCGGCGCGTTTCAATGGCCAACAGCGCGACCCAGGGCAGCGAGACCGCCCAAGGCAGCCAGGCCGGAATCGTGGCGCCGCCAGGCATCGTCACCCGCGCGCGCGCGAGGTGCAGCGCGAAGATATCGGGCCCATTGCCCGCCGGTCGATCCGACGATGACCAGTGCCCGCTTGTGAGGGCCGTCTTGAAGGGTATGTAGTCGATCCGGTAGCGGTTCCACGGCCGCCCCGGTGGCGGATCAATTCGCTCGTAGTACGGACCAGACGCTTGCGGGGTCGCCTGCGGCGGCGACTCGTCTTCGAGAAACGACACCGACGCGGCGAGCGCAGCGACGACGAGGCCGATAGCGGTCGCTGCGGCGAGCGCCCGTTGTGGGACCCTGACGACGGGAATCGCAAGCGGCAACATCAGCAACGGCACGAGCGGCAGCAGATGCCGGGGTCCATGCGCGTAGCCTCCTTCCGGATAGAGAAACGCTGCATAGCAACACGAGGGCCAATGCTGTTCCCGTCAGAAGACCGGCCCCGATGCCGCGCTCACGGGACCACCAGTCGCGGATGGTCAACAACGACACCAGCGTCGCTGGCGCCCAGACGAACACCGACTTTCCCGGCGTCAGCAGCTGCACGAGCAGTCCGCGCGGAACCTCTTCGGGTGCGAACGATCGTGCGGGAAGGATCGGAATCATCCCGGCGAGGTTGTAGCCGAAGTCGAGCGGCCTCCCGAACCGATACAGGTTCCATCCGATTTGAACCGCGGCCGCCACCGCGATTCCTCCTGCCAACACCAGCGCCGATCGCCATCGCGCGCCTCGTTCCGTGCGCGTGTCGAGCAGGGTCGCGGCGACGAAGCCCGGCGCGATGACGAGCGCGGTTGGCTTGGTGAGACCGGCAACGGCAAGAAGCAGCGACGCGGTGATGATGCGGGCGTGCGAGGATGGACCCGCCCTGTCGGGCGTCGAGCAATGCCCACGCGGCCCAGACGAACGCGGCCGCCAGCCATGCCTCCGAATACAACGTCGTTCCGTACGGCCAAAGCATGGTCGCCACACTGAGGATCAACGCGAGCTGCCGTGCCGTTCGAGGAGAAGACCCGAGAGCGATCGCGGCTCGAAAGAAGCCAGCGACGGTCAGCGCGGCGGCGCAGGCCATGGCCAGCGTCGTGATGCCGCCGACGAGAAACTCCCACGCGATACCCTCTGGAAATGGCGCGCGAGGTACGCCGGCCGCCGCCGCCACCATTCGTCCGAGCAGGTGAAACGGCAGAATGAGAAACGCGACGCCAGGACCGTAAGGCGCGTAAGGCCGGCCATCTCGCCCGAGCTCGCCGAAGAAGATCGCGTCACCGCCCTGACGGATAGCGAGCGTTTGCGGAACGGACAGGTCGCCGGCATCGACGAGATGCTCGGCCTGGAAGTAGACCTCGAACTCGTCAGGAACGCGGAACGCATTGCCCGACGAGGTCAATGCGTAGAGCGCGAGCGAGAACAGAAACAGGTGCAGGGCCGGCCGGCGCGCGATCACAGCGTCGCGACGACCACGTCGAAGATCTCCTGGGTCCCTCGTGACCGTTCCCGGCCTCGATGTGTAGAGCCCCTTGTAGCCGAGATCGTGCTCGAGAAAGCTGATCGCGGTCGCGAGATCCCAGTGCGGGTTGACTCGCGTGTGCATGCTGCCCGCGCTCATACGGGAACAACATCCGGAGACAGTCGTGCAGCTCCTGCTGATTAGCCGCGCCCGCGCCGCCGACGTCGACGTTCGAGTACGCGCCGGCGGCTTTGATGATCTCAGCGAGCAGCGGCCAGGTCCGCTGGCCCGGTGTCCGGCAATGGCGTGAGGGCCGGCAGGTGGCGGCCGCGGCGCGCACCCGCGCCTGCCGCGTCCCCGATCGCCGCCCTCCGCGCGTTTCCACCGACACGATGATCCCCTTCGCCTTCCCGTAGTCCGCCATCGTCTTGAGCGTGGGGATGCCGTCTGCCTTGTTGTCCTGTGTCGGCTGACCCTGGTTGATCATGACGCGCTGCGCGCCCAGCAGCGACGGCGTGATCGATCCACACTCTTGGTCAGGTCGATCGCCATCAGGCGATCCCTCAATTGCGGCGCCGAGATATTGAGCCGCCCGAACTCGACGTTGATCTGCGTCATGCGCGATTGGCTCTTCTCGATGTGCGCGCGCAGCTCCTTCAGGTACGAGGGCTCGGTCGAGGGAATGTGGTAGTGCTGGAACTCGACTTTGTGCACACCGTATCGGTCGGCGATCATCTCGGCAATGGTCGAACGGCTCGAGCGTGCGATCGGGGCTGTCCGGATAGTCGGGCAGCTTCAGCAGGCTCTGGAAGTTGAGCGTCATGATCGAGATGCGATCGAGCGTGGTGGGCTTGACGCGTGTCCACGCCGGCGCCGGCTGGCCCCAGCCCGTCCGGGAAATGGCCGCGCCCGCGAGGGCTGTTGCGGAACCGATCACAAACTGACGCCGATTCATGGCATTGCTCCTTTTCACGATGCGAACGGCGGCAGCAGATGTTTCTGCACCTTGCCGAGCGCGTTCCGGGCAGCGCATCGACGCGAATGAACGCGCGCGGCACCTTGAACGATGCCAGCATGCGCGCGCAGAGCGCCTCGCGCCGCAACGGAATCGAATCCGTCGGGCGCGACAACGTACGCGACAGGCACCTCGCCGCGCCGTTCGTCGGGCGCGCCCACGACCGCGGCCTCGCGCAACGCCGGGCAGCTCCGAGCAGCAGCTCCTCGATCTCGCGCGGGTAGATGTTGAACCCGCCCGAGATGATCAGGTCGCTCGCGCGGCCGCACAGCGTGTAATAGCCATCGCCGGACGCTCGGCCAGATCGCCCGTCCTGAACCAGCCGTCGTCGAAACGCCGCCGCTGTCGCCTCGGGCTCGCCGCCAGTAGCCCGTGAAGACGTTCGATCCGCGCACCAGCACGCTCGCCGATCGTCGCCGCTCCGCGGGAGCGCGCCGTCGGCATCGACGAAGCGCACCGACACGCCCGGCAACGGCACGCCGACCGTGCCCGGCGCGCCGCTCGCCCTCGTACGGATTGGAGATGAGCATCAGCGTTTCGCTCATGCCGTAGCGCTCGAGAATCGTGTGGCCGAAACGCTCGCGAAACGCATCGAAGACCTGCGCCGGCAGCGGCGCGGATCCTGAGACGAACAGGCGCGCGCGTTCGCCGATCCGGCGCGCCGCGTCGGCCGGCAGGTCCAGCAGCCGAACGTAGATCGTCGGCACGCCGAAGAACAGCGTCGGTTCGAATGTCTCGAACAGCTCCGCCGCGCGCTGATGGTCGAATCGATCCGCGAGCCGCATGCGGCAGCCGCGACGCCAGCCAGCTGCAGACGCCATTGCCCAGTCCGTGCACGTGGAACAGCGGCAGAACCGCCAGGTAGCGGTCGCCGACCGTGATCCGCCAGCACGACGACGATCGACGTCGTATTCGCCAGAAAGTTGTTGTGCGACAGGACCGCGCCCTTGGAGCGGCCCGTGGTCCCGGACGTGTAGACGATCGCCGCCGGTGCGTCGCCATCGAGAACCGGCCGTTCAGTCGACACGAGGCGGTCACGCTCCCGTTCGACGTCGCCCGACAACGTGGCAACATCGACGGCTGGCGTGCCGGTGGGGAACCGGGCGATCGAGGCAGCATCCGTCACGATCAGCGCCGGATCGGCGTCCGCGACGATGTGCGCGATTTCGCGCTCGCGGTAGAGAACGTTGATCGGGCACGAAGATAGCGCCCAGCCGAAGGCACGCGAGGAACACATCGATGAACTCGAGGCAGTTCGGCAGGTAGACGGCGACGCGATCGCCGGCCGAGATCGCGCCGTCGCTGGAGCACGGCCGCCATTCGTCGCGCGCGGCCGTCGATCTCACCGAACGACAGCGTGCGTGTGCCGCCGCCCGGCGCGTCGAGGTCGAGCGCCGCCTCGCTGGCGCGACCAACGAGCGATAGGTCGAACAGATCGCCGAGCAGCATCCGTGACAGTCTACCGGCGAATCACGTCGTTGCCGATCAGGCGCGGCCTGGGTCCGGACCGGTATCGGCCTCGCCGGCGCCGCGCGGAACGAAGAGCACGGCCACGAACGCCAGCGCCGTGTAGCCCGCCATCATCAGGAAGAGCGGCCGATAGCCGCCGAAGAGGTCGAACAGGGCGCCGTTCAGCGGGTCGCCGATCGCGCCGCCGAGCGCCATGCACAGCAGGAACAGCGCGGCGAGCACGCCGCGACGCTCGCGCGGAATCGGCTCGACGAACAGCGGATACGCGTTCACCGTCGGAAACGTCCACGCGGCCGACGCGAGCGCGAGCAGCGGCGTCGCCTGCGATGGCTGCGTCACCCGGTCGAGCGCCGACGAGGCACACGGCCATCATCGCGAATCCGAGCAGCATCGCGTTCCGCCGGCCGATGCGCACGCCGATGCAGCCGGCGGGCAGCGCGCCGATCACGCCGCCAACGGCCCAGGCGATGAAGCCGATGGTCACGTCTTCGGGGCGCACGCCGAACCGCTCGGTGCCGTGCAGCGCGAACCACGTCGTGAACGTCTGGAAGGTCAGCTGCAGCAGCAGCGACGCGAGGAAGATGGCGCGCATGCCGGGCAGCGCGCCGCGCAGCGCGGACCATCCTGCGTCGAGCAGCGAGCGATAGGAGGTCGTCCACGGCCTGCCGACTCCGAGCGCGGCGGCTCGCGCAGCCCGACGCGCGAACGCCGCGGCGATCGCGAGCACGGTCGCCGCCGCAATGAGGAAGGCGGGCTGCATGCCCGAGCATCCGGCCCGAGCATGAGGAACACGATCGCGCCGACGCACATCTGGAACGTCACGGATCCCGTCGCGAGCGAGCGATAGCGCGACGGCACGAGATCGGCGACGAGCGCCTGGAACGGTGATCGCTGGATGTTGATCCCGGTGTAGAGCACGCACGATCGCGCGCGATCACGCCGGCGATGCCGAACCGTCGCGGACGAGGGGAAGAGCGCCATGCCGGCGGCCGCCAGGACGAGGCCGGCGAGGACGATGGGCAGCCGGCCGCGGCCGCGCGGCGCTCGCGCGGTCCGACGCCGCGCCGGCCCACGGCACGAGCAGGAGCAGCAGCACGTTGTCGATCGCCATGACGACGCCGATGGCGGTGCGATGCTCGCCGAGCGCGTCGCGGACGAGCGGAGGGATGAAGGTGCTGAGCGAGCGGCCCGGTGACGCCGGCGAACAGCCCGCCGAGCCCGACCATCCAGACGATAGCGTACGGCGCCCGCGACTCGGCCGGCCTCGAACCCTCGAGTCCGCCGGCTCCGGTCGTGCCGTCCTGCACGCCTCGATCGACCGCGGTCGTCACGGCAGCGTCAGTCGAGCGGCTTGATGCGGATGTTCTTGTAGTAGACCGTGCTCTTCGGATCGTGGGCCTGAAGAGCGATCGTGCCTGGTCCCGTGATCTTGCGGCCCGGCCCCTCGCGGCCGCCGGCCCAGTCCGCCGGTTGCGTCCAATCGACCACCTGCTTGTCGTTCACCTTGACCGTGATCGTGTTCCCCTTGACGATGATGGTCTCGGTAAACCACTCGTCGTCTTTCGCGGGAGAGTCGTCGAGCACATCGCTGACGTGATACAGGCTGCCGGTTCTCACGCGGTCGGTGTGCGAGTTGTTCACCTGGATCTCAAAACCCTTCGAGGGAAAGCGGCCCGACGCTCGATCGTTGCCGCCGACCTCCTGATACTCGGTCAGGACGTACACGCCGCCGTTCGATCCGGCGCGCGTCATGACGTCGACCTTCAGCTCGAAGTTGCGGAAACTGTGGTCCTGGACCGGGCCGTCGTAGTAGGCATGGCTTGCCGCCCCGTTTGCGACGATGGCGCCGTCCTGGATCGTGAAGGATTCGGTGGGCCCGGCGATCTTCCAGCCGCTGAAATCCTTGCCGTTGAACAGGCTCGTGAATCCCGGCTCCGCGGCGGGTGTTCCGGCCTGGAGAAATCCGGCGAGTCCTACGACAGCGAGTGATACGAGTCTCATGCCGGTGGAGTCTACCACCGGTGCCAACGCCGCGATCAACTGACGGGGACGCCGTCGAAGAAGTCGACCACGCCCGTCTCCAGCGAGTACTCGGCGCCGACGACGAGCAGCCCGTCGCGCTGGATCAGCTCCTCGAGCAGCTCGGAGCCGTGGCGCAGGTGATTGGCCGACGCGCGGACGTTGGCGCGCACCGCCTGCGCGCACGAGCGCGTCGCCGATCGTGGACCGAGTCCGGTCGCGCAGCAGCGGTCTCCACCGACGGCCGGACGCGGTCGACGATCGAGCGCAGGTTGCGCGACTGCGTCGTCGGCGCGGCCGCTGCAGCTCCTCGAGCGTCGCGAGGATCGCGCCGCACTGCGAGTGCCCGAGCACGACGACGAGCCGCGTGCCGAAGCGCTCCGCGGCGAACTCGACGCTGCCGACCTGCGACGGCGCGACGATGTTGCCGGCGACGCGGATGACGAACAGGTCGCCGAGCCCCTGGTCGAACACGAGCTCGGCGGGCACGCGCGAGTCGGAGCAGCCGAGGATGATCGCGAACGGCTCCTGGCCGTCGACGAGCGCCGCCCGCCGGGCCGGCCCGGAGAGCAGGTGCCCGGCCGCCTGATTGGACATGAAGCGCCGGTTGCCGTCGCGAAGCCGGGTCAGCGCGTCGATCGCGGTCGCGTGTCGCATGGGGTCAGATCTCGATTTTCTAATTTACGGCCGCGGAATTAGAAAATCGAGATCTGACCCCACTCCGCAGAGTGCGAAATACTATCACCCCAAGGAGATCCCTGTGCCCATCAGCCGTCGACAGTTCCTGACCGCCTCGTCCGCCGTCCTTGCCGCCTGGCCGGCGCGAGGTCTGCTCGCCAGACAGCAGCCAGCGGCTCCGCCGCCCCAGACGAGTTTTCAGCTGCTGCGACGGGATGTCGGGATCTTCACCGGACGCGGCGGAACAATCGGATGGCTCTCCAGCGGCGACGCGCTGGTCGTCGTCGACACACAGTACGCGGATACGGCCACCATCTGCCTCGACGGGCTGCCCGGGCGCGGAGGACGGACAATCGACTGCGTCTTCAATACGCATCATCACGCCGATCACACGGGCGGCAACGGCGTCTTCCGGGCGGCAGCCGCCAAGATCGTCGCGCAGCAGCACGTGCCGGCGCTGCAGCGCACGGCATACGCGACCACGAGCGATCCACAGGTCTATGCCGATTCCACCTTCGGCGACACGTGGTCCGAGCGTCTCGGCCACGAGCGGGTGACCGCCACGTTCAACGGTCCCGGGCACACGGGTGGCGACGCGATTGTGCATTTCGAGCACGCGGACATCGTCCATCTTGGCGACCTGCTGTGGATTGACGTCCATCCTTTTGTCGACCGCCCGGGAGGCGCGTCGATCGAGAACTGGATGAAGATTCTCGAACAGGTCTCGAAGCGCATGCCCGCGAGCACGACCTACATCGCGGGACATACCCAACGCGGCCTGCCGGTTACAGCCGACCGCAAGGCACTTCTGAGGCAGCGAGACTATTTCGACGCGGCCCTCAGCGCACGTCCGCGCAGGGGTCGCCGCGCACAAGTCGCGCGACGAGATCGTGTCGCTTACGGCCCTGCGTGGCTTCGACACCTACCAGGCGTTAATTCCCCGCTTAAGCCTCGCGGCGACACTCGGTGCCGCGCACGACGAGCTGACGTCCGCGCCGCGCCAATAGCGCGGCGGTGGCGTCCGAACCTGAGGGTCCGAAGTCGGGGTCACATCTCGATTTTCTAATCTCGGCGACCGGGATTAGAAAATCGAGATTCTCACCCCCTCCCCCAGCTCTCAGGTTCTGCCATGTTCGCCGGGCGTCACGGCGAATTGCTGGGGAATTGGGCGGGCGCGCGATTTGCCATGGCTTCGAACATGGCCCGACCGCTTCGTGTCCACCTGCCGGGACTCCTCTACCACGTGATGTCGCGCGGCAACAACAAGGAGCCCATCTTCATCGACGACGATGACTACAGCGGTTACTTGACGCGGCTCGAGGCTGCGACCGCCCGCTTCGGTGTGGCATGTCTCGCGTTCTGCCTCCTGCCGAATCACGTCCATCTGCTCCTGCGCCCTGCGCACCTGACGATTTCTCGGATGATGCAGCAGCTGAACTCGGGATACTGCCAGACGTTCAACAGGCGGCACGGCCACATCGGGCACGTGCTCCAAGGCCGCTTCCTGGCTCCGCTCGTGGACAGCGAGCTCTATCGATGGCGCGTGGTGCGGTACATCGTGCGAAACCCGGTCGCCGCAGGCCTCGTGCAAACCCTAGAGGCATGGCCGTGGAGCAGCTTTGGCGCCACGGCCGGGACTCGCCCCCATTCCGCGGTTTCTCGACGTCAATAGCGTGTGGGCCATGTTCGATGGCAAGAGCAGCTCGACGGCTCAAGCGATCTTTCGCGCCTTCGCGGCATCGTCGGCTGACGACGAGCTTGACGCTATCGTCGATCCTCACCTCTCCCCCGCTTCCAGAAGCAGGCTGCGCGAGCAGCTCGCACCGCAGGTGGAGAATGAAGATTTCGTGTATGCCGAGCGCTTCGCATCCCGGCCTCCCCTGGAACGGGTACTGCGCCTCGCCCCTGGCGAAAACCGAGCCGCAGCCGCAGCACGCGCCTTCTACGAGCACGCTTACACCTTGCGTGCGATTGGCGTCCATTTTGGCTGTTCGACCGCAACCGTTTGGACCTGGATTCGGCGTAGGCGCAGCGCAACGGGGTCAGATCTCGATTTTCTAGTGCCGCCGCCCAAAACTAGAAAATCGAGATCTGACCCCGGGTCGCCCGGGTCGCCAGCACCCGGTCCGGGCGGACGGGCGACGGCGGCAGCAACGCTGACGCCGCCTCCAGTCGTCTAATGGCCATGCGCAACCTCCTTCAAGACCTCCGGTACGGCGGGCGAACGCTGGCCAAGAGCCCCGGCTTTGCCACCATCGCGATCATCACGCTGGCGCTTGGTGTTGGGGCGACGACGGCGATGTTCACGGTCGTGGACGGCGTGCTCCTGAAGCCCTTGCGCTACCGCGACGCCGATCGCATCGTGGCGGTCTCGACGGTGTTCACGGATCGCGGACGCGCCATCCCGAGGATCTCCGGCGGCGACTTCATCGACATCCGCGCCGATCGGAACACGTTCGAGTCGATCGCGAGTTACTACGGCGGCGAGATGGGCATACAGGCCGCGAATCGCGCCGAGTTCGTGGCCACGATGCTGGTCGGCACCGAGTTCATGAAGGTGTTTGGCGTCGCGCCGCTGTACGGCCGGCTCTTCGAGACCGACGACGCGCAGCAGTCCGCGATTGTGAGCCTGCCGTTCGCCACGCACAACTTTGGTGCCGGCGATGCGGCGATCGGGCAACCGCTCCATCTTGAAGACCGCACTTACACCATCGTGGGCGTGGTTCCAGCGTCCTTCCAGTTTCCGGGCCGAACCGACGTCTGGGTGGCGTCTGCACGCGACCCGCTGTTCCTGCAACGCTCCGCGTACAACTACAGAGTGGTCGCGAAGCTGCGGGAAGGTATCGGCGTCGAGGCGGCGAATGCGCGGCTCACGACGTTGGGTGCCCAGCTCACGGCCGCGTATCCGGACAGCAACACGAACAAGAGCTTCAAGGCGACGGCGCTGCGCGAGCAACTGGTGGCGCCCGTGCGAACGACGCTCGTCGTCCTCATGGGAGCGGTCGGGCTCGTGCTGCTCATCGCGTGCGCGAATGTCGCCAACCTGACGGTGGCACGCGCGACGACCCGGTCGCGCGAGATGGCGATGCGCGTCGCGCTTGGTGCGACCCGCCGGCAGATTGTGCGGCAGCTGCTTGCCGAGAGCGTTGTCCTCGCGTTGGCCGCGGGAGTCCTCGGCGTGGTGATCGCCTCGGTCTGCACCGACGCGCTGCTCGCGGGCGGCAGCCGTACCGTGGCGCTCCCGCGATTGGCCGACGTGTCGATCGACTGGCGCGTCCTCCTGTTCGCGATCGTCCTGTGCTGCGCCTCGAGCATCGGATTCGGGCTCGCTCCCGCGTTCCAGGCCACACGCGTCGATCTGGCTGATGCGCTCAAGCAGGGTGGAGCACGTGGAGTGCTCGGTGGACACTTCGGATCGCTCCGCAGCGCGCTCGTCGTGGCACAGATTGCGTTGTCGTTTGTGCTCGTGATCGGCGCCGGACTGTTGTTCCGGTCGTTCCTGTCGCTGATGTCGGTCCAGCTGGGGTTCCGCACCGACGCGATGCTGGTGATGTCGGCGCACGCGCCCGCCCGCACGCTCGACGACTACCTTCGCGCCACACAGTTCGAAACCGGGCTGTTCCAGCGCATCCGGCAGCTGCCGGGTGTCGTGTCGGTCGCAGGCGCGATGGGGATCCCGACCGGCGAATACGGATCGAACGGCGGCTACGTGCTCGACGGCAAGGGCACGATGCAACATCACCCACAAGATCTGCCGCAGGCGGACTTCAGCCTGTCGAGTCCAGGCTACTTCTCCACGATGGGCATCCCACACGTGCGCGGACGCGATTTCACCGATGCCGATCGCTACGGCAGCGCCCCGGTCGTCATCATCAGCGAAGCGCTGGCGCGCCAGAGTTTCCCGAACGAGGATCCCATCGGCCACCGTCTGCAATGCGGCCTCGACACCGAGAGCATGCAATGGATGACGATCGTCGGCGTGGTTGGTAACGTGCGGCAGGATTCGCCGGCGTCGAAGGCATCGCCGGCGATGTACATGCCCCTGGCCCAGCATCCGTTTCGCGCGAACGAGGTGCAAATCCCGATTCGGACCGAGGTCGAGCCTTCGTCCTTGATTGCGTCGGTGAAGCGCATCGTCGAGCAGATGAACCCCCAGGTCGCGACGAAGTTCACGACCATGGACGCGATGGTCGGTGAGTCGGTCGCCGACTCGCGCTTCCGGACAACCCTCGCGATGTCGTTCGCCACGCTCGCTCTCCTGCTGGCCATCATGGGCGTCTACGCGGTGATGAACTACGTGACCGTCCAGCGCACGGGCGAATTCGCGATTCGAGCCGCGCTGGGAGCTCCGCGCGGAGCCATTCTGCTGCTCGTGCTGCGCGGAGCGGCGCGGCTGGCTGCGGCTGGCGTTGTGGCAGGCGCCGTCCTGGCGATTGCGGCGAGCCGCGCGCTCACGAACATGCTGTTCGGATTGAAGGGCACCGACACGCTGACGTATGTGACCGTCATCGCAGTCGTACTACCCGCCGTGCTGCTCGCAGCCCTCCGTCCGGCCCTACGCGCATCTCGCGTGGATCCGCTGGTGGCGCTGCGCGATGAATAGATCTGGCCCGGCCGCGCGTTGGGCAGCCGCCTGACCGAAAGCGGCCCTCTCGCGGCCGCGTCGACAAGCCCGTCGGATCGATTGCCGGGGAACTTCAGTCGGGAGTGATTCCGACCTGCTGTGCTACCCTTCGGGCTTCCGATTCCAGGAGTTGTCGATGAAATCCATTCGAGTGCTGCTCGTGATCCTGCTGTCGGCGACGGGCGCGCTGAGACTGCCCGCGCAGGCGAGGAGCATCGCCGAGCGCCTCGGGCATGCTCCTGGCACGAAGCTCCTCATCCTGCACGCGGACGATCTCGGCGTGGCGCATTCGGTGGACGCCGCGAGCTTCGACGCGCTCGACAAGAATGCCGTGTCGTCGGCGAGCATCATGATGCCGTGCCCATGGGTCACGGAAGTCGCGGCCTACGCCAAGGCTCATCCCGACGCCGACCTGGGTCTGCACCTCACGTTGACGAGCGAGTGGAAGACCTTTCGCTGGGGAAGCTTGGAGTCGCGCGACAAGGTCTCGAGCCTTCTGGATCCCTCTGGAACGCTGTGGGCGGAGACGGGCTCCGTCGCCTCCAACGCGAAGCCGGAGGAAGCCGAGCGTGAGATTCGGGCGCAGATTGATCGTGCGGTGGCGCTCGGCATTCACCCGACGCATCTCGACAGCCACATGGGATCGCTCTTCGCCACGCCGGCACTCTTCGCGACGCTCGCCAAGGTCGCTCACGAGTATCACCTGCCGTTCCTCGCGCTGCGCGGGATCGGCGGCACGACGCTGCAGCCGCCACTCTCCGATAAAGACGTCGTGCTGGACGCCGTCGTCATCGCGAACGAAAAGACGCCACGCGATGGCTGGAAGGAGTTCTATCTGGAGCGATCAAATCGCTCAAGCCGGGCCTCTCCGAAATGATCGTGCACCTCGGTTACGACGATGCCGAGCTGCAGGCGGTGATGGTGGATCACGAGCCGTACGGCTCGGCATGGCGTCAACGCGACTACTCGATAGTCAACGACCCCGACTTCAAGCGCGCGCTCGTGGACAACCAGGTCGTCGTGATCAAATGGCGGGACCTGCAGAAGCTCGTCAACGAGCCCTGACGATGCTGAACGGGTTCAAAGCCCGGTAGTCGCAGACAGGCAGGGGTCGCCGGTTAGGGCGGCCCCCGCCATTCGTAACCAGACTACGTACTGAAAAGACGATGCGGAGTCCCAGCCGGAACTGACGCTCATCGATCCCCTCGCGGCCGAGATCCTGCACGCTCGTAATCGTCATGAAATCCGACCCATCGCCGACGTCGTTGTCGGGGATCGCGAGGTGCGGCGTGTTCGTGAAATTGAACGCCTCCACACGGAACTGCAGCCTGACGCGGTCGGTGAAGGAGAATTCGCGGCAGGAGTCCGAAGTCCCAGTTGAAGAGGCCCGGCCCGCGCAGGATGTTGTAGCCGGTGTTGCCGAATCGTGCGTCCGTGACTTCGGCGAACGCGGTCGGGTCGTAGTAGGGGGTTGTCCGTGCCCACGCCGCCGAGTTTCTGCGCGTCGGTTTCACCTGATCGGCCGTCTGGTTGGTGCCCGGCAGGTTCAGCGACGTGCCGTCGGCAAAGACGCTGAACGGGACGCCGCTCATGATGCTGACCATGTTGTTGATCTGCCAGCCGCCGAAGATGTAGGACATCACGCTCTTGTCGTTCAGCCACGGCCGTCCAGGCCCGAGCGGGAGTTGCCACACGTTGGTGATCCCCAGGTTGTGCGTGCGGTCGCTGTTCGTGAGCGCGTAGTTGCGATCCATGTAGGTCAGCGCCTGGACGTTCGGCGTCCCGGAGCTGTTTTCGTTGGGGCTCTTGGCCCGACCCAAGGTGTAATTCACGCCCAGGCTCAGGCCCGCGACGAAGCGCCGCTGCAGCTGCGCCTGCAGCGAGTCGTAGCGGCCGGTCCCGACGGGCTGCAGCGAACACCGTGGACGCGGTTCTGCCGAACTGTGCTTCGAGAGGCTTGCCTTCATCGCCGGCGCCAATCACCTGGCCTGCGTTGATGTCGACGAGCCCGAGCTGGCGGACGGAGCGCGTCGCCACGTAGCCGATCTGGCCGGTGAAGTTCCAAGGGAGTTCGCGCTGGACGGTGACGTTCCACGACTGGATGTATCCCCGATGGAGGTTCTGCGGATACCCCGTCCACGCGTAGTCGCTCGGGATGTCCAGGATGCCATTGCCCTCGGCCGGCGCCTGAATCGCTGGTATGCCCTGCGACAGCGAGCGTGCGGGCGTCAACCCGTCGGGTGATTCGAGCTTCACCTGGGTCAGGATCGGATAGTTGGCTCGAATCAGCTCCATCGCTTCGTACGGATCGTTCGTGAGGCCGTAGCCGGCGCGAACGACCCATTTGTCGCTGGGGCGATACGCCACGCCGAGACGCGGACCGAAGCTCGTCTTGCTGGTCTTGATGCCGCAGTCCGTTGGCACGGAGCCGACGCCGCACAGCAGCACCTTGCCGGTGTCGACGTCGTAGCGCTCGATGCCGCGATCGGGCGCGGTCGGAACCGGGAAATATTCCCAGCGAGTGCCGTAATCGATGGTCAGCTTGTCGGAAGACGTTCCAGCGGTCCCGAACGTAGACGGCTGTACAGCCATGCCCGGACGTGGTATTCGTCCGGGACCTGCAGCGTTCTGCCGGCGCGGCTTGCCTGGCCGATCAGGAAGGCAGCGACGCTGTTGTACCTCGAGCCGCTCGAGGTCTGTTCGCAGTTGCCGCTCGAGGATCGACCACCTCGCAGCGCTGCGTGATGCCGCGGTCGAACCCGAATCCTCCCTGCGCGCCGAAGCCGCCGCTGATGAACTCCGCCTGCGCCTGGTTCAGCGCCATGTGGTAGATGTCGCCGCCGAACCGGATGTTGTGCTTGTTCTTGACCCAGTTGAAGTTCGCCACGTACTGCGACTGCGGATCATGGCGGTAGTACGGCATGAAGTTCTCGTTCACCCCGACCGTCGCGAAGTCGTCTCCGTCTGCGAAATCGAACGTCGGCCAGCCGCTCTCGAACGCGCGCGTGCCGTTCGTCCCCGGAATCCCCAGCACGTCCAGCCCGACGTTGGTGCCGAGACCCGGCTGCTCCGATGCGGTTCCCTGCCGCGCCCATCCATAGTGGGCGTCCATCAGGAAGGTGGGCTGAAGATGTAGGTCCCCATGACCGTCAGCCGGTACGTGTTGCCGTGACCGTGCCCCGGGTTGCTGCTTCCGCCGATCGGCTCGCCGACGGCGGTGTCGCCGAAGACCGTCGGCACGTTCGTCCGATAGTGAAGCATGCCGAACGTCCCGGCCAGGTTGAACTTGTTATTGACGCTATAGTCCACCTTCGAATCGACTTGCTGGCGGTCGAACGCGAACGGGCCCGACACGAAATAGTTGTCGCTTTCCCTGGCAATGTTGTTGGCAGGGATGAAGCCCGCGATCTTCTTCGCGGTCGGATCCATCCGCGCCGCAGGAATGATGTTCAGGCAGTTCGGGTTGGTGGCCGTGTTGCACAGCCCGTAGTTCGCGTCGCCCGGGAACACCTGGAATTGGGTCCGCCCGGACCCGTCGGGATTCCCCGAGAGCGGATCGTAGATCGGCGTCGGCGACAACGACAGGTCGCCTCTCAGCATCGCCGGCAGCGGCACCGATACCGTGTTGTCCACGGTCTTGTGGTCTCGGATCGATTCGTAGCTGACAAAGTAGAAGACCTTGTTCTTCACGAGCGGGCCTCCGACGGTCCCGCCGAACTCGTTGTAGCTCTGTTTCGGTTTGTTCCCGGTATTCAGCGCAGCATCGTCGAACCGCATCGGCCAGGCTTTCAGATGCTGGTCGGTGTGATAGCCGAAGCCCGATCCGTGAACCGCGTTGGTTCCGCTCCTCGTCTGCACGTTGACCGCGGCACCGCCCGCGAGCCCTGCTCGGCGTCCATGCTGTTGGTGACGACGTTGACCTCCTCGAATCGATTCGAGGGTCGGGACGTAGGAAGACGACGTGCGGCAGCTGGACGTGCGCGGTGCTGACGCCGTCGATGCGCGTGTTGTTCTGGTCGTCGCTCGTGCCGTTGACGCTGAATTCCAGCGACCGCGCCGGGTTGGTGGGGATCGAGTGCGAGTTGATCGGCGGCGCGAAGCCGGGCAGCATGCGGTAGACCTGCTGATAGTTGCGGCCGAGCGGCACGGGGAGGTTGGTCAGTTCCGCGGCCGAGCAGGCTCTGATGCACTTCAGCGGTCTCGGTCTGCAGCCTCGCCGGTTCGGCGTTGACGGTGACGGTGTCGCCAATGGAGCCGACCTCGAGGGTGACGTCGACGCGCGAGACGCTGTTGATGTTGACGGTGACCTCCGTCTGCTCGAAGGTCTTGAAGCCCTGCTGGCTGGCTTTGAAACTGTAGACGCCGGCGGGCAGGTCGCCGAAGGTGAAACGACCCGCCTGGTCGGTCACCGCCTCGCGGGCCTGGTTGGTGCTCGTATTGGTGACAACGACGGTGGCGCCCGGAACGGACGCTCCTGAGGTGTCCTTGACATCCCCGAGGATCGATCCATAGAGAACCTGCGCCAGGCATGGCTGCGCCACGGCAAACGTCGACACCAGGGCTGTCAACATCAGGCACGGCACGCGAGACCCGCCACCTGTCTGCTCTCTGCGGACATAGAGAGACCTCCCGTTATCTGCGCTGATCCGGAAATGAAGGATGCGTAATGCGACGGCCGCGCGATCAGCCCGTCGCGGTGGACGCAGGCGCGGAGTCCTTGATCTGCTCCGATCCGGCATCGTAGTACAGCCGCTTGCCCTGCCAGTACGACCGTGCGGCCATGATGATCGCCACCGAATGCAGGTAGCCGTTGTCGACGGTGGCGTTCGTCCGCGTGTTGCGGCTCCGCAGGCACTCGAACCAGTTCGACATGTGCGACAGGTCCTCGTCGCCGATGTTGATCGGGCCCGGCTTGTCGTCTCCCGGGAGCGTGACCCAGCGTTCCGCGCGCTCGATGGTGGGGTTGTCCTCGTGGTTCCCTTTTTCCTCGACCACCTTCCATCGCGGACTGCCTTCTCCGCCGATGTTGACGAGGGTCGCCGTCTTTCCCATGATCCGGGAGAAGCTGTCCGAATCGTTTCCGAAACTGGTGGAGTAACTCGCGAGAAACGACGGGTACTCGACGAGCGCGTGGAACGTGTCGGGGTTTTCGCGGCCGTCGTGCCAGGCGAAGATGCCGCCGTGCGCCATGACCGAGCGGGGCGGCTGCTCGTTCATGAAGAAGTGCACGAGGTCGATGCCGTGGCTCATCCACTGGTCGGGGATACCGCTCGAGAACTCCGAGTACAAGCCGGAACTCGAAGTACAGCCGCGGGTCGAAGGGGCGGTACGGCTTCGTCATCAGCCACTTCTTCCAGTCGGTGTCCTGTTCGCGGAGTTGCTTCACCTGGGGCCGGCCCCGCCACCGCGGGCCGTTGTAGTTCCACACGATTTCGTACTTGCTCACGTCTCCGAGGACACCGCTGCGGAGGACGTCACGCGCAGCGACGCTGGTACGGTTCGCTGCGGTGCTGCGTTCCCACCTGGACGACGCGGTTGCTCTGCTTGACGGCGTCGCGCGCGGCTTTGACTTCCTCGAGCACGTTGCCCATCGGCTTCTCGCAGTACGCATCCTTCCCCGCCTCCACGGTTGCCTTCAACACCGTCGAGTGCGAGTGCTCCGGAGTCGCAATCAGCACCGCATCGACGTCCTTGAGGGCCAGCAGGTCCTCCAGGTATTGAAAGGCGCGCGGGGCGCGGCCGTAGTAGCGCTCGCTGTTGGCGACGGCCCGTTCGCGATTGCCCTTCCAGAGGTCGCAGACGGCGACGGTCTCCACCTTGTACTTGTCTTTCAGGCGCGAGGTCATCATGTGCAGGCCGCTGCCGCGGTTGCCCACGCCGATATGGCCCAGCGCGATGCGATCGTTCGCGCCGATGATGCGGTCGTACGACAGGGCGCTCGACGCGATGGCCGAGCCCGCCACGACTCCTGCCGCGGTGTTGAGAAACGTTCGCCGGTCTACCTTCTTGTCGTGTGAATCCTGCATGGTCTTTTCTTCAGCCGGATAAGACCCAGCGGTTAACGCGGCAACGCCGCTGCCTAGTAGAGAAAAGCCGGGGCGCAGGCATTGCTGGCTGCGCCCCGGACATGATCAACCGAACCTAGAACGTCACACGCAGGCCGAAGCGGAACTGCCGGGACGCCCCCAGGGCATCGTCGCTCTGTAGATCGAGAATCCTCCCGAAGTTCGAGCTGTTGACGTTTCTGTTCGGCTGTCCGAAGTGCGGCGTGTTGAACACGTTGAACGCCTCCGCCCGGAACTGCATCTCGAACAGCTGTGTGAGCTTGAACGTGCGGAACAGACCCATGTCCAGGTTGACCACGCCGGGTCCGCGCATGGTGTTGCGGCCCACGTTGCCGAACCGGACGTCCGTGACGCGCGCGAAGGCGCTCGTGTCGAAGTACGTGCCGTCGTCACCGACGTTGCCCAGTATTTCGACGTTGTCCTTGACCTGGTCAGCCGTCTGCGCGTTGCCCGGCATGTTCAGGGAGGAATCCGAGGCGAACACCGTGAACGGCCGTCCCGAGTAGGCGGCGAAGACGCCGTTGATCTGCCAGCCTCCCAGGATTGCGCTGCTGGTACCGCTCGTCGCCCACTTCTTCCCGCTGCCGAACGGGAGCTCGTACACGAACCCAAGCTGGAAGTTGTGGGGGATATCGAAGCCCGCCAGCGCGCGGTTGCGGTCGAACACGCTTGCCGCGTTCCACATGAACTCCGTCCAGTCGGAGTAGTCGGCCTCGTTGATGGCCTTCGACCAGGTGTAGGCACCCTTGAGGAGGAAGCCGCCGCTGAATCGCCGATTGATGGTGGCCTGCAGCGCGTGGTAGATGCTGTCCGTGCGGCCGTCCCACTCTCTCGTCGCCGTCGTCCGCCCGAACTGCGGGAAGAGCGGCCGCCCTTCGTCGCCCGAGCCGGGAATCTGCGACGCGTTGATGTCGAGGAACGCGAACCCATTGTGGGACGCCGACCCGACGTAGCCAATCGACCCGACCATGTTTGCCGGCAGCTTCCGCTCGACGACGAAGTTCCACGACTGGATATAGCCCCGGTGCAACATCTGGTTCGCAACGGGGTAGCCGGTCTCGGCCACGGCCGGCAGCGGCACCCTGCCCGCCTCGATGTCGGGGCAGCAAATCGAGGGAATCCCAACCTCGGGGCCCAGCGGCGCGTTCGGGACACCTGCGGCCGCATACGCGCGATCCGTGGTGACGGGTTGGAAGCCGTTGATGCCCGAGAACTCCGCCACAAGTGTCAGCGGATACCAGCCGCGCAACGCCTGGGCGCCCCAGGGATGCGAATGGTAGGTGATGCCCCAGCCGCTCCGGATCACGGTGGAATCGGTCACCTGATACGCGACGCCGAGTCGCGGCGCAAAGAGCTTCTTGCTGAAGCCCACGCCGTTGTCCTGCGGGATGCCGCCCTTTCCGCCGATCAACGCCTCGTTGGTCGTGGGGTCGTACGACTCGATCCCCATGCCGCCCGAACGCCACCGGTTCGGATACAGCTCCCACCGCAGTCCCAGGTCGACGGTCAGCTTCGGAGTGGCGCGCCAGCGGTCGCGGATGTAGAGCGCGTACTGGTTTTCGAAGCTGTTCATCTTGATGAACTGGCTGCTCTTCGCTGAGCCGGTCGGCGTGCCGAGCAGAAATCCGGCGAGGCCGTTCCAGTCGTTCTCGAACGACGGCGTGTCTCCCTGCGAATCCGACCGTTGCGTCGAGCTCGTCGGGATTCAACGCGGTCACGCCAGGATCGAAATTGAACCCACCGCGCGGGCCTCCCCCAGTTCCGGCTGCCAGTGGTTCATCAGGTGGTGGACGAAATCGAACCCGAACCGAAGATCGTGCTTGCCCTTCATCCAGCTGGCATTGGTGTTGACCGTGTAGGACTGGTCGTTGCGGAACAGGGGATTCCAGCTCTCATCATTCCCAAGGGTTGAATAGCCGGACATCCCGAAGGACGGCATGCCGCTCTCGCGCGGATCGGGGCCGTTTGTCCCCGGAATGCCCAGGACGTCCAAGCCGAAATTGGTGCCGAGATCGGGTGGCTTCACGTTCTGGCCGAACCGCGTCCAGCCGAACGTCCCGTCAATCAGGAACGTCGGCGAGACGGTGTAGGTCGTGCCCATGCCCGCGATCTGCACGAGCGTGTGGCCCGTGCCGACGCCGCCGCCGCAATTGCATTCTCCCCCGGCGTCGCCCAGGCCGAAGTCGCCCGTGACCAGCGCGTTCATGGCGCTGTACTTGAACCAGATCTGCTGCCGCTCGTTGCGATTCCAATTGACCTTGGCGTCGACGTTGTTGCGGTTCAGCGGCTGGGTGGCGGTGTTGAAGTAGTTGTCCGTGTCACCATCCAGATTCGGGAGCGGCACGAGCGCCAGCAGCTTCAGCATCGGAGCCGTTCAGGCGAGTCTGGGGAATGGCGTTGACCTGCCCGCCGCTGGAAAACACCGAGCGGCCCGTGCCATCCTCATTGCCGGAGAAGGGATCGAAGATCATCCCTTCCCTGAGGCTGGTGCGTCCCGCCTTCGGTCGTCGGAACCAGAATGGGCTGGCCGGCCGCGTTCAGAATGGGCGCGCCCAGCATGCGGTTGAAATTTCCGCCGCGGAAGTCGGCGGTCGGCACCGAGTAGGTGTTCGAGAAGCCCACTCGTTCGAACGTGCCTTCCCAGTTCGCGAAGAAGAACAGCTTGTTCTTCTTGATCGGGCCGCCGAGGCTGGCGCCGCTGATGCTTCGCGTGGTTTTCGGCTTCTCTTCTGCGCCAGCGCGATTCTCACTCCAGGTGAACGTCCGCAATGCGCTGCTGTCGTACATCGTGAAGAGCGGTTCCGCGGAAGTCATTCGTCCCGGACTTGGTGATCACGGTGACGGCGGCGCCGCCGGTCATGCCCTGCTCGGCATCGAAGTCGTTCGTCGAGATGTTCACTTCCTGGATGCTCTCCACCGGCGGGACGTAGACCGCATGATGGGGCATCGTGACCAGGATGTCGGCCGACCCGTCCACGCGCGTGTTGTTCGCGCCGCGGTCCTGACCGTTGACGTTGGTCGTCAGCGAGCGTCCCGGCGTATCGGTGACGGCGTTCTGGAATTGTGCCGGCGTGGCGCCCGGGACGAGATTGATGAGCGACTGGTAGTTGCGGTAGCCGGAGAGCGGCAGGTTCTCCATCGCCCGCGTATCCAGGTTCGTGCTGACATCGGTCGTCGCCGTCTGGAGGACCGCCGAGGTGGCCTCCACGCTGACCTGTTCAGTGACGCCGCCGACCTGCGACGATGACGTCCGTCCGGGTGACGCTGTTGATGCGAACGGAGACGCCGGTCTGGGTGTACGGCTTGAACCCGGCGGCGGTCACCGCCAGGTCGTAACTCCCCTCCGGCAGGTTGGGAATGGAGTAGTAGCCAATGTCGTTCGTCGTGGCCTGACGGGACAACCCGGTGGACGTGTTCGTCACGGTCACCGTGGCCTTGGGCACGACGGCGCCCGTCTCGTCCGTCAACGTTCCGACGACCGAACCGTAGAGGACCTGCGCTGACGCAGGATGCGCGGTATATCCGATGACGATGAGGCTGAGGGCCAGCCAGGACAGAAACACCCTCGCCGGGGGAACCCAGCGCGCCAGTTTCACGGTGCACCTCCAGTCGGACAGTAAACGAATGAGTCGTTGTCGTGCCTTGCGCTCGCAACGGACGTGGCCTGCGGCCCGGCAGCCGCAGCGGGAGATCTCACAGGGCGGAGCGGAACGGTAACTGCCTGTGGTCGGCAGTTGGGATGGCGGACTCACCGCCATCGCGGCTGGGAATGAGCGCCGAACGGAACTCACGCGCATGGGGGTTACCTCGCGAGATTCGCCGAGCCCAAGGAAGATGGGTCACGAATCGTGTTCCGGCCGAATCCGTTTGTCAATTGCATTCGCCATCACAGGCTGATGAGCTTGTGACCTCCCGTTCTTATGTAGATAGAAGCGGGCTGGCGGAAGGGACCGAGATCGGTGGGCGCAGGCATGACTGCCTGCGCCCACGAGATGATCAACCGAACCTAGAACGTCAGATGCAGGCCGAAGCGGAACTGCCGGGACCCCCCCAAAGCATAAGCAGTCTGTGTAGCGAGAATCCTCCCGAAGTTCGAGCTGTTGACGTTTCCATTCGGGTTGGCGAAGTGCGGCGTGTTGCTCACGTTGAACGCCTCCGCCCGGAACTGCAGATCCACGGTCGGCGTGACCTTGAAGGTGCGGAACAGACCCATGTCCAGGTTGACCACTCCGGGCCCGCGCATGGTGTTCCGGCCCACGTTGCCGAACCGGACGTCCGTGACGCGCGCGAACGCGGTCGTGTCGAAGTACGTGCCATCGTCACCGACGTTGCCCAGTATTTCGACGGTGTCCTTGACCTGATCCGGCGTCTGCTGATTGCCCGGCATGTTCAGTGACGAACCGGACGCCGTGAGATTGAACGGTCGTCCCGAATAGGCGGCGAAGACGCCGTTCATCTGCCAGCCTCCCAGGATTGCGCTGCTGGCACCGCTCCGTCGCCCACTTCTTCCCGCTGCCGAACGGGAGCTCGTACACAAACCCAAGCTGGAAGTTGTGGGGGATATCGTGGTCCGCGAGCGCGCGGTTGCGGTCGAACACACTCGCCGCGTTGTAGCGGAACTCCGTCCAGTCGGAATACGGGGCCTCGTCGATGGCCTTCGACCAGGTGTACGCACCCTTCATGAGAAAGCCGCCGCTGAATCGCCGATTGATGGTGGCCTGCAGCGCGTGGTAGATGCTGTGCGTGCGGCCATCCCACTCTCTCGTCGTCGTCGTGCGCTCGAACTGGGCGAAGAGCGGCCGCCCTTCGTCGCCCGAGCCGGGAATCTGCGACGCGTTGATGTCGAGGAACGCGAACCCGTTGTGGGACGCCGACCCGACGTATCCAATCGACCCGACCATATTTGCCGGCAGCTTGCGCTCGACGACGAAGTTCCACGACTGGATATAGCCCCGGTGCAACATCTGGTTCGCAGCGGGGTAGCCGGTCTCGGCCACGGCCGGCAACGGCACCCGGCCCGTCTCGATGTCGGGGCAGCAGATCGAGGGAATCCCGACGGTGGGGCCCAGCGGCGCGTTCGGGACACCTGCGGCCGTATACGCGCGATCCGTGGTGACGGGTTGGAACCCGTTGATGCCCGAGAACGCCGCCACGAGTGTCAGCGGATACCAGCCGCGCAACGCCTGGGCGCCCCAGGGATGCGAATGGTACGTGAGGCCCCAGCCGGTCCGGATCACGGTGGAATCGGTCACCTGATACGCGACACCGAGACGCGGCGCAAAGAGCCCCTTGCTGTAGCCCACACCGTTGTCCTGCGGGATGCCGCCCTTGCCGCCGATCAACGCCTCGTTGGTCGTGGGGTCGTACGACTCGATCCCCAGGCCGCCCGACCGCCACCGGTTCGGATAGAGCTCCCACCGCAGTCCCAGGTCGACGGTCAGCGTCGGACTGGCGCGCCAGCGGTCGCGGATGTAGAGCGCGTACTGGTTTTCGAAGCTGTTCATCTTGATGAACTGGCTGCTCTTCCCCGAGGCCGTAGGCCGTGCCGAGCAGAAATCCGGCCAGGCCGTTCCAGTCGTTCTCGAACGATGGCGCGTCTCCCTCGAATCCGACCGCTGCGTCGAGCGCGTCGGGATTCAACGCCGTCACGCCAGGATCGAAATGGAACGCCCCGCGCGGGCCTTCCCCCAGTTCCGGCTGCCAGTGGTTCATCAGGTGGTGGACGAAATCGAACCCGAACCGAAGATCGTGCTTGCCCTTCATCCAGCTGGCATTGGTGTTGACCGTGTAGGACTGGTCGTTGCGGAACAGGGGATTCCAGCCCTCGTCATTCCCCAGGTCTGAATAGCCGGAGATGTACAGGGGCGGCATGCCGCTTTCGCGCGGGTCGGGCCCATTGGTTCCCGGAATCCCGAGGACGTCCAATCCGAAGTTGGTGCCGAGATCGGGGGGCGTCACGTCCTGGCCGAACCGCGTCCAGCCGAACGTCCCGTCAATCAGGAACGTCGGCGAGACGGTGTAGGTCTGGCCCATGCCCGCGATCTGCACGAGCGTGTGACCCTCGCCGAGGCCGCCGCCGCACAAGCATGGACCACCAGCCTCGCCGAGGCCGAACTGGCCACTGACCAGCGCATCCATCGCGCTGTACTTGAACCAGAGCTGGTGCCGCTCGTTGCGGTTCCAATTGACCTTGGCGTCGACGTTGTTGCGGTTCAGCGGCTGCGTGGCGGTGTTGAAATAGTTGTCCGTGTCACCATCCAGATTCGGGAGCGGCACGAGCGCCAGCATCTTCAGCATGGGGCCGTTCAGGCGAGCCTGAGGGATGGCGTTGATCTGCCCGCCGCTGGAAAACACCGAGCGGCCGGTGCCATCCTGATTGCCGGAGAAGGGATCGAAGATCATCCCTTCTCTGAGGACGGTGCTGCCCCCCTCGGTCGTGGGAATCATGATGGGGCTACCGGCCGCGTTCAGCACTGGCGCTCCGAGCATGCGACTGAAATTTCCGCCGCGGAAGTCAGCCGTCGGAACAGAGAAGCGTGTCGGAGAAGCCTACCCGTTCGAACGTCCCTTCCCAGTTCGCGAAGAAGAACAGTTTGTTCTTCTGGATCGGGCCGCCGAGGCTGGTGCCGCTGATGCTGCGCGTGGTTTTCGGCTTCTCCTGGGCGCCAGCGCGATTCTCATCCCAGGTGAACGTCCGCAAGGCGCTGCTGTCGTACATCGTGAACGCGGTGCCGCGCAGCTCGTTCGTCCCGGACTTCGTGATCACGGTGACCGCCGCGCCGCCGGTCATGCCCTGCTCGGCGTCGAAGTTGTTCGTCGAGATGTTCACTTCCTGGATGCTCTCCACCGGCGGGACGTAGACCGCATGATGGGGCATCGTGACCAGGATGTCGGCCGATCCGTCCACGCGCGTGTTGTTCGCGCCGCGCTCCTGACCGTTGACGTTGGTCGTCAACGCGCGTCCCGGCGTATCGGTGACGGCGTTCTGGTAGCGTCCCGGCGTGGCGCCCGGGACCAGATTGATGAGCGACTGGTAGTTGCGGTAGCCGGAGAGCGGCAGGTTCTCCATCGCCCGCGTATCCAGGTTCGTGCTGACATCGGTCGTCGCCGTCTGGAGGACCGCTGACGTGGCCTCCACGCTGACCTGTTCAGTGACGCCGCCGACCTGGATGATGATGTCCGTCCGGGTGACGCTGTTGATGCGAACGGAGACGCCTGTCTGGGTGTACGGCTTGAACCCGGTGGCGGTCACCGCCAGGTCGTAACTCCCCTCCAGCAGGTTGGGAATCGAGTAGTAGCCGATGTCGTTCGTCGTGGCCTGACGGGACAAGCCGGTGGACGTGTTCGTCACGGTCACCGTGGCCTTGGGCACCACGGCGCCCGTCTCGTCCGTCAACGTTCCAACGATCGAACCGTACAGACACCTGCGCTGACGCAGGACGCGCGGTACATCCGATGACGATGAGGCTGAGGGCCAGCCAGGACAGAAACACCCTCGCCGGGGGAACCCAGCGCGCCAGTTTCACGGTGCACCTCCATTCGGACAGTGAACGAATGAGTCGTTGTCGTGCCTTGCGCTCGCAACGGACGTGGCCTGCGGCCCGGCAGCCGCAGCGGGAGATCTCGAGGGCGGAGTGGAACGGTAACTGCCTGTGGCGTCGGCAGTTTGGGATGGTGGACCCACCGCCATTCGCGGCTGGGGACGAACGCCGAACGGATCTCACGCGCATTGGGGGTTACCTCGTGAGGTTCGCCGAGCGAAAATAAAGAAGGTTACAAATCCTGCCCCGGCCGAATCCATTTGTCAATCGCGTTGTCAATCGCGAAACAGCGATTCGCGACTCAAGGCGGATGAGCTTGGCCGACCGAGTGCCGAACTGGACGAAGCCGCTGTGGTCGCAGCAGCGTGGAGGACGCCGTTGTCGTGCCGTCTCGGTACCTTGCCGACGGCTTCGCCGACTTCGCGGTTCCGACCGAGATCATCCCGAACGCGGTGGACCTGGCGGAACTTCGCTAGAGGCCGCGACCGCTCATCCGACCGCGGCTGTTGTGCACGCGCAATTTCCAACGACGATACGCCGTCGATCTCGTTGTTCGTGCCTTCGCCGACGTCAGAAAGGACTTTCCATCCGCGCACCTGGTGCTGGTCGGGAAGGGACCGACTGAAGCCGGCATTCGTGCGCTCGTCCGCCACGCTCGTCTCGATGCGGTCGAGTTCTCACCGCTGTCGGACGTCGGCGACTTCCGCGCACTCGCTCGCAATGTGCGCCGGGTCATCGGCGATCAGGCGCTCGCGACTGACACGCTGCGCTGAAGGGTTCAAAGGCTGATGAGCTTGGTTCACATTCACTCTCGATATCCCGACGCGCCGGCCGACGTCGACATGTGACGCCCCCGGACGCTTCTCGACCCACACGTATCAGTCACGAATGAAAGAACGTAAAAGGCAACGGACAACCCACGTCGTGCAGATTCGCCGCCGCTCCTGACTAGGGAATGGCAAGCCCGTTTCCCTCTCTGCGGAAGTCCAGGCCACATTCATGGCAAAGTCGTGGGAGTCGGAGAGAGGAGAAACGCTGGCGCCTCTTCAGACGAGAGCATCCGCAACTGATTTGCAGGTCGGCGGCGTAGCGGCGTCATGGTAGGCGTCTTGCTTATATGGATGTGGTTGTCCAGGGATGACCCCCATGACCCCCGCAACGATGACCGGGAGACTCGCCAGGCCGGACACAATCCGCCGCTTCATCGGCGAAGTGTTCTTCGTCGAAGGTTTTTCAGACGAGGCGTCTTTCCTGGGGGAGGGCATCATCGACTCCACCGGCATGCTCGAACTGGTCATGTTCGTCGAGACGACATACGGGATCGAGATTGCCGAGGAGGAGCTCGTGCCCGAGAACTTCGACAGCTTGAACAAGGTTGTCGCGTTCATCGCCCGGAGGGCTCGCGGGTAGCGCATCGTGTGCGGTATCGCTGGGTTCAGCACGACGTCGTGGCCAGTTGACGAGCGCAGGAGCGCTGCCGCGGCGACTCGCCTGGAGTCGATGACTGCCGCCCTTGCCCATCGCGGACCAGATGCGCAGCGAGGAGTGCTCCTCGACGGCGTTGCGTTGGGCCACAGCCGCCTCTCGATCATCGACGTCGACGGCGGCCATCAGCCGATGCGCGACCCGGACACGGGAACGTGTGTTGTGCTGAACGGCGAGATCTTCAACTACATCGAGTTGCGCGACGAGCTCAGGGAGTATCAGTTCCGCACGCGAAGCGATACCGAAGTGCTCATCGCCGCGTACCGGCGTTGGGGCATCGCATGTGTCGAGCGGTTCCTCGGGCAGTGGGCCTTCGCGCTATGGGATCCGCACAGCCGCGAACTGCATCTGTCGCGGGACCGCCTGGGTGTGCGCCCCTTGTACTACGCGGAGACGCCGCGCGGTGTGGTGTTCGGCTCGGAAATGAAGGCGCTGTTCGCCAGCGGCTTCGTCCAGCCAGCGCTCGATCCTCTCGCCATCAAGGAGACGACCTGCCTGTGGGCCCCCGTTTCACCACGAACGAGTTTTGAGGGAGTCATGGCGCTGCCGGCCGGATGCTGCGGCGTGGTGACGGAAGGGCGCGTGCGCGTCCGGCGCTATTGGACCCTGGATCTCTCGGACAAGGAAGTCGATCGGTCCCTGACCGTGGATCGCGCGTCGCCGCTCGTCGCTGAGCTCCTCGATGACGCCGTGCGGCTGCGCCTTCGAGCCGACGTGCCGGTTGGATCGTACCTTTCAGGAGGCCTGGACAGCAGCCTGATCTGCGCGCTCGCCCAGGCACGGCTGCGCAACGCCGCCTCCCGCCTGTCCACGTTCTCGGTCGCGTTCGCCCAGGCGCGGTATGACGAAAGCACGTTCCAGCGGCATGTGGCGACCGCACTCGACACCGACCACCACGAACTGCTCGTCACCGACCGATGCGTCGGCGAGCTGCTGCCCGAGGTGGTCCGCCTCGCTGAACAGCCGCTGGTCCGGTCAGCGCCAGCGCCACTGCTCGCGCTCAGTCGCATGGTCTGCGATCACCGCACGCGGGTGGTGCTGACCGGGGAAGGTGCCGACGAGTTCTTCTGGGGCTACCAGTTGTACCAGGAGACCAAGCTGCGGTATTGGGAGGCCAAGCGGCCGCAATCGAATCGGGGCTACGTATTGTTTCAGCGCTTGTACCCGTATTGTGGGATGGCAGAGCAGAATCCGGCGCTCCTGAAGGCTTTCTGGAGGGTGGGCCTCAATGACCCAGACCAGCCCGCCTTCTCGCATCTGCCCCGCTGGTCATCGACGGCGCGCATCTGGCGCTTCTTCTCGCGCGCCTTTACCGAGCGCGTCCTCACACACGACCCTGTGCGATCGCTGCTCGCAACAGCTCCGCCGGCGTTCTCGGAGTGGCGTCCCCTCGCCCGCGCGCAATTCCTGGAGACGCACACGCTGCTCTCGGGCTATCTGCTGTCGGCGCAGGGCGACCGGATGCTCATGGGCAACTCGGTCGAGGGGCGGTTTCCCTTCCTGGATCACCGTCTCGTGGAACTTGCGGCGCGGTTGCCCGACACCGTCAAGCTGCGCGCGCTGGACGAAAAACACGTGTTGAAGCGCATCGCAGCTCCGCTCGTTCCGGCCAGTGTCCTCAAGCGCGCGAAACGACCATTTCGCGCGCCGATAGCGGAAACACTCACCGGGCCCGGCGCTCCCGCCTGGACGCACGAGGCACTGGCGCCCGATGCCATCGACGCGGTCGGCGTGTTCGATTCGCAGAAAACGGAACGCCTGCGTGCAAAGCTGTCACAGCACGCCGTTCCTCCGAGCGAGTCGGACAACATGGCGCTGATGGCAATCGCGTCCGTGCAGCTCCTCCATCAACATTTTGTCGGCGCGGGCGCGCCGCGGCACTCTGCGCCAGCTGCTGTGCCTGTCTTCACGCCGTCGGCCTGCGACGCGGCAACGCCATGAGCGACCTATTCCTGGATGCGCGTGTGCTTGCTCAGGCCAGCGTCGCCCCGGAAGCTCCCGCGGTCGGCGTGCCGGGCCGTTGGCTCACCTACGGAGAGCTCGCACGGACCGTGCGTCGCCTCACCGCGAGCCTTCAGGCGAGGGGGATCGGGCCCGGCGACTTCGTCCTGAACGCCCTGCCCGCAGGTATCGCATCGGTCACCGCTGGCCTGGCTATTCAGCGTGCCGGCGCCTGCCTGATCGAGGTCAGCCCCGATTGGGGGAGCGCGGCGCTCGCAAACGTCGCCGCAACGGCCAGGCCGCAACACGCCTTCATCCAGGCGCGTGACGGCGCCCTGTTCACCGGCCTCGACGTCACGTGGGAGACATTGTGGATGCTGGATTCCGAGTCCCGCGCCACACCGGCACTCACGGGCGGCGGCAGCCTCATACCGTTGAACGAGAATGGCGCTGCGCGCGAGGAAGAGCACGAGGAGCGGCCGGTTGACCGATCCCCGGAAGACCTGGCCTTGCTTCTCTTTACGTCCGCCAGTACCGGCAACGCCCGCGCCGTGATGCTCACGCATCGCAACATCGCGGCAAACTCCACGTCAATCGTGTCCTACCTGACACTGACAGCAGCCGATCGCGTCATGTCGATCCTGCCGCTGTCGTACAGTTACGGACGGTCCTTGCTGCAGACCCATCTGTGGGTCGGCGCATCGATCTGCTTCGACGATCGCATCATGTATCCGCGCCTCGTTCTCGAGGCGGTTGGCGCAGAGCGTTGTACAGGGTTTGCAGGCGTTCCTCTCACCTTCGAACTGCTTCGACGCAGGTGCGACCCGCGCACGGTGCTGATGCCGGCATTGCGGTACGTCACCCAGGCGGGCGGCGGGATGGCCGCCGATCTCCGCGCGTGGGGGCATGACGTCTTCGCGCCCGCGGTGTTCTACGTCATGTATGGTCAGACCGAAGCGACGGCGCGTCTTGCCTATCTCCCGCCCGACCGATTCGCTTCGAAGCCGAACTCGATCGGTATCCCCATTCCCGGCGTGGAACTGAGGGTCGTCGACGAACACGGCCTGGATGTCGACGCGGGCGTCACGGGCGAGCTTATCGCGCGCGGCGAGAACGTCTGCCGTGGTTACTTTGGAGCGCCTGAAGCAACACGGGAAATCCTGAAAAACGGCTGGCTCTGGACCGGCGACCTTGCACGCCGCGATGAAGACGGCTTCTTCTTCATCGTGGGGCGCAAGCGGACGATGCTGAAGGTCAGCGGACACCGGTTTTCGCCCACAGAAGTCGAGGAACGCCTCGCCCAGCATCCGGACGTGAGAGAAGCCTGCGTGGTCGGCGCGCCCAACGCCGTGACGGGTGAAGCCCCCTGGGCCTTTGTCGTCATGGAGGACGCAACCGTCGAACCATCGGCGCTGCGGCGTTTCTGCGCCGAGGCACTGCCGCGGTTCAAAGTGCCTAGCGCCGTCGTTGCCCTCGATGCGCTGCCACGGAACATTGCCGGGAAGGTCTGTCGTGGGGAGCTCGAAGAACAGGCACGCCGCGCCTCTCCTGCCCGAGTGGAATGAGAACATATGAACTTGAAGGATGCGCTCGCACTCGATGTCAACGCGACGACCGAACGGCTGTCGGCCGCGTTGCGCGAGACCGTTCACGGGAAGCTCCGCAGGCGCGGGCTCGTGGTCGGGATTTCCGGCGGCATCGATTCGGCGTGCGTGGCCGCGCTCGCAACGCGCGCGTTCGGGCGAGAGCATGTGTTCGGGCTGATGCTGCCCGAGAAGGATTCGAATCCTGAAAGCACGACCCTGGGCCGACGGCTCGCCATCAAGCTGGGCATCGACTATCTCGTCCAGGACATCGAACCGCTGTTGTCGGCAGCCGGCTGCTACACGGCCCGCGATGAGGCGGTGCGGTCAGTGTATCCCGCCTACGCGCCCAGCGATCGCTGGAAGCTCGTCATGCGGAGCGATCGCCTGGAACAGAACCTCCTGAACGTGTACTACGTCGTCGTGCAGCCCGCCGACGGCGGTCGGCAGCAACGAGTCCGCCTGACACCACAAGCGTACCTGCAGATTGTGGCCGCCACGAATTTCAAGCAGCGGTGCCGCAAGATGATCGAGTACTACCACGCCGATCGTCTCGTGTACGCCGTAGGCGGCACCCCGAATCGTCTCGAGTACGATCAGGGCTTTTTCGTGAAGCTTGGCGATGGTGCCGCGGATGTGAAACCAATCGCGTCGTTGTACAAGACCCAGACCTACGCGCTCGCTCGCCATCTCGGCGTGATCGATGAGATCCTCGAGCGTGAGCCCACGACCGACACCTTCAGCCTGGAGCAGTCGCAAACGGATTTCTTTTTTTCTGTGCACCACTCGGAACTGGACCTGATTCTCTGGGCCAAGAACCATCAGCAGCCGGCCGCCGAGGTGTCACGACAGCTCGGCGTGAGCAGAGAACGGGTGGAACGGGTGTACAGCGACATCGACCAGAGGCGCCGCACGACCGCGTATCTCCACGCTGCGCCTCAGCTCCTCGAGCCCGTTCCGGAGATTGCGTCGATCGCGTAATTCCCAAGTGAGCCGATTCCACAGATGGGCCGCGCTTTCCGACCACTGGACGGCGGCGACGTTGCGTCGGATGCGTTCCGCCTGCCTGACGTTCAATCTACCGATACCCCATGCTGTCGCTAAGCTGATGCTGGCCCTGTACCTTGGGTGCAGAACAGTGGTCAAGTTCTTCGTGCGGGTTCTCCTCTGCCAACCCGGCTTCAAGGCCTATTGCAGCAGCTACGGGAAGAGGCTAGTGACGTCAACGCACCTGCCGTGGGTGCAGGGCAAGGGAAGAATTGTGGCAGGCGACGATGTGAGGATTTACGGACGTATCTCAATCACGTTTGCGGTCCGGTATTCCGAGGCCCCGACGCTGGAGATAGGCGATCGCTCAGCGATCGGTCACAACTGTGCCTTTGTGATCGGAAACCGCATCACCATCGGCAGGGACTGCCTGATTGCCAACGACGTCAGCGTCTTCGACGCTCCTGGGCACCCCATGGATCCTGATCTTCGCCGTCAGGGAGCGGCAGCACCAGCCAACGCCGTGAAGCCAGTCACCATCCGTGACAACGTTTGGATCGGACAGAGCGGAATCATCTTCCCTGGCGTCACGATCGGCGAAGGGGCCGTCGTCTCAGCAGGCGCAGTGGTCATGCATGATGTTGCGCCGAACACGATCGTCGCCGGGAATCCTGCACGTCGCAGTTCCTATGTCGATTTGTCAAAATCCCACACTTAAGGACACCGCAGTGCTAGCGCGCGGCGTCAGTGATTTCCTTCTCGCTCGCTCTGGCAAGCGCCGCCAGGAATGCGTGCGCCACCACTCGCCGCCCCAGTTCGTTGAGGTGGCCGCCGTCGGAGGTGAATTCCCGGGCCAGTGTATAGATCGCTTCATTTTCATCCGTGAAAAATGCGCGCGACCCGTCGGGCCGGGTGGATTCTGCGGCAGCCAGGTCGAACACGACGTCAGTCGACCCGTAGTGGGCAAGCAAGAGCCTGTTGTATTGGTTTCTCTTGATGTTTGATTCCCGTGCGGTTGCCCTGCCCAGGGCGCGTTTGGCCACGGCCTTGAGCAGATGTTCCTTGGCCGTAAGTGGCACCGTCACGTGGACGATGGTCACGCTTGGATGTTTGGAGCGGACTTCGCCAATCCGTCTGCAATACAGGCCGAAAAGTTGCCGAGATGTCAGTGGAACGCGTGACATCCACATAGCAGAGTTTGCAGACCGCGATTCCACGCTCAGTGCCCATGCCGCGATCCAGCGCCACCACAAAATCGTCGATCTTCGATGCTGGATCGAGGTTCCTACCTATCCCGGTTTCGACTAACGCCGGCCCTGACACCTTCGCCGGGTCGGCATTCCTGACAATGTTCAGTCGGACCCGAGGATCCTGAGCCATCAGGTCGCGCACGCCTTGCAGGATGTTGGTGCCGACCGACTGGTGTCCGAAGAAGATCTTGCGGGAGGCCAGGACCTGCAGCTGGGTGTCGGTCAGAGAAACGTGTTCGGGCGTGTCTGACGGCAATGTACTCTCCACAGTTGGGTAGGACTCCGAGCAGAAACGTCAGCCGTGACGGCGTTACCGCCCTCGCTGAATTATTCAAGCAGAAATTGGACCACGGGATCGAAGTTCGGGGGACTCGCGTCCTCCTCCACCTGATTGATACGCTCGGAGGGAACCGACGGACCCTGAAGCCGATGGTCTGCCGTCATCGGACACGGCTCCAGGGCCGATTGCTAAAACACTCGGTTGAATCCGCCGTGCTCAGGGCTTGAGCTGCCGAAGCGGGCCGTTCGTGGGCGTGAACCCATTCGTCGCCAGGGCCTGGATGCCGGCGTGGTGCTCGCCGTTGAACGGCGTGACCGTATTCGGGCATCCCGCTGCCAGCGCCTCAGCCGGCGAATTGAACCACAGGCCGACGTGGAACGTGTGGACGGGCGCGGTCTGCGGGTTTGCGGCCGCATCCGTGTTGTGGACCACCGGCGCCACACCAGTCCCCGGCGCGACGATGAAGGTCTCTTCGTTGAATCGGCCGATGAAGGTGCCCTGCGCGCGCCCCAGGGAATCACTCTCCATGTCACCCTGGTACCACGACAGGCCGAACGGCGCGTTCGGAAGTTGAATCACGAACAAGTCGAAGCCCGTGTCGGGCGGAAGACCGCTCGCGCTGACGCTCATGATCTCGACTTCGCCGAGCGACTTGACCGAGACGTGGGCCACCGCATGAGGCAGACAGCCGGCGGCGGTCACTGCGGCCGAACGCCGCATATCGAACCGGATCAGGCTGTCGGAGGTCGGCGTCTGAGCGGCTGCGTTGTGGGCGCTGGTAATCGCCAGCGCGAGCATGATCGAAGAGACGAGTGGCTTGCTCATAACGGATTACCTTTCTTCTACGAATGGATGCATCACTACACGCGTCACCCACGGCATCCGGCCCTCGAGATGCCGATTGACGTGAGCGCTGTCCCGGCGACGGGATTGTCGAAGGAACCGACGAGAGCTTAGCGGTCACGCCGGCGGCGAATCATATGCGTGCGGTGACCGTTCGGTAGAAAAAGAGTAAGGCAGCTGAACCGTTCTGTGAGGGAGGGCAGCGCTCTCAGGGGGAAGTGGCGCGCCCGGCAGGACTTGAACCTGCGACCCTCGGCTTCCTCTTCGAACGCCTGAGGCACCCCCGAAAAGCCTCGAGCCGCGACGGATTGTCTGCCATTTGTCAGTCGAGACACTACTGTGCGACCCAATTGCGTCGCTGATCACGTCCCAGAAAGAATCTCCCAGCCGCTGTGGACCATATTGCAAACACTCCAGGCGGAGTAATCGGATGGGGCGTATCGTTGTCAAGCAATTGAAGGTAGCTGCGAGGCTCTCCGGAACTGATCAGAATGCGCTTTTCATCCGGAGGCAGAAACTTTGGGATTGCGGCCGAAAGATTCCCCGTCTCGATCGGGTGGGGTTCGCCGGCACCAGTGGGCAGCGGAAGGATCGAGCTCGTCACGGCATTGGTAACGGCGAGGACCCACTTGCCATCGGAGGAGATCGAGAAACAACATCCGGAACCTGCGATGTCGAGATAACCATCGAAGCCTCCACGGTCAAGGATTGAACGGGCCGCCCATCAGCGGCCGTCCTGACGTAGATTCAAGGGGCCGGCGCGAGCGATGCACCCAATTGTCCAGCGGTTCCCTGCGTCTCGTCACGAGCGATCCGCCAAACTCGATATCTCTCAAGGTGTTCGCGCTAGCGAGCGGATCAGGGCGCGACCGACCTGAGTCGTGACGCACGATCCAGCCGTGGTGTCATCTCGGCGAGGGCGAGCCGCGGCGGCCTTTTTCTTCCCGCCTTGTCTTTGTACATGCGGCGATCGGCTCTGGCGAGCAGACGTTCGTAGGTGTCGCCATCCTCAGGGAACACACCAACCCCCGCGCTGATGCTGAGCGGAATCGGCTCGCCATGTTCCGTCTCGAGTGTGATTGCCGCAACCATCTCCTGGAACGTGCGACGGCGCTCCTCGGCTTCTGTTCTTCCACAGGAGGCCAGCAGCACCACGAACTCATCGCCGCCGTACCTGATGCACATGTCGTACGGGCGTGTCGTCTCGCGCAGGGCCGTCGCGACCTCGCGAAGCGCTCTGTCCCCGGCGAGATGGCCGTAGGTGTCGTTGATCGACTTGAAGTCATCGAGATCGAGGACGACGAGCGAGAACTGCAAGCCGGTGCGCTGGGCGCGGCCCAGCTCGCGCGAAGCGTGGGAATGCAGCGCCCGCGCGTTTGCGAGACCCGTCAGCCCGTCCTTCAGCGCCTCATCCTGAGTCTGCTCGAACACGAGCGCGTTATGGATGACGGCGCTCGCCTGCTGACAGATCTGTTCCAGGACGCGCCGATGATCGTCCGTGTAACATCCCGCCGCGACGTGAAACACGCCAATCGTCCCGATTAACCTGCTGCCGACGATCAGAGGGCAGACCAGCGCAGATTCGAGCTTATCCCCGGATGTCGCGCCCGAACCGTTCCATTTGGCGTTGGGCAAGCCGTTGACGATAGGCCGTTCGTGCCGCGCGACCCAGCCACATGGACCGATTCCTTCCTCGACTTCGGCATCGCGCATCAGGTGCGCATTGATGCCGGTCGCGAAACGGCAGCGCAGAGTGTTCTGCTCGCGCACGAACAGCGCGCACGACGAGAATGGGACGAGGCCGCTGATCTTCGAGCTGATCAACGTCATCGTTTCGGTCAGGCTCAGGCTTTTCCCCATCGCATGTGCGATCTCGTAAAGCGTGTAGCTCTCCCGGTTGGCGAGCGCGATTTCGGCAAATGCGTCCCCGCCAGTCGCACGCGCAACCGTGGTCGCTGTCTCGTGCTCGATGTGGTCGCTCGCGAGTCGACGCTTGCGAGATGATTCGTCGAGCGGCGACGGATTCAACGTCGGCACCAGCCGCGTGAATTCCTTGACGATCGCCGGGTCGAACGCGTTGCCGGCGCCCGCCTGCAGGATCCGGAGGGCGTCATCCTGCGACACTGCGCGACGATACGGCCGCTCGGATGTGACCGCATCGAAGCAGTCGACGACCGCGAGGATTCGCGCACCGATCGGAATCTGCGCGCCTCGCAGTCCCGATGGATATCCTGTCCCATCCCAGCGCTCATGATGGCTGAGGACGAGTGGCGCGACCGGAAACGGGAACGGCACCGCGCCGACGATTTCCGCGCCGATCTGCGCATGAATCTGCATCTTGCGGCGTTCGTCGGCGGTCAGCGGACCGGGTTTCGACAGGATCTGCTCGGGCACGGCCAGCTTGCCGACGTCGTGCAAGAGCGCCGCTATCTCGACAGCCTGCCTGTCCAATTCGGAGAGATGAAGGTGTCGCGCCAGCGTCCCTGCGTAGTACTGTACGCGCTCGACGTGCGCCGGGTTCGATCCATCCTTCGCCTGAATCGCGCGTGCCAGCACCTCCGTGCTCTCGCGGTGCAACTGCGTCCATTCCGCGACGCGTCGCTGTTCAGCAGCGATTCGTCCGAGGTAGATCTTGTACGTGCGATACGTGAGACAGAGCGGGACGAAGGCGAGTGACGTCTGCCAGTGTCCGGCACGCTGGAAAAGTTCTACCGTCAGCCCTGCCACCAGTCCGCCGATCACGTAGCTCGAGATGCTCCACAAGAAGTTGTCGTGCCAGACGCGCAGGATCGGGAGTCGGTTGGCGAGCGCAAACGCTGCGGCGACCGCAAGGGAATTGACGAGGAAGTACGTCAGAGCAGCTGCGAGCAGCGGCTGGAGTGGCGTCGCGGACGGGCTTCCGGGCGTGCCGCCAAGCCATCGATACGCAAACCCCGCGGCGGCGACCGTCAGCGCCAGGCAGGCCATACTGAACACCGTCTTGTACGTCGGGTTCCGCTCCTTCATGCGGTACGTGCACTGGCACCACCCGCTCGCCATGGCGATGAGCATCGTTGGCTCCGGCCCGAGCAGGAGGAGCGCCGTGAAGTCAACGATGTAGGACAGCGAAATGCAGGAACTGCCCACGCCCACCGGCATATCGACTTTTAGCGCGGAGCTGATCACCGACAGCGCGAGCAGCGACGCAAACAGGCCAGGCCGCGGGAATCGCAGCAGAGGCAGAGACGCCGCGACGAGGCCGGCGCCGGAGAGGATCACGACGGAAACAAAAATCCGAGCCGTCAATGGAAGGCGTGTCACAGAATACCTCTGCCGCTCGCAGACTGAGATTTACACGCCGAACACAACTAGAAACTGAGCGATGCCACCATCGAGCTGACTGACGTCACGAGATTCGTGAGGCTGCCCCACACCGTGTGAACCGGGTCGCTCGCGACCAGGCCCCACGTGACAGTGGTCCCATCCGAAACACCGATCAAGGTGTTACCCCAGACGATGTTGTTACCCCAGACGATGTTGTTGCCCCAGACGATGTTGTTGCCCCAGACGATGTTGTTGCCCCAGACGATGTTGTTGCCCCAGACGATGTTCTGGGACCAGGCTGGTTCGTTCGTATAGATAATCGGCCCCGAACTGACGGCATTGCCCCACACGATATTCTGCGCCCAGGGCAACGTCTGACCAGCGATCGAAGTGGACGGTGTAATCGCGCTCGTGAGCCACCAGGAGGAGATCGGTTGGGACGAATCGATTTGCGCAGCCAGATTGATCGCGCCGATCGGATTGACGACGCCGGCGCCCTGCGTCAGATCGTCGTATCGAGGCCGGCATCGTCGTGCACTCGAAACGCCGTGAATTGCAGGATCGCTTTCACAGCGTTCGGGCTCAATGCGGCGTTGGGAAATGCGACTCGATTTGCCTCGAGCACGAGGGCGGCGCTGCCGGACACCACCGCAGTGGCCATGCTGGTTCCGCTCAGTCGAAGATAAGAATCACCGACATGAAGCGATGGGTTGTTGATGTAGAGAGTGCTCGACGTCGCGGCCACGGACACCAGGCCATGTCCTGGCGCGACCAGGTCGGGTTTCGCGATCGCGTCGTACCAAGCGGGTCCGCGCGAGCTGTAAGGAGCGATCCGATCGTCGCTGCGGATCCACGTGTCGAAGGTCTTGGCCGCCCCCACCGTGATCGCCGACGGGGCGTCGCCCGGCGACACGATGCCGGCATAACCGGGCTCACCGGTATCCGGGCTGAGACCGTAATTGCCCGCGGACGCCACGACCACAATGCCGGAGCGAACGGCCGCTTCCACGGCCTGGACCAGCGGGTCGGTCGACGCTGATTCGAGGATCGGGTGCCCGAGCGAAAGATTGATGATGTCAATCCCGAGCCGGTCCTTGTTCTCGGTCGCGAATTCGACGGCGCTGATGACATCGCTCGTGCTGCCCGCGCCGTTATGATCGAGGACCTTCAACGCGATAAGACGCGCCTTCGGAGCGACGCCGCGAAACTGCTTCGACAGATCACCATTGGCGGCGATGAGGCCGGCCACATGGGTTCCGTGACCATAGTCGTCGCTCGGAGACGTGGCTATTCCACCGTGCGTGAAGTCGTAGAACCCGAGGATGCGATCCCCGAACTGGAATCCAGCCTGCAGACCGGAATCGATGACAGCCACACCAATGCGATTACCTGCGGGCGCCTGAACCGGAAGCCCCAGCGTTTCTCGCAGCGTGTAGGCGGATGGCAACTGATCGGCCGTTACGACGGCGTCGAACATATGGAAGACACCGAGTTCAGGCGCGAGAGCGAGAGGAGCGCGCCCGCCGGCACCGAGACGGTCACCGCATTGATCTGCGAATGAACGTGCGCCAACGCGTGCCCACGCGCCCGCAGGATCGATGTGAGCGCTGGGAGTTCACCCGCTGCCGCCCGAATGATGACTCGCTGTCGAGCCGCGGCGCCGTTTCGAACGAGATCGCTCAGCGGGATGTCTAGCTTCGGACGATGGACGTGCGCTCGTTGGGCGACCGCCGGAACCGGCCGGAGCGTGAAACCAAGGATCGCGAAGACCGCGAGCGTCGACCGGAGTCTGGGGAACACGTAGGGGCGCTTGGCAAACGGCGCGCCCGGACGGAGCCCGCTGCGCAGCTTTGCACTTGATCACCTCTAACAGCTTTGTAACCAGCTGTTTAAATTGAAGGGCTTGGCTTACGTTTCTGACGCAAAAACCGATCAGAACGCTGATCGGATCTCCATTTCGTAACCGGCCTGACGGAATTGCAGTTGGCTACTGTGGGCCATCTCCCTTTTGCAAGACCGTCCAAGACCTCGGATGAGTCCAAACACCTGTGTCAGCCTGTTGACCCGAGCCGAGTACCCAGCAGCGCCCGGCCGCTCAGCGTGGTCTCGACCGAGACCCTACAGATCACCGACGGGAATCGCGTGGCGCATGCCGCGGCGGCTCGCACAGCGTCGATGTGCATCATGGCGACGTACCGGGCCACTGAGCTCGGCCGCGCACACCCATTCTCGGAGATGCTCTCGGCCTCCGGTGGGAAGCGGAAGTGACGACCGTCACGAGACGGACAACGCCGAGTGGCGCCGCTGCGAAATCCACCGGATCGATAAACAAACTGATGAGCGCGGATCATCCTCTCTCAGGTCAACGATTAGCATGACCCTACTTCCGCACCTCGTGGCGAAGCGCTACCATCCCGCTCGTGTACGCCTTCACCTCCACGAGGTGCAGGGCGACATCCTTGTCGAGCCCGTCGAAGAACGGGATCCCGTCACCGATCAGAACGGGCATGATCGAATAGCGAACTTCGTCAGCCAGTCCGAGCCGAAGGCATTCACCCGAGACGGCACCACCTCCGACGAACCAGATGCTACGGAAGGTCGGTTTCAGCCGCTCATGCACCAAGTGCGCGAGATCGCCAGAGTAGAACTCGACCGTATCCCTGGTCCTCGGCAACTCGCGACGGGTCAGGACGAACGTCGGCTTGTCGCCATAGGACCAACCGAATCCCTTGGCCTCGAAGCCCAATGCGGTCTCGTAGGTGCGCGAGCCCATGACGTAGCAGTCGATCGTCTTGAGGAACTCCTGGACGAACTCCGGGTCCAGGGTGTCCCCGTCCTCGAACGCGTCTGACGTTTCGAGCCAGTCGACGCGGCCGTCCTTTCGGGCGATGAACCCGTCGAGGCTCGCCACCATGTGAATGGTTACGCAGGACTCTGTGCTCGCCATGGTCACGCCTCCACCTTGGATGCGATAGCTTACACCCAATGATTCATGGAGCTGAGCTTCCCCCGGTCTTGCGCCGGCTGGCTGCCTTCTTCACACTAACCGGTGGACTCGAGGCGTCGGGGGGCCCTTCGAAGAGTGGCGCGCCTTGGATCAGCCATCCCGCCGTAACCTCGCGGGCATTGCACCCGAGCGAAGGTTGGCGCGCCCGGGGGCGCGCTCGAAAGGTTGCACGATTCGGTTCCGGGGCCTAGCCGCTTGATCCTCGGCTGGTCATTGCTTGTCGAACACCGCGACGTCATTGATTGTCTGACCCTTGGCGTTGATGCCGTTCGTTGTCACGGTCATGACTTTGCCGTCTCGCGAGATCGCTTGCGTGCCAGTGCTCACGACCCTTCCAGCTCGTGTCTGCACAAACGCCGAGGTAAAGGCATCGATTCGCGTCAGCGAGAGCATATCGACGTCCGAATCACCTGTCATCGGACGATCCCTCCCGTCGTAGACAATCGTCCATTCCCGGGTCAGCGGCTGCCCGTATCCGTCCACGCCCTGGGAGGTCGCCTTGATTTCCTGGCGCACCGAGACGTACGTGCGCGGTTCGGTAACTCCCCTGGCGGTCAGCTTGGTCTTCTCGGTTTCCATGATGTACGTGCGCGATTCGCTCCGGGGCGCGGGGCCTGGGCTGAACGTCGACTTCGCGACGTTCAGCACCCACGTCCCGATGATCGGATCGGCATCTTGCGCAGCCAGATGCCTCCCGGACAGCAAGAGAGTGATGGCGAGGACCGTCATGGGTCGGAGCGTGCGCGCGTTCATGAGGCCTTCAATCTTAGGTTGCCGCGTTTGGCCGCCTTCGAGCGGGGCGTCCCCGCGCGTCCCGAGCGTAAAAGGGGCGGGCCAAAGCCCACCACCGGATGGAATGATCTCGCGTGAGCGAAGTTGGCGCGCCCGGCAGGACTTGAACCTGCGACCCTCGGCTTAGAAGGCCGATGCTCTATCCACTGAGCTACGGGCGCGTACGGGTTTCTCGAAGGACTCTTGCCGCGCGAGTCACTGTCCGAGGCGATATTGTACCTGTTGGCGCTCTGTCCGGCCTTCTGACCTACGTGGCACAGCATGCGACCTGTGGAACTGCGGTGTTCTCGACGGGACAACAGCCGGTTTCCTTTTCCAGTCGCTTCCGATCGCGGGCAACCGTTTCGATGTGGCCCAAGCAGTGCACGGCCGAATCGAACATGGTTCGCACCACCGGATCGTCGACCGGCGCGAGCCGGTAGTGGACCCACAGCCCGTCACGCCGTGTGTCCACGAGCCCCGAGCGTCGAAGGTAGGCGAGATGCCGCGAGGCTTTCGGCTGCGGAATGTCCAGCGCGCTGTGGATGTGGCACACGCAGACCTCGCCGGCGGTCAACAGGCCCAAAATGCGCAGTCGCGTGGGATCGGCGAGTGCCCGCAGCATGGTATCCAGCGAGGTGAACTGGTCATCACGTTTGGCTCTCATATATATGCCTTGACAAATATATCAGAAGGCGCCTACGCTGTCCATATTCGCATTGACGCATACAGGGGGCGACATGGACGGACAACAACTCGAACACGCAGTGAAAGAGAAGTACGGACAGGCGGCGACAGCCGCGCGGCACGGCGACACGGCGGCGTGTTGCAGCACCTCGTGCTGCTCGTCCGCAGACCCCATCACGAGCAACCTCTACTCCGACACGGAAACGCAGGCACTGCCGAAAGAGGCGGTGTCTGCGTCCCTCGGATGCGGCAATCCCACCGCCTTGATCGATCTCCACGAGGGCGACACCGTGCTCGATCTCGGCTCCGGCGGCGGGATCGATGTGCTGCTGTCCGCGAAGCGCGTGGGTGCGAGCGGCAAGGTGTTCGGGCTGGACATGACCGACGAGATGCTGGCGCTTGCGCGGGAGAACCAGCGGAAGGCCGGCGCCGACAACGTCGAGTTCCTCAAGGGCCGGATCGACGCGATCCCGCTCCCCGACAACAGCGTGGACGTGATCATCTCGAACTGCGTGATCAACCTCGCCGTCGACAAGGATCGCGTGCTTCGCGAAGCCTTCCGCGTGCTGAAGCCCGGCGGTCGATTCGCCGTGTCGGATGTGGTCGTGAGGGGTTCGGTGCCCGCCGAGATCCGCCGCAACATGGAGCTGTGGGTTGGCTGTATCGCCGGGGCGCTCGAAGACACCGAATACGTGTCCAAGCTCGCCGCCGCGGGATTCGATCAGATCGGCGTCGAGGTGTGGCGCGTCTACGATCCCGCGGACGCACGGGAATTCCTCACGAATGCCGGCGTGGATGGACACCGGATCGCGGAGGCTGAAGGCAAGTTCGCCTCGGCGTTCATCCGAGCGCAAAAACCTGCCGACTAGACGGAGGGTCACATGCCGTTCAATGTGTTGTTTCTCTGCACGGGCAACTCGGCGCGCTCGATTCTTGCGGAGGCGGCGATCAATCACTTGGCGATCGGCGGTGGCAAGTTCAAGGGATACAGCGCGGGGAGCCATCCCAAAGGCGCGATCCATCCTCTGACGCTTGAAGTTCTGCTGCAATATCACCTGCCGACCGATGGACTGCGCAGCAAGAATTGGCGTGAGTTTACCGAGCCCGGCTCACCGCGGCTCGATTTTGTGTTTACGGTCTGCGATCAAGCGGCGGCCGAGCCGTGCCCGGTATGGCCCGGTCAGCCGATGACGGCTCATTGGGGCGTGCCCGACCCGGCAGCGGTGCAGGGAACTGAAGAGGCACAGCGGAGAGCCTTTCGTGAGGCGTTCTTGATCCTCCGCCGGCGAATCGAACTGTTCGCGTGCCTGCCGTTCGATAAGCTCCGTGGCTTGGCGCTCCAGGAACGTTTGAATCAGATCGGACACGATCACGAAGATCTGCCGGTATGAACGAGACATCCCTCGCGCGCCGGCTCGTCGGGGAAATGACGGGTACGGCCTTACTGCTCGCAACCGTGGTGGGCTCCGGCATCATGGGTGAGCAGCTTGCCGGCGGGAACGTCGCGATCGCGCTGCTCGCGAACACTCTGGCTACGGGCGCGGTGCTCGTAGCACTGATCCTCACCTTCGGCGCGGTATCCGGCGCGCACTTCAACCCGGCCGTCTCATTCGCGGACGCCGCGCAGGGCGGGATCACGTTCCACGAGGCGCTCGCCTATTCGACCGTGCAAATTGCCGGAGCGCTGCTCGGCGTGCTCGCCGCGCACGTAATGTTCGGCCAAGCCCTGTTCTCGCTCTCGCGGCACACTCGGGCCGGCTTCCCACAGGTGTTCAGCGAAGCGATCGCCACGTTCGGCTTGCTCTCGGTGATCTGGGGGTGCTCGCGGCGCCGCTCGGCCGCGGTGCCGTTCGCCGTGGGTGCGTATATCACGGCCGCGTATTGGTTCACCGCGTCCACTTCGTTCGCCAATCCCGCCGTTACGATCGCTCGCGCCTTGACCGATACGTTTGCCGGCATCCGGCCCGCTAGATGTGCCCGGTTTCGTCCTCGCGCAAATCGTTGGCGCCAGCGCGGCAACCGTGCTGTTCCGGTGGCTCGTGCCGCAGCTACCCGAGACGGCTAATCGCGTCGTGGTTCCACGGGAGAGTCAGTATGCGCATCGCGATTATTAGCGACATCCACGGGAATCTGCCGGCGCTCGAAGCCGTGCTCGCAGATGTGCGCGAGGAGCATCCGGACGCGGTGTATTGCCTCGGCGATCTCGTGGGCTACGGCGCCTCGCCCAATGAAGTCACGGAGCGCATTCGAGCCGAGGGAATCCCGACAATTATGGGCAACTACGACGATGGCGTGGGCTTCGATCGTGATGAATGTGGCTGTGCGTATCGCGATCCGATCGATAAAGAGTTAGGCGATCGGTCGCTCGTGTGGACGCGGGCGCACACCACCACCCAGAACAAAGCGTTTCTGCGCACGCTGTTGAAAGAGCTGCGTGTCGAGGCAGACGGTAAGCGGATCCTGCTCGTGCACGGCAGCCCGCGGAGGATGAACGAGTATTTGTTTGAGGATCGACCGGTGTCGAGCTTTCAGCGGCTTGCGGCATCCTCGAATGCCAACCTGATCACCTTCGGCCACACGCACAAGCCCTATGAAAAGACAGTCGATGGCGTGCTGTTCGTCAATGCCGGATCAGTCGGCAAACCCAAAGATTTCGACTGGCGTGCCTGCTACGTGATCCTCGAGGCGGGCACTGTGACGTTCCACCGCGTGAGCTATGACGTCGCAAACGCCGCGACGGCAATTCGGGCCACGGAGCTGCCGCACGAGTTTGCGGCCGACATCGAAACGGGCGGAGCGCCTCGGACGGTGGAAGCGCGGTAAGAAAGGGAACTATGCGGGTTGTACCCACGACCTTGCACCGAAGCGACACACGGGCCGAGAATACCCGGAGCCAAGGAGGGCCCATGAGGATGAGCGCAATCGCGGGGGTGATGGTGCTGATGGTGGTGGCCGTTGCCGCACGGGGGGATCAGGCACCGGGACAGGGGGTCGCGCCCGGAGGCGGACCCGCCGCCGCAATCAGACAGGTCGCCGACGCGTACGTCAAAGCGACGACGAGCGGAGATGCCAAGGCCGTCGCCGCCCTCTACACCGAGGACGCCGTGGAGATGCCGCCGAACTTCCCGATGGTGAGGGGGCGCGCCGCGATTCAGCAGTATTACGAGAAAGTCTTTGCGAGCGGCTTCAAGGTCTCGAACTTCACACTGAAGCACCTCGACACCCATGCGACCGGCGACAGCGGGTACGACGTCGGCACCTACGAGCAGACCGCCGCGCAGCCCAGCGCCGCCGCGCCGTCGGCCGACACCGGGAAGTACACCGTAATCGTGAAGCGTACCCCGAACGGCTGGAAGGTCGCCTACGCGATCTACAACAGCGATTCGCCGCCGAAGCGCTAGACGCCATCAGGGACTCTCCGCGTCCTCGATCCGATCCGCGTGATCCGCGGCCCGCGTCCTCGCGTCCTCGGTGATCCGTGGCCCGCGGCCGGATTCTTGTAGACAAGCTACAGGACCTCTTGTAGATTGTCTTGGGAAAGAGAAAAGAGCTGTCAGCCGATAGCTGGCGGCTGCTCGCGGAGGTCACCATGCCGTTGCTTCGCGCGCTCGGCGCTGCGCTTCTTCTGTTGGCTGTCGCGTCCCCGGCCCCGGCGGCCGCGCTCCGGGACAGCCTGCTCGTCTCCCCGTCGTGGCTCGGCGACCATCTGCACGACGCGGACCTCGTCCTGCTGCACATCGGTGAGAAACCCGAGTACGACGCCGGTCACATTCCCGGCGCGCGGTTCGTCGAGATGCACGACTCTCGACGATCACTCCGGCGCGGCGACGCTCGAGATGCCGCCTCCGGACGCGCTCCGCAGCCGGCTGGTCGCCCTGGGCATCTCCAAGGATTCTCACGTCATCGTCTACTACGGCAGGGACTGGGTGTCGCCGGCCACGCGGATCGTCTTCACGCTCGACTACGCGGGCCTCGACCACGTGTCGCTGCTCGATGGCGGGATGGGCGCGTGGGTCAAGAGCGGCCATCAATTGACGACGGACGCGACGCCGTCGCGAGCCGGCACATTGCCAGCGCTGAAGACGCGAGCCACGGTCGTGGACGCCGACTTCGTGCGCGTCGCACACCAGCGACGCCGGGCTTTGCGGTGATCGACGGCCGCGCGGCGGTCGTTCTACGACGGCGTCCAGGCAGGGCGGCCCGCGCGGATCATCGCGCGAGCGGCCATATCGCCGGCGCGCACAGCGTGCCGTTCGAGTCGGTGTTCAACGACGACCTCACGCTCAAGTCGCCGGACGAGCTCACCGCGCTCTTCGCGAAGGCCGACGTGAAGCCTGGCGACACCGTCATCGGCTACTGCCACATCGGCCAGCAGGCGACGGCAATGCTGTTCGCCGCGCGCACGCTCGGTCATCCCGTCCTTCTGTACGACGGCTCGTTCGAGGACTGGGCCCGTCGCAGCTATCCGATCGAGAATCCCGCGAAGAAGGCCAAATGAACGGCCCGGGTCGGCCGCGTCCCTACGCGGATCCGTACGTCGCGGGCTTCGGCCTCGGCCTCGTGCTGCTCGCGGCGTTCGTGCTGGTCGGCCGCGGGCTCGGTGCATCGGGCGCCTTCGGCGCGACCGCCACGGCCCTCGTCCGCAGCGTCGATCCGGGCCGCGCGGGCGACAGCGCGTACTTCTCGCGATACCTCGAGACGCCGGGCGGCCCATGGCGCGAATGGCTGCTGTTCGAGGTGGCCGGGCTGATCCTGGGCGGTTATCTGTCGGCGCTCCTGGCCGGCCGAGTACGACGCGAGGTCGAGCGAGGGCGTCACGCCGCGACGTCCTCGCGCCTGGCGTTCGCGTTTGCCGGCGGCGCCATCATGGGCGTCGGCGCCATCCTCGCGCGCGGCTGTACCAGTGGACAGGCGCTCACGGGCGGCGCGCTCCTCAGCGTGGGAAGCTGGATCTTCATCTGCGGGACGTTCGCCGCGGCGTATCTCGTCGCGCCGCTTCTCGCGCGGAGCTGGCGATGACAGCGCCCCTCGCCAGCCACGGCCTCATCGGCGATGGCGCGTCGCTCGCAGTCGCGTTCGCGATTGGCATCGCCTTCGGGTGGGCGCTCGAGCGCGCAGGGCTTGGAGCGCGCGCAAGTTGATGGGCCAGTTCTACCTGACGGACTTCACCGTCTTCAAGGTGATGTTCACGGCGATCCTGACGGCGATGCTCGGCACGTTCTGGCTCGTCACGCCTGGGCTTTCTCGATCTCGGCGCGCTGTACGTTCCCGAGACATTCCTCGCGCCGCAGCTCGTCGGCGGGATCGTGTTCGGCATCGGCTTCGCCCTGGCGGGCTTGTGTCCGGGCACGTCGTGCGTGGCTGCTGCGACCGGACGCGGCGACGGCATGGCCGTCGTTGCGGGCATGCTCTCCGGCGTCACGCTGACCGGACTCGCGTTCCATCGCCTGAAGGATTTCTACGAGAGCGGCGCACGCGGAACGTTCACGCTGCCCGATCTCCTGCGCGTGCCGTACGGCGTGGTCGTGTGTGGTGTGGTCGCAATGGCGCTTACGGGCTTCTGGCTGACCAGCGTGATCCGACGTCGGACGCCCGGCTCCCCCGATGTCGAGCGCGCGTCGGACATCGGCCGCCGACGGAACGCGATCATGACGGTGACGGCGCTCGTCCTTGCGATCGGTGCCGCCGTCGCCGGGAACCCGAGTGCCGTTGCCGCGACGGGCCACATCAGCCCCATCGAGCTGGCGTCCTGGATCAAGGATCGGCGTCCTGGCCTTCGAGTCGTCGACGTGCAGATCGCCGGCCGCCTTCGACGATTACCACGTCCCGACGGCCGAACATCAATCGAGGCAGGCGCTCGATGCGTGGCCTCGCACGACGGATCAAGTCGTGGTGATCTACGGTGACGACGACCAGCAGTCGGCTGACGTCGTGAAGTCCTTGCGCGGCCGCGTACAGGCCTTGGTCCTGAGCGGCGGCGTGCCCGCCTGGATGGCGGACGTCATGAGCCCGACGCTGGCGACACACGCATCGCTCCAGGACCAGGCCGCATTCGCGAAGACCAGCGAGCTGAGCAGGTATTTCGGCGGAACACCACGGACCGGCGTGGCGACCACCAACCCTCCAGCCCACGCCGTTCAGCAGGTGCGCAGGCGCGGCTGCTGAACGCTCGGCCACACCTGCCCGCCGATACAGATTCGTCACGGCGGCAACCGATCGACGAACGATCCGACTGCCACCCGACCATCGATCAACGACCAACGACTATCGACTGAGCTATCATCGCCTAGCGATGACGATCCCGGGAACGCATTCACCCGTACGTCAGCTTCGCGTCGTCCTCTCGTCGACGGCGTTGCTGTCGTTCATGTCGGTGTGGAAGGCGGCAGCCCTCGGGATCGCGGAGCTGGGTGCGGGCGCGTGGTTCGTGCCGGGGATCGCGGGATCGGCGCTTGGAGGCGCCATGCCGTGGTTCGTTCTCGCGGCGGCGCTGCTTGGCGTCTTCATCCGCGCCGTGGACGTCGAGAGCTGGAGCATGTTCCTGCCGGCCGGGGTGGTTGGACGCACCGAAGCTGCGTTCGGCCGCGCGGCAGGCCGGCTGGCGGCCGCAACGGTTGTTGCCGAGCGTCTCCTGCTCGCCGCGCTGGCGTGCATGATCGTGGCGCACTACGCCGGCGGCATCGTCTCCCCTGACGTCGCGGCCCACACCCTCTCGCACTCGATGACGGCCGAGGATCTGCTGACGGTCATCGCGGTCGTGCTGATCGGCCTGCTCTGGATTCGGGCGCGCATGGGGCTCGACCTGCCGTCGGGTGGCACCGCGCGCGCCGTCTGGGGCGGCGTGGCGGTCCTGATCCTGCTCGCCATCCTCGGGCTGATCACGGTGGGCCGGATCGGAAGCGTCGCGCCCGGCCTGTTGCGACCGCCGTTCCCGTCGCTCCCGACAACGTCGCATCCATTGTCGCTGGCGCTCTCCCTGCTGGCGGGTCTGGCGCTCGTCCTCCCGGTGGTCGGCGGTGGCGAGTCCCTGGCCCGGGCGGCGCACGAGTTCGCCCCGCCCCGGATTCAGGCACTGAGACGCACGAGCCTGCTCGTGATCCTGTTCTCACTTGCAGGCACGACACTGCTCGCCTTCGCGTTCATCCTGCTGGTGCCGCAGCCCGACGTCCACAACTGGGTCGACGCGCCGCTCGCGGGCATCGCGGCGCATCTGGCCGCGCCGGACTGGGTGCGTCATCTCTTCAGCGTGCTGCTGGCCTGCGCGGCGTTCCTGATGCTGGTGCCCGCCGCGCGCGAGGCCCTCCAGGATGCGGAGCAGACGCTGCGCCAGTTGTCCATGTGGCATGCGCTGCCGGAAACGCTGTCGCTTCCGCATCCAAAGCTCGGGACGCTCGCCCGAGCCATCGACGTCACTGCGGCGGCGGCCATCGTCATCCTGATCGCCAGCAACGGCCGGGTCGCATGGCTGGCGCGCGCGTACACCATCGCGATCGCGGCAACGCTGGTCATCAAGATCGCCGCGCTCGTCCGACTGCGGACGATGCGCCCAGCGGCGCGTCCATTCAGTGCACCGTTCAACCTGCACATCGGCAGCCATGAGCTGCCGCTGGGGCTCCTTGCCGCAGCCATCCTGCTCGCGAGCGGAGGTCTTGCCCTGCTGCTCGTCGCAGACCTTCCGGCGATTGCCGCAGCCGGCCTCGTACTGGGGCTTGTCGGCCTCTTCACGATGTCGGCGCGTAACATCGCGGCCTCGCCGGCGGCGGAGCCGGACGTGCTGGAGCTCCTGTCGTCCAGCGACGTGCTCCTCCGCCAGGTCGACGCGCGGCCGGGCAACGTCCTGGTCTGCGTCCGCCATCCGCACTCGCTGGCCCACGTCTCGACGGCGCTCCAGGGATCCGGCGATCGTGACGTCGTCGTCATGACGGTCCGGTTGCTCGGCGCGGATGTGGACGACGAGTCCGCCGAAATGACGGCGACGCCTGCCGAGCAACAGCTCTTCTCGCACGTGGTCGCCCTGACCGAGCGTCATCGACGGTCGGTGCGGCTGCTGATCGTTCCAGCGCACGACGTCTTCGATGCCATCGCCTCCACGGTCGTCCGCCTCCGCTCGTCGGAGGTCTACGTCGGCGAGTCCACGAGCCTGTCGGCCAACGACCAGGGACGCCTCCTCGGCGAGGCGTGGGAGCGCCTCGAGAAGACCGAAGACCTGCAGGTGCGCCTGGTCATCTACCACCACAGCGGCCGCACCGCGGCGTATCACATCGGTGCGCACCCGCCGTCGCTCACCGCCCTCGACCTCGATCTGATTCATCGCTTGTGGCGCGATGCCTCCAAGGCCATCGGGCCGCACGTCCACCACCACGACATCGTCAGGGCCGCACTCATCCAGATGGAGCAACAACTTTCGGGACCGCAGCGCGAGGACGCGCTGGCCGCGATCCGCCAGGTGACCCGACCGGCGGACGAGTTGGCCGCCGTCGTCCGCAATCGAGACTTCTCGCGGCTGCGCGACATGGTGCGCAATCGGGACGCCGCCGACGTCGCCACCGTGCTGACCGAGCTCGGTGTCGAGGATCAGGTGGTCGTCTTCCGGGTCCTGCCGCGCAAGGACGCCGCCGAGGTGTTCGCGTACCTCTCGCTCGACGGGCAGGAAACGCTGCTCCGCGCGATGGCGCAGGAGGACGTCGCCTCGTTGTTCAACAACATGGCACCGGACGACCGGACCAACTTCCTCGAAGAGCTGCCGGCAGCCGCCACCCGACAACTTCTCTCGCTGCTCACCTCGGCGGAGCGATCGGTCGCTCTGTCGCTGCTCGGCTACCCCGAGGATTCGATCGGGCGCCTGATGACGCCCAACTACGTGGCGGTCAGGGAGCATTGGACCGTTCGCGAGGTGCTCGACTACATCCGATCGCACGGCCAGGACAGCGAAACGCTCAATGTCGTGTACGTGATCGACGAGCAGGGTGCGCTCATCGACGACATCCGGATTCGTGAGTTCCTGCTGACGTCGCTCGACTTCACGGTCGCCCAGCTGATGGATCGTCACTTCGTTGCGCTCAAGGCCACCGACGATCAGAAGACGGCGATCGCGGCGTTTCGCACGAACGATCGTGTGGCGCTCCCGGTGACCGACACCGGCGGCATGTTGATCGGGATCGTCACGATCGACGACGTGCTGGACGTGGTGGAGGCGACCGCAACCGAGGACATCCAGCGGATCGGCGGATCGGAAGCCCTCGACGAGCCCTACATGCGGATCGCGTTCTGGAAGATGGTCCACAAGCGGGCCGGCTGGCTGACCGCGTTGTTCCTCGGCGAGATGCTGACGGCCACGGCGATGGGCGCCTTCGAGGCGGAAATCTCGCGCGCCATCGTGCTGACGCTGTTCGTTCCGTTGATCATCTCGAGCGGCGGCAACTCGGGGTCGCAGGCGTCGACGCTCGTGATCCGCGCGCTCGCGCTGGGCGAAGTGGGCCTGCGCGACTGGTGGCGAGTCATGAGACGGGAGATTCTGGTGGGGCTGGCGCTCGGCACGATCCTCGCCTGCATCGGGTTCCTCAGGATCAGCGTCTGGTCGGCCTTTTCACCAATCTACGGCCCGCATTGGCTCCTGGTGGCCACGACGGTCGCGGCTGCGCTGATTGGTGTGGTGCTCTGGGGGACTCTGATCGGATCGCTCCTTCCGATGATCCTTCGGCGCCTGGGGTTCGACCCGGCTACCTCGTCGGCCCCGTTCGTCGCGACGCTCGTCGACGTCACCGGTCTGATCATCTACTTCACGGTCGCGATGGTGTTCCTCCGCGGCACACTGCTGTGACGTCCGCGCCCACGTCGAGCGCGACCATATTAGCGATGGCACTAATCATGCTCATTTGGTCCGCAGGAGCAGTTACGTCCGCATGACCGTATGCCGGACGTACGGATGCATTGAAAGACCGTCCCAATGAAGACACGATTCGCCGCCGGCTTCGGGAACTAACGGAGCAATCCCGGCGCATTCGCGCCGAGCTGGCCGAAATGATTGGCGGCGAGGAACGGTCGGCCAACCGCCGCTTTCTGCATCGCGAATCGTGGCCGAACGCCGCGCGTCCACGTCACGCCAACGACCGCCCCCCCTCCAAGCCCCGACAGGCCGGCCAGAAGAAGGTCGAGTAGGGCTGGATAACACTACTTGACGGCATGCGTCCTTCCAACAGCGGGCCTCGGCGAACGTGGGGCCGCGCTCAACAGGAGGGTCAGATGCGCCGTCAATCACTCGCCGTTCCCGCCGTTCTCGTTGGTGCTCTTGCCTTTGCCGCGCCGGTGTTCGCGGGTCCCCCGCTGCTCTGTCACCCCTTCAGCATTGGAGAGGCCGCCTCGTTGCCGTGGGACGGCAGCGGCGGCTGGTCGCAAGGCCGGGCCGGATACGACGTTCAACACGTCGTCGCCGACGTCGAGGCATTGCTGACGCCCACTACCCCGGTCATCGTTCGGATGGAAACCCTGCGTCGGGCGACGATTTACGCGAGCCAGGATGCGAAGACCGCGGCAGCGCTGCTCGAGCGTGTGATGGATCGCGCGCGCACAGCCAACGCGGGCGCCCGGCCGGACGCGCTGGCGTACCTCGACGCGGCGTATGTGAGCGAAGCCATGCGCGAAATCTCGCAGCTCGGCCAGTCGGCCGAGTGGCGCGCGCGCGCCATGACGGTACGTCCGCTCGTCGAGGACAATCGCGGATACGCGCTCGTCCAGCGGAGCCTTGCGCTACAGCCCGACGACGCTACGCTGCATTTTGCGGCGGCGCTCATCTCCGCCGACGGCCATCGCGCGGCGTACGCCACGCATGCCGCCAAGGCACGAGCCGGCGCCGCAGGCGATCCGCTGCTCGCGCGTAACATCGATCACGTGTCGTAACGTGAGTCTTCTGCGTCGAATCGTGTCAGACGGCGGCGTGGAGAATCGCGCGCGTCACTTCTGGACGGTTCGACGCGTGGATCGGCCGCCCTCGTTGAGGACCCTGAGGATCGCCGCGGCGAGCGCGTCCGGCGTCACTGGTTTCGTGAGGTGCAGACGGAAGCCGGCGGCCAGCGCGCGCGCCCGATCCTCTGGTCGCCCGTAGGCCGTCACCGCGATCGCGGGAATGTCGCCGCCGCTGAGAGGATCGCGCAGCGACAGCTTCTGCATCAACCTGTAGCCGTCCTCGTCGGGCAGCCCGACATCCGAGATGATCACGGCCGGCATTCTTCCGGTCGCCGTCGCATCGTCGAGCGCCTCGAGCGCCTGCGCGGCCGATCGCGCTTCCTGCACGGACATGCCCATCTGCTGCAGCGCGGCGGCGAGGATCTCCAATGCGTCTTCACGGTCCTCGACGAGCAGCACCCGGAGGCCCACGAGCGCCGAGGTGTCCGACTCGATCACCGTATCCGTGGTGGCCGTCATCGCGATCGGATCGTGCGAGGGAAAGGCCACGGTGATGGTGGTGCCAATCCCGATCGTGCTCTCGGCCGCAACCGTGCCGCCGTGCAACTCGACCAGTTGACGAACGAGGGACAAGCCCAGGCCCAGGCCGCCGTGCCGTCGATTGGCGGAAGCATCCTGCTGGCGGAAGCGCTCGAACATCTGGGGCAGGAACTCGGCAGGAATGCCCGAGCCTGTGTCTCCGACCTTCAACTGGACCGAGCCGCCGGCCATGCCGATCACCACCGTGACGGAGCCGCCGGGTTCCGTGAACTTGATCGAGTTCGAGAGCAGGTTCCAGACGACCTGCTGAAGCCGATCCGGGTCGCCCAGCACCCACGGCGCGTTGGTCTCCACCGAGGATCGCACGGCGATGCGTTTGGCGGCGGCGGCCGGTGCGACGACATCAACCGCGGCAAAGGCGATGGCCGCGAGATCGACGGGCCGCAGTTCCAGCCGCAGCTTCCCGCTCATTACCCGCGCCATGTCCAGCATGTCGTCGATGAGCCGCATTTGCGAGAGCGCGTTGCGATCGATCACCTGAAGCGCACGTTCGAGCATCGCGGGCTCGACCGTGCGGCCGAGGAGGATTTTGGTCCACCCCACCACCGCGTTGAGGGGCGTCCGGATCTCGTGCGACAGGGTTGTCAGGAACTCTTCCTTCACGCGGCTCGCTTCTTCGGCGGCGGTGCGGGCGAAATCGGCCGACTCGATCTGGCTGCGCAGCTCCCGTTCGCTGGCGACCCGCTCGCTCACGTCCTCGATCGCCGTCAGCGTCCCGACGACGGATCCCTGGAAGCTGAGGGGAACGAGACGGGCGTTCTGCGCGATCTCGCCTCCGGCGGCGATCCGGCCCGGAAGGAGGTAGCGGTGAAACGTGTGCGTGAAGAATCGGGACTGGCCGGAGAGCGCGGCACGATAGTGCGGCTCGAATCCCCTGGTCACGAGCTCGGGAAAGGCCGTGAGGAGCGGACGCCCGATCATCTCCGCGGCGCTGAAGCCCGTGTGGGTCTCGAGCCACCGGTTCCAGCTGCGGATGACCAGCGCATTGTCGGTCGTGAAGATCCCCTGCGCGGCCATCTCGTCGAGCCATTGCAGGAGAGCGCCGCTTAACAGATCCGGCAGTGCCAGATTCTGATCCGTCATGAACGTCCCTGAGCCTGCTCCCAGTCCTCGACCGATCGGATGAGCCGATCCAGAGAGGCGACGCTCAACACGATCACGAGATAGCCGGTCAGCTCGGTGTGCCGCACACGGAAGCCGGCATGCACGACCAGGGCGTAGCGAAGACCTTCCCGATTGATCAGCAGCGATTGCAGCACATCGTTCAACGTTTCCAGATTCAAGTGAGGAACCGAAAACGTGACCTGCACCTTCAGAACGTTGCCAAAAGTCCCGAGACACGCGTTGAGCAGGATGTTGCCAACCTCGGTGAGCACTTCCCGACCGGAGGCATCGAACTTCAACGGCAGTGCCGGCTCGTCGGTCAGCAGCTCCTTGAGGAGCCCCGCGGCCTGGTGATCGAGGATCAGGAGGGCATCGCCCGCGACCGGGCCGGAAAAGATCTGATGGACCGACGCAATCTGATCAGCCACGACCACGCGCAGCGCGGAGCTCAATTCCGAGATCGGATGGACGGACACCTCCGGGACCTCGAGGACGACCCGATGACCGGTCAGCTGCGACAGCGAGGCCGCAGCCCGGCCGAAGCCGATATTCAGCAGCTCGATGAGGGCGTCCTGCTGAACTTGCGTCAGTTCCACCCGACACCTCGTTTCGCCGTCCGCTCGACCATCTCGAGGATCCGCTCGGCCTCGATTGGCTTGCTGATGAAGCCCGCGGCACCTGCCGCCTCCACCATGTCCCGCGACGATGTCTGGATGTCGGCGGTGACGATGATGACGCGCGCCGTCGGGTCGAGCTCGCGGAGCTTGGTCAGCACCTCGAGCCCATACATCCCCTTCATGACGAGGTCGAGCAGCACGACGTCCGGCTTCTCGATCGAGTACTGCTCCAACGCCGAAAACCCGTCCTCGGCTTCGACGACGAGGTAGCCGGCGCCTTCGAGGATCCGGCGGGTGCTCCGGCGCGCGAGCCCGGAGTCGTCGACGAGCAGCACTTTGGCGCTCATATGCGCTCCATGATTGCGCGGGCCATCTGACCGAGCGGGACTCGCTCGTCACTCAACCCGGCGTCGACGACCGATCGCGGCATGCCATACACCACGCAGGTCTCCTCGGCCTCGGTAAGGATACAGCCGCCTTGGGCCTTGATCCATGCTGCACCTTCGCGGCCATCGCTGCCCATCCCGGTCATGACCACTCCGAGCGTGCGGCCACCATACACCTCTGCAGCGGATTGGAACAGCGCATCGACTGAGGGCCGGTGCGGCGAGTCGAGCGGCCGGATGTCGAGACGCGTGAACACTTTCTGCTTGTCGCGTCGGAACACCAGATGCTTCCCCGCCGGCGCCAGATACACAGTGCCGGGTGTGACCTCTTGACCGTCGCCCGCCTCGACGACGTGAAGGGACGACAACGCGTCGAGTTTCTGAGCGTACATCTGCCGTGTAGCCGATCGGCATGTGCAGGACCATGGCGATTGGAACACGAAAGTCGGCGGGAAGCTGAGGAATGACGGCCTTGAGGCCTTGCGGCCCGCCAGTCGAGACGCCTATCACCACCACGTCGTAGACACCTCGCGCGGGGAGCACCGCAGTTGCCACAGGTGGTGCCGTGGTGGCGGACGACACGATTCGACGTCCGCGCGACGATCCCGCGGCCTTCACCTTCTCCACGAGGTCCAGCGCAATGTCGCCGAGCTTTTCCGTCGCCAACGCTGTCGGCTTCTGCACGAAGTCCACGGCTCCGGCGTCGAGGGCCGCGAGGACCTGTTCGCCCGACTCGGCGGCAATGCTGATGATGACGATCGGGATGGGCTGCCTGCCCATCTGCGCCTGCACGAACGAGACGCCGTCCATCACCGGCATGTTGAGATCGCACGTGATCACGTCCGGTGCGAGCTCCTTCGCCAGTTCCAGCCCTTCCTGCCCGTCACGCGCAATGCCGACGACCTGGATGAACGGACTGCGGGACAGCATCTGCGACACGACCTTGCGGACGTAGGCAGAATCGTCGATGACGAGGACGCGTATCAGTTCAGACATCGCCACCTTCGCGTCGGGCTCGCTGTTTGACGTACACGAACGCGCCGGCAATCTCTTCGAGGTCGAACCTCGTCGTCACGCGGAGCAGCGATTCGGCTGCTCCCACGCACAAGTAGCCGGGCGTGGGCATCGCGTTCGCGAACCGGTCGACGACCCGTCGCACGCCTGCATCGGAAAAGTAAATGAACACGTTCCTGCAGAAGAGGATCGGGACCCGCGCCCGTTCGCTCACCTCATCGTCCATCAGGTTCACGACCGACCACGACGTGACGCGACGATGAAGCGCCGGGTCGACGACCCAGCCGTCGGCGTCCTGCTGGAAGTATCGATCGCGCAGATCCGGCGGCAGACTGCGAAACGCCCGATCCCGAAAGCGACCGGCCTGCGCGCGGGCGACCGCGGTCGGGCTCGCGTCGCTCGCATGGATTTCGATCGCGACGCGTGCGAACCAGCCGGCGCGCTCCAGCATCATGGCGATCGTCAGCGGCTCCTCGCCGGTCGCGCACGGAACAGTCCAGAACCGTAAGGGATCGTTGGGATGCGCGCGAACGAGGCTCGGAACCACGTGGTCGACGACGGCCTGAATCTGATCGGCTTCGCGCCAGAAGTACGTCTCGGGAACCGATATCGCGTCGATGAGTCTCCCCCACTCGGCAGAGGCGCATGCGATCGTACCTGAGGAGGTAGTAGTAGTCGAGAAACGACTCGAAACCTCGCTCGAGCACGAGCGGCGCCAGCCGATCGGCGAGCATGTCGTAGCGATCGTTGGCGAAATAGACGCCGAGTACGCTCGTGGACCAGGTCGCGCAGCAGCGGAATCGCTGCCATCGACAGTCCAAGATAGTCGGAGTTGATCGACATGACGGCGGGGGCAGGAGTCAGGATTCGCTCGACGATGAAGGATCACGGCTGGCGGCTGAGCGCCGAGGCGGCGGCGCGGCGGACGACTGCGGAGGGATCCTTCCGGGCGAGGAGGGCGAACGTCCGGGACACGCCACGCGCGCCGAGCCGATCGAGTGCCGTGATCGCCGCCTCGCGCACGAACGGATCCTCGTCATCGAGCGCGGTGCGAAGCGCCGACGACGCATCAGGATGCTTCATGCGGCCGAGCGCGCCGATCAAGGCGCGGCGAATCATGGGAGGATCGCGCTGCAGCGCACTCGCGATCCGTGGAATACGCGCGTCAGGTAAACCCGCGAGCGCCACGACGGCCCATTGCCTCCGCGCCGGTTCCGCAGTGATCTGGACCAGCGCATCAACCGCCGCATCGGCCTGCGGGCCGCTTCTGGCGATACGCGCGAGCGCGTCGACGGCCGACTGGCTGACCGCGTCGTCCTCGTCCGCGCCGGCGGTCCACGACAGGAGGCTCACGCTCTCGTCGGTGTTGCGCGCGGCGGCAAGTCCCTCGATGGCCGCCAGCCGTCGTGTCGAATCGGGCGCTCGCAGCCCCGACCGAAGCGCGCGGACCGCACGTTCATCCGACGCGGAGCCAAGGCCCCGCAGCGCGGCGCCCGCCAGCTCGAGTTGATCGGCCTCGGTATACGGCAGCAGGGCATCGACTGCCGCGGTACCGTCGATCGCCCCGATGGCCTCGAGCGCGGCAATGCGGACGTGCATGGCTGAGTCGTCGGCCGCCGATGCCCACGAGCACCGGGAGCGACTCCGCGGCGCGGTGCGTCGCGAGGCTCCGGGCCGCAAAGTACCGGACCCAGGGATCGGGATCCCGCAGCGCCTCGATCAGCGCCGTGACGGTCTTCGTGCCCGGGAGCAGAGCAAGACCCTGCGCGGCGGCGGCGCGTGCTCGTGGCGTGTCCGTCTGCAGCGCTCGCACGAGAGCGGACGGAGCACGTGAATCATCGAAGAGCGGAAGCAGCTCGAGCGCGGCGCGCCGCACGCCTTCGATCGGATCGGAACACCGCGCGAGCATGGCGTCGGTCGATTCTCGGTACCCGAAGTAGCCAGCAATCCTGGCCGCCGATTCGCGAACGTGCGGGTTGTCGTCGTTGAGCAGCACGACGACACGCCGGCTCATCTCCGGGTGCCCGAGGGAATTCAGAGCGCCGATGGCGGCCTGGCGGACGGCCACGTCCTTGTCGCCGAGCAGTCGAAGCAGGGGCTCGAACGCCGCCGGATCCCCCAGCTCCGCGAGGGCGCCGGCCGCGGCCACCGTCAGGTCGCGGCTGTGCCCGAGCAACCCAACGAGTGCCTCCGTCGCGCGACGATCTGCCAGGCGACCGAGAGCGACGATCGCGGCCAGACGCGTCTCGGCGTCCTCCGTCCGCAACTGCTCGATGAGTTGCGGCACGACGGGCGCTCCCTGACGAACGAGGGCCTCGATCACTTCCGTCCGGATGGTGGACTGACCCAGCATGCGGGTCAGCGCGCGCTCGACGGCCGGGCCGCGCAGCCAGCTCAGAACCAGCACCAGCGAGCGCAGATCCTCGACGCCGGCGCCCGCCGCCGCATCGAGCAGCGTCTGCGCGCCGGTCGGTGCGATGGCCGCCTGGAATTCCGCCGTGATGTACGCGCCGCCGCGGTAGCGTTCCTCGTAACGTGCAAAGAGCCTCGCAAGCGCGCGGACAATCGGTCCCGCGGCACTACCCGCGTTCAGCATCGACGCGAGCGGCTGCACGACGTCCCCTCCGCCAAGCTCGCCGAGCGCCTCGGCCACGGTCTCGCTCAGATCCGGCGACGACAAGAGCTTCAGGAGTCGGGGAACCACACGCGGATCGCCAACGCGAGCCAACGCGTCGACCGCCGGAAAGGACAGATAGAAGTCGCCGGATTCGGCGATGTCAGCCAGCGGATCGATCGCCTCCGTCGCGCGCAGACGGCCGAGCGCTTCGATCGCATGGAACCTGACGTTGGGTTCGCTATCCCCGAGCGCGGTCACCAGCGGGGCAATCGCTGCCGGATGCTGCTGCTGGCCGAGCGCCAGGGCCGCCTGGATCCGCAGGTCGGAATCGGAATCCCGCAGCAGCTCGCCCAACTGGGCGGTCAGGTCGACCTCCGACATCGCGAGCAGCTCGAGGGCGCTGCTGAGCACGTTGAAGTCCCGATGCTCGAGTCGCAGGGCCGTAAGCAGCGACGGCAGCAGATCGCGCGACGCATGCGGGGCCAACCCGGTGACGGCCGCGCGCCGCACGTTCCAGTCGTCGCCCCGAAGGACGTCGGTCAGGACGTCCGGTGACTCAATGGCGTCCGCGGCCGCGAGATCCCGGGCGGCCGATTCCCGGACGGTCGCATCGGAGCTCCTGAGCGCCGCCGCCAGCGCATGCTCGGCATCGAGACGCGCGGTCACGTCCTCCACCGTCACCATCACGCCAACGATGGCGGACTCCTCACGGAGCGCGCCCAGGGTGACCCGCTGCTGCATGCGATCGAAGGTCGGGGACGCGACGCGAGGCGCGCAGGGAATGAGATAGTGATGGAAGGCCGGCGCCAGCACCTGCACTTCGCCGGTCTCGAGGACCTGCTCGAACCGTACGAGCAGGCCGCGCTCGGCGGATCGACGGCACGACCGCGACCAGCGGCCGACCGCTCGCGTCCGCCGAGGCGATACCGGTCGCCTCCTCCATCCACCGATCCCACGCGCGGATCGTGACGGCCGTGTCCACGGTGAAGACGCCGAGCGGCGAGGGGGGCTTTGTCTGCGAGTCGCTCAATGGCCGTTGGTCCGCTCGTTTCGACCGTTGGTTCGCTCGGTCGCGCTCGTCAGGTCATGCACGATGCCCGCCAACGTCTCGGCCGATCTGAGCAGGTCGCCTGTGCTGTTCCGCGTTCGCTTCACGCCGCTTGCATTGCGGTCCGTGATCGCCTTGACCTCGCTCATATCCTTCAGGAGCGCGGTCGGCCGCCTGGGAGTGTTGCGCGTTCGACTGGGTAATGAGCTTGATCTGCTTGGTGGTGTTCGCGGTCGCGGTCACGAGGTCCTTCATCGCCTTCGCCTGCTCGCGGAGGCCCTTCGCGGTCTCGTCGGCCTTGCGCCGCATCGACTCCGCCGCGCGTGTGATCTCCGACGCCGCGGTGCCCTGCTCGGTCATGGCCCTGCTGACAATGACCGCCTGACGAGCCAGCGCGTCAGCGGCCTTTGCGATCTCGTCGCTGGCCGTGGCCTGAATTGGGCCAGCGCGCGCGTGGTGGCCATTGCGCCGCGTTGCATGGATTCGCTGGCTTTGGAGATTTCCGTTGCCGTGCTGGACTGCTCGCTGGCCGCCTTGCGCACCTGACCGGCCAGCCGCGACGCGGCCTGCGCCGCCTTGATGATGTCGCGCGACGCCCGGCCCTGTTCGGCCACCGCGTGCGTCACTTCCTGCGCGATCCTCCGCATGTGGGTCGTGGCTTGCACAATCGCAGCTCGCGCCAGTGGCCTGTTCGGCCGTGGCCGCCGCGATCGATCGGGCCTGATCTCCCGTCGCGCCAATCGCCGAGACGACCGCCTGGCCGAACGCGCGCTGCTCCTCCGACGCGGTCGCGATCTGGCCAACGACGGTCACCGCTTCCGCGACGCCGGCGAGAATCCTTTTCAACCCCGTTGCGCCCGATTCCGCCAGCACACTGCTCTCGTCTGCGACCCGCAGGCCGTCGTTCGATGCCGCGACGGCATCCTGCGCCACGTTCTGCAGGGACTTGATGATCCCGGCGATGTCGGCCGTCGCCTTTGCCGACCGATCGGCCAGGTTGCGAATCTCCTCGGCAACGACGGCAAACCCGCGGCCGGCATCGCCTGCCCGCGCGGCCTCGATCGAGGCGTTGAGCGACAGCAGGTTCGTGCGTTCCGCAATCAGGTTGATGGTGTCCACGATGCTCGTGATGTCGCCGGTTCGCTTGCCCATTTCGCGCATGACGGCCGCCGACTGCGTCATCGACTCGCGCATCCGGGAAATGCCCTGAATCGAGCGCTGGATGGTCGCGCCGCCATCTTCCGCCTCCCGCGACACGCGCCGCGTCATCTCGTCCGCCTGACGGGCGAGCGTCGACACGGCCTGCACCGAACGCTCCATGTCGGCCGCGCTCGTGGCGGCGACGCGCGCCGAGTCGGTAATCCGTTGTCCGCTCTGCGCCACGCCCTGGATCGACCGCGACATCTGGTCGATCGAGCCCGAATTCTCCTCGACCGCGGTTGCGAGCCGCTCGGTCATCGCGCCAACTTCCTCGATCGACGCCGCCATCTCGTTGATTGCCGACGACGTCTCCTCAGCCGCGGCCGCCAGGTCGTCGGCGTTCCCAGACACGCCTTTAATCGACTGCGTCATCTCTTCGATCGCCGTCGATGTTTCCGTCACCGACACGGTCAGCGACTCCGTGTCGCGGCTGACGGCGTTGATCGAGCTGGCCATCTCGGTCACCGACGCGGTCACCTGTTGGGCAGCCGTCGACATGTCCTGTGCCGTCGCCGAGACCTGCTGAATCGACGCGGCTGTCTCCTCGATGGAGGCCACCACCTGCGCGACACCGGAGGAGACGCTGGCGCCGTTGGCGGTCGCCTGTTCGATCGACGCCGCCATCTCGTTGCCGGACGACAGCAGCTCGCTCGCGGACGCGGTAATCGACTCCGCCTGTCCCGCGGTCTCACCGATCGACGCGGTGACTCTGCGTCATGCCGCTGACGATGCGCTCGATCGAACGGAGTTGCAGGTCCGCCCCGTCCGAGACCTCGTCGGTAATACGCGCGATCGCAGTGGCGGCAGCGGTGACCTGTTCCGCCTCGGACACGACCTGCCGCGCATCGAACACGGGACGGGGATTTCCGGCACGGCCGTTTGGTTTGCGGCGAGCCATGACTGCTCCTCTAGGATATTGGCCGATCAGGCGGCCGGAATGGGATCACCGAAACTCAGTACTTCTCCGAGATCCAGCACGAGCACGAGGCGGTCGCCGATGTTCACGACCCCTTCGAGATATCGCCCGCTCAAGCCGCTCAAGCCAGACCCTGGCGGCTGAATCGAGGCGGAGTCCAGCGTCAGAAACTCACGCGCGGCATCGACTACCAGGCCGACGCTTCGTCCTTCCGTTCGCACGACCAGCAATCGCGTGCGGAGATCGTAGGGTGCCCGGTCGAACCCGAACCTGGCGCGCAGATTCAGCGCGGGCACCACCGCGCCTCGCGAGAACACGACGCCATCGACGAACGGCACGGCGTTGGGTACCGCCGTCACGTCCTCGACCATCTCGACGTGCGCCACGTCGCGGCTCCTCAATGCGTACGTCGTTCCCGCGACGGTGAAGAGAATGAATGTTTCGGTCATCGGGCACCGTCCTCGTACACTGGTCCCTGCAGGGCCGACGATGCCGGCACGCGACTCGTCCGGGCCTGCCCGTAAGCCCGCGTCTGTCGCGACAGGACGCTCAGGTCCAGGATCAGGACGACCCGGCCGTCCCCCAGATCGGTCGCGCCGGCAATCCCATCCACTCGGATCAGCGCGTCAGCCATGCTTCGCACGACGATCTCGCGTTGTCCGACGATGCGATCGACCGCGATGCCGACGGCATCCTGGCCGGTGCCGACCACGAACACGTGAAGCCCCCGACGCGGATGCTCCGTGAGATGGAAGATACGGCTCAATCGAAGGATCGGCAGCACACCGCCTCGAAATGGCGCGATCTCGCGATCCTCGACCTGGCGCAGCGATCCGTACTCGACCTCGAGGACCTCGCGAACCGCCGATTGAGGAACGGCGAACGTCCGATCGCCCACCGTGGCGATCAGCGCGTCGGCGATCGACAGCGTGAGCGGCAGCTCGATCGCGAATCGCGTGCCCTGTCCGGGAGTCGTGGACATCGAGATCCGCCCGTTCAGCTCGCGGACCGTCGTCCTCACGACCGACATGCCCACGCCCCTGCCGCTGGCGCGGTCGATCTCGTCGCGCGTCGAGAATCCGGGCGCGCAGATCAAATCGAGGATCGCGGCTTCGTCGAGTTCCCCGTCGGGCAACGCCAGACCAAGCGTGCGGGCGCGCGCGGTCACGGCCTTCACATCCACCCCGCGACCATCGTCGGCAATCTCGAGCAGCACGGAGTCACCGACCCCGACAGCGCTCAGGGTCAACGTGCCTTCGGCGGGCTTGCCGGCTGCCAGCCGCTCGGCCGGGGATTCGAAGCCGTGGGTGACGGCGTTCCGCACCAGATGGAGGACGGGATCCATCATGCGCTCGATGAGGTACTTGTCGATCTCCGTCTGCTGCCCGCGCAGGTCGAGCCGCACCTTCGTCTCGATCTCGCGCTCGAGATCGCGGACCACGAATCGCATCCGCTGGAAAATCTCCCGCACGGGAACGAGCCGCACGCGGGTCACGCCGTCCCGGAGATCCTTCAGCTGCCGTTCGATCAGGACCGCGTTTTCCTGGATCGCTCGCCATTCCCGCGCGGGCACATGGCGCTCGGCGGCGGCAAGCGCGTCGTCGAGCCGGGCCCGGCTGATCACCAGGTCGCCAATCATGCGCATCAGCTCGTCGAGGCGGGCCAGCTCGACCCGAACGATGTGCCCTGGCGCGGCGGCAACAGCCTCGGAACCGTGCGCCACGGATCCGCCGAGCGTCCGCGCGCCGATTCCTGCACGCGGCCGAGGCCAAGGCCTGATCCGGGTCGAGTTGGTCGACCGCGATGCCGTCCGCGCGGAAAGCCTCAATCGTTGCCGCGTCCAGGTCCCCTGCAAAGAGGAACTCGAACGCGATGCCGGTCGGCAAGACCTTGGGAACGGCGTCGACGATCGTCCCGACGGCGCGAAGACGGGCGCGCACGCTATCGACGTTGACGCCCCGGTCCACGAGCGCGGGCGACGGCACGAAGGTCAAACGCCACGAGGGCTGCTGACCGCCTGATGGCGCCGCGGCCGCGTGGTCCGTGAGACGGCGTCGCGTTCTGGATGGCCGCCTCGATCAGGGCAATCGCCTCGGCCGACGCCGGCGGCGGCTGACCGGTGCGACGCGCCGCGATGGTCCGCTCGAGCACGTTGACGCCGCGAACGAGCGCGTCCACGCCCGCGGCTTCGACCACGACGTCGTGCTGGCGCAAGGCACGCAGCAGGCTCTCCATGTGGTGAGCCAGCATTTCGGCCTCGCGTAACTCGACCATCCCCGAAATGCCCTTGATCGAGTGAAAGCTGCGAAAGAGCTCCTCGAGCACCGGCTGCTCCGGGTGGCGGCCGATCGATTCCTCCAGCGTCAGCAGCAGACGACGAATCGTGCCGAGGTGCTCATCGCACTCTGCGTAGTAGTCGTCCATGAAGCCGGCGAGGAAGTTCTCGTCACCGGTCGCCATCGTTGTCCTTGGAAGCCACTGCCTGATGCGCGGGCGCGAGCAGCGTGCGTGCCTGGTCGGCGAGCGCCTGAGGCACGAAGGGCTTGGTCAGGTACGCGGAGGCACCGGCCGCCAGGGCCGCGGCTCGGCTGCTCTCGTCGCCGCGCGTCGTCAGGATGATGACGGGCAGTTCGCCGAACGCGTTGTGACGCCGGATGAACCTCAACACGTCGAGACCGTGCATGTCGGGCATGTTCAGATCGAGCACGATCGAGCGCGACCGGAATCACGGCGAGCCGTTCAATGGCCTCGAGACCGCTGGATGCCTCGACGAACCCCCCGGGACAGACCTCGCGCAGCGACGCCATCACCATCCGACGCATGGTCGGTGAATCGTCGACGATCAACGTTCGAGGCATCTGCCCCACGGATCCTCCATTTTGCATCGAACGGGCCTGATCCATTGGCGAAACTGCACAAAGCTGCCTCGGAAAAGAGGGCCGCGACATACGGTCGAGCTAAGAACGGCCTTTTTCGGCCGGAAAGGCCGCGCTTTCGATGGCCAGCCGTGGCCGGAAGGGCTCACGTCACGGTCGCACGGACAGCATTGAACCTGAACACGGACTGTAGCTTCACGCTGCGGATTTCCAAAAAGCTGTAGTGGCTTTCACGACTTGCTGGGTCATGGAATCCCGTGTGGGTAGCGCGAACACAACAGACGACGAAATCGTCAGATCGCCGCGCGCAGTTTTTCCAGGGATTCTCGATGATTGGCGGTTGCGCCCTCAGGATTGTCAGCAAACGGCCGCGCCCGGGCTCCATTCGCGGAGCGGCACGTGACTTGATTAGTACATGACCCGCGTAGCCATGGCCAAGCTGCCTCGACTCGACGGTGGGCTCCGAGCCCCAATGGGGGAAGGTCCGCGTACGACCGCCGAGCTGAGGGACTGGATTCATGAACAGCTCACGCTCGATCCGGATCTGGAGGCGCAGCTCCTTCAGAAAATCGAGGAGGTCGTCGGACGCCAGCGGCAGCTCCTCGAGGAATCGAAGCACGACGCGATTCGCGCGCTCGCCGAAGGCTTCACCGGCAAGATGGATCGGCTGCAGCGGCAGATCAGCGAGAAGGACGTCACCGTCAGCAACATCGCCCGCTACTTCGAGGAAGTCGTCGCCGATCTCACCGAAAAATCCCATCGGGATCCCAAGACGAAGCTCCTCAACTTCGACTGGTTCATGGAACGGGTCGAGTCGTTCCTGGCGGTCGAGCAGCGCGTCAGGTGGTGCTCGGTCGGCGTCGTCGACATCACCAGCTTCAAGTGGTACAACGACACGCTTGGTCACGCGACGGGCGATCGCATCATCGAAAGCGTCGCGCGGATTCTCGCCGATCAGATCCGCTCGAAGGACTTCCTCGCCGTCGAACGGAGCGAGGCGCGCGACCTGCACGCGCGCTTCGGCGGCGACGAATTCTGTTTTCTGATTCCCGATTTGCCGGGATGCGCGGAGGCGCTGGAGATCGCCGAGCGCTTCAAAACCTCCGTGGAAGGCCACGACTGGTCGCGGGAAGATCGCCGGCTGAAGACGCATCCGGTGAAAGTGGACGTCGGCGTCGTCTGCCTGCGGCTTGGTCCGGTCGCGGAGCGCCGCGGCGTGGCGCGCAAGCTGGCTGCCGAATTGATCCAACGCGCCGACAAGTTGATGTACGAAGCGAAGGGCCAGCAGTCCCGCCACGTCCACACCGCGGCCGTCCATGTGACCGAAGGCGAGCTGTCGGAGCTGACGAAGAGCGACGCGCCGTGGCGCGAAGGGCCGCGGAGGGCGTCGAGCGAGCGCGGCTAGGGCCGCGGACGACGCGGACAGACGCGGAGCAGATTTCTCAACGGGCCGCGGACGACGCGGATAGACGCGGAGCAGATTTCTCAACGGGCCGCGGAACGCGCGGACAGACGCGGAGCAGATTTCTCAAGGGCCGCGGACGACGCGGACAGACGCGGAGCGGGTTTTCTCAGCCGGCGAACGACGACTTCCTCTCTAAAGGGCCTCGGAACACGCGCAGGAGTTCGTGGCGTTGTTGCCCGGCCGCTCTTGCGGGTGCTACACTTCCAAGGTTCTCCTCTCTCCACCGATGGTGGGTGTAGCTCAAAGGTAGAGCACCGGACTGTGGCTCCGGACGCTGCGGGTTCGAGTCCCGTCATCCACCCCAACCCGCAAAACCCCCTGTAAATCGGTTGAAAACGAGAGTTCGGATCGACGCTAGCTAACGGTTAGCTAACGGACGCTCGTCTGGTGACACTTTTTTGAATTGTTGGCCGCTGCCGCACGGACATGGATCATTGCGTCCGACGTTCGCGAACTGTAGACGATTCGCTAGGACGACGTAGTCAAATGCCCTCATAGGACGGAACGCGGAATGATGGCGCAGTTGTCCCGCTCAGCCTGAGGTGCGACTCGGGGAATTCAGGCTTCGGCGAACAGACAGCGTCAGTAGTAAGACGGCGAGGAACGGGAGGCCTGGCGGCTCGGGCACCTCGCTGAGACCGACATAAGTTTTGAATCCCATGTCCGTCCCAGCGGCTTGGAATCCGCTTCCCCGATCGACGAAAGTGGTCCCGCGATCATAGGTGCCGGGCCCATCGGTAGTGAACCAGGCGTACGGTTGGGTACCGCCGCCCTCCAGGGAAGGCGCTGACGAACTCAAAACAATGCTGAGCAGTTCGCCCGGTGAGACCGAGAAGCCGTGAGGCCCAAGCGCTGCCCGGACGAACGCGAAAGAATCAACCGGAATGTCGGCCGGATGCAACACCGTGCTGGCAAGCACCTGGTTAGATGGAAAACCATCGGACAACGTCGAGCGGACCTCGACGAGCAGGTCGTCCGATGGCGGACCGAACCTGCAACACCCCAACTCCAAGTCGAGCGCGGTCAGCATCCCGCTGAGTCCAACCGTGAATGTTTGCGCCACGGTTTGAGTCGCTTCGATGATGAACCCGTCCGGCGGAGGGCTGGGAATGTAGGACTGGTCGATGGAGATCGGATTTGCGCTGCACGGGCTCGGCAAAAGCAGTGTGGCGGCGAGGACTACGAGGCCAAGGCCCCTAGGTGACATAGCTGCCCCTCCTGGGACCATGGCCCATGCAAACGAGGCACCGGGGAAATGGCGGCCTGCCCCTTCCCATCGCGAGATCGATCAGCGCCAGCCCATCGCGGCCAGCTTCACTACGCTGAAATTCTCCCGCCGCCTCGAGCCGGATCTCACCGCCGATCGGATGTGTCCACGGTTCACACGTCGCGAATCTCTTCCCTCCCGCAATTGCAGACTTGAGAGACCCGCTGCGGCCGTTGATAGTATTCAGGACCAGAGCTGCTCGTTGTGTGAGGACGAGCGCTTCGTCTGCGAACAACATGCCGCGAACGTCCCGCAGGATGCCGGTCAGTTGCTTCCACGCGAGATGACGACAGATGTCCCCAGACTTCGCGCGAAGACGCCAGACGGAATAGCTACCATGTGATGTCGGTTTTGCCTTCCGAGGCCCGCCTGTTCTTCAGCTCGGCAACAGCCGCATCGGCGATAGCGGCCGCCGACCCGACAATGTTTTGAACGTTAATGGCTTCCCCATCCGCCGGCTGTGCAGTACCGGTCAGCGCTAAGCTGAAAAACCCCCTCCACAACTCCCATTCGGCTTGAGACCGCTTTTTCTGTTCTGCCATCGTTTCTCCTATCCGAGAGTAGACTTTGTATCAAATGCCGCCACACGTCTCGTGTAAACTCGCCGCGACATCGGCGTCGGTGACTGTTGCTTCACAAAATCTGCTAGTTGGCTGGTGTCCGGTATTGCATAGCCGTCGCGCGTTTAACGGGGTACTGTGTGTTGGCTTTGCCCTCCGAGAAACGGCCTTATGAACAACCCAACACCATTCCCGCGCGAAGGCCATCTAATGGCAGCCCCCCTGACGTGTCCGAAGTGTCAGTCGTTCGGCGCGCGCGAGGTGAGCGTGCACGGGTACGATCTCCATGGGTTTTCCTGTCACGAATGCCGCCACGTGTTCTATCTCCGGGCCGCTGACCTTCAACGTGAGTGCGACAAGATGCGAGGAACTGTGTGGCCGCGCCAGCCCAAGAACCGCCCGAAGAATTGACGCGCCATCTCCGCCCAGCCGTACAGCACTCGCATAGCACTCTCGAACAAACCCCTGAGTAAGACGATCCTTCGCGCAGCTCACCGCGCGGACGTCCAGCTCGAGGACGCCGAAATCGGACGATGCGAGCGGTGGATATGGAGACTCCGTGCGTGCGGGAGTACGATCAGCGGAAGTTCTCGATCAGCATCAACTCCGCACCGACGGGAAGGCTGTTTCGCGGGTACAGAATGGACGCGCCATCAGGCGCCACACTGATGGGAAGTCCGTCGTAGTAATCAGGCAGTGTCCCCAGCCTGGCGTCGCGGCCAGTGAGCGGATCCGCACGATGGATGGAGGGGCTGGCCGAGTCTTCGCACCCAACGTAGTAGACCGCATCCCGTCTGGCCGCGAACCCGGCCTTCTTCACACACGCCACGATTTGCTTGGCGATCCCTCCGTCCAATGGGAGCAGCAGCAGAGGCTTCTTTCCATCGCCACTTTGATACACGAGGAAGCGGCCCGACGTCACCTCGTAGGCTTGCACGCTGCCGGTCCGCGTCACCTGCTGTGCCACGCCACCCGTGGACGGTATGCGCCAGATGTCTTGTTGATTGCCCTCGGTCTCCGAGTAGTAGACATACGTGCCATCACCGGACCAGATCGGCCTGTTCTGGTGGCCGGGGTCGCTGGTCAGCCGCCGTGGGACACCACCGTCGGCGTCGATTGTCCAGACGTGCGAATGCCCTAAAATCATCGACAGAGTCGAAGGCGATGCGCCGGCCGTCGGGCGACCAGCGCGGCGATCCTTGCCATCGACCGGGGCCGTGGGTGAGCTGGTGCGGATCCAATCCATCGACCTTGGCCAGCCAGATTTCGACAGCCTCTCCGGAGCGCACCGACGCGAACGCGATGTGGCGGCCGTCGGGCGAGTAGTCCTGGTCGAAGTCCCCCACCGACGACGTCAGCACAGGCTTGGGCTCGTGGCCGGCTTCGAAGCGATACACGTCCACATGGTCTCGAGAGCTGCTGAACAGCAGTCTGTGTTGCGCGGGGCTGACATGCGCACCATACGCGCCGATTCCGGCTATCTCGATTCGCTCGGGTGCCCGAGTTCCGTCGATGGCGATTCGCCATAGTCCGCCCATGAACGGAACCGAGCGGCCTTCGGTATCTCCAGGCTCTCAGAAACCGACCGGACGACCAACTGCTGGCCTCCAGGTAAAAGTCAGACCGTTCCACCGCAGGGCGCCGCTGGCCGAGGAGCGCTGATGCGGTGCAGTGGCTGCTCAGCTATATCGCCGAATTGCGCGGCACTCCGCGTGCACCTTGGCCCGAGTCACTCCGATCCGCGGCTCGAGCCGCGGACCGTTAGGGAATGTTGGGCGCCCCGCTATCCCGAAAGCGACAACGTTCTACTCACGGCCCAGCCGTGGCGCGGGCGCAGACGCAAGGGGAGGTGGCCGATGCGGAACGGGTGGACAGCTTTGACGATCGCGATGGCAATGGCGCTGGTGACCGCTGGACCACGCCAGGCGGCCGCAGACCCCGTGGATACAGCGACGTGGGTGACCTCTGGCAGCTATTTCACCCAGGCGGGCCAAGACTTCTTCAGCTTCGTATCGCCGACGTTCGAATTCCATCAGACCAGCGGCGCGACCCCCGACAAGACGTTTGCGAGCAGCTGCACTACGTGCACGGCGGGCGACACGGTCAACCTGAGTTTCCGCAACCCGCCGTTCGACGCGAACCGTGTCTACGCGCAAACCGTGCTCGGGTCGGGGCATGGACACACTCTGAGCGATCCAGACGTGCCCTTGGATTTCAGAGGTAACCTGAAGTTCATGGCCACACCGGTGGAATTTCCTGATGTGATGTTCCCGACGCTGACGATCGCGACGCCGTTCTCCTTCAGGGGATGGCTGATCTGGGGCGGATACGGCCGCTTCCGCGGTCTGGGTACCGCCACGCAGTCCTTCATGCGAGACGGCAACGCATATCGCGGGATCGGCGGCCCTAGGTACATGTTCAAGTCGGTGACACCCGAGCCCTCGAGCCTGTTGCTGCTCGGTACCGGCATCGCCGCGATCGGACGTCGATTACGAGGCAAGAAGCCCTAACTCTCTCAGTCCTGCCCCTTGCGTGCGATCCGTGGTGCCGGCCAGGACGGCACCACGCTCGAGATGGTAAGGAATTCAATCGTCGCCACGACGGCCCTGAAAGAAGCCCTTTCTGCGTCTGTCCGCGTCATTCGCGGCCCGTGAGAAATCTGGTCCGCGTCCGTCCGCGTGGTCCGCGGCCCTGACAGAAGCCCGTTTCCGTGTCTGTCCGCGTGGTCCGCGGCCCCGAACTTCCTCCGCGTGTTCCGCAGCCCTTGACAACAAAGTTCTTTGTAATGCAAAGTAAATCCGTGGCCGGCTTCGGAGGACCGCATGCACGTACGAGAGGACGGTGACCCATGCGCTTCATTTGCGCGGTGCTGTGCGCGATTGTCGTCAGCGGTTGCTCGCGCATCATCGAAGCCCGGTATCCGCTGACGCCGCTGGCGAAGGCGGCCCGTACGGGAGACATCGGAGAAATCGATCGGCTGATCGCCGCCGGCGCAGACGTGAACGCCGGGAGCGGTGTCAACGCGTGGCCGCCGCTGATGCACGCCGTCCACAAGGGGCAGGTCCGCGCCGTGGCACGGCTGCTCGAGCGCGGCGCGTCCGTCGACGGTGACGTCGGCCGAGAGGCGCTCGTGATGGCCAGCGGCTACGGCGACGCGAAGAGTGTGGCGTTGCTGCTCCTGCGCGGCGTCGATCCACGCGGCGACGGGCACGCCGGCGCGCGGGTGATGACAGCCGCCGTCGGCGGCGTCTGGGACATCGACTATCGGTGGAACGGCTGCGACCGGCACACCGCCGTCGTGCGCTCCCTGCTTCAGCGCGATGCCGGATTACGGCTCGGCACCGCTCCCGACGCCGTTGCGGCGCGCCGCTACGCGGAGGGCAAGGGCTGCACGGCGCTGGTACAAATGCTCGGACGGTAATCACGCCGGCAAAACCGGCATTGACGATGGGGCCGGGTTACTTCACAATCGTTGCCCGGTGACCCAACAGGATCTCGAACGAATTGCCAGGAGCTGTTCTGAAAGAGCTGGGTCGGGGCGACGCGGCTCTGGCATTCGAGCCCGCCCCTCAGCCGGGTCGATGGCGGCTCCTCGTCAGCGGGCATCCCGCCTTGATCATTCGATGCGGCCCGGGAAGCACCACGCAATTCGTCCGCAGCCAGATTTTCGACCAGCTCCAGGGAAGCTGAGCGGCTAGCCGCGGGCGCGCTTCTTCTCGCGGGCCGCCTTGGGCGGCTGGACTGCTTTGGCCGCGACCTGCATGTCGGCCTTCGCCGACTTCTTCTTGTGGTGACTCACGCGATCGAGGCTCTGCCTCAACGCGTCCATGAGGTTGACGACCTTCGGCGGCGTCTCCTCGATCGTCGCGACCACGTCCTCGCCGGCGATCTTCGCGTCGATGATCCGCTGCAGCTCTTCCTGATAGGCATCCTTGTACTCGGTGAGATCGAGGTGCCCTTCGAAGTTGCCGATCACCTGCTTGGCGAGCTTGATCTCGTCGGGCTTGACCTTCGACGGCACGCCTTCGAGCTCCTCGATCGCATCCATGCTGCGCACCTCGTTCGAGCGCCGCATCGTGTACATCACCAGCCCCTTGTCCTTCGGCTGGACCGCCACCAGGTACTCGCGGCCGTACAACGCCAGCTTGCCGATGCCCGCCTTCCCTTTCATGCCCTCACGCATGACCGCGAAGGCCTCCTGCGCCATCTGGCCGTCCGGCGCGAGGTAGTACGGTCGCTCGACGTAGATGGGATCGATCGCCTCGACCTCCGTGAACTGCACGAGATCGATCACGCGGGTCGACTCCGGCCGGACCTTCGCGAGATCCTCCTCGTCCATCACGACGTAGCGCCCCTTTTCGAACTCGTAGCCCTTGACGACCTCCGACAAGGGCACCTCACGCTCGCACTTCGGGCACCAGCGTTTCTGCTGAATGCGCGTCTGACACTCGCCGTGGAGTTGGTTGAAACTGATGGTCGCCGCGGAATCCGTCGCCGGGAACACCCGGATCGGGATGTTCACGAGGCTGATCTTCAGAAAGCCCTTCCAGGTCGGTCTCGCAGCCATAGTCTGATCTCGTAATCTCGGTGATTTGGTGATTTGGTGATTTGGTGATCGGCTAGTTGATGCTCTCTCCCACCCTACCAGCAAGTTATCGGCGCCGCCGCCTGAAACTCAACCCCGGTACCCGGAAATGCATGGTTTTGCCAGTCACCAATAACCAAATCACCAAATCAGAAAATCACCAAATCAGAAAATGTACCTGACCTGGAACTGGAACATCCGGGGAGGGTCGATGTTCGCCAGGCTTGGTAGCGCGTTGGTGGCCGTCCCGACGGCGACAATCTGGCCGAAGGTCGGGTTGACGGTCGCAATGTCGCCGTAGGTCGTCTGCGCGCGGCCCAGGATGTTGCCGTGGTTGAACAGGTTAAAGCCCTCGAGCCGCAACAGGATGCTGCCCTGGTTCAGCTTCACGCGGCCCTCCAGGAACAGGCTGACGTCCTGCGTGCCCGTCCCGAGAAACGCGGACTTGCTGATGACCGCGCCGTTGACGACGGGGCGGTCGTTGTTGGAGCCGTCGCCGTTGTTGTCGATGCCGGTCGTGGAATTGAACGGACGCGCCGACGCCAGCATCGTCACCGTGCCGGCGGTGATGCTGTACGGGAAGTTGTAGCTGGCGGTGATGACCGCGCGGTGGCGCTGATCGACCACGCTCGGTCCGCGCTCTTGTTCTCCGAGGCGCGTGATGTTCGAGTCGTTCGGATTGATGCCGTTGCCGTCAGGCTCGGTGGTGTTGGTCGCCTTCGACAGCGTGTAGCTCAGATCCGCCTGCCACTTGGGGCTGCCGCGATAGCCGATATGCGTCTGCAGGCCGTCGTAGTCGGCCTTGCCGAGGTTCATCAGCACGTTGACGGATCGAACCCCGCCGTTGACCGGCACAATCGGGCGCGTCGCATTCGCCGCGGCAACTGTCCTGACCTGGCCGGACGCTGTTCGATCGAACGGTGCCGGTGCGTTCAGATCGACGGTGCGATCGAGGTTCCCCCAGTGCTGATGCACGTAGTCCGCGCCGGCGAACAGGCCGCGCCTGATCTCGCGCTCGGCGCCGATCGTCGTCACCTGGCTGCGCGGGTTCACGAACGTGGTGGGATAGTTGGCGAGCAGCGGATCGAAGTTCAGCCCGAAGCTGGCGAACTGTTGCTTGTAGAAGTCCGCCTGCGCCGCCTGAATCGTGATGCTGCGCGCCGGCTGCTGATTGAGCGGCAGCGTGCGCGGATCGATCTGCACTGGGACGCACGTGAGGCACGTCGGGAAGCCGGTCTGCCCTCGCGTCGCCGTGTAGGTCGTGATGCCGTCGAGCCCTCCCGTCAGCGCGCTCGCGATCGCGTTCGCCCGGACCTGCGTGTAGTACATCGCGTAGCCGCCGCGGACGACGGTGCGCGAATCGGCGTTCGGATGCCACGCGAACGCCGAGACTGGGCGCGAAGTCGTTCGTCGCGGTCGTCAGCGTCTGCCGGTCGTAGCGGAGCCCGAGGTCGAGCGTGAGCTGGTCGCTGACCCGATAGCGATCCTGCACGAACGCTACCGACATCCACTGGTTCATCTCGTAGCTGGTAATGCCGTAGCTGACCGGCTGTGAGTACTGCTGCACGTCGGCCAGCGTCAGCTGATCGAACGGCGCGGTCGTCGTGCTGAGGAACGTGAACGTCCCCAGCGTCGCCTGGCCGGGCTCGCTGCCCGTGCCGCCGGACGTGTGGTGGATCACGCTGCCGCCGAAACGCAGGCTGTGGCTGCCGACCGCCCACGACATCGTGTCGGCGAACTGGACCTGGTGGCCCGTGATGTCCGACGCGCGCGACTCGCCGATCGTGAACGGCACCGACCCGCTGCGCGTGTAGGTGGTCGACGGATTCTGCGCCTCCCAGAGCGTCACAGGGTCGCCGTCCAGGTAGCCGAAGCGCGCCTCATTGAGGAGGTTCGAGTTGATGACGGTCGTGTGGTTGACCCCGACCGATCGCGAGCCGCGCGTGTACCGCCGGGCCACCGTCGGCGCGCTCGTGCCGACGACGGCGTCGTTGGGATTCGTGTCGTAGAAGTGATCGTAGTTGCCTCGGACCATCAGCGTCTGCGACGGCGTCAGCTTGTCGTCGAACCGGCCGTCGAAGAGCGTCTGCCGGTAGCGTCCGAGATAGGTCAGGCTGCCGTCGGGCGGCAGGACGAACGACGGCAGCGTCGGCGAGAGGAACGTGGTGCGGTCCTGCGCCGTGTAGTCCGCCGTCGCGAAGAAGAAGGCCTTGTCCCTGACGATCGGACCACCAATCGTGCCCGACCCCTGATTCAGCTCGTCCGGCACATCAGCGGGATTGATCGCCTGCAGCGTGTTCGGCGTCGTGCACGTCGCGACGCCTGGCGCGCAGAAACCGTCGGTCGAAAACGACTTCGCCTGCCAGTCGCCCGGACGGCCTAGATAGAGGGCTTCGCCGTGGAATGCGTTCGTGCCCGATTTGGTCACGATGTTCATCGCGGGGCCCGGCCGTCCAACCGAACTCGGCCGAGAATGCGTTGGTGAGCACCGCCGCTTCCTGCACGGCACCGAGCGGCACGGTCGTCAGCATCGTCTGGCGTCCCCAGCCCTCGTCATTGCTCGCGCCGTCCAGCATGTACGTCGTGGTGCGGCGGCTGCCCGAGCCGGTGATGAAGTAGGTGGCGTTGACGAAGAGATCGCCCGTACCCTTGCCTTGGCGAAACGCGGAATTGAAAAGGGGCAGGGTCGTGACCTTGCGGCCGGGAATCGGCGTCTCGTCGATCGTCTGGCTGTCGAGCCGGACGCCAATCTGCGCATCAGCGCGCACGCCCTTGTCCGTCCCGTAGACCGTGACGTCTGCCTTCTCCGATCCGACGAGCAGCTTCACCTTCAGCGTCGCCGTCTCGCTCGAGCGGAGCGTGATGTCGTTGCGCGACTCGTCGCCGAAGCCCGGCTTCGTCACGACGACCGAATAGGTCCCCGTCAACGGCAACGCCGGGAACGAGGCGCTGCCGTCGGAACCGGACGCGGCCTGGCGTACGGCGCCCGTCTGGCTGTTCGTGACGGACACGTTCGCGTCTCTGACGACCGCACCGGACTGATCGGTGACGAGGACGACGATCGATGCGTTGTTGGGGGACTGCGCGGACACGGGAACCGCGAGGCTTGCGAAGGCGCTGAGCAGAATCACGACCTTTTTCAGCATGTGCTCCTACTTGGGGCTGACGACGTAGTCTTTGAAATAACTCGTCGAGTCGGTCTTCGACCACAGACCCACCCGTCCGCTCACCGGCGGCTTCACCACCGGGTTGTTCTCAGGAAACAGATCCGGATGCGGCGGCGCGCCGTTCCTGCCAGGACCCGGCGCACTGCCGAGGACGTACTCCAGCACTTTCGCACCGTCGAGCGAGCCGGTGATGTTCGCCCCATCCACGTCGAGCCTCAGCTCGTGCCACTTCTCGCGATCCCCAGGCGCGCTCAGGAGATTGCCGTCGCGCAGCCGCATCAGCGGACGCCTGATGCCGTTGTGGAATTCCCAGAGCACGACGTTGTGCTCGGTATCGTTGTAGCGGAGCGTGAGCCAGTCGCCGTTCGGCTTCACGTTGAAGAGGATGCCCGAGCAGCGATCCGCGTCGCCCGCGACGGTCTTGAACTTCAGGCTGATGCTGCCGTTCGAAAAGGAATCGACACCCTTGAGCAGCGCGACCGGGTAGTAGGCGAACTGCTTCGCGTTGTCCATCAACTCTTCGTTCGACGTTCCGTAGAGTTTGCGCGCGCTCTCGATCAGCAGCTTCGTCGGGTTGTCCTTGCTGGCCACCCACGGACGCCCGTCGACCATGATCACTTTGTCGGCCCCGTCCTGCGCCACGACCCACGTGCCGACGATCGACTCGAACGTGACCGGGGCGTTGCCGACCGTCTCCTTGCTCAGGTCGACTTTCACATCGGCCGCCCAGAGCGGCGCGACGAGCACAATCGCCGCGGGGACGATCAGTCCCGGACGTGCGCGTCCGTACATCAGTGCCTCCTGTGATGAATGAATGCACCCGCCACGACCAGGGCGGGCCAGATGCCATAAAAGACCGCTGCGGCGCCTCTCGGCGGCACCGCGAGCGGATGGCCGCGAAAGATGGTGCTGTCGTCCTCACCGGGCTGCGCGATACCAGCCAGCGAATAGATGGTCTCGAGGACGCCCTCGGCGGTCGTGAGCCGGCTCATCGTCCGTCGGCTTCCCAACTCGTACCAGATCTCGCCGTAGTGCGCGCTCGACTGCTCGAACAGGCCGATCGATGTGGACGAGACGTAATGCACCTGGACACCAGGCATCACGCGACGCAGCTTCGACAGCGCGCGGCGCTCGAGATCGACGCGCCGGGGATCCTCGGGCGCCAGGTGGGCCTCGATGCGCAGCGGCTCTCGAATGCGCTCGAGCGCTTCCTCGTCGGCGCGCGAGAACGAGCTCGCGCGGTCCTCCGAGACGTCCCAGCTCGTCGACACGAACGTGCAGCCAAACAGCGCGGCAGCGGTGAGCGCGCCGACGGCCGCCGATTCGTACGCGCGTCGTCTGACGGAGACGCCGATGCGCAACCAGATCGACGCGAGCAGCAGGCCCGCGGCGATGAGCGCGAGGGCGACGAACACGACGTCGAGCCTCACGAGACCGTGCTGGAACTCGGCGACCATGGCGGTTGGCGTGTAGCCCGCAGCACGCTCCCACGCGCCGCCGTGGACGGCCGCGATGAAATTGATGATCCACGTGCCGACCGTCACGCTCAGCGTCAGGATCGCGGCGGTCGATGGATGTTCTGCGACGGCCGCCGTGGCCGACGCGAGCGCGATCGTCAGCCCGGCGTTCAGCAGGTGGCCGGCGGCGACGCTGGCCAGCTCCGGCGGATAGAGGCTTCCTCCATAGCGCCTCCACAACAGGATCGCGATGAGCGGCGGCAGCGATGCGACGATCCACCCGCCCAGCAGGACGAGCGCCTTGGCCGACACGCGAAGCAGGGTCGGCATCGGGTGCTGGAGCTCGAGCTTCAACGCGCCACTCTGACGATCGCCGGCGACGAGACGAATCGCCACGAACGGCAGCAGGAACGCGGCCGCCAGCTCGCATGCGCTGAACGTCGGCGCCCACACGCCGACGAGCGGCGAGAACGCTTCGCCGACGCCCGCGGCAGTACCGTTGAGGCCGCTCAGCTCCGCATAGGTCCGCACGGCGCTGAGGAACGAGACGCCGACGAGCGGACCAATCAGCGACGAGCATCACCCACCAGGCGCGCGACGCCAGGAGCTCGCGCCATTCCTTCTCGAGCAGCCACACGAACGCGGTCCTACGTGAGCGCAAGGAACACGTCCTCCAACGTCGTCGACCGGGCCTGATCGGATCGTGCGGCCGCGGCGTCCGTCAGCTCCTCGAGCGTGCCTTCTCCACACACGCGTCCACCGCTCAGGAGGACGAACCGATCGCACACCCGCGCGGCGTCGCTGATGGAGTGGATCGAGAGGAAGAGCGTCCGCCCGGCGGCCGCGTGCGCGCGGAGCGCGGTGCCTATCTCTCGGCTTTGCCGCAGGTCGAGCCCATCGAACGGTTCGTCGGCCAGGAGCAGCGGCTGCGGCGTGAGCAGCCCCATCGCGAGCACCGCGCGCTTGCGCTGGCCTTTCGAAAGCGTCCCGATGCGCGCGTCGAGAAACGGCGCGAGATCGAAGCGGTCGATCACGTCGGCCCGACGCTCCGCTGGTCCGCCGAAGAACCCGATCGTGAAGTCGATCGCCCAGCGCAGCGTCTGCGCGGGCCACGGGGCGATACCGTCAGGGACATAGAAGAGGCGCTCGGCGCGCTCGCGCGGCGTCAGCGTCTCGCCATCGACGCGGACGGTCCCCTGATCGGTCGGCAGCAACCCTGCCATGCACTCGAACAGCGTCGTCTTGCCTGCACCGTTGGGCCCGATCAGCCCCAGAACTTCGCCGCTCCGGATCGTGAGCGACACACCGTCGAGCGCAATCAAGTGTCCGTAGGTCTTGGTCAGGCCGGAAACGGCGACGTGCGGCGGCCGAAGGGACGAGGAGACACCAGATGCCACAAAACCTGAAGTGTACCGGCGGGATCCCGCTACTACCAGCGGTCGTAGGTCAAGGGAGCGTGGCGACGAGCGCTTCGATCGCCTGATGGATCGCGGGAGCGGATGCGGCGAAGGCCCACACGGCCAGCGCACCGGCGAGCGCAATCGTCATTCGACTGAGGGCGGGCGCGGATCGCGCGAACGACGGCGGTGTGACCAGCCTTCGGACCCTCGCTTCGAGGCTGCCGCCGGAGTAGATGGCGCTCACCGAGCCGACAGCAGCGGATCCGGCACCAGCCGTCCGATGCGAATCAGCGCCTGCGCGAGCGACAGCGCGAGCTGGGGCGACTGCCGGGCGACGGCGGTGTCGGCCGCTTCTTCTGACGCGGATTCCCACGCGCGATCGAACTGCGCGGCGCGCGTGAAGAGATCAGGGCACGCGCGAAGCGCCAGGCGGCGTGCGTTGTCGCGCGCCTCGATATGTGCGTGCTCGTGCAGGATCATCGCGCGCGTCTCGTCCGCGGAACACTCCCGAAGGACGCGCGACGACATGAACAGCACGGGACGCCGGATGCCCACGACCGCAACGGTCGGGAACTCGTCGTCGATCGCGTACGCGGCGACCGGCGCGTCGAAGCCTGGAATGAAGCGCGCCGCCGCCAGCCACTGCTGCGTCAGCCGGCGCGTGACCGACAGCGCGTGAACCGCTCTCCACGCGGCTCGGGCGAGGAGCGCCAGCCCACAGAGCGCCATCACGATCAGCGTGACCGGAATGCGCTCCTGCGAGGCTGACGGTTCGAACCAGAGGAACGTGGGAAGAACGACGCCGAGGGCACCAGCAACCGCCGCCGCGAGCGGCAGCACACGCAATCCGAACAGCAGTCGCGCGCGCGAGACCGGCTCGAGGCGATCGATGCGGCGCACCAGGATGCCGGACAAGAGACCCAGCGCGAGCGGTTCCGCAGATCAGCAGGAACGCAGCAGCCGAGAGCACGACGACAACAGCCATGCGCGCCATCAGCGTTTGCCCCCCTCCGCGTCACGCTCGCGCCGCTTCGCCTGCACGAGCAGCTCGAGCTCGTCGAGCAGCTGTTTGTCCTCGCGGCTCACGGCCTCGACCAGATACGACAGGATCGGACGGGCGCTGTCGCCTTTGAGGAGAGGGCCGAGCGCACGGGCGGCCGCGGCCGTCTCGAGAGCCTCGCGGGAAAAGCGCGCCTCGTAGACGAACGCGCGTCCGGCCCTCTCGCGGGCGAGAATCCCCTTCCGATGCAGCCGCTCCATCGTCGTCATCAGCGTTGTGTAGGCGGCGCCGGAGAAGTCGGCGTGCACGTCGCGAACGCTTCCGCGCGAGCCCCGGCGCCACAGCGCCTCGAGCACGCGCAACTCCAGCGAACCGAACACGGCTGCCAGGCCGGTCTTCCCGCGACGGAGGAACATGCCCTGGTAGCTTAACGCAGGTGGACGCCCCGCGTCCTCCGACGGCCGCCTTCGATAGAATTGGCCGGTGGCATGGCGTCAGAAGTCCGAGTCCCTGCGGCCGATGCTGGCCACCCTGGCCGACGCGCCGTTGACGAGCCCCAATGTCGTCTACGAGCCGAAGTACGACGGCATCCGGGCGCTCATCGATCTGACGCCCGCCGCGGGCGACGTCCGCGTCCGGATCTGGTCGCGCAACGGCAACGACAAGACGTCGCAGTTTCCGGCGATCGTCGATGCGCTCGAAAAGGTCGGACGACGGCTTCGCCATCCCGTCGTGCTCGACGGCGAGATCGTCGCCCTCGACGATCGCGGCCGACCGGCCGGCTTTCAGCGCCTTCAGGGACGCATCCACCTGACTGGCGCCGCGGATCTCGAGCGCGTCGATGCCGCGCACCCGACCGCGTTCATCGCCTTCGATCTGCTGCGTGACGGCGACGATGACTTGTGCGCCCAGCCGCTGACGGCTCGTCGCGCGCGGCTGGAGGTGCTGTTCGAGAAGACTTTTCGCGTCAAAGGCAACAAGGAGACGATCCGCATCAGCGAGCAGGTGGCGAAGGACGGTCGTGCGCTGCACGCGCGCGCGCTCGCCGAGCACTGGGAAGGCCTCATCGCCAAGGACGCGTCGTCCACGTACCAAGTCGGACGCCGGTCGCCGGCGTGGCGCAAGATCAAGGTCGTTCACGAGCAGGAATTCGTGATTGGCGGCTGGACGGCTCCGCGCCAGACCCGTCAGTACTTCGGCGCGTTGCTGCTCGGCGTCTACGAGTCCGGGCACTTGAAGTACGTCGGCCACACCGGCACCGGATTCGATCAGAAAGAGCTCGCGCGGGTCTGGTCGCTGCTCAAGGCCCGCGAGATATCGAAATCCCCGTTCTCGACACCGCTGAAGTCCAACGAACCGGCTCATTGGGTACGGCCCGATCTCATCGCGCAGGTGAAGTTCACCGAGTGGACCGACGATGGAAAGCTGCGGCATCCCGTGTATCTGGGGCTGCGAGACGACAAGAGCCCGAAGGAAGTGGTGATGGAAAAGGCCGGCCCGCGAATCGGTGTCACGACGTCACGACGACGACAGCAGGCGCCGGATGCCGCTCGGCGAGCTCGTGAATCAGCTGCAGGCGCTGGAGGACGCTCGACGCGACGGCGATCTCGTGCTGCCCAACGGCGATCGCCTCCGCGTGACGAACCTCTCGAAGGTGTTCTGGCCCGATCTGAAGATCACGAAGGGAGAACTGATCCGGTACTACGTGGAAGTGTCGCCGTACCTCCTGCCGGTCGTGATGGATCGACCGCTCGTCATGAAGCGGTTTCCAAACGGCATCGCGGGCAAGGCGTTCTATCAGCAGCGATCGCGCGAAGAGCGGCCGCCCGCTGGCGTCCGGATTGAGACGCTGCCCGACGAGCTCGACCCGATCGGCGAGCCGGGCGCGAAGCGCCTCATCGGCGGCTCGCTGACGACCCTGCTGTACATGACGCAGATTGCGGCGATCTCGCAGGACCCGTGGTTCTCGCGGGTGCAGTCGCCGCTCGACGCCGATCAGGCCGCGATCGATCTCGATCCGATGGACGGCACGCCGTTCTCGCGCGTGCTCGACGTTGCCAGGTGGGTACGCGACGAGCTGCACTCCCTCGGCGTCACCGGATTTCCAAAAACCTCAGGGGCCAGCGGCCTTCACGTGTACGTGCCGCTGCCGCCGGGAACGTCCTACGAATCGGGAATGCTGTTCTGTCAGATCGTCGCGACGGTCGTAGCGACGCGTCACCCGAAGGTCGCGACCGTCGAACGCATGGTCGCCCGCCGGCCGCGCGGGACGGTGTACGTCGATTTCATGCAGAACATTCTCGGCAAGACGCTGGCGACGGCGTATAGCGCCCGCGCAAGCGAGTTCGCGGGGGTGTCCACGCCGTTGACGTGGAAGGAGGTGGACAGCACCTTCGATCCCGCGGATTTCACGATCCGCACGGCGCTCGCGCGATTCAAACGAAAAGGGGATCTCTGGGAAGGGTTGCGGACGTCGAAGCCTGTCGATCTCGAAGCGGTGTTGCGGCGCTATGCAGCCAAGCACAAATAACGCGCCGCCGCCGCTGGGCCGCATGGGCTCGAAGGCGGCGACGGCGCGCCAGGTTAGAACCGCTGATCGTCTTCCTCCTCGTCGAGGTCGTCCTCGGTGTCGTCGATGTCCTCTTCATCCGGGGCAATGCCTCGAATCTGCTCGCCGGATTCACCACGCAGCGGCTCGTCGTCTTCTTCGCTGCGGCGCGGGGATCGATCTGCCATGTTGTCGCTCCTTTGAAGCTCGTCAACACCAGGTTTCCGCGCTTCTCGCGGCTTCGCGTGAAGCGAGCAAGCCGGGTGCCGTTATCCTGGTGACGTCAGGGATCACATGCCCAAATTCAAATACGCCACCCCGGAGGAAGCAGCGGCCGCGTTCGGGGTCGGGAAAATCGCGCGGCACCTCTTCGTCTGTCTCGGCCCGGACTGCACAGATCTCGAGTCTGGCGAGGCGACCTGGACCTATATCAAGCGCCGGATGAAGGACCTCAACCTGGCGGGTGCCGACGGCCCGTGCTATCGAACCAAGTGCCAGTGCTTCCGCATCTGCACGAACGGCCCGATCTGTGTCGTGTATCCGGAGGGGGCGTGGTATCGGGACGTTACACCGGAAAATGCTGAACGCATCATTCAGCAACATCTCATCAACGGCCAGATCGTCGAGGACCTGTGCTTCGCGCGGAAACCGCTGCCCGGTGCGTAAAGCTGAGGTGTGTGCCGCCAGGCTCAACGCTCACCCCGGCGGCGTCGAGCCCTCCAGCCTGTTGCTGCCAGGCCGATGCCGAGCAGAGAGAGGGTGGCAGGCTCGGGCACGGGGCTGATCTCGAGCCGTGTGGGCATGAAAAATGAGCCCGCCAGGTTGACGCTGGAGGGAGCCTGGAAGTTGAGCGCGTCGAACCGAATGCCCATAGCATTTGCTCCACCGAGGAGCAGTGTGTTCAGCGCCGGGGTGATATCGAAGTTGAAACCCACCTGTGAGTTCTCACCGGTCGGAAACGGATGATACGTGACGGTCCCTATCGGGATCGCGGGCCTCGTGAGGTCCTCGACTTCGAGCATGAGATTTCCAGAAAAGGCCGATAGGCCTATCTCTCGACTACCGGTGTCCAACGCGTTGTTCGCTGAGATTGCGCCCGTCAACCGGCTCGACCCTGCTGCGTTGTGATCAGCTCAGCAGTGGCGAGACACTCAGGTATCCCGCATGCGCTCCATCAGGCTGACAGCCGTCATCATTGCCAGCACGGCGAGCGCGTTCGTCACGCTGGCATCGCAATCGATTCCGCAGGACAGGGGGGCGCCGGGCGCCTGGCAGAAGATCCTGAAGCTTCGCACGACCGTGAGCGTGTTGCACGCCACGGCGCATCCGGATGACGAACACGGAGGCGTCCTCGCCCGGTTGAGCCGCGGCGACGGGGCGCGCGTCATCCTGCTGACGCTCACCCGCGGCGAAAGCGGCGACAACGCGATCGGCCCGCAGCTCTTCGATGCCCTTGCGCTCATCCGCACCGAGGAACTGCTGACGGCGGACAAATACTACGGCGTCGAGGAGCAGTACTTCTCGACGATGATCGATTTCGGGTTTTCCAAACGCCTGGACGAAACCACAGAGAAGTGGGGCCTCGAGAATGCGCTCCGCGATGTCGTGCGACTGATCCGCATCACGCGGCCGTGGATCGTCATCTCACGTTTTCAAGGCAATGCGCGCGACGGCCACGGCAATCATTCGGCCTCGGGCCTGCTGTCGCAGCAGGCCTCCGAAGCCGCCGGCGACGCGAGCCGGTTCCCCGAACAGATCGCCGAAGGGCTCCGGCCCTGGTCGCCGTTGAAGGTGTACATCGGTGGCGTGCGCGTCGACGAGAAGTGGACGCTCCGCATCGACAGCGGCGCGTACAGCCCATGGCTCGGCGACTCGTATGCGAACATCGCGAGCCTCGGCCTCAGCTTTCAGCGATCGCAGAACGGCGGCCGATACGTTCCCGTCGCCGGGACACACCTATTCGTATTACACGCGGACGGCGTCCCGCGTGACAGCGCCGGACAAGGAGACCTCGATCTTCGACGGCATCGATACGAGCTACGCGGGCCTGTTCAAGACGCTCGGCCGAACGGCGCCAGCGGGTGTGGACTCGGCGCTCGCAGCAATCGACGCCGCCGTTGCACGCGCGGCCTCCGGCTTTCGATTCACCGATCCGGCGTCTTCCGTAGAGGCACTTGCGGAAGGACTCAGGCTCACGCGCGACGTGATTGCGAAATCCGCGAACGAACCAGACGCGGTGTTTGTACTGCGCATCAAGGAACGGCAATTCCAGGAGGCGATAAGCGCTGCGCTCGGCGCTGGAGTTGTCGGCGATGGCCGAGGCGAATCCGACGCCCAGTGCCACTGGTGGAGACCGCGGCGATGGTCGCGAGGCCGTCGGGACGATGACGGCGCCCATTCCGGGCCAGACCTTCAGCGTGAGCACACGTCTCACCAATCGCGGCACTGTGGACATCCAGCTCACAAGCCTCAATCTGGTCACCACGCCCGGGTATGCAGTGACGCGTGTCAGCGGAGACGAGTCATCGCTCAGCCAGCAGCAATCGGCAACCAGCCTTCTTCACGGTCGCAGTGGCGGGCCAGGCGCCGATCAGCACGAAGGAGTACTTCAGCCGCGGGGCCTTCACCGAGAATCGCTACACGCTGTCCGACTCATCGTCTTTCGGGCGGCCGTTCAATCCGCCGCCCCTCGTTGCGGTTGCCAGATACAGCGTGGACGGCGTCGAAGTGGAGATGACGGAAGTCGTCCGGCGCCGCGAGCCAAACCTGCCCTTCGGCTTCGTCCTCCGCGAAGTCCGGACCGTGCCGCGTGTCGCAGTGACCGTCTCGCCGATGACGGCGGTAGTTCCCCTGTCGTCTGCCACGCGCACGGTCGATCTCGACGTGACGGTGATGCACAACGCGAGCGTGCCAACGAACGGCCAGATTGCCCTGACACTGCCGGCTGGGTGGACATCGACGCCCGCGCTGCACGCGTTCACGTTCCAGCGCGCCGGCGAGCGCAGCACTTATCGGTTCACGATCACGGCGGCGACCATCGATGGCCAGGTGCGGGATGTTGCCGCTGTCGCGACGGTCGCTGGCCAGCAGTATCGCGAAGGGTACGAGCTCGTCGAGGCGCGAGACCTCGAAACCCGCTATCTCTATCGTCCTGCGATCGCGAAGGTCCGCGGCGTCGACGTTCAGGTCGTGCCCCATCTGAACGTGGGCTACGTGATGGGCATCGGGGACCAGGTGCCGATCGGCCTCCAGCAGCTTGGTGCCAGGGTCACGCTCCTCACCGAGCGCGATTTGGCTACCGCGGATCTGTCGGTCTACGACGCCATCGTGACCGGCACGCGTGCGTATGCCGTGCGCGAGGATCTGAAGACCTACAACACTCGTCTGCTGGACTACGTCAAGGCCGGTGGCAACATGATCGTGCTCTACAACACATTCGAGCTGGTGCCGAACCAGTTCGCACCGTTCCCCGGCGAGCTCCTCGCAAGCGCGGAAGAAGTGTCGGAAGAGGACTCCCCGATCACGATCCTCGCGCCCGCCGAGCAGTCGTTCACCTGGCCAAATAAGATCACGCTCGCCGACTTCAACGATTGGGTCGAACAGCGTGGATCGAAGTTTTTCACGACGTGGGACAAGGCCTACACGCCGATGATCTCGACGTTTGACAAAGGTCAGCCGCCGCAATCAGGCGGCTGGCTCACGGCGCGGTACGGAAACGGTCACTGGACGTACTTCGCGTACGCGCTGCACCGTCAGTTGCCGTACGGCGTGCCCGGAGCGTATCGGATTGCGGCGAACCTGCTGGCGCTGGGCAAGACGCCGAAGTAGCAACGGACGCGTGGATGCGGACTCCGCTGACCGGTGGGCTCAAACCGAAGGTGTCGCTCTCGGTGGAACGCGAAGGCGACTCGAAGAAGCCCGAGAGCTAGTTGAAGGTGTTCTGCGGGAGCGCTGTCTTCAACGCTGCCGACGCGCCCGTGATCGTATTGCCCGTGACCGTCAAGGCTTTCACGGCCTTCTGCGTGGGGTTGGCGTTCGCCAGCCCATTCAAAAAGAACCCATATATCCCCGCCGTGAACTTGCTATTGGTCACGCTCAGCGTCTCCATCGGCGCAGCCGGAGTTGACACGCCCGTCACCGGGTCCAGCGGCGCACCCTGGTAGGTGGCAATGAACGCCGTGCCATCCCCCACAAAGGTGCTGTCCTGCACCGTGAAGTCATGCACCCCGGCGCCCAACTGCGCAAACCAGCCGGTGCCTCCAAACGTCGCCTTATTCGTGGTCACGGTGACGCGGTTCAACAGCACGCCGCTGGTGACGTGCGGGGAGGGGGGTGGGTTGCTGGTCGACCCCAGGACGTTGAACCCGCCGGCCACGTTCTCCATCACCACGTCCTCGATCAGCACATCGGCAATTTCCCCGCCCGCGCGTGGCGTCATGACCACTGCCCAGCCGGGTTGTGCATCCACCCACAGGCCCGACAGGTGAAGCTTGCGGAAGATGATGTGATGGCCGGTCTTGAGCTCGAGGATGTTCTTGATCGCCCGCTTGGTCCCGTCGTGCTGCCAGGATAGGGGATGGCCGAAGGTGGCGTTCTGGACGGTGACGTGGCTGGGGATGACGCCAGGGATCTTCGGCGGGTCGCCGCCGACCATCAGCGTCTCACTGCCGCCGGAATAACTCCCGCCGTCCACCAACACCGGACCAGGGCTGTTGCCGGTCACGCTGATCGCTTGGGAGTCGCGGAGGGCCGGATCCCAGAGATCGTCCACACGGCAGTCTTGCAACGTCACGTCCGCGCCGCTGATTTCAAACCCGCGCTTGCCGCGATAGGTGGGAACAAATACCCGCGTGAACGTAATGCGCCGCGGGACGCCCTCGAGCGTGGCCTGCTTGGTGTCGTTGCGCCCGATCCGAATCACGCTCTGGTCATACGTCGTCGTCACCGAGCAGTCCTTGACCGTGACATCGTTGGTGCCTGGCGGAATGTCGAGCGCGGGGCCGGCCTTCGATCCGACGATCGAGGCGCCCTGACAGTCCAGCGTGGTGCCGGACTTCAACACGAAGTTGCCGGGATACGTCGTGCCGCTTTGCAAGTGGACGACGGCGCCAGCCTTGAGGGCCGCTTGCAGATCGCTGCCTTGCCGGACGACGACGGGCGATGGCCCAATCGCGGCTTTCGGTTGCTGCACCAACTCCTCAGCGGACGTGAGGAGGGCTTCTGGACTGTGCTGGATGCCGAGGAGGAGCGCGACGGAGAGAAAGAATGGTCCCATGTTTCACTGGGGGACGATGGTGGTCCTCCGCGACGAAATGGGCGAGCGCCGGCGCTGCTGGGTCCGTTCAGTGCGAACGCCACACGCCATCGCACGTCAGCGATCGCCGTCAGCGTATTGAGCACTGAGAGCGCGCCCGGCAGGATTCGAACCTGCGACCTTTGGCTCCGGAGGCCAACGCTCTATCCAGCTGAGCTACGGGCGCAAATGACAAAGGTTCGAGCGAAGCTGGCTTGCCAGCGTAGCTCGTTTCGAGCGAAGGCTGGCGCGCCCGGAGGGATTTGAACCCCCGACCTACGGGTTCGAAGCCCGGCGCTCTATCCAACTGAGCTACGGGCGCACGCAATTCGCGCTCGACGAGTCCTTGAGTTTATCAGATCAGTCGGCTCGGCCTACACCCCGCGCATGACCACGATGCGCGAGCCCGACTCGGTCTGTTCGGACCACGCCACGACATAACCGCTCGACGTCGCAACGACCGACGGGTAACTGGACGATCCCGCGCCGTCCACCATGCGGACGCCGAACGCGCGATTTCCCAGGACCCTCACAACCACGCGACGGCCGCCATTCACGACCTGATCCCACGCGATCGCCACGCTGCCGTCGCGACCAGCCGCAATACGCGGATGCGACGCGCCAACCCCGCGGCCATCGTCCACCCGCTCGCGCGGCGAGAACATCATCCCCTCGTCGACGCTCGAGGCGTGGAAGATCGCCATCCGGTCCCGGTTGCCCTCGTGAATCAGCGTCGGCCAGACGATGTGAAGAATGCCGACGCCATCGATCGCCATCGCCGGTCCATCGTCCGGACACGCATCGATTTTCCAGTTGTCGGCGCTCGCGCGAACCGGTTGACCAAACGTCAGCCCGCCGTCCGACGAATGCGCGACGGCAATGTCGCGAACACCGCCGTCGAACAGATGCCGCCAGGCAACGAAGACATCGGCATCGTTCGTGACGATCGCGGTCTTGCAACAGAAACAGACATTGGTCGCGACCCGCGTCTCGCGCAGCGGCTCGATGCCCGTCCAGAGCGCGTGGAAGATGTCCTGCCGCGGCGCCGAGCCGGAACGTGAGTGATTCATGTGAGCCGCATGATCCGCGGCCTGATGACTCGTCCTTGTCCGCGTTTTCTGCGTGGTCCGCGGCCTGATGACTCTTCTTGTCCGCGTGTTCCGCGTGATCCGCGGCCTGATGACTCTGCTTGTCCGCGTGATCCGCGGCCGCGCCCGCCGCCCTGCCATCCAGCCACGCCACGTGCAGCGACCCGTCGTCGGCGATCGCGGCCGATTCCCATCCTCGAGCGCCAGTCACGCCCGTCGGACTGATCGTGCGCGCTGGCGAGAAGGTCGTCCCACTATCGGTGGACCGTGCGGTCCGGATCACCCCGATGCCGTTCTGCTTGGCCACCCACACGACATCCACGTGCGCGTCGTGCAGGACGACGCGTGGCGGCTGCTCGCCCGACACGCTCGCCTCTCCTGGAACATCATTCACCCTCACAGGCGGCGTGAAATGACGGCCATCGTCCGTGCTCAGCGCGAACTGGATGTCGGTGCCAGCTGCGCCGCCCGTCGCCCAGACGGCAGCGACCCGCGCGCCATCGGCAGCAAGCGTCGCGTGCGCATTCGTGCGGTCCGGCACGGCGAGAACGACCCGTTCGGCGGACCGGTGGCTGCAGCCAACCAGCGCTGTCGCTGCCGCGACGCCGAAGACCGCGATCATCGACTGCCAACCGTGAGTGCTGCGAGCCATCATCGTTAGAAGCTCCACCGAAGGCCGAGCTGAAACTGGCGCTTGTCGGCGACCGCGGTGACCTGCTTATACGTGACCGACGGCGTCGTCCCAGGGCCGAAGTTGCTGTTGATGTTGACCACGTTCGTGTGGTTGAAGATGTTGAATCCCTCGGCCATCACCTCGACCCGCTGCCGGGAGCCGAAGCCTCAGCGTTCGCGACAAGCGGAGGTCGAGCGTCGTCGTTCCGCACGTCTGGCTGCGATCGCTCTCGGCCCAGCACGGCATCCGGTCGGAGTTGCGGCCCATCCCGAGCGGGCGATCGTTGATGGTCGTGTCGTTGTTGAGATCGACGCCCGCCTGCGGGTTGAACGGCAACGCGCTCGCATACGCAAAGAGGTAGCCGATCTGCATGCCGAGGAGCGCACGACGGATCGCCGTGCTGGTTCCGTCGCCGAACGTGCCGCTCAATACGACCCGGTGACGTTGATCGTTGTCCGACGGCCCCTTGTCGCCGAGGACGTTCGCGTTGTCCTGCGGTGTCTGGAAAAATGCATTGCCCGCATCGTCGAGCGACTTCGAGAGCGTGTACGAGACGCGCGCGCGGCCCCATGGAGCCGACCGTGTCAGCATCGACACCGTCAGCGCGTTGGACCACGAATCTCCGATCGAATCGGTACTGGCTGATGTTGCCGAAGTCGGGGTTCGGCCGGCCCAGATTCGGAATGCCCATGGCGTTGGCTTCGGCCGCGGTCAGCGTCGGCACATTGACGTTGCGGGACATGATGATCTGCCGTCCGCGCAGATGGTTGTACCCGACGCTAGCCGACATGCCATGTCCGATGGCACGCTCGATTTCGATCGCCGCCTGCTCGGACCGTCCATCCTGGATGTCGGGATTGATCGTCGTAACTGAAGCGAGCACGTTCGCTGGAAACGACGGCAGCGTGGCAGGCCAGACGGGAGCGCCTGGCTGACCGAACGAGAGCTGCGCCACCTGATACTTGCTGCCGTCCCGCTGCAAGGCGTTGGACGTCGCGCGGAGCGGAATCCGATCGAAGTACAGGCCGCCGCTCGCGCGGAAGACGGTCTTCCCTTCCCCCGGGGCGTACGCGACGCCGAGACGGGGCGAGATGTTGTTGGCGTCGAGCAGAACCGGCTGCGGCAGCCACTGCAGATCGTAGCGGATACCGGCGTTGACCGTGAGATCGTGTCGGACGCGCCATTCGTCCTGCACGAACAGCCCGAGGTTGGGGTTCGACTGGAACTGTGACGGCTCGCCGAACGCCTGCTGGAACGTGGAGTACGTCCCCCGCTCGACGTTCGCCAGCGACGTGAACGCGTAGACGCCCTGGAGCGCGCCAGGAAAATCTATCCTCACGCGGTTGTAGAGCAGATCCCCGCCGGCTTTCACGAGGTGGTCGCCACGTTGAAATGTCACCGTGTCAACCGCCTGCACGACATCGAGGACACGCGCGGTCGGCGAGAAGGTGGCCGTGCCCCAGCTCGCGACGCCGCTCACGTTCACGGCCGGGCCGATGACGTCGTTCACCGGCGCGGCCAGATCGCTGCGCGTGTATTGCGCGCGCGCCTCGTTGATCATGCCGGACGACAGCGTGGACAGAAAGCTCGTCGCGACGGTCTGATCCGTATCGTCGAGCGCGGCGCCGCGGCTGACGTCGTTCAGCGCGCCGACGTTCCGCGCGTTCTCGCTCCCGACGTCGTACAGGCTGTAGCGCACCTGCAGATGCGAGCGCGGCGTCACCTGATCGTCGACGCGGCCGAACACGTTGTTCGTGGTGTAGCCGGTCGGATAGTTGCCGGTCGTCACCCTCGGGCCCGGGTAGCCGTCCTCGTCGAGCACGCGGTTGATCGCGACGACCGCAGCCGGGGCTATCGTGACAATGCCGGTGCGATCGAGCTGCGTGCGCTCGAAGCTGCCGAACCAGAACGCGCGGTCCTTCGCGATGGGCCCTCCCATGCTCAGGCCGTACTGGTTCTGCCGGAGCGGATCCTTCAGCGGCGCGTTGGTCGAGCCGTCGCGGCGGGTCGAGAGCGGATTGCGCGCATCGAACATGTCGCCACGGAAGAATTCGTACGCGCGCCCGGTCAGGTTGTTGCCACCAGACTTGGTGACGACGCTGACAGTGCCGCCCGACGCACGGCCGAACTCGGCGACGCCGCCTGACGTCACCACCTGGAATTCGCGGACGACCTCCTCGCTGAAGAATGTCCCCGCGAGATCCGCCGCATCGTCGTTCGCCGACAGCCCGTCGACGATGAAGCTGTTGGCGAGATTCCGCTGACCCGAGATGGACACGGCGGTCCCTGCGCACGGCCGACGTTTCCGCAAACCGGTCGGTCGATCGAAGGTTCGTGCGCGAGACATTGGGCGCGAGCAGCGCGAGGTCGAGATAGTTCCGGCCGTTGAGAGGCAGCGTGTCCACTTCCTGCGGGGACACGGCCGAGGACACTTCGGTTCGCCGCGCTTCGACCAGTGGTGCGGCCGCTTCGACCTGCACGGCTTCCGTGACGGTGGCGGCCTGCAGCACGACTGGCAGATCGATCTGATCGCCGACCTTCAACGTGAGCGCGGTGCGAGTAGAGCCGAAGCCGGCCAGCTGCACCGTGAGCGCGTAATCGCCAACGGGAAGATAGAGGAGCCGAAATCGGCCGCGCGCGTCGGTCACAGCCTGCTGCGCCTGGTTCGTCCGGAGGTTCACGATGTCAACGGTCGCGCCCGGTATGACGGCGCCGCTGGCGTCGTGCACCGTTCCCGTGACGCTGGCCGACGTCAGCGTCTGCGCATCGCGGCGCGCGAGGCCGGCACCAGCCAGACGGCGATGCACAGGCCGAGAGCGCCAAACCTTGATCGGGTCATGCGTGCTTCACGATTCGATCGTCGAAACATGCTGATCGCGACGCGTCAGCGCGATCGGGGAACGACTCGGTACACGTGCGTCTGCAAAACGCCGTGATCTCGAGAGAGATGCACGTCGAGGCGAGCTTGTGACGATGGCGGCCGTTCAGGTAATGTGCGCGTTACGCGCGCGATTCGGGCGGAGGCGAGTCGGGAATCGACGTGCGGGAGACGAACACTGGCGTGACGGGCATCGCCGCGCGCTCGCCGACGATCGGAACGGCGATCGAAGGAACGCTGGGCAATGGTGCGAAGAGGCCGAGCAGGAGCGGCGCGTCGGCGCGCGTGTCGCACGCCATCCGGCAACGATCGGCGCGGGGGCTCTGAGGCCGCGTGCATCGGACACGGACCCGACTGGTGCTGAACTGGCTTGCAGCAGGCAGCGGGCGCCGCGGCATGCGCGGCTCGACAGCAGGCCGACACCGGCGCGGCAATCAGCCCTCCCACCTGCAGCAGCAGGACGGCGAGCGCGCACGAGGCGAGGGGCCGGCGAAAGAGCGTCATCGAAGCCTGCACCATTTTCCCGCGAGAGTTACGACGCACGCAAGCGCTTACGCGGTCCGTAAAGCCCAGCCCGGCGTCCGGTTCCAGAATCTCCGGGTTATCCGGCATTCTGGCGACGAGTTGGTTTGCTCGCGCGCGTCGCGTGCGGACGCAGTGCGAAACTCGTGCTAGCTTTTCCGGCGGTTACGCCTCGAACCGGCCCATCGACTGCGGCAGCACGAAGGTCACCGTGCAGCCGACGGGATCGTCGCGCCGGACATCCGCCCGCCCGCCATGCGCCCGCACGATCCTCGCCGCCGCCGCCAGCAGGACGGCTGTCGGCGCGCCGCCGGGGTGGACCGTCGACTCGACGTCGAAGAACTGGCCCATCAGCTCCGGCTCGACGCTCACGACGCGCTGGGCCAGCTCGATGATCATCGCCGGGCGGGTTTTCACGCAGTGAACCGAAAGCGTGATCGCGCCCGTCGGGTCATCGACGAACGCCGCCAGCGCATCGATGGCGCCGGCCAGCGCCTGCGTCACCAGCGCGGGATCCGCGGGCACCTGGAACTCGGGATCATCAATAGAGGTGGTCAGACGAACCCCGGCCAGGCGGCGCTGCATGGCCGTCGCGATCGTCGCCTGCTCGACGAGCGCGCGCGCGGACACCTCCCGCCGGCGCGGGCGTGGCGCATCGAGCATGACCGCCGCGGCGCGCGCGACCCTCGCGGCCTGCGCGAGCTCCGAGTCCAGGACGTCGGCGGCCGTCCGCCACGACCCGATCGCCGCCAGCGGCGGCCTGCGCCTGCGCGCGCTCGATCCGTCTTGCGAGATCGAGGACCGCAGACGCGGGAATCGCGGAGGAGGACTCGACGGAGTGGGTCAGCAGGCGCCGGCACGTTCGCGTTGCGCCGCATCTGCTCCACCGACGACGCGTCGATGTCGTGGACGATGCAGGGGACATGTCGAAGGCCGACCAGAACGGCCGCGTCGAGACGACGGCTGCCGTCGATCAATTGAAAGCGTCCGACCCGCGGTGCCACGAGCAGCGGCTGCAGGATGCCGGCGCGGCGAATCGAGTCGGTCAGGCTCTCGAGCGACGGCATCGATCCGTCGGGCGCGTCATCGCGATCGATCTCGCTGATGGCGACCTGCCGGATCGTTGGCGCGGCGCTCAGGTCGTCCACGTAGTGCGATTCGTGGCGCATGCGAAATCCGGGCGGCAATCCTTCGCGCCCGCGGCGCGGGCGCGGTTCTTCGGCGGACGAACTCGTCGATCGGCTCTCGGCCGACCCGTCGTCGTCTACGAATGTGGTGGAGGGATCGGTCAACAGATCTTGCGGGTTCCCGGCAGACTCGGTCACGCGAGGCCTCGACGACAAGAAGTTGTTGGGGAAAAAGGACGGCCCTATCGTAGCGCACGCGAGCTCGAGCGCGGGAATACTTTTCCCACGCGCGCGGACCGAAGCGGAGTATGGTAAAGTTTGAAGTTGCCTGCTGCGCGCCGTGCGCGTGCAGGGGCGCCTTCTTCTCTGTGGGCCGCTAGCTCAATTGGCAGAGCAGCAGACTCTTAATCTGCGGGTTCTCGGTTCGATTCCGAGGCGGCTCACCACTTTTCTCAAACAATTTCACGATTTCTCGCCGACAGCCAGGCGTCGACCGGTGCTGGTTGCGCCTGGGTTGCGTCGAGTTGCGTGCCGCGTCGTCGAGCCGATCGACCGCGCGCGCGATTCGCGCCGGGAATCAGGTGCGCGTACACGCGCAGCGTGATCTGGACGCATCGCGTGTCCCAGCTGCCCCTTGACATAGATGATCGGCGCGCCCGGCTGCAGCAGCAGCGTCGCGTACGTGTGCCGCAGGTCGTGGATGCGAATCTGGCGCAGCTCCGCTTGCGTCGAGCAGACGCGTGAAGACGTGCGGACGTTTCGCTCCTCGAGCGGCGTGCCGGTCGAGCGACGGGAACACCCAGGCGGGCATCTGCTTGCCCTTCTTCAGCCACCGCGCCCGCTGCACGCGCCGCCACGCGAGCAGCGCCGTCGTCGAGCTGCGGCGGTCATGTCGACGCGGCGACGCTGTGGCGACTTCGGCGTCGTCAGCACGCCGCGCACGATGTTCCGCTGCACAGTGATGAAACCGGCCGTTCCAATCGATGTCGCCCCATTGCAGCGCCAGTAACTCGCCGAGGCGCAGGCCGGTGCGCAGCGCGCAGAGCACGATGGAACCAGCGTGGGAAATGCTCCTTCGCGACGGCGACCAGGAACGCGCCTCGTCGCGCGTGAGCGGCTCGATTCCGGCTCCGGTTCGTCGCCCCGACGCAGGTAGCGCCGAGGCGCAGCGCCGGATTGGCGGGCAGCTTCTCGTCCTCGACCGCCTGCGACAGCACCGTGCTGAGCGTTCGGCGCGATGCCCTTCACGGTGTTGAGCTTGAGCCCTTTCGCGCGGATCTCGGCGATGAAGAGCCGGCAGTCGCGACGCGTCAGATCCGCGACCGACGTTGGCCGAGTACGGCACGACGTGCCGTTCGAGGTTGTCGGGGTAGAAGCTGATAGTGGACGCCTTCAAGTTTCCCTGTATGGCTCTTCGAGCCACTCGTTCGCATAGGTCTCGACGGTCGTCGCCGTTCGGGCTCGAGTGCAACGTAAGTCACCGGCGGCGAGCGCCTCGCGGATCCGCTTGGCGACGACTGTGCCGTCTCGCGATCGCCGATTTCTTCGATCGGCGGAGCCCCTTGTGGTCGATCGCGATCCGCCACGTGCCCTTCACGAAGCGGACCTTCACTCCCATGTCAGCCGCGCCATTCTACAGACCCTTTAGGATGTCAGCCACGAAGGCGTCGACCCGCGCCGCCGTCGAGATGCGACACCGAGTGATCCACGAGTCGAACTCTGACTGCTTCACGAGGATCTTGCCGCCGACGTGGAAATGCGGCAGCGGGCACGCCGGGTGCCTCAGATAGCTGCGCAGCGTCCGGACGCTGAGGTTCGAGAATGCCGCGGGCGCCTTCAGGGACATGTAGGGGCCACTACCCGGCCTGCTCGCACAACGAAATCAGCGCCTTCATGGCGTCGCGATGCACGCGGATCCCGGCGATGTCGCTGGGCTTCAGCCGGGCGGGCGGCGTGACGTGAAGACGGCCGTCGGCTGCGATCCGAAGGTCAAAGGCACGATCCTCGACTACACGGCAGGCGGAGGGCAGCAACGGCCACCGAGAGATCGCCGATCTGGACGTGGGTATCGTGATCAGAAATATCCATCGTCCGAATCCTCGTTGGCGTTGGCAGCTACATTTCGAGCCGTCGTCTGATGAGGGCGATTCGACTCATACGACCGAGATGACTGGCACGACTGCGATCCTGCCGCTTCAGTTGTTCCAGTTGTTTCACTTGTTTCACTCTCCCCTACGGATTTTGACGACTCGGACGCAACGCTCGGCAACATCCACGACGTCGACCGCGGGAAGCCACACGAGACGGACATGATGCCGAGCCTCTTCCTTGCATGATGCAACGCCGCTTCGGAGCGCCGCTCCCTCTTCGCCTCCTTCTTATCTCAGAGGACGGCGCGCTGCCGCCCTTGCTCTTCAGGAAATCCTCCAACAATCGGCGGCTTCGCCCACTGCCGTCGGGTCGCACTTCGCGAGTTCCGTCGTGGCCTGCAGCGCCTCGCGAATCGAGCGGTCGCTGTTCGCCAATCCATTCGAGCTTGCCCGTCCAGACCTGCCCTTCCGAGGTTTCGGTGACCATCGGGCCGACCACGGTGAACGACAGCGTCGGCAGGTCAAGACGTCCGACATTGGTCTTGACGACGCCGAGCATTCGCGTCCCTTCGTTATCTGGATCCGCCATGACGATAGGACCGTGCGCGCCACAGCGGCGAACGCTCGCGACGCCATTAGTGAGGTTAATGGATTGTCGGAAGAACTCTTGTTGACGTGGATGAGACCCGCGATGCTGATGCCGGTGCGCTCCGCCACCGCCACGAGAGGTTCCAGCGCGCGCCGAACATCAGCGTCCTTGTGTGAATCCAGGGTCCCGTCCAAGCGAGACAGGAGCGGGTCGAGGATGACGAAGGTCGCGCCGACCTGCGCTACGGTCTGCTCGAAGGCCACCAAGTCGCGCGGCAGCGACAGCGCTGTCGCGATCGACTCGGAGGTCGTCACGTCGACTCGATAAACCAGGTCCAAGTCGGCGCCAGCGGCCATCAGTCGAGGCACGATCGTATGCGACCAGCTGTCCTCGGTTGCCGCCACGACGATCGCGCGCGGCGTTCCCTCAAGCACGCCAACGAGCCGTCCGCGAATGTCCGCTCCCAACGTATAGACCGTCAGGCTTTTTCCGGTGCCCTCGCGACCGCCGACGAGGGTCAGTGCACCGAGCGGCATCCGGTTCTGCCACAGCCAACGGACTGGCCGTACTCTGGATCGAGCTGGCCTTCGTCAGATGCACGACGCGACCGCCCGGCGTGACGACTGGCGCCGGCGGCGGCGCATAAAAGGTGGTCGCGTTGACCAGCGCGGTGAGATCCCGCAGATCGTTCCCGGCCGTAAGCCAGTCGCTGACGTCGCCCTTCGGCGCCAATGCCGGCAACGTGACGACCTTCACCGTGCAGACCAACCGCGTGGCAGCTTCGTGCAACGTCCTCGGCGTGGGCGCGGCCGGCATCGTCGTTGTCCGGCAGGACGACCACTTGCTTGACTTTCGCGGCGACAAGCTGCTGGGTGTAGTCCTCGCGCCAACTGCCGGCACCGCCGACCGACGTGGTCGCAGACAAGCCCAACGCACAGAGCCGCTCAACGTCCTTCTGCCCTCGGCGGTGTACACGCTGACCTTGCCTTGAAGTTCGGGCAGGCGATACAGCACGCGGCGCACGCCGGTCATGTTCCACCGCCCGTCTGCTCGCCGCTGCCGAAAGTCCTTCGGTGTGAAGCGCACGACATCGTAGAGAGGTTCGCCTGTCTCGTCGCAGTATCGGTACCTTGGCTACGTACACCGTTCGTCCTCGTCTTCGACTCGGAGAACAATTCCATCATGGTGAGTCCCACTGCGCCCAAGACCGCCTCCAGCGGGCAGCCAGCGTGGCAGTGCAGCAGAATCCGCCCGTCGTCCCCGCGATGGACAGCGACGCGTGCGTGTCCTCGTGCGCCGGGCAGTGTGCGATTCAGCCACTGCCGCGCTGCTGGCCTTGAAAACGATCAATGGCTTCCTCGAGCGTCACAGGGCCGCCTCGTTGCACGTCGCTGGCGGCCGTCGTGTACGCTGTCGCGCAGCGTCGGTGGCATAGCGTTCGGCCTCAACGGCGAAACCTCGGCCTCGCCGAAGAGCTGTTGGCCTGAACGTGTGACGATTGCTGCCTTCAGCTTGTCCAGCCCGCGCGAGTTGACGAATGCGATCAGGAACGACGCCGAACCGGCGGGCAACGTCAGAGGTGGTGTGGTAGATGACTTCGGTCTCACGCATCGTGAAGTCATCATGCGCTGAATGGCAGGGAGTGACTGGTAGGCTAAAAGGGCGACATCGGTATCGGCAATAAGATACCAACGCCGGTTGTGGACCGCGGCCGGCCGGGATGATCTGCTGGGAAGTGTCTCCGCATTCTCTCGCGCGCTTCCTGGTCCGTCAACGAGTTCCAGAGCTGCTGGTTCAGCGTTCTGAACTGGACTCGCACCAGGTGTACCTGACGTCCTTGTTGGCCGCGTCGACCGCCTGTTTGAGGGCCGCGAAGTTCTCCTGTACCCGGCGCGATCCCGACTTCCTCGTGGACGAACGACAGGACGGCCGCGAACCCGCCGTCCCGGCTCTTCGCGAGATGCACACCGGCGTGTTTAAGGACCGCACCGACGGTGGCGTCGAGCCCTGCTCGAT
>CAWAZT010000018.1:0-98388 GCA_963786615.1 uncultured Acidobacteriota bacterium
GACCGCCGCCTCCGCCGCCCAATCCGAACTGTTCTCCCGGGATGGAAAACGGGTTCGAGAAGGATTCGCTGTCGTGTGGCCGGCGCCAGGCATCGGCGACATGCAGGGCGGCGTCCCGCGCACGCGCATGCCGGCGCAGAACCTGAATCACTTCACCGCCACGACCGGCCCGGCATCGTCCGCGGCGACCGGCTGCCGGCGGACCTGCACGGCAACCTCCTCTTCACCGAGCCGGTCGGACGCCTGATCCGCCGCGCGACGATCGACGAACAACGAAGGCCTGACGAGCTGCACAACGCGTATCCGGGCGCGGAGTTCCTGACGAGCGAGGACAGCTCTTCCGGCCCGGTAACATCGCAACGCGCCGGACGGCACGGTCTACGTCGCCGACATGTATCACGGCATCATCCAGGAGCTGGAGTGGTCCGGCCCGGGCAGCGTACCTGCGCGCGAAGATCGAGCAGTATCAGCTCGACAAGGTCGCGCGCCACGGCCGCATCTGGCGGCTGCGCTACGACGGCGCGCCGGCCGTGCCGGCGACGGACACGAACCTCGGGCAGCCCGCGATTCCGGCGATCGCGCCGGACTTCGCGGCGCCGCAGATGTACAGCGAGACGCCGGCGCAACTGGTCGCGCACCTCGCGCATCCGAACGGCTGGTGGCGCGACACGGCGCAGCGCTGCTGATCCTGAAGCAGGACAAGTCGGTCGTCCCCGCGCTGCAGCAGATGGCGCGCGGCTCGGACAACCTGGTCGGCGCGCTTCCACGCGCTCTGGACGCTCGAAGGGCTCGGCGCGCTCGACGCGGCGCTCGTCCGCGAGGAGATGAAGGACACGAACCCGCGCATGCGCATCCAGGCGATCCGCGCGAGCGAGACGCTCTACAAGGCCGGCGACAAGACGCTCGCCGACGACTATCGCGCGCTGACCAAGGACACGGACCCCAACGTCGTCATCCAGGCGATGCTGACGGTGAACCTGTTCAAGCTGCCGGATGCGCCGGATCTGATCAAGGCGGCGCAGGCGGCGAACAAGGCGAAGGGCGTCGCGCTCATCGGCGATCGGCTGCTCGCGCCTGCCGCCGGCCAGCTTCGGCGGCGGACGCGGCGGCGCCGCTCAGCGCCAGACGAGGAGAAGCGCCTGCAGCAGGGCAGCGACGTCTTCGACGCCGTGTGCTTCGCGTGTCACGGCCGGACGGCGCGGCGCGCCGATGGAGGGCGCGCCGGCCGGCACGATGCTGGCGCCGCCGCTGGCGGGCTCGCCGCGCGTGCAGGCGCATCGCGACTACGTGATCAAGGTGCTGCTCAAAGGCCTGACGGGACCGGTCGATGGCAAGACGTACACGCAGGTGATGGTGCCGATGGGCGGCACACGACGAATGGATTGCCGGCGTCGCGTCGTACGTCCGCAGCAGTTTCGGCAACAGCGGCGGGATGGTGACGCCGGCCGACGTCGCGCGCGTGCGCGCCGAAACGGCGGCGCGCAAGACACCGTGGACCCTTGCGGAGCTCGAGGCGACGCTGCCGCATCCGCTCGATTCGCAACAGTTGAAGCTGACCGCGAGCCACGGCGCGGAGACAGCGTCCGACGCGGTCACGCTCCGCGGGTGGAACTCCGGCGCTCCGCAGGCGCAGGGCATGTGGTTCGCGGTTGAACTGCCACAGCCGGCGGTCGTCACGGAGATGCAGTTCGACTCGATCAGTGCGATTCCGCGTCCGGCACGCGGCGACGCGCCTGTCCCTCAGGCCGGTCGCGGCGGGATGACGCCGGTCGTGGGCTACCCACGCGGGTACAGCGTCCAGACGTCGACCGACGGCACCGCATGGAGCACGCCGGTGGCCGAGGGCAAGGGCGAGGGTGCGCACACGACCATCGCGTTCGCACCGTTGCGGGCCAGATTCATCCGGATCACGCAGACCGACAGCGTCGCGGACGCACCGGCGTGGTCGATCAGGAACCTGCGCATCTACGAGGCCGCCGCGCCGGCGACGAAATGAGCGGTCACGCCTGACACGATCGACACATCATTCCTGTTGATCCTCGAGCTCGTCTGTCGCGTCGATCGCCCGGTCGATGGCGTAATCGAGCGTGTCGATCGTTGCAGGTTGGACGTTTGCCGGTGGGTCGTCTTTCAGTTCATCGACCGCGGTCTTCAACTCGCCGAGGCCGGTCGCCACTTCGTCGATCTTGTCGGACTGATGTCGGTTCATTCCTGCTCCCTTGTGCCGGAGCGGCATCATACGGCGGCGATCGAGCTCGACCGATGACAGCGATGTAACGGCCGAACCCTGCCGGGCTCCCTGCAGGATGTACGCCGGCAACACTGGTCGGCGTTATGTTACGGTCGCGCGCATGACGTATCGATTTCGTCGGAAGGAATCGGTCCGGCGTGGCATCACGCGGGTGGCGACGGACGAGCTCGACTCCGCCCGGCTAGCCCTGAAGAACGCAGGGCGTCACTTCGATCAGGCGGCCGTCCACGAGGCGCGCAAGAGCGTCAAGAAGACGCGGGCGATCCTGCGTCTGGCTCAACCGAAGCCCAAAGGCGCGTCGTCGCGCGCCGATCGCCGGCTCCAGAGAGTCGGTCGCGCACTTTCACAGGTACGGGACGCCGACGTCCTCCTGGACACCTTCGACCTTCTCCGTGATCGGTATCCAGCCCGCCTTCGCGGTGTCATTTCGCAGCCGTCCGTCGCGAGCTGGCAGCGATGTCGGCGAGGACCAGAGCCCATGCGCTGCGAGGCGAGGATGTCCGAGCGGCAGCGCGGGAGCTCGATGCGGCCCGGCGCGGGGTCCACAGGTGGAAACCGCAGCACACCGGATTCCATGCGCTGGAGCCCGGGCTGGCGTCGGCATTCCGGCGCGCGCGCCGGGCGCTTGCGCGTGCGGAACAGCGGCCGAGCGACGAATCCTTTCACACGTGGCGAAGGCGCGTGAAGACACACTGGTATCAGATGCGGCTGCTCGAGAAGATCGACCCTCGATCGATGAAGACGTACGCGAGACGGCTGAAGCGGCTGGAGCAGCTCCTCGGTGACGACCACAACTTGACCGTCCTGAAGTCGTGGCTCGGCGAGGTTGGCGACCTTCGCGCACACCCCGACCGGCGCCAACTCCTGGGCGTCCTCATCGACCGTCTGCAGTCTCAATTGCGCCTCCGGGCGCGATTGGTGGGAAAAGCGATCTATGCGTCCAGACCGCGCACGTTTGCCCGACGTCTCGAGCGCGGGTGGAGCCGCTGGCGGAAGAAAGAAAAGCGCCGGGCGGATATTCTCCGCCCGGCTGCTCGAGATGGTTCTTGAGGCAGAACAGCCTACTTGGACTGCCGAGGCTATTCGAGTCCCAGCGCGCGAGCCATAGTGTGAAACAGATCGGTCTGGTTCGAGATTCCCACGACGTTCGCGGCTTGCGGTCCCTGCGCGGCGATTCGAACTTCAGCTCCCGTGTGATCTTGGGAGGTCAAGTGCATGCGCGTCCCGTAACTGACGGTCATCATCGATTTGTCGACCTTCGTGAGGAGGGTGCTCAATGCGCCGGGCCGCGTCGTGTCCGACGCCGAAGGAACGGGCACGATCTGGCTGGTATGCGCATGGTCGGCGGTGACGATGATCAGCGTGTCGGGATGATGACGCGCGAAGTCGAGCCCGACCTTGATCGCGCGATCGAAGGCGATGGTCTCGCCAATCTGCTGACAGGGTGCCTCGACGTGATCCTGCTTGTCGATCGAGGCGCCCTCGACCTGAAGGAAGAATCCCTTCGAACGTCCATGGGAGAAGTGATCGTCATGGGATTTCCACGGGCCCGGGCCATCGTCTTCGTGCAGCAGCTCGATCGCTTTTGCCGTCATCTCCGCGAGCGACGGCTCGTTGGCCGGGCGCTGGTTTTCGGCGCACGTCTGTCCATCTGGCAGCCCACTGCCCGGGGACGGCGCCGCGATCAAGCCGCTCCACTCGAGGGACATGTTCCCGGTGTTGAACAGGCCAAGCACGCGTGAACCGTTCGCCGCATCGAGGTTCGCGGCGTCGAACACCACGTTGTACCCCTGGAGCTGCGCCGACTGCACGACCGTCTTGCCGACGTGCGGACCGCCCGTGATGGTCTGATCGAACCGCTGGCGTCCTCCGCCGAGCAGCACGTTCACGTGATGATCGACGGACTGCTCTGCGATTGAGCCGGGGCCGCCATTCTCTTTCTTCGAGGGGGCACAGTTGGCCATGTCGGCCGGTCCCTGGCATCCGCGCTCGTTGATGTGGGAGTCGAGAACGGCCGGCGTCGCATCGGTCAGTTCCGCCGTGCTGACGTTTCCGGTCTCGTAGCCGGCCTTTTGCGCGAGCTCGAGAATCGTGGTGAATCGCGTCACCGCATTCCCCGTTCCGGCGATCGACGAGATGCGCCCGTTGCTCGTTTTGAATCCCGTGGCCCACCCCGTTCCGGAGGCAGCCGAGTCGGTGACGTAGTCGATCAGTTGTGGATTGGCTTCCTGGAGCGCGTACGTCGTGTACTCACCGGTGAATGGCAGCGAGTCCATCCACAGCCGCCCATTCGCGCCGACCTGGTAGTTGCGAGCGACAGTGATTTCCGAGTCTCCCATGCCGTCGCCGAGGAAAAGGATGACGTTCTTGGCGCGGCCGCCGTCGATCGCGTGCCGGAGATCGTTGCTGACGTCGTTCGAACTGGACCGTGTCGTGACGCGGGACGTCGTCAGCGCGGCCGCCGCGACGATGGCGGCTGTGACGCTGACGCGTCGGATAATTCTGTTGCGGCTCATCAAAAGCACCTCCGCCGCGGATGCTATCGGCGCGATGTAACCACACCACGTCGCGCACGCAACTTTGGCACGACGTCACGCGCGAACTCACGCGCCGAACTGTCGGAGGTGATGATCCAGGTGCAGGTAGGCCCAGCGGAGCCAGGCGGCATGTGACATCCGGCCGAAGACGGGATGTGGGGGATGGTCCACGTTCGGCGCTGTTGGGGTGGCTTCGACGAGCGCCACGAGCGTCGCACGGTCTTCGGCAAACGCCTTGGGACTCGTCCCGCTGAGCTCCTGATCGATCTCCGGCCGTGTCGTGTATCCCTGGCGCCAGCGGAGCGGGACGTAGAGCGCCAGCCACCTGACCATCGTTCGCGTCAGCACGCTGCTCGCGTCACTCACCGCCTTGTCGCCCGACATCATCCAATGCGAGTCGATCAAATGGCAGATCATCTGGTGTGCCGACATGCGTCCCCAATGACGTGTGCTCGAAGGGCCGATCCGTCTGAGCCTGCGAACGATCTCCGACCGGCAGTCGTCGCGCGCCAGGGTCTTCATGAAGAGCACGAGAGGCTGACGTCAGGCGAGCAGGCGAACACCGCCCGCCTGGCGGAACGCTTCGAGTGCGCGCTGGCGGCCGGCCTCGGCGCTGGCCAGCAGCGCGCGAAAGGCCGGCGTGTCCCGCACGGCGTCGAACTGGATACGCGTCGCCAGGGTCCTGGCGGGAAAGTAGCCGCGATCGATCGCGCGCTGTATGTGAGGGAGCCCGTTTTCGTAGTCCCCCGCGTCGCACAACATCCAGCCTTCCTGGAAGATCGCTTCCGGGTCGTCGCGAATCTTCAGGTGCGTCGAACCGGGACCGGGTGGTGACCATCTCCATGCCGCGACGATCGAGCCACGACGACAGGTAATCGAGCCATGCCGCGAAGAGTGGGATGCGCGACGATTGGCGCATGTCATCCAACCGGAGCCGAGCTTCGTCGCGGCGGCCGGCCAGCCCAAGGCCAACGACACGAATGGCATCGTCAGCCCCGGCAATGACGCGCGGCAGTTCGATGGCCAGCAGCCCATCGATGTCGCCCGCCAGCAGCAGCGTCTGGTCAAGGCTCGTCGGCACATTCGGGTCGAGGCGTCGAGCTTCAGCGTGGGCGGCGATGGACTCGTCGAAGAGGCCGCAATAGCGGCACGCGTGCACGAGACCCGCGAAGAGCTCGGGGTCGTTGCCATGACGCTGGGCCTGGCCCAGCAGGCGCACCATGCCGCGCTGCGTCTGGCCGATGTCGGCTTCCAGGTTCGCGTAGAACTTGTGCGCCAGCGCGAGACCAGGACTCAACGAGAGTGCGCGCCGGAACGCCTCCTCCGCCCGGCTGTCGCTGTCGTCCTGGGCCTGGATGTATTTTCCGATCAGGCGATGGCAGCGGCCCAGGCGGGCCCACGCGGGAGCGAACCGCGGATCCAGTTCGAGGCACCGCTCGTACATGTCGCGCGCCTGGAGCAGGCCGTCGTAGGTGCGGGCGAGCTCGTTGGCGCGCAGGTACAGCTCATACGCCCGCGCGTCGTGCGGCGAGTCTGGCGTCGGCGACGCCACACCGGCGAGCGGCACCGAGAGCGCCTCCGCCACGCGTCTGGCGATGTCGTCCTGCAGGCGAAACAGGTCGCCCATCGACGACTGCACCGTGTGCGATGTGAGCAACGTGCCGCCCGGCGCCTCGACGAGCTGCGCCGAGGCGCGCAGCTGATCGCCCGCGCGCAGGAGCGTGCCGAGCACGACGCGATCGACGTCGGCATCTGCCGCAAGCGCCTTGAGATCGGGAGCGTCGCCGGCGAAGCGCGCCGCGACGGCGCTCGATCGCAGGATCAGCGAGCCGATCCCCGAGAGCGACGTCGCGATCGCATCGGGCAGGCTGAAGGCGAGGAAATCGGTTTCGGGATCGGCCCGCAAGCACGCGAAATGGCAGGACGACGAGTCGCGTCAGCGGCCGGGCCATCGTCGACGCGGCGCTGTCGTCCACACGTTCGATGGCGCGAAGGTCCTCCGCCATGGCCTCCGCCGATGGCGGCCGATCGTCCGGCCGCTTGGCGAGCGCGCGACGGATCACGCGGTCCACCGCGGCAACGGCCGGGGAGCCCGTCAGGGCTGGTGGTTGTTCGTAGCACGTGGCGTGGATGACTTCTGCAATCGTCCGGCCGCCGAACGCCGGCCGGCCCGCGAGCATCTCAAAGAGGATCGCGCCCGCGCCGAACAAATCGCTCCGCGCGTCAACGGTCTCACCGGTCACCTGTTCCGGTGCCATGTAGCGCGGTGTGCCAAGGACCATCCCAGTGCGCGTCTGATCGATCGTGGCGTCGAGCGGTGTCCCGACCGACGAGAGCGCGAGGCCGAAGTCCAGCAGCTTCACGCCATGTGACGTGATGAACACGTTCGACGGCTTCAGGTCGCGATGGATGACGCCGCGCGCGTGCAGGGCCGAGAGCGCAGCGAGCACTCCGAGCGCGAGCGGCATCGTTTCGGACGCGCTGAGCGGCCCGCGGCGCAGCCGCTCGGACAGGACTTCACCCTCGAGCAGCTCCATCGCGATGTACAGCTGCCCGTCCTCCTCGCTGATTTCGTAGATCTGGCAGACGTTCGGGTGGTTGACGCTCGCCGCGGCGCGGGCCTCGCGCCAGAAGCGCTGGCGGGCCTTGGGATCATGGGCGAGCGCGGCCAGCGTCTTCAACGCGACCGTACGTTCAAGCCGACTGTCGCGCGCGGCATAGACGATGCCCATGCCGCCCTCGCCAAGCTTCCGTTCGATCGCGTAGCGCCCGATGCGCGGCGGGAGGGCTCCCTGGGGAGAGGACGTCGGGTCGACCTGTTCGTCTGCCACGGCGAAGGTCGATCTGTACCTCCGCGCTCGGGGCAGATCCGGGCGGTGCCTCGCCATTTGCCAGGAAAATCTGCTTCAATCGCCGTCCTCGCCCGCGCCGTGGGGCGGGACGTAACTTTTTCGTAACCCTCGGCGGCGTCGAGCCGTCGAGCCGCCGCGCGGAGATCGTTGCCGCTGACGATGTCGTAGCGGCGAAGGACCGAGCTGGTCTTGTGGTCGCTCAACTTCATCGCCACATTCTCCGAGGGAGCCGCTGCGGGATGGCCGGTCTCCTCGATCACTTAGCGGTGACCGTGCGCGTGGGCGATCTGGACGTGGCTCGTCGGATATGGCACGACACGCTGTTGCGCCCGCTGCTTGAGGCGTTCTTGCCCGAAAGGCGAGGGATGCACCGGCACGCGAGTGAGATGCTCTCGCGGCTTTAATCCGGCAGAGTAATTTGTCGGGTCAGTGCATCGCGGTCCTCGCCGCGTCATTCCAGGTGCGATGCACATCCCATCTCCTGGCTTTGACCGCAGCGCCAGCGTCAGCCCGGTGCCGTTGTGCTCCTTCAAACGTTCAGGCATGCGGTCCGCGCGGCGCCCGGTGCGTTTCTGCGAGCGCACCGGGCAGCCGCTTCGCGAGGCTCCATGCGAAATGAACAGTGCCGTCGTTGTCGTCGATGCCGGGAAACGTTCTGGGTGACGGAGCGCGAGCGCCACACGTACGAGGAACGAATTGGAACCATATGGCGCCCGGTGCTCTGTCGCGAGTGTCGGATCGCGGAGCGGGAGAGGGAGGACCCAGCGGGTCCAGCTCGACCGCGTAGAAGTTGGCAGGTCTAACGCGCTGAGCACCCGCCTCGCGTGGCCCGGGCCGGATTGCCGACGCGTCGGGAGGCCCGATACCAGCGAACGAGCAGCGGATCGGGAGGCGCCCCGACCGGGGTGCCGCTCCATCGGCGGTTTTTCCGCGACCGATCGCACCGGTGTGCCAAACGGTACAGATCGAAGAATTCCTCAGCCGTTATCCTGCAAACATTCTTGAGCGCTCGACCGCGCCCGAAGCATCACTTGAGGGCATTGTGAGTAAAGGAGATCCACCGGTTTGACGTCAATCGGAATTCTGTTTCTCGTACACCTCGCCGGTTGAGGCGCAAGGAGATTCCGATGGCACATCGACAGCAATTGAAGACCGTGGGAACGGCAGCGGCGATGGCTGTGGTTCTCGCCGTAACGTTCACGCTTTCTCTAACGGGAAAGGCCGCAAACGGAGGAGACGATTCGGAATCGAAGATCAAGGTCGGATTCGCCATCGCACCTGTTCCTCTAAACCTCGTTGGGAAGAACCGGGCGCGGGTGGGCCTCGGAAGCTACCTGGTCAACGCTGTTAGCGAATGCAATGGCTGTCATCACGCCACTCTTTCTGCTTCCTCCCCCTATGCGCCTGGCGGCGATCCATATCAAGGGCAGGCGAAACAGATTGAGCAGGCCGGATACCTGGCCGGCGGGACACCATTATTTGGTCCGGTCTTTCTCCCCCGCAATTTGACTCCCGATAAGACGGGCCGGCCGGAGGGTGGTGCATCGTTTGAAGAATTCCGCGACATCATGCGAACGGGTATTGATCCGGATCAAGCGCATCCTCAGTTTGGGCCGTTTCTTCAGGTCATGCCCTGGCCGGCCTATCAAGACATGACCGACAATGACCTTCGCGCGATCTACGAGTATCTGAGCGCCATTCCATGCGTTGAAGGTGATCCGGGCCTGCCGAACCCGCGTCCCATTGGCACCCGCTGTCAGTAGGCCCCCTGCGGGCGGAGCTGGACGTCCTGCCGATCGCCCGCAAACGGCGTCCATCATTGCGCGAGGGTGTTGACGCAGGTGGCTGCGCCGAACGGCAATGGGAAATGGGCCAGATCATTCGGCGCACTGCCACCGTGACCATCACGGAGACCTGGACAGTTGTCTGGACTGATGATGGCACGACGCCGCTAGACCAGAACCCAGCACAGGAGATTCAACCTGATCCGAAGGAGCAAGAAAATGAAATCTCGTCTGCTGTTCGTTGCACTGCTTGCTGTTACCGTCATGATGACCGCGAGCACGGCGTTCGCTGCACCGACCTCCAACGCGACGCCCCTCAAGGGTAGCTGGGACTCGTTTGAAATCCCGACGTTTGTCCCGGCCCCGCCTCCCGACGCCGTCACCATGTACGTGGACGGCGATGCCTCGGGAAACGCCACGCATCTCGGCAAGTACACCGCCAAGTTCCAGGCGACAGTTAACCTCGCATGCGGCTGCTCGGTGGGTGACACCGTTCACTTCATCGCGGCGAATGGCGACAGCCTGTACGGTGTGGGAGCCGGATTTGGCGTCCCTTCTGACACGCCGGGCTACACTCTGGTCACGCAGTTCTATGCCATAACGGGCGGCACGGGCCGGTTCGCCGGCGCCACCGGCAACTTCACCGTGACACGGCTGGTCAACAACGCTACGGGGGTCAGCAAGGGATCATTCGACGGAACGATCGTGCTGGAGCCTGGCAAGTAATCAGCTCGAGCGGATAGCGTCCGCTTCGCGCGCGGTGAGGGGAAGTCGAAGCGGACGGTATGAGATCCTTTGTGTCGAGGGTTACGAAATAGTCGCATTGCGTGGTGATGGCAAACACCACAGCTTTGGCGTCGAGTGCGGCGAGACCTCACGGTCGGCGCGAACGGCGACGGACCGAGCAGCTTCAACGCTGCAGGCGGTTGTCCGACGAATGCCGTGCGTCCAATCTTCACCGTCGCGCGCACACCCGGCATCACAAACACCACGGACGATCCTTTGCGGGCTTTCGTCGAACGCACGAGGACAACGGTCGGGGGGATCACTTCATCGATCACCGTCGAGGTTTTTCGGTGCGGCGGTAACTTTCGGCGCGGTTTTTCTTTGTGGTCATTTCGTATCTCCTCGAAGGACCATATCTGGCACGCAGGGAGGAAGCGACCAGAAACCCACGAGCGTCGACACGAATCCCACCGAGCACGAAGAAACGTAACCGGAAACGTAACCCACTCGGCCCGCTTCGGCCCGAGTCGGCACGACCCGTTCTGCCGAATCCCTCATGAAATCTGGCGATTGCGGAACGTTCCCGACCCGCGCCGGAAACGGTTGTGCCTCCGCTCGTGGGTGAGGCCAGCGACGGGGCCAACCGTGCTAGCGCTTGACGCGTGGGCCCTCGGCCGGTCCAGTCGGGACGATGACCTCGAAATCGGAACCCTTCACGCGCGCCAGCGTCTCGAGGCCCTGCGAGTCGGCGATCGGGCGCGATCGACATGAGCCAGTCCCCGCCGTTGTCGGCGACGAACATGCCATAACGCTTGAGCCCCTCGAGAATCGCGCGCGCGTGCGGCGGGAACTGCGACGTGTCGAAGTCTTTTCGCAGCCGCAGCCGTTCACCCATCCGCGGCAGGCTGGGATCTGTCTGTGTGCTCGCAAAGTGACGCGCCGGGTAGACGAACTCGCGCCTCGTTCTTCGAACGGTGACGCGCATCGCATGGGCGACCACACCGCGCGCGACCTCGTCGTAGCGGACGATCGCCGGAAAAATCGGGAGACCGGCGGCGTCCGAGGAGGTCCATCGTTCGGGCCGGAGCGCGTTCGACGCGAGATCGAACGTGGAGGCCTGCGACGCCTCCCATCCGGCGTCGGTCAGCCGCGCCTGCCAGAACTCGTGCAGGCGGTGGTTCACCGGATCGACCACGATCAGATGCCGGTCGCCCGTTCCGTTGCGTTGGAACTGCTCCAGCGTCACACCCGGCTTCGGCAGCGCGCCACTGTCCTCGTTCCGCGAGAGCGGCCAGTTCTCGATCGGGGCGTTCGACGGAATCGGAAACGGACCCGGATCCGATTCCGCTGGGTACATGGTCACCCGAACAGGCACGCGCGGTTGATCCGGAGGCACCAGCACAAAGTTCATGTCCAGGTTGTAGCCAAGGGGGGTGTTGGCGCCGATGCTGCGGATGATGGCGGCGGAGTTCGGATCCACAGGCCGGGTCGAGATGTCTTCGTTCCAGGGATTGTCTGGCGGAAAGATCCGCATCGCGCTCAGAATCCTGTCGGCCTCCGGGGTATCGAACATCACTGGAGTCGTTGGTCGCGGCTCGAGCGTCGCTGGTCGGTCGACGGTCGGTGGTCTCGCATGCTTGGCGGCAACGATGGCGCGGGCCAGCTTCACTCGGGCTGCCTCGTACGGGTCACCGGTTTCCGGGAAGCTGACGCTGTCACCGGCATCGGAGAAGACGCGCGGCACGATCGCGGCGATCACCTCACTCACCAGGGCGTCCAGTCCGAGACGACGGGCGAGCGTCAGATATTGATGGTCCTGCAGGCCGCGCCTGAGATTGGCGAGCTGAATCGTGGCGATCGGCCCGGGGACGCCTCGATCCTCATCCGGATGCAGCTTGTCCTCGCCGGGATAGATCAGCACGCCGTCGCCGTGAATGAACCCCTGATCGTCGATCGGCTTGTTCGGCTGACCCCGGTTGTCGAACGTGATGCTTTCGGCCCAGACGTTCTGGTCGCGGTTCCCCTGTTTCTGCGAATTGTGATGCCAGTGCACGGCATGCCAGTAGAAGTACACGGGGAACTCGTGCTTGAACGCGGCCCAGATGGTCGCTCGCGCGTCGGTCGCGGGCGCATCAATCGTGATCGCGCCGCCGGCCGGCCGTCCTCCGTTGTAGAACCAGAACTGCCGCCCGCGCGCGCGTTCCGCCGCGACGCGATCGAGCTGAACGCCTTTCGGACCCGCACACCAGATGTCGATTGAACCGGCCAGCGCCTCCACGTAGGCGCTCGTGACGAATACCGGCAGCGATCGACCCGGGCCGGGGTTCGAGTGGACGTTTTCGGCGAGCTTCACGATGTGCGGATACTCGGACGCACGCGGCTCGTCCGGCATGTAGAGAAAGGTGATCGCGTGGGGCGCCTTCTCGTGGAGGAACGTCATCCACGCGTCGCTGCGAGCCCAGGCGGTCGAGCGATCCTCGAACGCGGGGTCCGGTCCGTAGAAGCTTCGCGGCGCGATCACGTTGCCGACGCCCTCGCCAGGCCCCTCGTACCCGCGCTCGCGCGTGAAGTCCGCCCCGGAGAATCGGCCGATGGCTGTCGTCAGCGTCTGCTCGTCGTACTCGTGCACCAGCTCCATCCGATGACGATGCGCCAGCCGATGATAGGCGGGATCGAGATTGCGGCCCTGGTAGCGCTCGGCTTGATCGCTCGAATAGAACAGCATCGCCTGCATGCTGTTCTCGTCGGGAAGCGTGAAGTCGAAAACCTCGAGCTCAATCGGCAGCGTGCGTCTCGTCTTGTCCGCCTGGATCTCGATCGTCCCGCGGTAGAGTCCAGGCGTACGATCGCGGTCGATGTAGATCTCGATCCAGATCGCCTGGTTGTCGCGTGCGCCCACCGTGATCGGCAGGCCACCACGTCCGGGTCGCGCGTTTTCCGGCACGAGCTGCACCGGTTTCCACCCGGTTGGGTCTTTCGGTGCAGCCGCCGACCCCGGTTCGTACACCCATGACGCGTGCGACGGCATCGCCACGTGCATGTAGTGAACCGTGAAAATCTCGATAGGACGATCCACGTAGTCGGTCGGATCGGCCGCGGGCGGGCGGTACGTGATGCGGTCCGTGGCCGAGACCAGCTGCGGCAGCCGGACCGACAGTCGATCGATGCCGCGATCGTCGGCGTCGACGATCACCTGAAACGCCACGACCTCGTTACGAGCGCCCGAGAGATGGACGCCGTGGCCGTCCCAGGCAGCGTTGTGCAGACTCGCCGGATGATCGCGGGCGTCGCGCGCGACCTTCTCGCCGTCGTTGACGGCCCAGATCCTCCGCACGTCGGCGCGCGCGTCGATCGCGTGAAGGAGCATCGCCAGCGCGAGCGCGAAGCGCAGTAGCGGCCGCACGATCGCGTCTCGTCCGGACAGACAACCCACGCGTCCTTCTGTCATTTCTTGATCTCGCGGTCAGTCAAGTCGTTCATCGCCGCCCGCGCCATCGCGTGCGACAGGTTGCGATCGGGGAAGAGGAACACACGTCTCAGAGACTGTCGCGCATCGGCGCTTCGGCCCAGCGCCGCCAGCAGCAACGCCCGCGCGTACTCGAGCGACCCCGGGTTGCTGGTCCCGCCCGACTCCAGCGTGGCCGCGGCGCTCTCGAGCGCTGTCTCCAGGCGCCGCCGATCCTCTGGCGTTCGCGCCGATCCCAGACGCTCGCGCGCGTCGTCGGCGATTGCGACGGCGAGGGGACCGCCGTCTCCGTCACGTGCCTGGGCAAGCCGCTGCCATTGCGCCCGCGCGGCATCCTGGCGGCCGCACGTACCGGTCGATGGCGGCAACCTGACGCGCCATCATCGGCGGCTGCAGCGCATCAGCCAACCCGCCGGTCGTGAACGCGAGATCCTTCTGCGCTCGCGTCAAGCCGTCGAGGATGTTGCGGGCCGCCGCGCAGTCACCCTTGTCCGCTGCCGTTCGAGCCGAGATCAACCGCACCTCTGTGTAGACCATCCTGACGCTGGTGCCCCCTTCTTCCTGGGGAAAGAAACGGTTGTGGAAGAGTGCTTCGGCGGGTCCGGCCTCTCCGGCTTCGGCCAGCGCGAGGCCCAGCTTGAACACCATGGACGAGGGCATCCGATCGGGTGAGGGAAAGCGTCGAAGCGCCGAGACACGGTCCTTCGCTGAAGCGCGCGCGGCGCTCAGGACACCGTCGAGCGCGAGATACACGTCGACGTTCCTGCTGTCGGCCTCGACGCCCTCCTCGAGAACGGCGCGCGCGTCACGGTCGTTCCCCGCGTGCAGCAACGCAAGCCCGAGATTTCGGTCCAGCGTCGGGATCGCGGGACGGATCGCTCGAGTCCGCTGCCATTCCGCGATTGCCGGTTCGAGTAACCCGTTCGCGAGGTACAGAGAGCCGAGCAGGAATCGCGCGGTCGCATCCTCGGGATTCGCCTCGAGCGCGGCCGCGAGCACGGCGTAGGACGATCGCCGGCTCGGGAAGACATAGGCCGTCGGCAGCGTGGCCGCGAGTGCGTAGTCCGCGCGCGTGCTTCCGCCAACGTGCGCCCGAACGAAGGCACGATAGTACGCGATGAGCGGCGAGTCCTGCGGCCTGACCGCGCCGACCTCGCGCGCTGGGGGCGTCAACGGCCGGGTACTGGCGATCCAGCAGGCCAAGCGCGTCCTGGTAGTCCCCGATAGCCAGATATTGATCGACCAGATCGAGCACGCGATTCGCGTCGGCACCGAGGTGCAGCCAGAGGTCTGGGTCGGTGTCGCCGGCGAGCGTCCGTTCGTATCGGAGCAGGCTGCTCGTGGGATCGAGCGTCAGCCAATACCGGGCGCGTTCGCGCGCCTCGCCCGTGCGGCCCTGACGACGAAGCAGCGCGGCTTCGAGCGCGCCCGCGAGCGACACGCGAGGAGACTCGCTGGCGAGCATCTGCACCTGCTGCAGCGCCGCGTCCGGCTGATTCTCGCGCGCGAAGAGTCGCACGAGCTGGAGGGTGGCGGCGGGGCGCGTCGCTCGAAACCGCTGGGCGGCCTCGAAATGGGGACGCGCATCGCGACTGCGGCCGGCACCGATCAGCGCCAGGCCGAGGTAGTACCGCGTCTCGAAGTCGGTCGTGTTGCGCGCGTACGCGTCCTCGAGCCACCCGAGCGCACGCGTCGCCGCATCCGTCCCGGCATCAGGCCATGTCAGCGCAACCGCGAGCCGTCCAGCGGCTTTCGAGAGCGCGAGGCTGTGCGGGTCGCGCTCGAGACCCGCCCGATACACCGACATCGCCGCGAGCCGACGGCCCTCCAGTTCATCGACCAGTCCGTCCTCGAGAACGATCGTCCACCGACGTCGCCACGGATCGCGTGGTCCGCGGGTTCGGCTGCGGGCCGGCACGCACGTCCGATGCGGGTGTGCGATCGAACGTGTTCTCCGTGTGGATCAGAGCCGCCTTTCCGTTTGCGTCCAGCAATTCGAACGTGACGGGCGCGTCGGTGAGGTTCTCGAGCGTCGTCCGCCAGACATCGCGCGGCGACAAGCTGACGGTTCTGTCCAGCACGGTCGTCGTCCCCTGACGCACCCTGAGGTGAGCGTCAGGCGATGTCGCGGGTGACGTCGAGCGCGAGGGTCATGCGCGACGCCGCGGGACGATCCATGAAGAGCACCGCATCGACGTTCGCACGCGTCATCCCGCCGAGATCGCGAACCGGCAACCAGTACTCGGAGAAGCGCACCGTCTCCTGCGGTTCGAGGAAGGCGTACGTCTCCTGATTGCGAAACAGGCCAGACTGCAACTCGACATAGCCGCTGTCGTCGTCCGACAACGCTGTTCGCCACGTGGCGGCTTCGCGATCGTTGCCCCAGGACCACACCTTGTGGACCGGGAGCTCGGCCGGATCCGCGACGGTCACCGTTCCGCTGTTGGTGTGGGGATGGTAGACGCCGACGAACGGTTCGCGCGTCTTGTACGTGAAGAGCGACACGGGACCGTCAACCTGATTCCGAATCACACTGAGGTCGCGGCCGCCGCGATCGATTGGCCAGGGCTCGACGCTGGTGAAGCCATGTGTCGCCATCAGCTCGGTTGGATAGACGAGCCGAGAGTCCTCCCAGGCCTGAACCGCGGCGTTGGTCCACCAGTAGTAGCGGTGCCGCACATCGCTCGAGTTGTACAGCTCGACGTGTTCTTCGAGGACGGGCCGACCGGGCCTGAGACGCAATTCGACGCGCCACTGCGACCCGTAGACCAGATCTTTGTTCCCGATCCAGATCGATCCGGTCCCATCGGCATTCTGTCGGGCCGCAAAATCCACCGGAGACGCGGACACCCAGTTGTGCGACACGGGAAAATTGAACTCGATCCCGAGCGCGGCCCACGCACCCCGATATCCGATCAGCGCCTTTTTGATCGCGGTGTTCGCATAGAACATCTCGCGGCCCGTGCGCTTGTCCAGGCAGCTGTAGAGATGACCGCCCAGATCCGGGAGCACCGTCACCCGCAGGTATTCGTTCTCCAGGTGCAGGCTGCGCCAGCTCACGGTCTCGCGACGCGTCGTCAGGCCGTCGCGCAGGGGATAGGGATAGTTGAATCGGCCGAACGAGAGGAGGTCGAACGGCGGGTTTGGATTCGGGGCGTCTTCAGCGTAGGTCGGGATCTGGATCGCGCCGCGCCAGACGTGGACGGCGGCGTCTGGTGCGGCCCCGAGGACGCTGACCGCGCACCCTAACGCAACGACCGAGAATGCCCACCGGGGCGCTCGCACGAGGAGGATTGTATACAGACTCTCTAAAGGTGACGAGAAAACCGTTTCCGCAGCCACAGCGCCGTCACTCCGCTCGCAACGCAAATCAGGGAGGCCGGTTCGGGCGTTGCTGCCCCTTGATCGCCAATCAAGCGAAAGACACCTTGTGGACGACCGGGCTGTTCCATCCATGGTCCGTCATTGGTGCTGGTCCAGCCGCCAACGAAAGGCGCGTTCGTTGCCCACCACGTGCCAACGATGTCGCCGGACGTACGGAGACTCAGAAAGTACGAGCCCGGAGCCAGACCGACATCGGTTCGCACCGACAGGAGGTGGTCCGGCGTCGAAACGAAGGGCAGATCGAAACTGACCGCAAACACCGACGAACCCGGATGCCCATCGGTGGGGGTCCACACATCGATCTGGACAAAGTCCTCGCCCGTGGGATCGAAATCGAACCCGAGCTCGATCGTGTGTAGTCGCGCAGGGGCAGCGCCCGCGATGGTGAACGGCATGGCGGGAACGATCTGTTGCTCCAGACCTGCGTGGGTCTTCCAGCCGTCGCCGAACGCGGAACCAACCGTGCTGTAGAGAATCGTGTCCGCTCGTGCTGACGAGCAGGCGACGAACATCACCAACGAGACGAACGCCGGGCCGCGAAGGACTGGTCCGCCCATGTCATCCCTCCTGATGCCGCAATCGATGCGCCTCCTACCACTTTCAGACTCAGGGAGCGAGGACCAAGCAAACGAACGGACCTGGGCAGTAGGGCCGCGGATTACGCGGACCGGCGCGGAAAGAACCCGCGGCTCATCAGCCAACGGTTCACGTCACACTACTCGTGTCGCAACGCGACGATGGGTTCGACCCGGACCGCGCGGCGTGCAGGGACCCAGCACGCGAACATGCCGATGAGCAGGACGATGGCGACGGCCGCGATGACGGTCGTGGAATCGTGTGGGGAGGTATTCCAGAGCTGGGTGACAATCGCGACCGCGGTGAAGCCAGGCGTCCGCCTCAGCGTGCGGACGCCGTAGCCGATATCGCGACGAAGATCTTCGAGCCAGATGAAGGATCGAGCCTCGCGCTGGAGCGCTTTGGCCTGTTCGACGCCTCCGAACGCGCGTCTCGCGGCGGCCCGCGCCTCTTCCGCCGCATCTCGCGCCGCTCGAAATCGTCGCCAGCGTTCCGTCTGCTTCTCGAGCGCGCGTGTCGCTCCGGGTGATCGCGTAGTACCTCGCCTCGCGGGATGTCAAGTGAACCGGGTTCGAGGTTCGGGGTTCGCAGGTTCGGGGTCGGGTTCACGGTTCAGGGTTCGTGGTGCGCGAGCGCGAAGGCGACGATCTTCGAGCCGGGCGGGGACGCGAGCAGGCCGTCGCCGCCGGCGGCGATCACAACGTATTGACGGCCGTTTCGTCCCAGGAACGTCATCGGCGTCGCGTGGGCGCTGGCGTCGAGGGTCGTTTCCCAGAGCAGCCCGCCCGTGTCGGCGTCGAACGCGCGGAAGCGGCCGTCAATCGTGCCGCCGATGAACACGAGGCCGGAGGCCGTCGCGATCGTGCCGCCGATGTTCGGTGTGCCGGTCTTGTCGAAGCCGCGCGCTTTCAAATCGTCGAACACGCCGAGCGGCACCCGCCACCGCACGACGGCGCGGTTGACATCAACGGCCACGAGCTCGCCGAACGGCGGCGTGGAGCAGGGCACCCGGCTCTCGGGATTCCAGAACCGTCCGATCGGCCGGCCCCAGGGCGTCGTCCGGCGATAGGGGACCTCACCGGCCTTGCTGACCGTGCGCGGCTCCATGCGCGCGACCTGCCCCAGGTTCATGATGTTGGTGAACACCAGTCCCCGCGTGTCGTCGTACGACAAGCCGCTCCAGTTGCCGCCGCCCAGCGTGCTGGGAAACATCACCATCGTGCGATCGACCGTGGGCGGCGTGAACATTCCTTTCGTGTACATCGCGTTCGCCTCCCACAGCGCTCGGCAATAGGCGGCGTGCTCGGGCGTCAGGGTGTAGAAGTCCGTCGCGGGATCGAAGGTCGTGCGCGAGAGCGGCGGGGGCGCGGTCGGGAACGGCTGCGTGGGCCAGGTGGTTTCGCCAGGAACGTCGCTCTGCGGGACGGGACGTTCCTCCAGGCCGAACAGTGGCTCACCGGTGACGCGATCGAACATGAAGAGCGTGCTCATCTTGGTGATCTGGGCGACCGCCGGGATCCGGCGGCCGTTCTTCGTCACCTCGATCAGCGTCGGCGCCGCGGGCAGATCCCAATCCCAGATGTCGTGGTGCACGAGCTGGCGGAACCACTTCAGCCGGCCAGTCGCGGCATCCAGCGCGATGAGCGAGTTGCCGTAGAGGTTCTGCCCCTTGCGATCGCCGCCGTAGAAGTCCGACGTCGGCGAGCCCGTCGGCGCGAACACGATCCCGCGCTCGACATCGACGGTCAGGAACGACCAGGCGTTGGTGCCCGATCGGCTCTTCCAACTCTCGTGTTCCCAGGTCTCGACACCCGGCTCGCCCGGACGCGGCACCGTGTGGAACGACCACAGCAGCTTGCCGCTGCGTGCGTCCCATCCCCGGATATCCCCGTACAACCCGGTGCTGGGCTCTCCCTCTTCGTTCGCGCCGCCGGTGATGACGATGTCCTTGTAGACGACCGGGGGCGTGATCAACTTGAACTGACCGTCGACGTCGCCGCGCACGCTCTGTTTCAGGTCGACGAACCCGTCGGTGCCGAAGACCGTGACGAGTGCGCCGGTTCTGGCGTCGAGCGCCATCATGCGGCCATCGCCGGCACCGGAGAACAGCCGTGGCGAGGTCGTCGAATCGCCCGGCCAGTACGCCACGCCGCGCCGGCTGACCGCGCCGCTCGCGACGTACGTCCAGATCGTCTTGCCTGTTTCCGGTTCGAGCGCAAAAACAGTGCGAGCCGCCCGTGACGTACATCACGCCGTCGACAACGATCGGCGTGACCTGAAGGTCGTGCACGTGCGTGTCGAACGTCCACGCCGGCTCCAGCGTGCGAACGTTCTGAGGCGTGATCTGCGTCAGCGGCGAAAATCGCTGTGCGCCGGGATCCCTGCCGAAGACCCGCCAGTCGCGGTCGGTCGGCACTGGCGCAGGCCGCCGGACCGCGACGGCAGCCATGACGGCAACGATCAGCAAGATGGACAGCTTGAGTTTCATGTGAGCAGCACTACGTTTCCGATGTCGGATGTCGGATGGGAGATGTCGGCGTTGTCTGGCATCCGCCATCCATCATCCGCCATCGATCATCTGTCATCTGTCATCTGTCATCTGTCTATCTGTCAACTACCATCCCGTCCCTGCCAGCTACAAACTACAATCTGTCCCGATGCGCAAGCACTTTCGTCGGTGGCCGCTGATCCTGATCGCGACGGCGATGGCATCCGGCCTGGCCCAACCGCCGCCGCGCGGGCTGGTTCTCCAGAACGTCCGCGTGGTGGACGGCAGCGGTGCCTCGCCGATCGAGCACGGCCGCGTGGTGATTCAGGGCGACCGGATCGTCGATGTCGGTCCGGACGACAGGGTCGCGGCCCCCGCGAACGTCGAAACGATCGATCTCGGCGGACGTACGATTGTGCCCGGCCTGATCGATTCGCACTTCCACATCGAGGACGATCCGAAGCTCGCGCTCCGCCAGCTCAGTCATGGCGTCACCGCGTTCCGCGATCCAGGACAGTGGGACGACAAGTTCGTCGAGCTGCGTCGCATGATCTCGGCGGATCACCTGCCGGGACCGCGGATTTTCACGGCGGGGCCCCACATCGACGGCGAGCATCCCGCGTACCCTGCCGATTCGGTCGTGGCCCGCGATCCGGATGAGGCGCGCCGCGAGGCGGAAATCAATGTCCGCAACGGCGCGTCGGCGCTGAAGATCTACTTCAGGCTCCCGTTGGCGAGCGCGAAGGCCGTCATCGAGGTGTGCAACGCGCATCACATTCCCTGCACGGCCCATCTCGAGCTGCTCGACGCTCGCGATCTGATCGCGGCGGGGCTCCACGGGATCGAGCACGTGACCTCTTTTGGCACCAGCGTCGTGCGCTCGGAGGACGGCGGAAGCGTACCGACAGGCGGTGCTGGCCGACAACGACGCCCGGCGTGATGGTCGATACACGCTGTTCTCGAATGCGGACCTCGACGGACCCGAGGCGCAGGCGCTCTATGCTGTGCTCCGCGCCCACAAGCCATGGCTCGACCCCACGCTGGCGGTCTTCGAGCGTCGCACCGATCGGCCCGAAGAAGGCGCAAAGCCCGAGATGGTGCCCGTCATGGCGGTGGGCTTCACCAGGATGAAGCAGCTCACGCGACGCGCGGCCCTCGAAGGCGCGCGGTTGGTGATGGGCGGTCATTCGACGGTGCCCTTTGCCGCCCGAGGCGAAGCCCCGTGGCGGGAGCTCGAGCTCCTCGTGGAGAGCGGGCTGTCGCCGCTGGAGGCGATCACCGCCGCCACGCAAACCGCCGCGGCGTTTCTCTACCGCGGCGACCAGCTGGGCACGATTCGTCCCGACTTCCAGGCGGATCTCGTGGTGCTCCGCGACAACCCCGTTCGGGATATCTCCGCCATCCGCACTGTCGAGCGCGTCATGGTCGCCGGCCAATGGATTGACGTCGGCAAGTTTCGGAAATACTGACTGGCAGTCGCCAAATCGCCAGTGGTCACTGCTTCACATTGGCAAGTGTTTGCGCGATCTCAGGTTGCTGGGGATCGAGGCGCAGGGATTGGCGGAACGCTGCCGCCGCGCCAGCCGTATCGCCAAGCGCCAGCCGGGTCAGGCCGAGGCCGTTCAGCGCCATGGTCGACGGCGGGCCCGCGTCGAGCGCGCGCTGGAAGTAGGGGAGGGCGTCGGCGGGATGTCCGCTCGAGGCCAACGCACCCGCGAGGTACAACAGGGCCTCGGCGTTCCCGGGATCGTGCTCGACCGCTTGACGAAACAGCTTCATGGCCTCGTCCGCGCGTCCCGTTCGCATCCGGACCACGCCGAGCTTCGTGAGCGCGGATACATCGCCCGGGTCGAGCTCGACGATGCGGCTGTAGCGTGTGGCTGCCGTAGCCAGATCGTTCTTGATCAGTGCGAGATCGCCAAGACGACGGAGCGCTTCGATGTGATCCGGGACGAGCGTCAGAACGCGCTCGCACAGTGCTGTCGCGTCGGCGTAATTGCCCTCGTGGATCCGCACCTCCGCGAGTGAAATCAGCGGTTGCGCAAACGTGGGGTTCTCGCGCGCGGCGCGCCCGAGGATGAGGGCCGCCTCTTCCAGCCGACCCGCCGACCGGAGATTGTCGCCGAGCACCACCGCGTCTTCAGGCGTGAGCTGGCCATCTCTGTCGAGCGCGCGAAGATCCGCGATCGCGAGGTCGGGCTTGCCGGCGGCCGCATAGGCGACGGCGCGCGTCCGTCTGGCCATCAACAACCCCGGATCCTCCTTGAGGACCGCCGTCAGCTCCTGGATCGCGACGTCAGGCTCGGTGCGCGCCGTCGACATGCCGCGATTGAGATGCGGCAACAGCCGAATGCCGTCCTTGGGATCGCGCTGCGCGGCACCCGCCGGACGAGTGCTTCCGCCTCCGCTCACATAGCCCAGTGCCCGCAGCCGCGCGGCCGCCTCCGGGTCGACCGAACGCGCCGCGACCGGTTGCGGTACGCGACTGAGCGCCTCGTCGAGGGTACGGGCCAGCTCGTTCGCGCGTGCATGTTGCGCATCAATACGGTTGGTCGTTTCAGACGCGTCGTTTGCCAGATCGTAGAGCTCGGGACGCGGCGCCTTGATGAATTTGAGTCCGCCGACGCGCCAGGCGTAGAGCGGGGCCCAGCCCAGCTCCAGCTCCGGGTAGAGCGACTCGGCGTATGACGGGGCGTCGGCCATCTCGTGCCCGTCGGCGGCCGGGCGAAGTGAGCGCCCGTCGACATCGCTGAGGCGGGGAAGCCCGGCGTAATCGGCCAGCGTCGGCAGCACATCGATCGAACGGGCCACCGTACGCGACACCTGACCCGCGGGAATCTGGGGGCCCGCCATCACCCACGGCACCCGAAGCGTGGCGTCATAGACGAAGATGCCGTGCGTCCCCTCGCCATGTTCACCCAGGCTCTCGCCGTGATCGGCGGTGACGAGGACGACCGTTCGCGCCGTTTCGTTGGCGACCTCGAGCGCGTGCAGCAGGCGCGCAAGCTGCCGGTCCACGAACGCGATCTCGCCGTCGTACGGCGCCTGCCGGTACCGCTCGGCCAGATCCCCCGGCGGCTCGTATGGCGCGTGCGGATCGTAGTAGTGGACCCAGAGGAACCACCGTGATGCCGACCCGGTTGGGCTCGGTGCGGCCAGCCAGCGAAGCGCGGCGTCGGTGGTCGCATCCGCGAATCGCTCCACGTACGGCGTCCGGCGCCGGTCGTTCCCTTTGGGCAGGTGGTCGTCGTAGGTGTCGAATCCGCGATCGAACCCGAACCGGCGGTCGAGCGGGAAGCCGGACACGAACGCCGCTGTCCGGTAACCCGTCTGCCGGAAGTCTTCGGCCGCCGTCCTGACCTGCGGCGACAACGTGAAGCCGCTGTTGTTCCGGAACCCATGACCGAGGGGGATCTGGCCCGTCAGGATCGAGGCGTGCGACGGTCCCGTCAGCGGGGCGTGAGCCACCGCTGTCTCGAAGCGGACACCTCGACCGGCCAGGGCATCGATGGTGGGGGTGGAGGCCTCCTTGTGTCCGTAGCACCCGACGTGGTCCGCGCGGAGCGTGTCGATCGTGACCAGCAGCACGTTCGGCCGGTCCGTGGACGAGGAGCGTGACGGGGCAGCCGGCCGGCAGCCGGCCCCCACTATCAATGCCGTGAGAGCGAACTGAGCGAGCAAACCTCTCATCGCGAGCGCAAGGCAGCGTACTGGCTAATCACCGCTAGCTCAAGCTCCAACCGGCTCGATCGGCTGCGGCGGGGAGAGTAATCGCTAGATCAGCCTGACGTCGATGTCGTGCGCGCGCAGCGCCGCTACGAACGCCGGTTCAGCCCGGTGATCCGTGATCAGCCGATCGATGTCGCCGAGTCCCCCGATCACCGACATGCTGCGCCGGCCGAACTTGCTCGAGTCGGCCACGACAGTGACCTCGCGCGAGACGCGAATCATCAGCGCGTTCAGCTGTGCCTCGTGCACATCCGGAGTCGTGAGGCCGATCTCCGGATCGAGACCGTCCACGCCGAGGAACAGGTGATCCGCATTGAGTCCGCTCAGCACCTGCTCGGCCTGGGGACCGACGGTCGAGTACGACATCTGCCGCAACACGCCGCCGATCATGATCACGCGCACGTGCGGCAAGCCGGCGAGCTGCGTCGCGATATTGAGGGCGTTGGTGATGACCGTAACCGCGCGCAGGTTCAGGCCCTTCACCTGCTTCGCGATTTCCGCAGTGGTGGTGGCGGAATCGAGAATGATCGTGTCGTTCTCGGCGATGAGACGCGCGGCCGCATGGGCGATGCGTACCTTTTCGCGGTGGTGCAGCGTTTCTTTGACCGACAGCCGGACATCGAGCCTGGTCGAGGCGTCTGATCGCGCCGCCATGTGATCGTACCAACGTCCCGCGATGGGCCAGCTCGTCGAGGTCGCCGCGAATCGTGACCCTCGACACATCGAACTGATCCGCAAGATCCTCGACGGTGACCCGTTCCTGCGTCTCGAGGAGTTCGAGGATGCGCCGGCGACGTTCTTCGACGAGCAGCTTCGGCATCTTCCGACCCGCCACGTCGACCATGACTGCGTGCACCCCTGAGTAGCACGACCGGCGAGGGCCCGCCGGACGCAGCCCCCGCCTGATGATGCGCTGTGCGGCTAGAACACCGCGCGTATACCTAGTCGTATGACCCGTCCAGGCGCAAAGCCCTCCACGTTGTTTATAGCGCCCTCGCCGAGTACTCCGGTCGCACCATTGTCGGGCGTGCCGTTCACGAGAAAATCGGTCAGGTTCAGGAAGTCCGGCGCGTCGGTCGCAGAAACGAAGAACTGTGGATGGTTGAACGCGTTGTCCAGGAGTGCCGAGAACTGCAGTCGGAAATCGTCGTGCCTGAACACGTCCTTGTAGAAGGCGAAGTTCGCCACCCAGGTGCCCGGACCCTTCAGGCTGCCGCGCTTCACGTTGCCAAGCTTGCCATCAGCCGGAATCGCATACGCAGCCGGGTTGAAGAACTGATTCCGAGGGCCGCCGGTGGCCGGATCGCCGACCAGATCGGGCCGCCAGGACTCACAGAAACAGCCGATACCGTCGAGCGCCCTTCCGGTATTCCACGGGCTGGTCGTATAGAACCCGCTGAAGAACGGGGTCAAATTCGGCCCGCTGCGTGCCTGAACGATCGTTGAGACGGTCCAGCCACCGAAAAGGGCATCCGACCACGCTGGCATGCTCGCCCCGTGCGTGCGGCCATGCCCCACCGGAATGTCCCACGTGGCGTTGGCGACGACGCGGTGCTTCACAACGTTCGGGTCAGGACCGCGGTCCTTCTCGATGTCGAACGAATCGAACTGGATGACGCCCAGGCTGCTGTTCCCCGAGTCCGGGGCGTTGCTGTCAGAGTGCGCCAGCGTATAGGCGACGTTGAGCGCAAGCCCGCCCTTATAGCGACGGAGCAGTTCGAGCTGCAAGGCGTTGAACTGGCCCTTTCCCAGATTTCCCGTCACATTCGTAAACGTATTCACGTAGGGATACAGGGGCAGGCGCGCCAGGTCGTCGGGGTTTTCGGGATCGAAGGGCGTGGTGCTGGCGGCCAGATCGTTATAGAACCTCGTCACGAGCAAGTTCCGCATCGTCGAGCCGAGATAGCTCACGCGCACGCCGAGGTCGCCCGGCAGCTCCCGCTCCAGAGTCAGGTTGTACTGGTAGATGTCTGGACTCTGGATGTCGGGGTCGATTCCTTCGCTGCCGTAGTCGGCCGGATCCACCGCGGGCACACCCTCCGAGAAGCCATGTTGCAGGGTGGCCCCTCCCCGGCGGGTGTTGCTGTATCGGAACTCATTGGTTGCCAGCAGATCACGAACACCCTGGACGGCGACGGTTGGATGGAAGAGGCCAAACCCGCCCCGCAGCACCGTCTTGTTGCTCTCATCGAGCCGCCAGGCAAAACCGCCGCGCGGGCTGATGTTGTTGCGATCGGTATGGATGAGAGCACTGGACACGCCGATGTCGCTGGCAAGCAAGGTGCGATTCAGCGCGATCACGCCGGGCGGCAACTTGGCGGCCACTTCCGCGTTGGGCACGACGTGATGACCGCCGTCGGCGATGATGAAGTTCGCGAGGAGGTCGTCCTTCTCGTGCCAGTTCCCGATGATCTCGTAGCGCGCTCCCAGGAAGACGGTCAGAGCACGGTTGACCCTCCAGTCGTCCTGCACGAACGTCGCGAAGTCGTTCGAGTGACCATCGAGCGGTCCGCGGTTGGTCTGCGAATCCTGTGTCTGCCGGGGAAGCCCCAAGAGGAAATCCGAAAAGGCATTCCCGGTCTGCCCGCCGTTGAATGTGTACTGGCCGCGGAAGTTGAGCCCGATGCCGAAGCCGTCACGAGCGGTGTTGCGCGTCCAGAGTCCGCCGGCCTTGAGCGAATGACCGCCGGCAATCCACGTCAGGTTGTCGCTGATTGAGAACGCATTCTGGTTCACCGTGCGATCGACGTTCCGTCCCGCGTCGCGGATGTCCGTGGGCCTGGCAGCACCTTGGAACCGGAATGACGGGAATCCCAGTGAATCGGGCGCAAGGCTCGGAGCGTTTTCGATCCCGAGCTGGGCTGCGACCGCAGCGACCGTGAACGTGCTCTGCCGCCGCGACTCGTCGAGGTTGTAGCCCGTGCGGAACTCGTTGACCACGTTTGGAGCAAAGATTCTCGTCCATCCGCCGATCAGCGAGGCGGTGTTGAGCCGGGAGTCCAGAATAGGCAAGTTCGTGAACGCGTTGCCGGCCTCGAACGCGATGCCGGTCGGATCGCGATGCTGGTAACTTCCGCGGAAGAACAGGCTGTCGTTCTTGCTCGCTTCGCTGTCGAGTCGGATGTCAGCCCGCTGTCTCTTGGATGTCTCGGGCACGAACTCTTGAAAGACCCCGTAGCCGCCGGCCGCAACGGCCGACTGATTCGGCAGCGGGTAGAAGAAATTCATGATCTTTGTCGCGGACGGGTCGATGAGATTGGACGGAATCGTCTGGTCCGCGTAAGGCTCGCCTGTGGCGGGATCGTTTGGATGGATCGAGGTGCCTCGAAAATCGCCGGCTCGCATGGCCGCCGTCGGCACGTTCGCGCGAGATCCGCCGAAGATGGCCTTGCTGTTCGAGCCCTCGTAGTTGCCGTAGAAGAACAGCTTCCCGCTCATCAGCGGTCCGCCGATGCTTGCGCCCCAGCGGTGCTCGTGGGTGTCGGAATTGGGATCGCCGCGCTCAACTCCGGCCAGCGTCTGGTTGTACGTGAGGGCATTCAGTCCATCGCCGTTGTAGTCGTAGAACCCCGTGCCGCGGTACTGCGACCCGCCACGCTTCGTTGTGACTACGACGCCAGCGAGGCCGCCGTATTCAGCGCTGTAGGAGTTGGAGAGGACCTGAATCTCCGAAACCGCGTCCAAGCCGGGCGCCGAATTCCCGATGGTCCCGAAGATCGCGTTGGTCGATGCCTGTCCGTCCTGGATGTAGCTGACTCCGTACGTACGCCCGCCTAGAAACTGCATGTCGTCGAACCCGCCGACGACGTTGGGGTTCAGCAACAGAAACGACTGGATGTCGCGCGAGTTCCGGGGAAGGTCGTGCAACTGCTGCGCATCGAGCCCGCGAGTGATCGCCGGGCTGTCGAGCGTGATGTTGCTGGCAGCCTCGCCGGAGACCGTGATCGTCTCGTTCACCCCGCCCACATCGAGCGTGACGTCCACCAACGCCGTTCCAGCGGCCCTGACGAGCACCTTTGTCTGCTCGAACTTTTTGAAGTTGGGCGTCACCACTTCGACTCGATACGTGCCGGGCTTGAGGTTCACGACCTCGTATCGTCCCTCTGCATCAGTGTCCACGTTACGCGGCGTATTCGTCGCCTCGTCCGTGATCAACACCGCGGCGCCTTTGACGGCGCCGCCTTGGGGATCAACAACGGTGCCCCGGATTGTTCCGAGGAATGACTGGGCACCGAGCGATGCCGCGAAGGCTAGGGCTATCAGCAGCGAGAGGGCAATGTGCCTCGTCCGCATCGTTTCCTCCTGGTACTCCGTCGGGGTGGTGCACAAGGGACAGCTGCCGCGCGGCCACGCCCTATGGTGGGTGCGGTCACAATCGAAAGAAAACGACAGCGATTGAGGTTTCTATACCTTTCTTTTGCCTCCTGTCAATCTTGTTTGGTCGTTTCCGCACTTGAGCACGGCTCAGTGTCCCAATACGCAGACGGGGATTCTGAACGCCGCCATTGGCAGTAGGTGAGGGCCGGACATACGATTGGGCGAGGCGCGATGCGGTGGTCCACCCTGATGGCGTGCGCGGCGGTGATGGCGCTCTCTGGAGCGCATGCGTTCGCTGAACGCCTGCCGGCGCGCGCGTATACCACGGCGGATGGTCTCGGCCACGACCGTGTCCTCTGCGTCGTACAGGACTCGCGCGGCTTTCTGTGGTTCTGCACGATCGACGGGCTCAGCCGGTTCGACGGCCATCGTTTCGTCAACTACGGCGAACGCGAGGGCTTGCCCGCGGTGCCGGTCTACAGCTTCATCGAGTCGCGCCCTGGCGTGTACTGGGTAGGCACGTACGGTGGGCTCGCGCGGTTCGATGCGACGCGCCCGTCGGGCGCCGTCGCCCTTCATCGCCCATGCCGGCGAAAGTCGCTCCAACCAGGCGGCCGGTCATGGCCTTTCTCCGGGATCGATCCGGCACGCTGTGGGCAGCCGGCGAAGAAGGGCTTTTTCGGATCGACGACAACGCCGACGAAGGCAGCGTTCGAATCGAGCCGGTGTCGTTTGCCGGTGTCGACTGGGCGGCCATCGGCCGAATCCGTGCGTTGCTGGAGGACCACGAAGGCAGTCTCTGGATGGCCGGCGACAACGCCGTCGTGCGGAGGACGAGCGATCAGCGTGCGGTGGTCGTATGCGATGCAGGTGGCCGGTCGCCTCCTCAAAGCACGTTGCCTCCTCGAGGTGGAGCCGGGAACCTTGTGGATCGGTACGAGCAACACGGTGATTGTCCTGCGCGCGGAGCCGCAGCGTGCGTGCCCGCGGTCTCGACGCGAGCGCATTTGAAAAAGCGCGACCATGTCGGCCGGGTATCAGCGGACCGCGCCCTGCGGTCTGTGAGTACGGCACGGCCATCGGCAATGCCGGCTCGCTGGTGAGGAGCCTGTTCCGATCCGCGGACGGCACCATCTGGATTGGAGCGGTGAACGGCGTCACCACGTTCGACGGGACGCGGTTCCGCACCTTCGACAAAGCCAACGGGCTGACCAACGAAACGATCAACGCGATTACGGTCGATCGGGCCGGCAGCGTCTGGCTCGGAACGGATCTGGGCGGCGCGATCCGGATTGCTCGGAGCGGGATGACAACGTTCACGACGCACCGACGGGCTGGCGGCAACCGACGTGGGTCAAATCATCGAGGACCCGGCCGGCGCTGCTGTACATCATCACGTTGAGACGGGGACTCGTCCATCGCTTCGATGGCCGGAGCTTCCATCTCGTCGATCTCGACCTGCGGCCGCGCGATGGCGCGCAGGCCTCGTCCCGCACGCATCCCTGGTGGAAGGATGTCCACCCGCCACATCGCGTGCTCGATGACCCGTACGACGACAACCAGACGCACATCTTTGCCGTCTTTCCGGACTCGCGCGGCGATCTCTGGCTCGGCGAGCACACCGCGGCGCACGACAATCTGCTGCGATGGCGCCACGACACGGGCGCGCTCCAGCGGTTCGGCGCCGGCCACGGCGCTCCGACGTTCGACACCGGCGATACGTTCGATTCGACGCTGGTGTTCACCGAGGATTCGCATGGCGGCGTCTGGATCGGTGTGATCGACGGCGGCGTCGCGCGGTTCTCCGGCGAACGCTTCGTGTGGATGCGCGACGGGTCCGGCGCGCCGCTCCGCAACGTGAAGGATGTCTCGGCCGATCGTGACGGACACCTGTGGATTGCTTCGAGCGAGGGCATCTGGCGCGTCGATCGACCCGGCGTCCGCGAGAGCCGCGAGCGACGATGGTGGTGCCGGGATCGGCAGCTGGGCCGCATCAAGTGCATGACCGTCGATGACTGGGGACGTCTGTACGTCGGCACCCCGAGCGGTCTCGAACAGGTGGACCCGAAAGCTGGTCGCGTGATCAGACGGTACTCGAAGGCGGACGGCCTCGCGCACAACGAGGTGCTGTCGGCGTTTCGCGATCGGTCCGGCGTCTTGTGGTTCGGCACCTATGAAGGGGTGTCGCGCTTCATCCCGTCACCCGAGGCGGCCGAGCCCGCGCCACCCGTGTTCGTAAACGCGGTCTCCACCGCCGGCGGGCCGGTTTCAATCGCCGAGCTCGGCGCCACGACCGTGGACGGGATCACGCTTCCACCGGATCAGCGGCAGATTCAGATCGAGTTCGGGGGTCTGCCGTTGGGGCTCGGCGACCCGCTGCGCTTCGAGTATCGTCTCGTGGGAGCCGACCGCGACTGGATTGCCGACGCCGGAACGCGAAACGTGTCCTACGCGCAGTTGACGCGCGGTGCGTATCGCTTCGAGGTCCGTGCCGTCACCGCGTCCGGCGTCGTCAGCGCTGTGCCAGCTGTCGTGGCGTTTCGTGTACTGGCGCCCGTCTGGGCGCGTTGGTGGTTCATCGCCGGCGTGTTGGGACTCGTCGGGCTGGCCGCGCACCTGGCCTATCGGATGCGCACCGCGCGACTGGTCGAGCTCGAACGGATCCGCACGCGCATAGCGGCGGATCTTCACGACGACATCGGCGCGAACCTGTCGAGAATCGCGATGATGAGCGACGTGGCTCGCGACCAGGTCGGTGGCGGCGCCGGGCGTGCTGGCCAGTTGCTGGCATCGGTGGCCACCATCTCCCGTGAATCCGTCGATGCCATGAGCGACATCGTCTGGGCCGTGGATCCGAGCCGGGACCGGCTGAAGGACCTTGCACAGAGGATGCGGCGGTTCGCGAGCGATGTCCTGACCGCGCGGGATATTGCGTTGACGTTTCGATCTCCAGAATCGGATCTGGACTGGCCCGTCAGCGCCGACGTTCGCCGCGAGGTCCTCCTGATATTCAAGGAGACGGTCAACAACGTGGCACGTCATTCAGGCGCGACCGAGGCGACGGTCGATCTGACCGCGTCGCACGGCGAGCTCAACGTGACGGTGAAGCGACAACGGCCGGGGATTCGATCCGGTCGGGGGACGTCAGGGAAACGGCCTCGCGAGCATGCGGCGACGGGCGGAGCCACCTCGGGGGAACGCTCACCGTGCGCTCGACGGCCGCCGGGACGAGCGTGGACCTTCGGGTCCCCGGGCGATAGAGAGCTACACAGGTTCGTAGGATCGCTGTGGACAACTGCTGCGATACTGGGCGCTGCACTCCATGACCACAATCAGGCCCGGCGAGGCGTCGGTCGCCGTCATCTGCCGATCGGGGCCGCCTCATCTCGGCGATTGTCGTCGACGACCAGCGCGAGATCCGTGAGTGCCTCGCGTTGCTGCTGGATGGAACGACCGGCTTCCGAAGTGCGGGCGCGTTTCGAACGATGGAGGGCGCGCTCGATCATCTGGCAGAGGCCGCCGAGTTACCCGATGTCGCGCTGGTCGATCTCGGCCTGCCGGGCATGTCGGGGATCGACGGCGTTCGGCTGCTTCGGGAGCGCTACCCTGGCGTCATGCCGCTCGTGCTCACGGTGTACGAGGACGACAGGCGCATCTTCGATGCGTTGTGCGCGGGCGCCTGTGGATACCTTCTGAAGAAGACGCCGCCGGCACAGCTTCTGGACTGCATTCGCGACGTCGTCGAAGGCGGCGCGCCGATGTCGCCCGAGGTCGCCCGCCGCGTGATTGCCATCTTCCGCGAGATTCGCCCGCCCGATGTGGCGGATCACCATTTGACGCCGCACGAGATCCGGCTGCTGACGCTCCTGGTCGAGGGTCACAACTACAAGACGGCCTCCGCCGAGCTCGGCGTGACCGTGCACACGATTTCCTTCCACCTCAGAAGCATTTACAGCAAGCTCCACGTCCACACCAAGACCGAAGCCGTCGCCAAGGCGTTGCGCCACGGGTTGATTCGCTGACGTTCGCCGGTCATCACGCACGTTCCTGCGAATGTGCGTGGTGACAGCTGCGTCGAGCTGCGACCAGACTGCGGACAGAATCACGCGATCGACGGAGGCAGTCCTATGGTCGAGCAGACTCGATGGCTGAAGCTCGTTGCCGCCTCGTGCGTAGCGGTGGCTGTGGTCGGCGCGAAAGTCGTCGCCCTGGGGCGAATCGATGGTCACCATCACGTCTTGCGGGCGGATCCCGACGGGGATGCCGACCATGACGGTGTCCTCAACGCGCTCGACAATTGCCTGATCGTCTCCAATGGCGACCAGCGAGATGGCGATCACGATGGCATCGGCAATGTGTGCGATCCCGACTTCAACAACGACGGCGTCGTCGGTCATCGAGATCTGGCAGCACTCGTCCGCGCGCTTGGGACCACGGATCGCGTCAAGGACCTGAACGGCAACGGCGTGGTCGACCGAAATGATCTGTTCATTCTTTTGAGACTGTTCGGCCGCCCACCTGGGCCGCGCCTCGACACAGACCATGACGGCGTGGCCGATCTGGACGATCCGTGTCCGACGAAATCAGTGGGTGCGGAGACCCGCGTTCGCGGGTGCACGTCACTGCAGGTCGTTCAGCAGCCGGAATCGGTTGTCGGTCCGGCGATCGTGAAGGCGACGCGACTGGCGACGGCCCTGGGGGGCGCTCCAGACCTGCGTGATGTGCGGGCGGAACTACAGAGCGCGGTCGACGATGTGTTCCGTGCGCAGATTGCGGTGAGCCAGGGAGACGTGTGTGGATCGAGCGCACCATTCGCCATCGCTGATGAACGTCTGCTGCGGGCGCGCGGAGAGATCGAACGTCAGCTGGCGGAGGCGAGGGCGGCGTTCCGAGCGTCTGCGACGCGTGTATCGTTTGGGGCGGCAGCCTCTGTGGACAGGGTGAACGACGTCAGTGAGGCGAACTTCCTCGTGATGGGGCTGACCTACTGGCGATCCCAGCTTGCCAGTCCTCAGACGATGATCCGGTCGGCCGCTCATGTGTTTGAGGGAGTCTGCGCCACGGCGGGGGCGGGGACGATCCACGGCATCGTCGATCGAATCCTTGACGCGCGGCGGCAGATCGTCCTCACCGATGGCCGGACCTTCGGTCTGGCGCAACCCATCAACCTGATTGGCGATGTGTTCGCGACACGGCGCGTGATGGTGACGGGACTGATCTTCGCCGATGGAAACGGGCTGGCCACGCAGGTGAATCCGGACGGTCCGGCCGCCGACCTTCCATCGGCATCGCTCGTCGCGTGCGAGCACCTTCGATTCGTGCCCGTCCAGCGACTGCCGCCGCTATCGTCGGGGCCGTTTGTCTTGCACGATCCACGTGGATACAAGAGCGGAAACGACTACATCGTCGAAGCAGGAATGGCCGTTGCCGGCGTCTCCAGTTGTTCGATGCCGTCGGGGGGCCGACGGTTTCCGCGTTACTCGATGCAGATCGAGATCTCCTACCAGCAGAGCCATACAGGCCTTCCCATCGATCATTCCCTGATGGCTGCCGAGCTCGAAGCCGGCGATTCACCAGTAGGGTTTCCGCTCGATGCCGATCCGCTCTTGCCGGCGACGCTTCACGTGACAAGTGAGGTTCGGACGTGTACTGGCGGCTTCTTAGGCCAATGCGGCGAGGCCAGCGTCATCTCGAAGACTAACTATCCGATGTATGTTCGAGCGCGCGGTGCCATGGCATTCGCGACGTACGAGCAAACGGAGTTCGACGTCAATGACCAGATGTCCGGAGACTTCCGGTTCGCGCACCTGTCGTTCTTCACATCAATCCACGGTGCCGACGAGGGGACGACGCTCACATTCGTCGCAGAAGGATTTGGTCCCTTCTTCGACGGGATCACGGAGATGCCAATCATCGACACCGACCCGTTCGCGATTCGAAATCTCGACTACTATCCAGTCTTTCCAGGTGTCACGCAGGCGGAGCTGAACGCCGAAATGCTGGCGGGCCAGCTGTCCGGTGTCACTCATGCTGCGGGCCTGCGCTGGCCGCGCGTGCAAGGCAGACGGAACGGCCACGACTACTGGTACAGCGCGACACTGCCCGTCATCACGCGGGACGTCGTCAACCTCTGTCCCGACGATCCGCACGCGTACTACCGCCTGCCGTTCGCAGACAACGATTTCAGCTGGACCCAGGGGCAGGGGAATCATCCCGAGGCCGGGAAAGACTCTGGATTCACACACGCGGGCGGCTATGCCTACGACATGGTGGCGCCGCTCCAGACGCCGATTCTGGCAGCGCGTGCCGGCCGCGTTGTGAAGATAGAGGAGTCGCTCACGGCGCAGTGCGCGCCGGCTCAATGTAATCCGAACAACATCTTCGTCATGCACCAGGATGGTTCGATTGGGGAGTACGCGCACATGCCGATCGAACAGCGTGATTCCTGAGGTCGACGATCTCGTGAAACGCGGTGAACAGCTGGCCGTCGTCGGTCTCGTGGGGCCGACCACGGGTCCGCACTTGCATTTTGCGACGCGAACTGCCCCGAAGCCGGGCGGCGTCACGTTCCTGGCCAGGTTCGAAGCGGTCAATCCGTTCGCGCCGTCGCTCCTCCTGAAGTGCTACGTTCCCCAGGAGGGGGATTTCCTGCGCTCGAACAATGTCAAAGCACCATGAGCGGCACCGCCCCGACTCTCATCTGTGCTTGTCGCGGTACTCCGGGCTCTTCCTCAACTCGGTCTCGAGTTGCTGCTGGTTCCAGTTGTTCTTCATCACGGCGTCGACATAGGTGCGGCTCGCGGGGTCCGGCTCTCGGCCGAGGACCGACAGGTACGCGCGACGCACCATCGCCTCCGCCTGCTGGTACGTCCATCGGCCGTTGTTGTAGCCGCCGCCACCACCGTTGGAGCCGCCCCAGTTGCCGCCATACCGCGACTCGATGCGGAACGACGAGATCCGATCGTTCAAGCCGGCGTTGCGCAGGTCCGGCATGTTGGAGTCGAATCGCCGCGACTGTCCCTTGAAGTTGGGGTCGCGATACACGATGACCTGTGCGTTCCCGAAGATACGAATCGACGAGATCTCGTCGTTGGTGCCCGACGGCACCTTGGTCGTCGACGTTCCGGCGCGGGCACAGAAATACCGGCCGCCGAACTCGATGTCTTCGTAGAAGCACGCGCCGGCAGACGGCGTTCTGGGGCGTCCCCAGTACCTGCGCGGACGCCTGGTTCGCGCCGATCAAGAATCAGCCCGACGACGAATACACCGAGCCCTGTGCCGTGTCTCATGGTCTCGCTCCTCGATCGTTATCCTGGATTCCTTCGCGATTATCGGGTCGCCGGTGTCGTCGGCGCATCGTCTGCCTGGAGATCGCCGAGCGCGTACTGCACGCCGGCGAGGATATGCGCCAGCATCGGCGTAATCTTGTAGATGGACTCGTCGTGCCCGAGGACTTCGACGAACACCCGGCCCTGGCCTTCGCGGCGAATGTAGCTGAGCGCATAGTCGCCGTCCGTGCGGCGCGGCGCCGGCTCCTGCGCCTTTACTTCCGCCGGCATCTTTGCATAGTCGATGCTGGTGAGGACGTGCGCGTTCGTCCGCGACCAGGAATCCTGATTGAACGTGTACACCTCGTCGACAATGGAGAACGGACGGGGAAGGCGAACACCCGAGGGCTGACTCACGCTGGTGAACGGCGCATTGACCGGGTTGTCGGGATCCTCGATCTTGACGGCGATTTGCGTGGGGTAGACCCAGTGGAACTTGAAGAACCCGCCGATCAGCTTGTTGAAGTCGGGCCAGAGCGGCTTTCCGCCGTCGACGGGAGAACCTGGCGACGGGGCGGCAGGCGGTCCGGCCTGACCGTGATACGAGTCGGTCGCCGCGTGAATGCCCGCCAGCCCCTTGCCGCCGCGCACGAACTCGAGCAGGGCCTTGCGGCGGGCGCTCGTCGCAGCCTGATCTGCCGGATCGTCGAGGAACACTCCCGTCGTGCTCGCAAGGAAGATCGCGTCGTACTGCCGGAGGTTCTCGGCGGTGATGTCGGCCGCGTTGTACGTGATGACGGTTGTCCACGCACCGGTCTTCTGTCCAAGCGCCTCGATCGTCCGTGTCGCGAGAGGAATCGATGCGTGCACGAAGCCCTCAGCCCTGGCCAGCACCAGCAGCCGTCGCGGCTGCTTTGGCTTGGCTGGCGCGGTCTCCGGCAACGCCGCCATCATCTGGAGCAGATCGGATACGCGTGCGACCTGCGGCTGAGGAGGCCGTTGAGGCGTCCCTGCACCCCCCGCCGCACCAGGCGCCGCCGGCGGCTGCGCCGACGAGGCGGCCGCGTTGCCTTTCGTGCCCGTGCCCGACATCTCGAATTGGCCGTCCATCATCGAAAAATCCGCCCGCAGGTCGTTGCCGGTGGGCGTCAGGATCAAGACGGTTGGGATGGGCGTGCCGGCGAACTCCGACCGATACGTCAGCACCAGGCTCTTCTGCGCAGATCTGATGTTGGTGACCACGACATCCGGCTGGTCGGCGGTTTTCACGGTTCCGCGAATCGTGTCGCCGGCGCTCGTCACGAAAGCAGATACGTTGCGGGTCCAAAGGGTGAAGACGTTCTGATGGTCCATTCGCCCAGGAATGGCGCGGCCTGTTCCCGAGTGACGGTGGACGTTGATGTCACTTGTCCCGGCTGGGCGTAGCCCGCCGGGCGTGGCAACAACGTGAAGAACGCAATCGCGAGCAGGCGAACGTGTGCGCTGGTCAGGATTCGAGGCATCGGCGGCTCCCTTGTTCGATGCCGATTATAGGCCCCTAGGCCGCCGCGAGCTTCACGCCGAGAATGCGTTCCGCATTCTCGTGATACACCTTCCGGAGGATCGGCTCCGGCAGCCCGAGGCCATAAATCCTCCAGCGACCCTGTGGCGGCACCCGCGCCGGCGCATAGTCGAAGTACTCGTCCTCGGTTTCGAGGAAGCGGTAGTAGATCCGGTACAGATCTTCACCAAACACCTGTTGCGGCGTCTCGGTGCCAAGAGGAACGGCGTCGGTGCCAAACAGGATCCGATCCTGGTACTTGTCGAAAAAGCGGATCGACATTCGCGGCTGCCGGCCGAGCTCTCCGATCCTCGCGCCGAGTTCCACGTGAACGTTGGGGAATTTGTCGAGCATCTCACCGACCGCGGTCAGGTTCTCCGCCCAGTGGCCCACGTGCAATGCCACGAACGTTGTCTTCGGATGCCTGGCGAAGACGCGGTCGCGGGCGTTCAGCACGTCCCTGAACGCCGGAAAGTCTTTGCCATGAAACGACCAGTCCGGATGCGCGCTGAGCTCTTCGTACCGCTCGTTGAACCGGTCGATCGGCTCAAAGAATGCCTCCGGATCCCCTACGTGCATGGCGACAGGGAGGCCCAGGACGCCGCAGGCTTCCCACATCCCGTCGAATCGCGCATCGTCCACACGGACGAGCGTGCCCGACGGGCCGCCGTCGCGCAGATACAGGCCCAGCGTCTTGAGGATCTTGAGACCCTTGGCTCCCGCGTTCTTGGCCTTGGCCATCTCGTCCGCCTGCCACGACGCGTAGCCCTGCTGGCCGGCCCGATCCCACGTCGGTTCGGTCATCGTCAGGAACCGGCGCGGAAAGGCTCGGTCGAAGTTGGTGATGGTCGTGGTGAGGTCGTCGCCCGATCCGCCGGTGAGGTTCACCATGGTCTGCAGGTTGACGGCGTCCATGACCGTGACGATGTCCGCCGGCGGCACGCCGGGTCTCCGGGATCCCCGTCGTGGCGAGACGTGCGTGTGAAAGTCAATCACGGGAAAGCGCGCGCGGGCGACCCGGGTCTCGCGAACATGCAGCATGCTCCGGGGCTCGAATTCCGTGAGCGGCAGCGGCGCGGCCTGGTTCGGTGGCGGCTGACCGGCAAACCCGCTGTTGTCCGCGCGCGCCGCATCTCGGTTGAAGGCGGCGACGGCGAAACCGGTGCCCGCCGCCGACAACCATCCCCGTCTGGTCCACGTGCGTGGCTGAATCGTCGGCCGTCTGTGATGTTGTGTCATGGCCTGCACATCTTACGTCGCGGCGCCCCGCAGTAGATCTGCCGATGTCTCCCGGCGTGGCCGCCGGCCTCCGTCCTTTCAGCGATCGAACGGCGGGGCTGAGAGACGGCCGTGGCTGGCGAGGGTTCGGTGTAGTGTTCTCTTCACCATGAGTGACGCCGATCGCCCGGTGTGGTCGATGACGGAATCGGTCGAGACAAACGCCGACCGCGCCCTCTCGTTCAGATATCTCACCAGCATCGACAACATGGTGGCCGACGCGGGAATCGAGCGAGTGGAAGCCGACGGCCCGCATCGCGATCGCGCAGGCATGCGCGGACGAACCTATCTGACAGGTGGGGGCACCGTCGACTGGGTGGTGACGGACGTCCAGGAGCCGCAGCGGTTGGTCATCGAGGTCGCGTTACCTGGTGCTTCGCTGCGGTTCGATTTCCGAGTTCGAGGACCGGCCAGGAGGCGGCAGCATCCTCAGCCAGGAGGTCAGCCTCTTCGGCGCGAACGCCCAGCGAGTACGTCGACGAGGTCCAGGCTGGCTTCGGTCCGACGCTGCGGGATGGCATGCTCGCGGTGCGGGATCGAATCGAATGCGGCGTATGCGGTGCCCACGCGCGGTGAGGCGCCCGTCGAAATCGTGTCGTACGATTCGTCCTGGCCGCAGCGCTTCGAGCAGGAGGCCACCCTCTTGCGCGACGTGCTGCAACCGTGGCTTGCCGGACCGATCGAGCACATTGGCAGCACCGCCGTTCCCGGCCTCGCCGCCAAGCCCGTGGTCGACATCATGGCGGGCGTCGAGAGTCTGGATGCCTCGCGGCCGGCGATCGCGGCGCTCGAGCGCGCCGGCTATTGCTACGCTCCGTACCGCGCCGATACGGAACACTGGTTCTGCAAGCCCTCTCCGCAATTCCGCACCCACCACCTGCACCTGATGGCCATGGGCAGCGATCGATGGATGGCCGCGATTGCGTTCCGGGACTATCTACGTGCCCATCCGGAGATCGCGGCCGAGTATGAAATCTGAAACGGCATCTTGCCGAACGGCACCGCTTGGACCGCGAGGCCTACACTGTCGAGAAGGGTCCCTTCGTCGAGCGCATTACCGCGTTGGCACTCCAGGAGCCGCGTTCCTAGGTCGAGTGGACCTCGTCGCTGAAGCAGCGTCAGTGAGATCTTCCACGCAGAGGCGCAGAGTGCGCCAAGGCTGAGGACCTGCCGCGCGATGCGCGGCGACGGTCCAATGTCTCTGCGTCTACGCGTCTACGCGTGAGATCTTCGCGCTGCCGGCTGGCGCAGTCCATCTAGTCTAGTCGCCTGTCGGAACGCCCCGCCCCGGGCTGCCCGCGGCCTGGACCCACGCATCAAGCCGCGCGTCCAGGTACGAGAAGAACGGATTGCACGTCAGGCGCATCAGCATGTCCGACGGCACCGAAAGAACCGCCCGCTCACCACGCGGGCTCAGAATACCGAGACGCAGCAGCGGCGGTGGATTCGGAATCTCCTCCCGTCCATACACGAGATCCGATGGCGGAAACGGGATCGCGACGTGGGACAGCGAAAACACGTCGCGCGGCCAGGACAGACCAAGCGGCCGCGTTTCGACACCGCCAGCGCCGGGCCCGATCGATTTCTCGACCACGTCGAGCGACGAGGGATCCACGTTGGTCACGAGCGTGCGCCGGTATCGGCGGGGTGAACGGTCGGTCAGGCGAGACAGCAGCGTGGCGTCAGATGGACGGATGAACGGCACGAGCCCGGACGTCCGGTTGATGTCGAACAGCACCAGCTCCGAGCGTTCGTCGGCGATGACGTCGTACAGATTGTGGACCACGGCCGCGGTGCTGACCGTCGCATCCACGAGCGAATGGAACGTGAGCACCGGCGGCAGCTGGGATCCGAGTCCGGCGCCGGCGATCCGCACGATCTGCTTCTGCAGCGTCGTGGTCAGCCGCCAGGTCTGGAGGCCGGCGTTGGCGGCAAAGGAGTTGTACTTGAACGGGTTGTATTCGGGATAGACGTCGAGCCAGCGTGCCTTTTCGAAGGCGGGGACGGGTCCGAGCATGCTGATCACGCGTGCCAGCCATGCGAACGGCGCGACGCCGATCATGGGCGAGAGCAGCACGATCCGTGCGGCCTGAGGATCACCGGACCCTTCGATCGCATCGAGCGCGTATTTCAGCGCCACCGCGCCGCCGTTCGAGTAGCCGACCAGCACCAGCGGTTTGTCGCGACCAATCGTCGCGCGCAGGTGGCGCGCGCCCAGCCGCACGGCCGCGAGCCAATCCTCCCACGTCACGTCGGTCAGGCCCGCCGGCACGGTGCCATGCCCTGGGAGTCGCAGTGCCAGCACGTGGTACCCGCGCGCACGGAGATCCTCGCCGATGGTCCGCATGCTGTAAGGACCATCGGTCAGGCCGTGCACGAGCAGCGCGCCGCCGATGGCCTCGCCGTCAGGCGCGAGCACCTGCGTGCGGTTCCAATCCGTCCCGAACCGGCCGGGATACGCGCGGCCGTCAGGGTTATACCGATTCGCCGGCACCTTCGCGGCCGCGTCGAGCTGCAATTCGATCCGGTCGTGGACGGTGCGGAAGGCAGCATCCTCGATGGCCAGGTAGTCGGCGAGGCTCGAACGCGGGGTCAGATCCGACGCCTTGACGTCCCGCGGAACGATCCGATGCCAGGGCTCGAGATCGGGAAGGCGACGACGAGCATCCAGGCCGCCACCGACGACGATGGTCGCGAAGACGAGTACCGCTGCCCAGACCAGCCGTACGGCCCATCGGCGCACGAAGGATCGAACGCGAGGCGTCTCGGTCATGGTGATAACAACCCGTCGTACATGACGACGTCGGCGCCGAGCTTCGCAACGGCCGCGTAGACGAACTGTCCGTCCGGAGACCACCAGACCTGCCGCGCAATGAGCGTCGAGCGTCCCTGGAAATCCGTCAGCGGCCGCATGGGTCCGCCGGTCGTCGGTAATGCCCACACGTTGGTCGTCCCTCCGTCAATCAGTGGCAGCGCGAGCCAGCGACCGTCTGGCGAGAGGTTGCCGTGCACGAAGTCGAGCACCTTCACGACCTGGTCCTCGGTGAGCTTCACGTTGGCGGGCTTCAGATCCCGATGGACGATGCCTCGCTCGTGCGCTGAATCCAGAGCGGACACGATCTGCGCGGCGATCCCGATCGCCTCGGCAACCGGCAGGCCACCGCGCGCGGTCGCGAACGCGCGGGACAACCGGTCCGCAAGCGTCTCGCCGTTGACCAGTTCAAGCACGAGTGCCCGCGCGCCAGGTCCCACACCGGTGTGCTCTGGAATGTCTTCGATCTGATAGATGGCCGCGATGTGCGGGTGGCTCAACGTGGCCAGCACACGCGCCTCGCGTTCGAGGCGCACCATCAGTTCCGGATCGGCGGCGAGCGAGGGCCGCACGACCTTCAAGGCGACGTCTCGATCCAGCCGCGCATCGTGGGCGCGGTAGACATCACCCATCCCGCCCGATCCAAGCAGCGACAGGACCTCGTACGCGCCAATTCGATGGCCGATGAGGGCGGCGGGTTCCTTCATGTGCCTGGTGAACCCGATTCTATGCGCTTTCCCTGAGGGGCGGGCTATGCTCGATGCTCGTGACTCCAAAGGGTGCAGGTCGATGAAGATCGTTTCGCTGAACACGGGTCTCCCTCGCGATGTCGTCTGGCGTGGCCGAACCGTTACAACCGGGATTTACAAAGCACCGGTTGAAGGGCGCCTCGCATTGCGCCGCCTCAACCTGGAGGGCGACGGTCAGGCGGACTTGAGCGTGCACGGCGGCGAGTTCAAGGCCGTGTACTGCTACCCGATCGAGCACTACGCGTGGTGGACGGGGGAGCTGGGCGGACGAGCGTTGCCCGCGGGGATGTTCGGCGAGAACTTCACGACAGACGGATTGAACGAGGATGCAGTCCATCTGGGAGACGAATTCTCCGTGGGCACCGCGCGGGTCGTCGTCACGCAGCCTCGCCTGCCCTGCTACAAGCTGGGGATTCGATTCGAGTCCGATCTGATGGTGAAGCGGTTCCTCAAGAGCGGACGAACGGGCTTCTATGTCGCGGTTCGTCGCGAGGGAGAGGTCGGAGCAGGAGACGCCATCACCCTTGACGCTCCAGATCCGCAGCGCGTGAAGGTATCGGACATCACACGCCTGTATGTCACAAAAACATTTGGTCGTGACGATATCGCCACGATCGAGCGGGCGCTCGAGGTAGACGCGTTACCTGAGAGCTGGAAGGAACACTTTCGCGATCGGCTTGGCCGATGAGAACGGTGTCACAGCATCTCGAGCGGGATCTTCTTTCGCGATGGAGGAAGGTCGCGATCGATCTCGGCCAGATCCTCCGGGGTCAGGTGGATGTCGAGCGCGGCCCGATTCTGTCGCACATGATCGAGGTGCGCGCCTTTCGGAATCGCCACCACGTCCTCGTGCCTCAGGACCCAGGCGAGCGCGACTTGCGCGGGCGTTGCGTGATGGGTCTTCGCGATCCGCGCGACGACCGGCCGTTCGAGCAGCCGGCCCTGGTCGATCGGCGAGTACGCCATGATCGGAATCTGGCGTTCGCGGCACCAGGGCAGGAGATCGAACTCGATCCCGCGTCGCGAGAGGTTATAGAGGACCTGATTGGCGGCCACCGCTCCGCCAGGTGGGAGCGCGATCAATTCCTTCATGTCGCTCGTATCGAAGTTGCTCACGCCCCAATAGCGGATCTCGCCCGAACGGTTCAGCGTGTCGAACGCCTCGAGCGTCTCGTCGAGTGGAACGTCTTCACGCCAGTGCAGCAGATACAGGTCGAGCTGTTCGACGCCCAGCCGTTTCAGGGTCGAGTGACAGGCGGTGATCGTGCCTCGCCGCGTCGCATGGTGCGGCAGCACTTTGCTGACGAGAAAGACTTCGTCGCGCCGGCCGGCGACCGCCTCGCCAACCACCTCCTCCGCGCCGCCGTCGCCGTACATCTCGGCGGTGTCGATCAGCGTCATGCCCAGGTCGAGCCCCAGCTTCAGCGCGGCAACCTCGTGCGCCCGCCGCTTCTTCTGTTCACCCATGCCCCAGGTACCCTGGCCGAGCGCGGGGACAGCCTCGCCCGAAGGGAGCGAGACGGTTCGAACGTCGGTGGCTGATTTGGTCATGTCCGGTTGGGTGCAACCTTGGCGCCACGATGGCACCTTTCGCGGGGCGGCTGCGCGGCGGCACCCGGCATGCTTCAGGCAGCGGGTCCGCAGGTCCGAGATCTCCAAGCAGGAGGGCAGCATGGGTCACAGAGTTGACGACGCGGCATTGGACATACTCTTCCGCGAGGCGCGCACCCACACGAAATGGCTGACGCGGCCCGTGTCCGACGATACCCTTCGCGATCTCTACGAGCTGTTGAAGTGGGGGCCGACGAGCGCGAATGCAGGACCCGCGCGGTTCGCGTTTCTTCGCTCGAAAGAGTCAAAAGACCGCCTTCGCCCGGCGCTGGCGCCGCTCAACGTCGAAAAGACGATGGCCGCTCCGGTGACGGTGATCATCGCGTACGACTTGAAGTTCTACGATCAGCTGCCGAGGCTGTTCCCGCAAAACCCCGGGATGGCGAAGCACTTCGAGAACAATCCGGAGATGGTGGAAACGACCGCAAAGCGGAATTCCAGCCTGCAGGGCGCGTACCTGATGATGGCGGCGCGCGCGCTCGGTCTCGATTGCGGGCCCATGTCCGGCTTCGATCAGGCCAAAGTCGACGAAGAGTTCTTTGCCGCTGGCAAGCCCTGTTTCGGCTGCGACCAGGAGTTCTTCCACGAAGGGCACGTCAAGGCGAACTTCCTCTGCAACCTCGGATACGGGGATCCGAGCGCGCTGCACCCGCGACTTCCTCGATTGCCGTTCAGCGAGGCGTGTTCATTTCTGTAGAGACGCCTCCCCATGCACCGCGTCCTCGGTGCCGAAAACGCATAGTGCTTCTCCTCTGGCAGTAGAACAATGCCAGTCGCCGTGACCCTTCCATGGGTTGGAGCCGAGCGACAACGAAGCGCAGAGGGAGAAGCACACCATGGCAATACCGAAACAAACGTTGGTGAAGGGCGTGACCGCTCCGGACATCGCCGAGACCCAGGCGATCGCGGAGGAAGGGTTCATCTACGGTCTGCCCATTGTGATGAACTACGCCGTCATGCATGAGTTACGACCGGTGGAAAAGACGAAGAACTCGAAGGAGTTCAAGGCGCCGTTCAATCGAGATCAAGAACGAAGCGGGAGTCCCGCAGCGTGTAGTAGGCAACAGCAGGTGGCGGCGAGACGACGGAGGGAGTCGTGTCTTCACCTACGAGGACACGGCCGTCATCACCCCCAACAGTGACACGCCGATCGCACCTCTGGATGCCGAGTCGTGACACGCGGCGATCATGCGTGCGGAAGCCCTCGGCTCGGCGCGAGAAGAAGTCGCGAGCAGCCAGAACGCGCGCGAGCGCAGCGCGAGCGAAGGCGGCGAGCGGCGACAGAGCGGGCGGGGAGCGCCGGCGTGCCGTCGCATAGCGCGCAAGCCCGACTCTCTGGCCGATCACGCATGAAGAGCAGCACGATGACGAAGACGAGGGCAGCGGCGGCTGTCACGGCCAGCGGGCGGTGCGCCAGCCGTGCGCTCGATGAGCCGCGCGAGCAGCGGGAGGAAAATCAGCTGGCCGGTGGCGTTCGCGGCCGACAACGCACCGGTCACCACACCGCGGCGCGCGTCGAACCAGCGCGCGCGACGATGGCCGCGAGCACCATCGACTGTCATCTCGGTGCCGGCGGTAGACGCGCCCCAAGTCGGTGCGTTCTTTGCACTGGCTGCGACTAATCGCGGGAAAGTGGTTCCGCTGAGCTCGGCAGGTGACATATGTCGCGGCTGACGATCAAAACCGGTATCGCGGACGCCGACGGACGCGAAGACGGTCCTAGACCGAATAGCGCGAGTTGAGGCGACCGCGCCGGAGATGGCGGCGCGGTTCCAGCGAACTCCGCTTCGAGCGGGACCATCAGACGCCCGGGACCGCGCGGATCCCGGGTACAGCAGGACGACGAAGTGACGGCCGGATGACACGATATGTGTGCGACTGGCCCGACTGCCCCAATGTCCGCCGGATCGACGAATGTCTGTGATGCGCGTCGTGGTGACATGTCTGAGCATCGAAGCGAGCTGTGGCCGCGTCCGTGGCTACGCCGAGCACGAATCCGGCTCGTTCGCGCAGGTGCACCCTTGTCCGAGCATGAGGCAATCGCAGGCGGCGTCGGCATAAGATCCGACTGATCGTGCCAGGTGGCCCGTCACGCTGGATCCTCGGCCGGGCATCGCGCCGACATCAGGCCCTTGATCTTGACCGTGTCCTGACGCGCGACGGGAGGTCCCGTCGCGCATCCCTGCCGACATCGCACCCGTCGTCGGCCGAGAAGACCATCGCCGCCGTTGCCGCGATCTTCACCTCGCCGTCCTTCTTGCCGTCGATGAACAGCGACGCCGTCCCGCCTTTCCCGAGCCCGCCGCCGTCGTACTTGAACTCAACGCGGACTTGTTGCTTGCCTGCCGGGATCGCGGCTTTGCTCTCGGCATAGAAGTAGTCGATGCCGAGCAGGTTGTAGCGGTCCTTGAGTCGTCAGGTCTTGCTGTGAGGTTTGTATGCCGAGCAGGTTGTAGCAGTTACCTGAGTCGTCAGCTCTTGCAGTACAGGCTCCAGCCACCGATGTTGGCGCCGCCGCCGAGAAGGGTTGCCGCGGCAATCAGGTAAGCTGGCGGCATGTTCGTCATCGAGCTGGTCTACACCGCAGACCTGACGGAAATCGACGCGCACATGGCGGCGCACGTGGCCTTCCTCAAGAAGTACTACGCGTCAGGCCATTTCCTCGTGTCGGGGCGCAAGATACCGCGCGACGGTGGGATCATCCTGGCGGTCGGCGAGAACCGCGAGCAAATCGAGGCCATCGTCGAGGAAGACCCGTTCCATCGGCACGGTCTGGCCACGTGTCGCGTCGTCGAGTTCCGCGCGAGCCAATGTGCCGACGACATTCAAGATCGGATCAATCGCTCTCGGCCGAGAACGCCCCGCATCCGTTAGCTATTTGTCAGCCGCCCGATCGGCGCACGAGCGACGTGAGGACGGCCAGCAGCGCCACGACCGCGAGCGCAATGAGCGCCCAGAAGATCCATGGTGCAACGAGGTCGTTGCCTGATGCCGCGGCGACAGCGCCTGGCTCGGGCGCGAGCGACGCCTCGGTCGCGGCGGCCCCGAGCACGCGCGGCGCGAGCAGCGCCAGATCGTAGGAGGGCGGAGCGACGCGGTCATCGCCGTAGAGCAGGCGCAGCGTCACCGACGCGGGTCTGAAGAAGCGCAGCCGATACGTGGGCAGGAGCAGCTGAACTCCCGCGATCGGGAGCGGGCTGTTGTCGCCTTCCTCGACGACCATCGTGACTTCGGACACGTCGGACGGCCGGAGCGGCACCGACCAGGCGGACGGCGCGGTCGCGGGATCGGCGTGCTCCCACAGCGTGGACGCAAAGGTCTCGAACCACGGGTCTCGATGCCGCCGATCCGCGGGCCGCTCGTATCCCAGCTGCACGTTCCGACGGAACACGCGCGCGTCGGTGCGCACCACGAGGGATGCCTCCGGCAGATGCGGATACGCGAGGGCGATCCGATAGACGGACAACCTTCTTCCCGCGGCGTCCTTCAGCTCCACGGCGCGGGGTGATTCCTTCTCTGCTTTGAGTGCCACGGGCAGCGGCTCCGCGCCGTGCTCGATGAGCCAGGGGATCTGCCGATCGGATCGGTCCACGACCCGCAGATCTCCGAAGCGTCCCTGCGGGCCCGCGCTGTGGGCGAGCGCCGCGGCGTCGAGCGGAACGGCGACGAGCGCGGCTTCTCCGGCGGCGATCTCGCGCGCGTACTTGAACGTCGAGGTCTCGAGCGGCGCGCCGGCCACCGGGAGGCCGGCCGAGGTCAAGGGAGACGCCGAGGGCGACGGAGTTTCCGCGGCGTCCGAGGCCCAATGCGCTTCGGGTACGCGCTCGATGTCGATTGACGCACGCGCGGCCTCGAGGTCGTACACGGGCGCGGCAAGGCTGGTGTCGCCGTACCGCGCCGTCACCGGTCCGTCCGCCTCGAAGTAGATCCACGGCAGCTCGGCGAGCTCTGCGGTGATCGATCGGACGTCGAGCGGCGCGTTGGCCTCGTCCTCGATCAGCAGATCGATTTCGCGCTGCGAGGGCTGCTGAATCGGCAGCCGCAACGCGCCGGCAGTCCCTTCGCGAACGAGCGCGGAGCGGCCGATGGTGACGGGCTCCGCCTGCCACGCGGTCAGCCGCGCCTCGGTCACCGCGGCGCGGCGGAAGACATAGGTGCCGCCGACCTCCAGCCGAAGAGCGACAATCGGCAGCCGTGCCCCGGGCAGCGTCAGGTGGTAGCGCGTGCGCTGCGGCTCGCTCGGTCGTTTCTCGAGTTGCACCGGCACCAGCGAGGGCGCGGGCGTCGCGTGGGCGGAGGCCAGCCGCGCCCAGACCGCCGCGGGAGGCGGGACGCGACCGCTGTTCCGGTCGTCCCAGGTGACACGCACGTAGCGATACGTGCCCGGCGCAAACGACACGCTCGTCTGCTGCAACTGCTGATCGGGCAGGTCGAACATCGTCCCCTCGCCGACCACCATCGTCCAATGCTCGCGATCTCCGCTGGCCTCGACGAGCGCGCGCTTCAGAAACGGCCGCGGCAGGCCCTCGAGTCGCACGGCATCGATCGTCTGTGGTGAGAGCAGGTCGGCTTCGAAGCCGCTGGTCTTTTCGGTCGGCGCCTGCAGCTGCACGACGGCGCGGCGCCATTGCGGCTCGTCGATCGGCGGATAGACGAGCAGGTAGGGGACCACGCGTCCGTCGCGCGACGAAACCAGGCGCAGGTCGGAGAGCCCGCCTTCTGCGATCGCGCGCGTCGAGCCCGCCGAGGCTTCGCGACGGGATCACCCTGAACGGCGCCGCGCCGGCCAGCAGCGTGGCGTCCGGCGCCAGCCGCTGCGGACCGGTCGTCGCGATCTGGATGTCGCGTTCGTGGATCGGAACGCCGATCGCGCCCGGCGCCTGCGCGATGACGGCCGCCGCGACGACCAGGCTGGCGACCCTCACGCCGTGCCTTTCTGGCGGGCCAGCACGTACTTCTGGAGCACGAGCGATACGAGCGCGAGCGACGATTGCCAGACCGACGAACGACGCGACGCGATACAGGCCCGCGAGCGACGACAGGTCGTACAGGAAGCACTTGAACGTCGTGACCGCGATCAGCATCACCGCGGCCACGCGCGCGGCGTGGTTCTTCATCCAGATGCCGACGCCGAGGAGAATCATGCCGAACACGAGCCAGCCGATCGTGTAGGTGAGATCCTGCGAGACGCCCGCGCCGAACCGGAACGCGATCGCCGGGCCCGGTCGCGTAGTAGTCGGCGATCTCGATGTTGAGCAGCAGGAACAGCAGGATGCCTCCCGCGGCCGGCAGCAGGCGTGCGGCGCGAAGCGATCCGACGACGCGATCGTCGGTCGGGCCGTACCACCAGGCCGCCGCGAAGCATGCGGCGGCGCAGATCGCGTACACGTACAGATACCAGTTGAAGATACGCATCGCGCCGCGCGGTTCGTAGTACAGGACGGCGGGGTTGAGCGCCAGCCGGACGAACACGGCCGTCATCAGCGCCACGCCGCTATAGAGCAGCCCGCGATGTGGGATGCGCCGATACACCCAGGCGAGCGCCGCACCCTCCAGAGCCCAGCCGATCGTGATCCACTGGTGACGCAGCTGCAGCGGGATGGCCACGGTCACGAACGCGAGCGACGCGCCGGCGACGAGCGCCAGACGCCCGAGATCGCGTTCGCCAGCCGCCTCGATCCGGAGGAGCTCCCTCAGCAGGATAGCCAGCACCGCGCTGAGCGCGATCGGCACCACGCCGATCCCCCAGCCATAGCCGCCGGCCTCGAGCGCGGCGCGTGCGCCGAAGAAGCACATCGCGCTCGCGACGACCGCCGCGAGATACGGATCGCGATCGCGTCCCGCCCGTCGGCCCAGGAGCATCGGGTACGCGACGAACACCGCGTACATTCCCGCGGAGAGTGCGAGGAGCTGGTGCCAGGGGCGATCGCCCAGCCGGACCAATTCCCAGTGTCGCGCGGCGACCCACGAGACCGCCGCCGCACCGGTCGCGACGTACGTCCATCGGTGACGCCACGTCAACGCGAGAATCGCCGACAGCGTCGCGACATGCGCGATGAGCAGCGCAATGAACGGCGGCTGTGTCCAGTTCGCCGCGCCGATCAACGCGCATTCGCCCACGAAGAGGACCGCAGCTGCCGTTCGTGCCGCATGCGCCAGCTGACCCCCGCGTGACGCCGCTATGAGCCAGGCGACCGCGAACGCGCTGACCGTCATCGACGCCACGACGGCGACGAGACCCCAATCCGCGCCTGCGCTGGAGATCCACGCGACCACCACGAGGCCGGCGGCAATCGCCGCGGCGCGATGCAGCATCGCGATGCCGGTGGCCAGCGAGACGACACTCGAGGCGAGGGTGAGGACCGTCAGCGTGCCGAACAGCGGCCACGGCGGGACCGACCAGTCGCGGTTGAACGCCATCAACAGCAGAAAGGCGTGTCCCACGAGGCCGAGGTATAGGCCGTTGCTGAACCCGGCTGCGGTCCCGGCGGACGTCCACCGGCCCGTCGCCTGTCGCCGCGCCCAGGCGTAACCGCCGAGCGTCAGCAGCGTCATCCCGGTCAGCACCGTCAACGATGCAAGCACGCCGACACTGCCGGCGGCGCGCCACCACCACGCCGCCAGGACGATCCACGACAGCGTGGAACCAACAAGCGATACGAGCGGCAGCGCGGTTGCTGCACCCTCGATGAAGAGTCCCGCGTTCAGGATCGCGAGCAGGAGCGCGAGCGCCCAGACAGCTTCCGGCGCGACCGAACCGGCGGCGAGGAAGAGCAACAGCGGCAGGCTGGCGATGAGGACAATGCCACCGCCGGACTCGGGCCTGAGCGCATGTCCGCTGCGTCGGGCAAGCAGCGGCACGCCCAGCGCGACCAGGCCGAACAGCGCGTAGATCTCGACCGCGGTCCGCAGACGTGTGCCGTCCAGCCACGTCGCCGACCAGCTCGCCTGCGCCGCAATCGCGAAGAACGCCGCGGTGTAGTACAGCCCGCCCGCGTCGGTCGTTGCCGCACGCCACGCGATCCCGATCACCAGCGCGAGCAGGACCCCGAGCGGAAGCCACGGCGCCGCGAAGACGGGATCGATCCGCAGGATGACCGTGAAGACGAAGAGGAGCAGCGGCGCGGTATAGGCCGCGTACGCGCCAGGGCCATCGAACCCGCGATTGAATCGATCGGCGATCGCCGGCGCGAACGCGAAAAGCAGCACGAACGCCGCGGTGAAGACGATCACCGCGTACCGCGCCGGCTCGCCGTACGACGTCCACAACAGCGTCGCCATTACGGCCAGCGTGGCCGCGGCCGCCGCGCCGAAGAGCAGATCCTGCCGTCGTGCGATCGCGATCGCCGTCAGCCCGGCGTCCAGGATGAACAGGAACGACAGCAGCAACCACGGGTGGCCGCCGTAGCCCGGGTACTGCCGCCACGTAGACGGCGAACAGCAGCGGCAGGCCCGCCGCGGTCAGCGCGCTGCGCTCGAACGAATCGTCACCCGTGCGCCGCGACACCAGCAGGCCGGACACGCTGACGAGCGGAAAGAGGAGGAACACGCCCATCGCGAGCGACAGCTGACCGGCCGTCAGGAAGCGGAACACCCATCCCCACTGGTACACGGCGGTCAGGATCACCGTCATCCACCCGAGCGCGGGCCACTTCTGCCGGAACGCGACCCACGCCAGCCCGATGTTGAGCAGGAGCAGGTAGGCGAACAGCGGGATCGGCTGGTTTTCGCCGGTGGACAACAGCGCCGGGGTGGCGAATCCGCCCAGGAGCCCGAGCACCGCGATGAACAGCGACTCGCGCCGTATCGACAGCGCGACGGCCACCGCGGTCACCAGCGCGAGCAGCGCGAAAGCGACGACGCCGGGGATCAGGTTCCACAGCGCGTGCGCGGCGAAGAACGTGGCGAAGAGAATCGCGATCGCCGACGCATCCATCGCGTTCGCGGTCAGCGGATAGTTTCGCGCGGCGCTCAGCTCGCAGGCGGCGAGCAGCGCGATCGCCACGATGATGCCGATCCCGACGCGTACCGGCGGCTGCAGCCAGCCGTGCTCGACCGAGTAGCGCAGGAAGAACACAGCGGCCAGCAACAGGGCGATTCCGGCGATCGCCGAGAAGAGCTTGACGCCAACCAGGCTCTCCCAGTCGAAGCCGGATGAACCTGTGTCGCTCGGCGGCGGCACCGGAGGCGTCGGCGGAGGATCGGCAGGCCTGCGGGGCGACGCCGGTACGCGGCGGGACGCCGAGCGGCGCAGGGCCTGTCCCGAGCGGCGTCGAGGGGCCTGTCCCGAGCGGCGTCGAGGGACGTTCGACCCGCGGCTCAGTCCGCGGACGCTCCGTCGGCGGCGATGATGGCGCGTGGCGGAGGCGGTTTCAGTGTTGGAACCGGTGGTGGCGTCGGGACCACGACCGCCGGCTTCGGAGCGGGAGGCGGCGCCGTCACCGCGGGTTGAGCCGCGGGTGCCCGCGCGGTGGCTGCGGTGCCGGATTCGCGCGTCAGCGAGTAGACCCGCGCGTTCAGCTGACCGATCTTGTCGCGCTGGGCTTCGACCTCGCGCTCGAGTTCGTCGATCCGGCCGCGCAGCCGCGAGATGCGGTACAACGACACCAGCGGCGCGACAAACGGGATCGCCAGCACGATCAGACCGATCAGCAGAAAACCCATCATCGATCAACGGCTCAGGGGTTCGGGGCCCACGGCAGGCGTGCTGGAGACGCAGGGGAGCACTGGAATTGTAACCCAGTCCGCCGCCGGCGATTTTCAGAAGCAACGCCCCTCGTTGCGCGCTGCGGAACGTCGATCTCTCCGGCACTCGGCCCAACCCCGCGTAATGCGCTGACAGCGGTCGTGTGGACGGACACCACCAGCCTGGTTCGCGGCGTCCGCAAGCTCGTCACACGTCTCGCTGTGCAGAACAGTTGCCGCCACTCCGACGGGACTTCGGAGATGCGACCGGCTGGTCCTGCGCCCCTGCGGTTCGATGACGGTTGGGCGAATGCGCACCCGCGCGAGCCCGTTCAGCGGTGGGCTGTGGCGAGTGCGCAGAGGTCCCGGAGGCTGCTTCGGAGGCGGGACGTCAGCTCGGACCGTCCAGCAGCGGGAGCAGCCGTGCTTCCAGAGGAGCCGCGAGCGTCTCGGCAAACCGGCCGGTCAAGTGGTGGTCGTCCCGATACATCACCAGGTCCCGCTGAACGGTTCGGCACACATCGTCGTCGCACAACTGATCCGTCATGTCCACGAGCCGCACGCCGGGGAGATCGCGCGCCGCGATCTTCTCGGCGTCGGCGAGCGCGTCATTCAACGCGGTCGACCGTTTCATGTCGCACGAGCGCTCGCGATACCACTGGTGACGGGTCACCCTGGCGAGGCACGTGGGGACGTTCATGGGGAACGACGGCGTGTCGTGCAGGACGGCGACGCGGACGCCGCTGTCGGCGAACACACGGAGCGTCCGCTTGGTCGCCTCCCGCCATGCATCCACGTTGTCCGAGCCTGGATAGCGCGTGTAGTTCCCGACAATCACGATTGAAGGATGGAGCGCCACAATCTCGCGCATCGCCGCCTTGCGCCAGGCCGCGCAGTTCTCGCTGAACTTCGTGCTCCCTGCCCGTGGGTTGACGTCGGTTGCCGGACACCCCGACTTCACGAACGTCGTCAACCCCCAGCCACGGGTCTCGGCGATGTGACGCAGCGGATTGAACCATTGAATCGCGTGCGAATCGCCGAACAGGGCAAGCTGTGTCGAAGACGCGGGATTGCCGAACCGGCACGACAGCACGTCGGCCGATTCACCGAGCACGACACACTGTTGGCGGGGCATCGTCCCGATGTCCTCGGCCGCGGCCGTGATCGCCCGCATGTCCGGCCTGTTCCCGGCGCGTCTGCCGACCTGAATGAAGAGCATGGCCGTGGCGAAGGAACAGACCGTCAGGATCGCGGCAAGCGACAGCGTCAGCGCGGGCCGGCTGACCAGGTACTTGTTGAACCGAATCGGATTCTCGACGAAGTGATGCGCAATGGCCGCAACGCCGAGCGACGCAATACCCGCGATCACCTTCCCGGCGATCGAGATGCCGGGGAACAGGGCGGCCGCGAATACGAGGAACGGCCAGTGCCAGAGGTACCAGGAGTACGAGAGCGTGCCGAGCGTCTGCAGGGGAGGGGAGCCGAGCAGGAGGTTCGCACCGCGCGTGGGCTGATGGGCGCACCCGATCAGCGCGGCCACCGTCGCGAGGACCGGCGCGGCGGCCGTCCATCCCGGAAACGGCGTCGCACCTGAGATCAGGTACGCCGATGCGAGGATGCCGATGACACCGAGCCATCCGAGGGCGACCCAGGCGATCGCGGGAACTCTGAGCTTGTCCAGCGGGAGCAGGACCGCGAGGCCGCCGAGGCCGAACTCCCACGCTCGTGCCGGCAGCGCGTAGAAGGCCAACGCGCCTCGATTGGCCGTCAGCCAGAGACACGCGGCCAGCGACGCGACCGTCAGCAGTGCCATCAGCGTCAGAAGCGACGCGCTTCGATCGGAGGAACCCCAGGCCAAGGACGATGAGCAGCGGCCAGAACAGGTAGAACTGTTCTTCCACGCCGAGCGACCACGTGTGCAGCATCGGGTTCGTGCTGACGTCCGGCGCGAAGTAGTCCGCGGCGTTTCTGGCGAAGAACATGTTGCTCAAGTAGAGCGACGTCGCGCGGGCCGCGCGGCCGGCATTCACGATCTCGTTGGGCGCCAGGATGACTGCGCCGAGGAGCAGCGTCACGATCAGCGCGAGGGCGGCGGCCGGCAGCAGGCGCCGGGCGCGTCGCGCATAGAACTGCAACAGGTTGAGACGAGATGTGCGCTCGACTTCGGCGACGAGCAGCCCGGTAATGAGGTAGCCGGAGAGCACAAAGAAGACATCGACGCCCACAAATCCCCCAGCCAGAGCGCCGATTCCGCAATGAAAGGCGACGACGATCAGGACGGCAATGCCACGAAGTCCTTCGATATCCGGCCGAAACCGGCTTTGATCGGTGGAAGACACCAGCGGCTGAGATGCAAGCCGCCTGCCTGTCTTGAACTAGCTCAGCCCGCTGGATCATGCAGGACAATCGGGTGCGCGGCGTCACGTTCGCGCGGCGGGACGTGCCCGCGATACCGGCAGGAGCATCAACTGAACCCGGCGACGCGCGGCAGAGTGGAGCTTCACAGGCTTACAGTAGAGTGTCGCAGGAGGCTCTGAATGGGCACGTTGCTCCAGGACATCCGGTTCGCGCTCCGCAGCTTCCGCCGGGCGCCGGCGTTTCCGCTCGCGGCGATCGCCACGCTCGCCCTCGGCATCGGCGCGACGACCGCGATTTTCAGCACCCTGAACGCCGTCCTGCTCAAACCGCTCCCGTATCCCGGGGCCGAAGACCTGTACAACATCCGTACGACGCTGACCGACGGGCGCGTGACGACAGGCATGCTGTCCAACGGTGAGATCTCCAGGCTCAACGATCCGCAGTTGTCGATCATCCGGGCGGGCGGTCTCCAGTCGAACGATCTGACGCTGCTGCACGACGACGGCACGCCGGAGCACGTGAAGGTGTACGGGGTCACCGAAGGCTTCTTCGAGCTGTTCGGCCTGCCAATGACGCTCGGCGGCTTCGCGCACGAGAATTTTGTCCCGCCGGCGCCGCCGCCACCCAACACGCAACCCGCTCCGGGGCCGCCCCCGATCGTCGTGATCTCCTATCGCATCTGGCAGGACCTCTACCGCGGCGATCCCTCCGTGGTGGGCAAGGCGATCCACTTCGCGGAGGCCGCCACGACGATTGGCGGTGTGGCGCCGCGTGAGTTCGACACGCCGCATGGCGGCGACTTCTGGTTCGCGCTGCGGCTGGGCAAGGACGACATCAATCACTTCTTCGACGGCTTCATGCGGCTGAAGCCGCGTGTGCCGCTTGAACGCGCCAACGCGGAAATGGCGTCGATCATGAAGGGATTGTCCCGGGACTTTCCGGCGGCCGACACCAATCGGGCCTATGTGACGAAGCCACTGGTCACCGCGGTGGTCGGCGATCTCGGGCCGATCCTGACGATTGTCATGTCGGCGACCGGCCTGCTGCTCCTGCTCGCGTGCGTCAACGTCACGAACCTCCTGCTCGCGCGGGGCGCAGCCCGCGCACGGGAAATGGCCGTCCGTGTGTCGCTCGGCGCCGCCCGCGGTCGCATCGTTCGGCAGCTGCTCACCGAGTCGGCACTGTTGTCCGCTGCGGGCGCCCTCGCCGGTGCGCTGATCGCGTACGTGGGTCTCCGCGCACTGCTCACGATGGGCGCCTCGAAGTTACCGCGCCTGGACGCTGTCGCGTTCGATGGTCGCGTGTTGTTGTTCGTCCTCGCGACACTCGTCGTGAGCGGCCTGCTCGTCGGCTTTGCGCCGGCATTGAGGCTGGCGAGCACGGACGTGCGAACCCTCATGACCGAGGGCAACCGTTCCACCAGTGGAGGGCGCGGCACGACCCGGTGGCTGAGCGTGATGACGGTGGTGGAGATTGCGCTCGCGATCACGCTCGTCGCGGGTGCGGGTTGGCTCGTGCGCGGCTTTGCGGGCCTCCGGAACACCGATCTTGGTTTCGTGCCTGACAAGCACCTGGTGTTCGATGTCTCCTTTCTCGGTCCCAAGTATCCGAATGATGAAGCGGTTGGTACGGCGTCACGCGTGTTGATCGAGCGGCTCGCGAGTGTCCCCGGCGTGACTCATGTCGCGGCGACATCCAACTTCCCGTTGCGGAACACGACGGAGAACTCGCTCATCGCGCAGTTCCACGGCGAGACGGTCGATCCTGCGCACCCGATCGGGACGCGTCAGCGCGTCGTCAGCGCGGGCTACTTCGCGTCGACGGGTACGAGACTGCTGCAGGGGCGCGACTTCGGACCGGACGATCGGCCCACGACGACCCCGGTCGCAATCATCAACAAGGCGTTCGTAAAGCGCTACCTCTCGGGGCGCGATCCGCTTGGCCTGCGGTTCTCGGCCGGCTATCCGAGCCCTGATCCACGCAACGAGGTGACCGTCGTCGGCGTCGTCGACGACGTGCGGCAGAAAACGGTCAGCGACGATCCCGAGCCCGCGTTCTACTCGCCATTGACGCAACTGCCCTTGCGCCGCCAGACCATGGTGGTGGCAACATCGTCGAGCGACGTCGGGCCGCTCCAGTCGGCGATCCGGGACGAAGTGCGGCGCCTCGATCCCCAGATCGCGGTCGAATTCGAGCTTGTCCCCGATCTGGTCGCGAGCACCCTTCGACGCCAGCAACTCGGCATGACGCTCATGCTGATCTTCGGCGGCGTGGCAATCCTGCTGGCCGCCGTGGGGATCTACGGCGTGGTGGCATACGCGGTGTCGCAGCGTCGCGGGGAGATGGCGACACGCCTGGCGCTCGGCGCGACGCCGGCCGGTGTCTTCTGGCTCGTGATGAAGCAAGGAGGAATGCTCGCCCTCGCCGGCACGGCGATCGGCCTGGTCGTGGCCTATCTGTCGGGTCGAATCGTGGCGAGCCGGATTTACGCGATCCGCTCGTCCGATCCGCTGATGCTCGGTGCGGCGATCGTGCTCGTCATCGCCATCACCGCGATCGCGACGATGATTCCTGCGTGGCGCGCCTCACGCCTCCAGCCGTCTGGCGTGCTGCACGCGGAGTAGTGGTACGCGTCGTGCTATTTTCGGCCATGCTGAAGCGGCAGGTGCGCGGGGTGACATGGTGTCGTGCACCGAGGGCGGGCTGCCGCCTCGTGCTCCTCACCATCGTCCTCATGTCTGCGGCGAGCTGCGATGTCAATCGGGCGCTCGAGCAGTTGTCGGAGGCGCGCCGGCTCGCCTCGGACCTTCTCGTCCAGTTCACCAAGGCCGCTGATGCGGCCAATCGGGCGGTGATGGCGGACACGGACGCCACATCCGTCGAGTTCGCCAGTGAAGCGGAACAGGCCAAGCAAGCGGTCCTGCGGGACGTCGATGCACTTGGCCCGGTGCTGCAGGGCTTGAAGTTCGCCGATGAGAGCCGGTTGCTCCAGCAATTCGTCGAGCGGTTCGGGAAGTACCGCGAGCTCGATCGGCACATCCTCGAACTGGCGGTCGAGAACACGAATCTCAAGGCCCAGCGGCTCTCGTTCGGTCCCGCTCAGGACGCTGCCACCTCGTTCAGTGATGCTCTCGAGGCTGTCGCGGCTGCGGGCGGCGTAAGCGACACGTGGCGCGTCAAGGCGCTGGTTGCCACGGCCGTGGCGTCGGTGCGACAGATTCAGGTGTTGCAGGCGCCGCATATTGCCGATCCCGACGACCACGCCATGACGGGACTGGAGCAGCGCATGGCGTCCGCGGAAGCCGCTGCACGCGGCGCGTTGACGACCCTCGCGCCGCTCGTGTCGCCTGCCTCCCGGCCGCATCTCGCCGCCGCCACTACCGCCCTCGATCAGTTCATCGCTGCGAACGCGCAGATCGTCGCTTTGTCGCGCCGCAACACCAACGTGCGCTCGCTGGCGCTCTCGCTGACTCAGAAGCGCCCGCTCATCGCGGCGTGTGAGGAGACCTTGCACGCTCTGCAGGACGCATTGGCGAAGCACGGGTATCCGCGCGGCCGTTGAGCCCAGGACGGGCCTTTCGCTAGAATCTTGCGCGTCGCCCTGCTGGCGATGGTGATCGCCGGTCAGCTCAGCGTGTCGAGCTGTTCGCGCAGTTGGGCGCGGAGGAAGCGACGCATCTCGGAGGCTGGCGTGTTACGGCTGACGCCGATGACGACTTGCATCGGCTCGGCGGTCTCTCGATGGAGTGTCAGGATGACCTCGATATAGTCCGCGGCCCCCTCGCCATGTCGTGCCGCGAGCACTTCCAGCGCGGAATCTTCCTCGACCGAGATCTCCCGGGCCATGCGTTCCACGTCGGGCAGGCTCAAAGGCATGGGGCGGAGTATCGCACGTTCTTGCCGGCGCGTCGTTGTCATCGACGTAAATTCCGGCGCGCCGCGAAGCCTGCAGCGTGGCCTCAGCGGCGCCCGGGTGGTCATCACGGCATCGTGCCGACGGGAACCGTCACCAGCCGCAGCGCGTCAGGCGCACACGTGTAGCTTGCGAATATCAGACGAAACCAGGCTCCTGAGTCAGGCGGACAATCAGTGATGGGCGACGAGCCTGGGCAGTCCATATTGCGCCGCCCCACGAGCACGCGCGACTTGACGAGCAGCAGGTTGGCGCCTGCGGCGCCCGCCTCGTTGCGTTGGATACGGTACGGGTCCTTCTGGCCCTCGATCTCCAGCTCGGTTATGGAAACGGGTGCTGACTCTGCGATCAGGCGACAACCTTCGGGCATCGCGTGCTCCACCCGCGAACCATCCTGCGCGATGCGGTATACGGCCACTTTCGCGCCGGCGGGCGTCAAGCTGACACACGCACCCGCGACGCCCGTCACCAGCAGCCAGCACAACGATCGTGAGCGCATGCTCATCCGCTCTTGCTTCTTCCCGGGCGCCGCATCCCTGCGACCGGCTCGAGGTCGAACGCGCCGTGGCTTTCGATGGAGAACGCGCAGTCGGAGGCCCCGAGGGTTTATTGTAGTCGCGGCGCACGATGGCTCTGGAATGAACGATGGGCGCAGGCGACTCCGAAGTCATTTCGCATTGCACAACGTCGATCTGGCCAGCCTGCTACCCCAGCAGTTCGGATGGGCCGCCAAACAGCTCGTAAGTATGGATACCAGTCGGCTTCGCGCTGTGCACAACCTCGGCAGCGCGTCTCGGTGGGCAGAACACGCACGAGGACGTCCGATTGTTGTTGCCGACCGGCAGCCGCAACCCGACACTGCGCCAGACCATTTTGCGATTGTTCGACGCTCGCCCATCGGCGTTCGAAGCTCCATTTCATCGCAATCGGGCGATCCACGCGGGAGGCGTGGCGGGCGCGGGACGTAGCCCGACGACCCGACCGGGATGCACATCCGAGCGGAGACTCACCATGAAAACAGCAGTACGGCTAATCGTCGCGCTGGTCGTCGTGCTCGGGTTCGCCGGTACGTCTCGAGCCCAGACAGCCACCGGGCAGATCACCGGCGTCGTCAGCGATTCCACGGGCGCGGTGATGGCCAAGGTCAAGGTCACGGTCAGCAACCAAGGGACAGGGCTCCAGCGCGAGACGACTGACCAACGATCAGGGCTCGTTCACGGTTCCACTGCTCCCGGTCGGGATCTATCTCGTCACGGCGGAGCAGGCCGGGTTCAAGCTCGCCATGCTGTCCGACGTGCAGCTGAACGTCGATCAGGTGCAGCGCGTCAACCTCGAGCTGTCCGCAGGCAACGTCTCCGAAAGGGTCGACGTCAAAGCCGATGCCGCAACGATCGACACCGACACCTCCACCATCGGTCAGGTCATCTCGGAGAAGCAGGTCACGGACCTGCCGCTGAACGGCCGCAACTTCATCCAGTTGCTGTTCCTGGGCGCCGGCGCGGTGATGACGGACGGCGAACAGGGGGGCATGCGCCAGGGGGTCGGCAGCGCGATCAGCATCATGGGGGCGCGGCCGACGTCGAACAACTTCATGCTCGACGGCACCGCGAACATCGACACCTCGCTCGGCACCGTGGCCGCCGTCCTTTCCATCGATGCCATTCAGGAGTTCAAGGAACAGACGTCGACGTACTCGGCCGAGTACGGGTTCAGCTCCAACCAGATCAACATCATCAGCAAGTCCGGCACGAACAGCCTTCCACGGATCGGCGTTCGACTTCATCCGCAACGAGAAACTGGACGCGCGGAACTTCTTCGACCCGGTAGATGCGCCGAAGCCCAAACTGGATCAGAAGCAGCCAGGGTTCGTCGTCGGGGGTCCGATTTTCCAGAACAAGACCTTCTTCCTCGTCAACTACGAGGGCGTGCGTACCGAGCGCGGGTTCAGCTCGTTCAACAACGTGCCGACACCCGACCAGCTGGCCGGGCACTTCACGAGCACCATCATCGACCCGACGACGGGGCAGCCCTTCCCGAACAACACCATCCCGCAATCGCGCTATTCGAGGCTCGCGAGGCTGGCCGTCTCGAAGTTCACGCCGGCGCCGAACATCGATGCGACACAGGGCAACTATCAGGTGATCCGGACGCTGCCACAGAACCAGGACCAGTACACCATCCGCGTCGATCACAATCTCGGCAAATACGGAACGGTGTTCGGACGCTTCACGAAAACAACCTTCAACAACATCGCGACGGGGAGCGTCAGCGACCTCGGCGACACCGCGTTTGAGCAGGACTCGACGAACTGGCAGGTGTCGCACACCTGGGTCGTGCGCAACAACCTGGTGAACAACTTCCGCCTCGGGCGCGTGAAGGCCACGGCCAACCAGGGCGCGTCGATCGCTGCCGATCCCGCGGACGTGACGGGACTGGGCCTCACCGGCGTCTTCACCGACCTGACCGACGCGCAACGGGCCTACCCGCGCATCAACATGACGAACTACTCGCAGCTGGGCGGCGGCACCAACGTCTATACGGCCAGCTACCAGCCGATGTGGGACCTCAGCAACACGACGACGTGGATGAAGGGCAGCCATACCATCAACGCGGGATTCAACTTCCGACAGTGGACGCTCAATCGCGACCTCGCCAATGAGTTCCTCGGCGCGTTCAACTTCAGCGGCGACTTCACGGGCGATCCCGTGGCTGACATGCTGCTCGGGTACTATTCGGGTGCATCCGCTTTCCAGCCCGCGCCATTCGGCGTCGCGGGGCAATCGGGAAACCCCCGCGAGTACCACTTCAAGTACTTCGCACCGTACGTGCAGGACGACTGGAAGGTCTCGTCCAGGCTGACCGTCAACGCCGGTCTGCGGTGGGACTACCGGAGCACGCCGTACGAGACGAACGACCGGATGGGATGGCTGGACACGTCGAACCCGCTCGGCGGCATGTGCATCGCCGACCAGAACCTGGTCACGCAGGGGATCACCGGCGACGGCAGTTTCTACCGCTATTGCGGCCGGCGGAACCCGAAGGACCCCTCGCTCGGGGACTTCGCTCCGAGGCTCGGGTTTGCCTGGCTCGCGACTTCAGATGGTCGGACGGTCGTGCGCGGCGGCTACGGCAGGTTCTACGACTCGGCCGAAGGGCGTGAGATTGACGGCTCGGCGGACATCTATCCGTACGTGAGCCGCGGCAGCTACCCGCAGTCGATCGGGCAGCTGACGCCGCTGCAAACGACCGACGCCTTGTTCCCCGTCTTCAGCAACCCCGGTCCCGTCACGCCGGCGGCGAACAGCTTCATCGCGGTGATCATTTCGGAGAACCCGAAGGACCCGTACGTGCAGCAGTGGTCGCTCGGCGCGCAACGGTCACTGACGAGCGACACGACGTTCGAGCTGAACTACGTGGGCAGCAAGGGTACGAACCTGTTGATGCGGCGCAACATCGCGCAGGCGTTTCCCTACACGGCCGATCAGCCGAGCGTGCAGGAGCGGAAGCCGTTCCCGAACTTCGGCGTCTACATCAACAGCGACTGGAGCGGGTACTCGAACTACAACGCGCTCAATGCCAAGCTCGAACACCGGGGTCGCAGCGCTGCTCCTCACGTTCGCCTATACATGGGCAAAGAGCACCGACAGCAAGTCGGCGGCAGCAGGAATCGGCGCCTCCGGCTTCAACGGCTGGCAGGGATTCCTGAACAACCACGACCCGCAGCGCGATCACGGACTCTCGGACTTCGACGTGGATCACCGCCTCGTGGGGAGCTTCGTGTACAACCTGCCGTTCGGACAAGGAGAGAAGTTCGCGACCGACGCGAAGGGCGTCAAGAACGCCGTCATCGGCGGCTGGCAGGTGAACGGCATCTACACCTGGCAACGCGGCTTCCCGATCACGGTGACGGCGCAGGATCTCGGAGGCGTGCTCGATACGTTCGGGACGAACCGCGCCGACGTCGTCGGGGATGCGAACCCGTCCGGGTTCAATCCGAGCATCGATCAATGGTTCAACACGGCGGCGTTCGCGCAGCCGGCGCTCGGCAACTTCGGAACCGTCGGGCGCAACACCATGCGCGCGCCGAACACCAACAACCTGGACTTCGCGCTCTTCAAGAACTTCGAGCTGCCGAGGACCATGAGGATCCAGTTCCGGCTCGAATCGTTCAACACGTTCAACCATCCGCAATTCAATGCGCCCGACACGAGCGTGGCCTCGCCGCGGTTCGGCGTGATAGGTTCGGCCAAGCCGGGACGAATCAACCAGCTTGGCCTGAAGTTCATGTTCTGAGCGACCGCGAACGCAGCGGCGACACGGCGAAGGGCCGGCATCGGGAAACGGTTGCCGGCCCTCGCACGCTGCGCGTTGTGTAGGATGAGCACAGCACGAACGTGAATGGCTGACGTGCGCATCCACGCGGAGGAAGTATGTGGGCCAAGGCTGGACGACTGCTCGCTGCGGTGCTGCTCGGCACGGTCGTCGCGCGCGCGTCCGAGGTCCGCGCGCAGACGGCCCATCAGGCGGAGCCCGGAGCGGCAGGCGCGGCGTTCGCCAATGCCGAGCGTGCGCTCGCGGAGGGGCGATACGACGAAGCGGAGCGCTTGTATCGCGATCTCGCCCGCCAGTCCCCCGACGTCGCCGAGATCCACGCGAAGCTCGGCGTCACGTACTACCAGGAGGGAAAGTACGCAGAGGCGATTCCCGCGTTGCAACGCGCGCTCAAGCTCAAGCCCGCCCTTCCAAATCTGGACGCGCTCCTGGCGATGTCACAGTCGGAGCTGGGTCAGCACGCCGAGGCCCTCCCGGGCCTCAAGCGCGCGTTTGCGCGCGGCGGGGATCCGGCGCTGGTGCGCGCCGTCGGTCTTCACCTGCAGCGCGCGTACATGGGCCTCGGGCGCGATGCGGACGCCGTTGGCGTCGCACTCGACCTGAGCCGCCGGTATCCCGACGATCCGGAGGTCCTGTACCACACCGGGCGGATCTTCTCGAACTACGCGTACCTGCAGACCATGAGGCTGCAGCGCGTCGCGCCGGAGTCGGTCTGGATGCATCAGGCCGCGGGGGAAGCCAACGAGAGCCAGGGGTTCTGGGATGCCGCCATCCGCGAATACGAACAGGTCCTCGCGGCCGCTCCGAACCGCCCGGGCCTCCACTTCCGGATCGGCCGTGTGCTTCTGGCGCAGGCAGGCCAGGCGGGAAGCGACGCGTCCATCGCTGACGGCACGAGCGCGGCAGCAATTCGAGCTGGAGTTACAGCGCGACCCGACGAACGCGAACGCCGCGTACGAGCTCGGCGAGCTGCAGCGTCGGGCCGGCGAGCTCGAACCGGCGGTCGCATCATTCGGCGCGGCAGTGCATTCCGATCCAGGGTTCTCCGACGCGCTCGTGGGTCTCGGGCGTACCCTGACGACACTGAATCGCGCGAGCGAGGCCGTCCCACTGCTCGAACGAGCGACGACGCTCGATCCAAACTCCGACGTGGCGTTCTACCTCCTCTCGCAGGCATATGGCGCCACCGGCAATGCCGTCGGCCAGCAGCGAGCGCTCGAGACCTTCCGCCGGCTGCGGGCCCAGAAGCGCGGCGACGGTCCGTCGTTGGGCGAAGGGCGGCCGGACGTGACCAAACAGGGGCTGCCGGCCGGGCCAGGCGGCGGCTGACGGCCGCGGGCCGCGGGCCGCGGATAACGCGGAACACGCGGACACGCGGAACACGCGGAGTGGCCGGCGCAAGAGTGTTCGTTGTCCGTTCGTCGGAGCGCAAATGCGGGAAGGAATTCTTATGACGAGCAACCTGGACACAGCCTACCGCCTGGCCGCCGCCCGCTACGGTGATCTCGGCGTCGACACCGAAGTCGCGCTCGCGCAGCTCGCGAGGATTCCCGTATCGCTCCATTGCTGGCAGGGCGACGACGTGGGCGGCTTCGAACCGTCGGCCAACGCGCTGAGCGGAGGCATCGCCGCGACCGGCAACTATCCGGGAAAAGCCGGCACGGCTGACGAACTCCGCGCGGATGCGGCCAAGGCGCTGTCGCTGATTCCCGGGACGCCATCGATTCAGCCTGCACGCGACGTATGGTGATTTCGGCGGGCGATTCGTGGATCGCGACGCGGTGGGTCCGGAACATTTCGCCGTGTGGATCGACTGGGCGAAGGCCCTGGGGATCGGCCTCGACTTCAACCCCACGTTCTTCTCGCACCCCCGTGCCGCCGACAATTTCACGCTCGCTCATCGCGATCGCGCCGTGCGGGACTTCTGGGTCGCGCACGGACAGGCGAGCCGGCGGATCGGCGCGGCGATGGGGCGCGCGCTGGGGACGCCGGCGGTCACGAATCTCTGGATTCCGGACGGCATGAAGGACACACCGGTCGATCGTCTCGGTCCGCGAGAGCGGCTGCTCGAGTCGCTCGACCGGGTGTTCGCGGAACCGATCGACCCCGCCGTCAACCTCGATGCCGTCGAAGGCAAACTGTTCGGGATCGGCGTCGAGAGCTACACCGTCGGATCGCATGAGTTCTACTTCGGCTACGCGCAGACGCGTCGGCTCCTGCTGACACTCGACACCGGCCACTATCATCCGACCGAGTCGATCGCCGACAAGATCAGCGCTGTGCTCGCGTTCGTGCCCGGCGTCCTGCTGCATCTGAGCCGCGGCGTCCGATGGGACAGCGATCACGTCGTGCTGCTCACCGACGACGTCGAGGCGATCGGTCAGGAGCTGGTGAGGGGCAACTACCTGTCCCGCGTCCACATCGGGCTCGACTTCTTCGACGCGAGCATCAATCGCGTCGCGGCCTGGGTCATTGGTGCGCGGAACGTCATGAAGGCGCTGCTCAAAGCGCTGCTCGAGCCCACCGCGCAGCTCCGGGCGGCCGAAGCGGCGGGCGACTACACCACCAGACTCGCCCTGCTCGAGGAATACCGGACGTTGCCGTTCGGTCCCGTCTGGGACGCATTCTGCGAGCGATCCGGCGCTCCCGTGGCAGACGCCTGGATCGCGGAGGTCAAGCGATACGAGGCAGAGGTGCTCTCGTCGCGAACAGCACCAGTCTCCGTGACGAGTTGAGGACGCATCCTGCCATGCCACACGTTCTCCGACGACTGACGTTCGCCATCCTCGTGGCGGTGGCGGTCGTCGCGGTTCGCGCGTCACGATCATCGGCGCAGCAGCCCGCACTCGACCCCCTCGAGCAGGGCTTCGCCACGCCACCCGACGCGGCGAAGCCTCGTGTCTGGTGGCATTGGATGAACGGCAACATCACCAAGGAGGGGATCAAGCTCGATCTCGAATGGATGCACCGCGTCGGCATCGGCGGCTTCCAGAACTTCGATGCCTCGCTCTTCGCAGACAAGGTGGTGGAGAAGCGACTGGTCTACATGACGCCGGAGTGGAAGGACGCCTTCGCGTACGCCACCACGCTCGCCGATCAGCTCGGTCTCGAGGAAGCGATTGCGGGCTCGCCAGGCTGGAGCGAATCGGGTGGGCCGTGGGTGACGCCGGCGCAGGCGATGAAGAAAGTCGTGTGGAGCGAGACTCGCGTCGAGGGAGGCCGGCCCTTCACCGGCGTGCTGCCGAAACCGCCCACGACGACCGGGCCGTTCCAGAACGTGCCGCTGTTGGACGTCCTCGCGATCATGACCGGCCAGCAGCCCAAGGCGCCCCCCGAGTTCTACAAAGACACGGTCGTGATCGCCTATCGCGTGCCCGCCGCAGATGTGCCGATGCGCGACCTGTCTCCAGCCGTGTCGTCGAGTGCCGGAACCATCGATGCGTCACGGCTCGACGATGGGGATCTGGTGAAGTTCTCCGCCCTGCCGATGGCACCGGTAGGTGAGAAGGCCTGGATCCAGTTCGCCTTCTCGAAGCCGGTGGCGATTCGAGGAGTATCGCTTGCGATCGCCGGGCTGAAATGGCCGTTCGGCCCGCCGCCGCCGGGACCCGACCTGGAGGCGAGCGACGACGGCCGGACCTTCCGGAAGATCATCAACATCCCGCGCAGCACGGCGGAGCAGAACACGGTCTCGTTTCCGCCGGTCCAGGCGCGGTTCTTCCGCGTGGCGTTCGTGACTCCGCCACCGCCACCTCCACTCGACATCGACCTTCCGCTTCCGCCGCCGTCGACCGAGTATCAGATCGCGGAGCTCGTGCTGCACACCGGCGCGCGGGTGACGCGATTCGAAGAGAAGGCGGCGTTCGCTCCGCTCGCCGGGCTCTCGGAGATGCCGACGCCGCAGGTCGCGCCGACCGACGCGCTGCGCAAGAGCGAGGTTCTCGAACTCACATCGAAGATGAAGCCGGACGGCTCGCTCGACTGGACGCCGCCGGCCGGCCAGTGGATCGTGCTCCGCATGGGGTATTCACTGCTGGGCATCACGAACCACCCCGCGTCTCCGGAGGGAACGGGGCTCGAGGTGGACAAGTTGAACCCCGAGTACGTGAAGGCCTACATGGATGCGTACCTGGACAACTACAAGAGCGCCGTCGGACCCTTGATGGGTGCGCGCGGGCTGCGCTTCCTGATCAGCGACAGCTGGGAAGCCGGCGCACAGAATTGGACCGACCGGATGATCGACGAGTTCACGCGGCGGCGGGGCTACGATCCGCGTCCGTGGCTGCCGACGCTGACCGGCCGCGTCGTCGAAAGCGCGGCGGCCTCGGAACGCTTCCTGTGGGATTTCAGGCGAACGCTCGCGGACATGCTTGCGGAGTATCACTACGATCAGATCACCGCGATCCTGAAGCAGCGCGGCATGGGTCACTACGGCGAATCGCACGAGAGCGGACGCGCCTTCATAGGCGACGGCATGGAGGCGAAACGCAGCAACGACGTGCCGATGTCGGCGATGTGGACCCAGCAGCCGGGCATCAACGTGGAACAGCACGGCTACAACGCCGACATCCGCGAATCCGCCTCGGTCGCACATCTGTACGGCAAGGCATACGTGGCCGCCGAATCGCTGACGGCGGCGTCGGGTGCCTGGGCCTGGTCGCCCGCGACCCTCAAGCCCACCGCGGACAAGGAGCTCGCGATGGGCCTGAACCGGTTCGTCATCCACACGTCGGTCCACCAGCCGCTCGTGGACAAGGGTCCCGGTCTCAGCCTGGGCCCCTTCGGTCAATGGTTCACGCGCAACGAGACCTGGGCGGAGCAGGCACGGGCATGGATCACCTACCTCGCGCGCAGCTCCTTCATGCTGCAGCAGGGGCGGTTCGTCGCGGACGTCGCGTACTTCTACGGCGAGGACACGAACGTCACGGCGCTCTTCGGCGACAAGGCTCCGCCGGTGCCGGCCGGCTACAACTTCGACTACGTCAACGCCGACGCCCTGGTGCACCTGCTGTCGGTCGTGGACGGACAGCTCGCGACGCCGAGCGGGATGCGGTACCGCGTGCTGGCGCTCGATGCGAACAGCCGTCACATGTCGCTGCCCGTGTTGCGCAAGATTCGCGAGCTGGTCATGGCCGGCGCGACAGTCGCAGGAGCGAAGCCGGTATCCACACCGAGTCTGAGCGACGACGAGACGGAGTTCCACAGGCTGACCGACGAGCTCTGGGGCACCGGATCGGAGAGCACCACCACGAAGACCGGCAAAGGGACGGTGACCTCCGCCAGCCTGAGCGACGCGCTGTCGCGGCTCGGCGTGCGGCCTGACTTCGAGCACACGAAACCGCACGAGGACACCGCGCTCCTCACGGTTCACCGCACGCTCCCCGACGGTGACCTGTACTTCGTCAACAACCGCAACGATCGCGAAGAGGACGTCGAGGCCACGTTCCGCGTGAGCGGCAAAGAGCCCGAGCTCTGGTTCGCCGATACGGGCGTTCGCACGCCGGCATCGTTCACAACCACGAATGGCCGTACACGCGTGCCGTTGCACCTCGAGCCGTGGGGCGCGGTGTTCGTCGTCTTCCGCAAGCCTGCCGCCGAGCTCGACCCGATTGCTGCCTCCTTCGACTGAAAAACCGCTGGCCACGATCGATGGGCCGTGGAACGTCCGGTTCCAGGCGGGTCGCGGCGCTCCCGCGCAGGTCACGTTCGATCGCCTCGCGTCATGGAGCACGAACGCCGACGCCGGCGTGAAGTACTTCTCGGGAACGGCCACTTACACGACGACCATTCAGGCGGATCCGGCATGGTTCGGCGCCAGGCGACCATCAGTGGCTCGATCTCGGCGACGTCCAGAACCTCGCCGAAGTGTCTGTGAACGGCGCGAACCTCGGGATCGTCTGGAAGAAGCCGTTTCGCGTCGACATCACGAGCGCCGCGAAGCCGGGCGCCAACGTCGTCGAGGTGAAAGTGACGAACCTGTGGGTCAACCGCATGATTGGTGATCGTCAGCCAGGCGCCGCAGAGCAGTTCACGTTCACGCGACCGGTGTTCTACAAGGCGAACTCGCCACTGCTTCCGTCGGGTCTGCTCGGACCGGTGCGGCTGCTGTCACGATCGGACGCTCCAAAGGTCAACGCCCGATAGCCGGAGCTCCATGAATCATCCGGAAGCGCGTGCCCTCGTGCTGAACGAAGTGCGCGGCTCATGACCTTGAGATTCGCGAGTTGCGCCCGCTGGTCGAGAAGGAAATCCAGACTCGTGTCGAGGGCCTCGAGGCCGATGGGCGCCGGCGGCTTCGAGCTATTCATATCGGAGCGCTTGCGTCGGATCGAGCTGCGACGCCCGACGTGCGGGCAGATACGAGGCGGCCAACGCCACTCCGATCAGAACGGCGAGCGCTGACGCCATCGCAAATGGATCGCCCGGCGAGACGCCGAACAGCAGGCTCCCGATCAGCCGGGACGCGGCGAGCGCGAGGGCGACTCCGATACCCGCTCCGATCGTCACGACGGCGACGGTTTGGCGCATGACGAGGCGGAGGACGTCGGAGCGCTTCGCTCCCAGAGCCATGCGAATCCCGATCTCGCGTGTTCGTCGGATCGTCTCATAGGAGACGATGCCGTACAGGCCGACGCAGGCCAGCAGCAGCCCGATCACTCCCGAGACCGTCGTCAGGGCCGCGAACGCGCGCGGCTTCCCAATCGTCTCGGCAATCTGCTGTCGCTGGGTCTTCATCTCTGCGAGTGGAATGGTGGGATCAGTCTGTCGAACCGCCTCGCGGATTGCAGAGGCGACGGTCACCGGATCAGAGGCGGTGCGCACTTCAACGGTCATTCCGCTGGGCGGGGCCTGCGCATGCGGCATGAAGAGCGTCGGCGGCATCTGCTGCTCGAGGCTCGCGTACTTCGAATCGCGCGCGACGCCGATGACCTGGATCGGCACATCGCGGTCGTGGCCGTTCACGAACTGAAAATGGCGGCCGACAGGCGTTCGCTCACCAAATACCTGCCGCGCCATCGTTTCGTTGATGATCGCCACGCGAGGACGACCTTGCGTGTCGGCGGCCGACAGGTCCCGCCCTGCGACCAACGGTATGCCCATGGTCTCGAGGAAGTTCCACCGGGCAATCTGAATGAACGCGTTCTTTGGAGCGCCGGTACCATCGGTTGCACGGCGTCGTCCCATTCGTTCCTCGCGATGAGTGGCATCACCGACATCGTGCAAGACTGAACGCCGGGAACGGCTTCGATTGCAGCCATGATGCGGTCGTACAGGTCAAAAACGCGAAACGAACTGTCACTCTGCACGGCAGGATCAATCCGAAACACCAGACACGTTGTCGGCGTTGAAACCCACATCAACCTTGCTGAAATTGTAAAGCGTGCGCACCAGGAGTCCCGCGCCCACGAGGAGCACGAGACTGATGGCGACCTGCGCGGTGAGCAGCGCCTTGGTGGCAACCCCGCGGGTCATGCTTCCCTTGTGCGCGCTGGTTTTCAGCGACGGTCCAAGGTCTGTCCGCGTCGCTCGCAGCGCAGGTCCGATCCCGAACAGGACGGCGGTGGTCGCCGACAGAGCCGCCGTGAATGCCAGGACCCGCGGATCGATGCGCGCATCCACGATGGGAGTCTCCGGTGCTGGGAGCCACAGCATGAACTCTTTCCCCCACCAGGCGAGGATGGCGCCGCCGATCCCACCGAGCACAGCCAGGAGGAGGGTTTCGGTCAGCAACTGCCGAATCACTCGCCAGCGGCTCGCGCCGAGTGTCAGACGCATCGCGACCTCCTGGCGGCGCGCAGACGCGCGCACCAGCAGGAGGTTCGCGAGATTGACACACCCGATCAGCAGAATGGCGGCGACGACGGCGAACACGACGGACAGGATCTGCTGTGCATCGATGCGCGGGCCATCGGGTCCTTGCGCGCCAGGGCGCACGCGGAGCTGTGGAAGCTCACTCCGCGTGGGATTCGGCGTATCGGGCGCGCGCGCGGCCCAGCTTTCACGCACCGTCTCCGCAAATGTCGGTTGCAGCTCGGCGAGCGCCTGTTCTCGCGTGACGCCCGGCTTCAATCGTCCCATCATCTGGAGCCACCAGACCGATACCGGCCGGGCGCGGCCCGTCGGACTCAGACGCGCCGCGATGGCGATCGGCAGCGTGATATCGCTCGACTCGCTCATCCGAGGTCCATCAAATCCTTCCGGCGTGACGCCCACGATCACGACAGGTGACCGATTGACATCAATCGTCTTGCCGACGACGCTCGGGTCACCCGCAAATCGTCGTTGCCAATAGCGATGACTGATGACCGCCACCGGTTCCGCCTGCGGGACGATCGTCGGACGCTGACAAGGTGCGCCCGACGAGCGCCCGGACGCCGAGCCCCGCAAAGTAATTGCCGGTGACGAACAGGCCGGATGCCGTATCGGCCTGTCGATCGGCGACGATGTTCAGCGTGCCGGCAGGCGAGAAGGCGAAGACGTCTGACAGCGTGGCGGTGTGTTCACGGAACCGCTCGACGGTGAGGGCGGAAAACGACGTGCGAACCCCCAGTCCCGGGGCCGGTCCCTGATCGACCGTAGCCGGAATAGCCGGCCACCATCGAATCCGCCGTGCGCAGCCAGTCGAACACGACCAGTTCGTCAGGGTTCGTCACCGGAAGCTTGCGAAGGAGCAGCGCGTCCACGACGCTGAACACCGCCGTGTTCGCGCCGATGCCGAGCGCGAGCGTCGCGATTGCGGCCGCCGTAAAGCCTTTGCTTCTGCCGAGCGTGCGAACCGCATAGCGCAGGTCGCCGCGCGATTCGTCCAACAGCCTCAGGCCGAGACTCTGCCGGGCCTCTTCCTTGTATTTCTCCACGGATCCGAACTCGAGCCGCGCGATCCGCATGGCGTCCTGCCAGGGAGAGGCCGCCGCGCGCCATGAGGTCCTCGGCGCGGCGCTCGAGATGAAACTGCAATTCGTCGGACATGTTTCGCTCCACGTCGGAGCGGTGGAGGATGCTGCGCCAGAACGAACGCAGTCGAGCCCGGAGCGCCATTACGCCTCCTGTGCGCGCAGTGCCATGTTCACAGCGAGATGGTGCGATTCCAGCGTTCGGTTTCGGCCTTCAGGCGCTTTCGGCCGGCGGCAGTGAGGCTGTAGAACTTGGCCTTGCGGTTGTTGTCGGACGTGCCCCACTCGGTGTCGAGCAGTCCCTGATGCTCGAGGCGATACAGGGCGGGGTACAGGGCGCCCTGCTCGATGTTCAGCGCGTTCCCGGTGATTTGCTCGATGCGCAGCAACACGCCGTAGCCATGTTCGGCGCCGAGCGAAACGGCCTTCAGGATCAGTAAGTCGAGCGTGCCCGGTAAAAGCTCAGCCTCTGGAACCACGCGTGCTCTCCTATACTCATTAGGAGAATACGGCTCGCTTTCCTAAGCTGTCAAGGAGAATCGCGCAGCGCGTGCTCCCGGAGGTAAGATCGGGTCACGAGGCCGTGAGGCGCGTCTTTCCATTCCTCAGCCCTGAGATGAGCGACGACGCTCGCGGCCGATCCGCATCACCGGCGAAGCGGACCGTGAAGGACGCGAAACAGTGGGAGCCGGAGCCCCGGTGGCAGGCCTTGATCGCCACGTTGGCGGTCGTCGGCCTCTTCGTCGCGCTGCCGCCGTATTTGACGCTTGGGTCCGCAATGGGTGTCCACCTCATTGCTCGGCGTTCATGATCGCGGCGGTCGTCGTGGCCCACCGGGCCGGTTGGCACCGCACGGATCATGCCCTCGGCATCGTCTTGAACGCGGCCCTTACGCTGGCGACGATTGCCTCGCTGGCATTGCTCATCGAAGCGCTGCCGACGCACAAGGAGTCCGCGACAGAGTTGTTGTTGTCAGCTGCATCCTTGTGGGTCACCAACATTCTCGTCTTCGCGCTCTGGTACTGGCGGCTGGACGCTGGCGGACCGCACAATCGGGACCGGCGCGCAGCCCACACGAACGGCGCGTTTCTCTTCCCGCAGATGACAATGCCGCCAAGGTGCACCCGGCACCGAGGCGCCGCCTCGATGGACGCCGATATTTGTCGATTATCTGTTTCTCGCCTTCAATACCAGCACGGCGTTCTCGCCAACCGACACGCCGGTCCTCACACGATGGGGCAAGATCCTGATGATGTGTCAGGCGAGCATCTCGTTAATCGTGCTCGCGTTGCTCGCGGCTCGCGCCGTCAACACTCTGTGACGGTACTTCCGGCGCGCGCCCTAACCCTCGCCACGTAGTCTCGGTTCGGACATCAGCGCCAGCGTGTTGCCTTCCGAGTCCTCGAACTCCGCCAGCCATACTTCCCGATCAGCCAGCGTGGCGATTTTGTGCGGCTCCGTTCGGAATGCGACGCCGCGCGACCTCAGGGTTTCGTGCATGTGCCGGATGTCTTCCACCGCGAAATAGAGGACAGAGCCGGGGTGATCGAACCCTGGCTCCGGGGTGGAGAGCATGAGCCGTACGCCATTGCAGTCGAAGAAGGCCAGGCGGGGCGGAGCCGCAAAGAGAAAGGGCAGGCCGAGCGTGTCGCGGTAGAAGCGCACCGCGCGCTCGACGTCGTGCGTCCGCATGGATATCTGGTGGATTCGCGAGAGTCCAAGCGCAGCTGTCATAGCGTCCTCACTTCAGGCACTCGCGATGATGAACTCGATGTAAGTCCGCCATGGCTACGGAAACAGCTGCAGCGCGCGTTGAAGATCGTCTGCGGCGACCGCGACGACCGCGGCGGTTGTCTTCGTTCGGGAGGAGGCCGTCGCGTAGGCGTAGCGGATGCTGATCCGGGCGCGGGCGAGTTTTTCGACCGCCTTGGCCAGCGCGCCAGGACGATTCTTCAACTCGATGAACAGCACGTCGTCCATCGAAAACAGATACCCGGCCTTTGTCAGCGCACGTCCGGCCAGATCTCCGTTCGGCACCAGCAGGCGGACGGTTCCCTTGTCGCCCCCTGTTTCGGGCGCGGACAGCGCGAGGAGGTTGACGCCGCCGTCCGCGAGGTCGCGGCACAGCCGTGCGAGCGTGCCGATGTCGTTGTCCAGGGGCAGATTGAGTTGAGTCGCCTTCATCGTGCTTCAGCTCCTCTCGAGCGCGACCGCGGATCCTCCTCGGTCATCGAAAGAAGTCTCCGACCGAGATCCATGATGGCGCGTGCTGCCGTTTCGTCCGGCGCATCCGCGACGAGGCGAGCAATACCGGCTTCGGTCTTCGATCCGCGAATCCACAGGAAGCCCTCGCCGCCCGGGCGGAACAGCCGCGCCTTCCATCCGAACCCGGCGGCGTCGGGACGTTCCGTGGAAACGTGACGCGTATACGAGTACACGATGTCGTAGCGTTCCCACGTACGGGCCAGCTCGGACGCGAAGAGGCTCGGAAACTCGCGATCGAACAGGTCGACCGTGGTGCTCCACTCGGTCGGGGCCGCATGCCTCTCCATGAACGATCGCTGCGGCGGCAGGAGCTCGATGAAGCCGGCCAGGTTCGGGGGCCATCTGGCGACCCGGCGCGAGCGTCTGCGAGACGATGGCGCGCAGCTCGTGATCGGCGGCGGCGAGCAGCGCGCCCGCTCCGACCAGCGTCCCGTCGCGACACGTCGTGCCCGAGAATACCGTCCCGCCGTTCGGTCCTTCCACGCCGACCACCGCGCAGATGTCGTGCCGCTCGAGATCCTGCATCCTGGTGACGACGTTGATCTCGCCCGTTTCCACCTCGAAGAAATCGGCGCCGAACGCCGCCGCCACATGCTTGACGCGACAGGAGGTGGCGTCAGATGCGACGACCGCGGCCCGCCGCCGATCGCCGGACCGTCGGTGGACCGCCAGGGCGATTGCCGTGTTGATCGCGGCGGCCGTCTGCGGCGACGGGATATGCGTGGCTCCGGCGGCATCGACGTAGGTCAGGTTTCCGCGGTCCGCATCGAAGTCGTAGGCCAGCCCAAAGAGCGCGTTTTCGGCGCGCACGCGTTTCGCAACATCGTCCAGCACGTGCGTGCCGTCGGGTCGCGTGTGCTCCACGTCGATCTCGTGGGCGACCTCTCCTTCGACCGCATTGAGGAGGATGGGCTCCACGCCCAGCGCACGAAACGCGCGCTCCGCCACCGCGCACCCGGCGCCGCCGTTTGGGTCGACCACCACGCGTGCGCCTGGTGCATGGGCGAAGTAGGTGTCCGACAGGAACTGGACGTAGTTCGCGATCGCCCGTTCGCGGGCGACGTGATCGGTTGCGGAGCCGAGCGTCGGCCGCCACGGCTGCGGCGCGAAGGCATTTGCGGCGCGGATCAAGTTCCCCATTTCGGCCGCCGACAGCAGCGCGCCCGCGGGCGCCGGATCGACGCCGAACGTCGCCACGCCGGTCGCGTACTTCCAACCGTTCTCGTCGATCGGGTTGTGGCTTGCCGTGATCATGACCCCGCCATGCGCTTCGAACAGCCGAACCGAATGCTGCCACACGGGGGTAGGGACGACGCCAAGGTCGATCAGGTCGAGCTCGACGCCGAGATCGTGGCACGCGGTGGCCAGGCCGCGTGCCTGGACGGCCGCGAGCGCGGTGCCGGTCGGGCGGGGATCGCGCGCGAGCACGAGTCGAGCGCGCGAGGCCGGGTTCACCTGCAGCCGCGAGATGGCATAGCAGTAGGCGTGACGGAACGCGAACGCCTCGTCTTCCGCACTGACGCTCGGTCCCAACCCGATGTGTGCCCGTACACCTGAATAGGACTGCAGCCAGACGGAGCGCGACATGAGGGGAATACTATCGCGGCTCGGCAGGAGTTGAACGGGGCGAATACCGCTGAGCCCATCCCCGGCGTGCTCTCCCGTGCCGATGGGCGTGGCAGAGCGCTTGCTGTGAGACGACAAGCTGGAATTCGCGGGGAACTCCAGCGATTACTCGCTCATCCCGGCACGAGGTGTACAAGAACTATCCGGATGAAGCGATTTACTTCACCGGCGATCAAGCACTCGCGAGGTCGTCGAGAGTGCGGTCGGGCGCGCCTGGTCGTGTGGGACAGTAGACGACACAGGGTGAGGTACGAATCATGAGACCACGTCATGAGTTTCCTCTGTTCGTCTGCCACGCGAACTGCTGCCGCTCTGTCCTGGCCTGCTACCTCTATCGACATCTGTGCAATCAGGCTCCGGCCCTCTCGGCTGGATTGGACGTGGGAGAGCGGATCAGTGATCGCGCGGAACGGATGCTTCGAGAGTGGGGCATTGACGCGAGCGCCCATCGGCCTCTGAAGCTCTCCCGCACGGTGTGTGCTGAGGCAACCGCGATCTTCGTGATGGCTCCGTCGTACTTGCACCGCGTCGTGTGGGAATACGGCGAAGACCTTGCAAATAAGGCGTACCTCTTTGCCGATCCGTTCACGAGACCGGTGTCTCTTGGCAACAGAGAGTACACGGTTGTCGATCCTTCGTTCGACAATCGACCGACCAGCGAGCTCGTGCAGGAGTTCGCATGGATGCGCGAGCGGGTGCTGGAAATCCGACTCGCTCTGCTTGGCGATGGCAGGCCACTTGTTCCGCTGAGCGAGTACGTGGAGCTCTGTAAAACGGTTGATCGCGGAAGTCATTAAAGGTTGATGGGCCCCATGCGTTACCACGTCCTCGCATGCGATTACGACGGCACTATTGCGCATGACGGACGCGTCGATGATGAGACGATTGCGGCGTTCCGCCGATTCCGTGACACCGGTCGGCGGCTCATTCTCGTAACCGGCCGCGAGCTGCAGGACTTGCTCGCAGTCTGTCCGTCCGTCGAGGTGTTCGACCGGGTCGTCGCTGAGAACGGCGCCGTCGTCTATTGTCCCGCAACGCGCGAGGTAAAGGTCCTCGGCGAACCGCCGCCCGATGCGTTTGTCCGCGCGCTGCGGGAGCGGGGTGTGTCCCCGGTCGGGGTCGGCCGGGTGATCGTCGCGACGTGGAAGCCCCACGAGACGGCCGTGCTCGAGGTCATCCGTGATCTCGGACTCGAACTGCATGTGACCTTCAACAAGGACGCCGTGATGGTGCTGCCGGCAGGCGTGAATAAGGCGACCGGCCTCGCCGAGGCACTCCGCGAGCTCGGTCTGTCGGCACATAACGTCGTCGGCGTCGGTGATGCCGAGAACGATCACGCATTTCTGCGCCTCTGCGAGTGCCGGATTGCAGTCGCGAACGCAGTGCCGATGTTGAAGGACGCCGCCGACCTGGTGACCCGGCACGACGAAGGGGCCGGCGTCCGTGAGCTGATTGAGAAATTACTTGCCGTCGATTTGCGCGATCTCGAACCACGCCTTGGCCGCCACGCCATCCCGCTTGGCATCCGCGCCGATCGCACGGAGGTGCTGCTGGAGCCGTACGGCACAAGTGTTCTACTCGCTGGCTCGTCGGGAAGCGGCAAATCGACGCTGGTCGCGGCCATTCTCGAACGCCTCGTGGAGAGCGAGTACCAATTCTGCGTGATCGATCCAGAAGGCGACTATTCGGAGTTCGCGGGGGCGATCGTGCTCGGCGATTCGCAGCGCGAGCCGAGTGTCGCCGAAGTGTTTGACGTGCTCGCGCAGCCTGGCCAGAACGTGGTCGTCAACCTGCTCGGCATCGAGCTCGGAGCGCCGGCCAGCGTTCTTCCACGCGCTTTTGCCGCAGCTCCAGGAGTTCCGGGCGTCCACCGGCCGCCCGCACTGGATCGTCGTTGACGAGGCCCACCATCTGCTCCCGGCCTCCTGGCATGCCGCCGCGCTGACGTTACCGCGCGAGCTCGATGGCATTCTGTTCGTCACGGTGCATCCGGAACTGATGGCGACGCCCGCGCTCACGGCCCTTGATCTGATGATCGCGGTCGGGACGTCGCCTGAAAACCGCATTCGCGCGTGGAGCGCGATGCTCGGTCTTCAGGCCGCCGGCATCGAGGCAACGACGCTGGAGGCCGGCGAGGCGCTGGCGTGGAGGCCTGGTGAGGACTCGCCGGCGTTTCGTTTCAAGATGGCCTCACCTCGCGGCGACCGCCGCAGACACCGGCGCAAATACGCGGAAGGAGAAATTCCGGATTACAACAGCTTCTATTTTCGGGGTCCCCAGGAGCAGTTGAACCTGCGCGCCCAGAATCTGACCCTCTTCCTCCAGCTCGGCGACGGCGTCGACGATGCCACCTGGCTTCATCACCTTCGGCGCGGCGATTACTCGCGATGGTTCCGGGATGTGATACGGGACGAGGACCTCGCGGCCGAGGCCAGCCGCATCGAAAGCGACCCGGACCTCGATACGCAAGCGACCCGCGTCGCGATGCATGCGGCCGTGGAGCAACGGTATACGCACCCGGCGTGACGCCTTGTCGTTCCCGATCACGTTCGCGACGCTTTCAGCTCGACCGGAAGTGCCATCCGTCATCATTGAGTCGACGGAATCCCGCCACACTTGTCACTCCCGCCGTTTCCATCCGAGGCGATAGAACTAACCTCATGTCGATCACACAGCACGCCGTGTCGAGAACGGAACGCAGGCGGTATCACCTCTCGACGATCGACGAGCGGGCTCGTGAGCACGAACGACCGAAAACAAGGAGAGAGACATGGAGAAGCTGAAAGCTGATCTTCCAACGAACACCCCGCCCGTCGTGTCGCCGCAGGAATGGGAGGCGGCGCGGCAGCAACTCCTCGCGAGGGAGAAAGCCTTGACCCGCGCCCGGGACGCCTTGGCCGCTGAACGCCGGCGGATGCCCTGGGTGGCCGTGGAGAAGGACTACCGGTTCCTCGGACCTGAGGGCACGGCGGGCCTGCTCGACCTGTTCGAAGGACGACGCCAGCTGATCGTCTACCGGGCCTTCTTCGAGCCCGGTGTCTACGGCTGGCCCGAGCATGCGTGCCGCGGCTGCTCCTTCGTTGCCGACCAGGTCGCCCATCTCGCACATCTGAACGCCCGCGACACAACGCTCGCGTTCGTCTCCCGCGCGCCGCAGGCCGACATCGATCGTTTGAAGCGACGAATGGATTGGAAAATGCCGTGGTACACCATCACGGACAGCTTCGATACCGACTTCGGCGTGGACGAATGGCACGGCACGAATGCGTTCATCCGCGCGGGCAACGAAGTGTTCCGCACATACTTCATCAACAGCCGCGGTGACGAGCAGATGGGGAGCACGTGGAATTTCCTCGACATCACTGCGCTCGGGCGTCAGGAGGAATGGGAAGATTCACCGGAGGGCTACCCGCAGACGCAACCGTACAAGTGGTGGAACTGGCACGATGCCTACGAGGACGCCCGCGTCGTCCGAGTGGTCGAACGTCGTCGACCGCGGTCTGGTGAGTCAAGGGCAGAAGGACCGCGACGCGACGTGAGCAGGATCGCGCGTCGACACGGGGCGCGAGCGCGTCCATCGGATCGCTTGACCAGCTGAGCTTCACCGTGCCAAGCTTCGGCCTCGGTGCACCCTATGTCGCTTGCCGAGGGTTCTCGCCTGGGACCGTACCAGATCATCGAACTGATCGGGTCCGGTGGCATGGGAGAGGTCTATCGTGCCCGCGACGTCCGCCTCGGGCGTGACGTCGCCGTCAAGGTGCTGCCGGATCGGCTCGCCGGCGATCCGCAGGCTCTCATCCGATTCGAACGTGAGGCGCGCGCCGTCGCGGCGTTGTCTCATCCCAACGTGCTTGCCCTCTACGACTTCGGAAAATACGACGGCAGCCTCTGCGCAGTCACGGAGCTGCTCGAGGGCGAATCGCTCGACCGGCGGATCGCGCGCGAGAAGATCACCTGGCGGCAAGCGGCCGAGATCGCCGCCGCCATCGCCGACGGCCTGTCGGCGGCTCACGCCAGAGGGATCGTTCACCGTGATCTGAAGCCCACCAACGTATTCGTCACGCGAGACGGCCTGGTCAAGGTGATCGATTTCGGCCTGGCGCGGCCGGCGGTGTTGGGAGTCCCGGCCCCCGGCGCTCCCACCGTGCTGGCCAACACCGAGCCCGGGACCGTGCTCGGGACCATCGGATACATGTCGCCGGAACAGGTCCGAGGAGAAGAGATCGACGCGCGCAGCGATGTCTTTTCTCTCGGGTGCGTACTGTACGAAATGCTGACGGGCCAGCAGGCATTCCTGCGACGGACGTCGGCCGAAACCCTGGCGGCCATCCTCCGTGATCAACCCAGCGAGCTGAGCGGCGCCAGCGCCGCGATGCCCTCGAACATCGAGCCGGTGGTCCGCCGATGCCTCGAGAAGGACAGGAACCAGAGGTTCCAGTCGGCGAGCGACCTCGCCTTTGCGCTGCGGGCACTGCCGACTGCGACCACGAGTCAGCGGGCCGCGGTTCCCATCCGATGGAATTGGCGCTGGATCGCGGCGGTCGCGGCTGTCCTGCTGGTGTCTGTCGTTGCGGTCCCGAACACGCGGGAGGCGCTCACGTCGTGGTTCGCTCCCGCGCACGTCACATCGATTGCCGTTCTACCGTTCGTCAACGATTCCGGCGACCCGGCGCAGGAATTCGTGGCGGACGGCGTCACGGAGCAATTGATTGGAGATCTCGCGCGCATACCGGCGTTGCGTGTGGTCTCGCGCACCTCGGCGATGACCTACAAGGGGTCGCGAAAGCCGCTCCGCCAGATCGCCCAGGAACTGAACGTGACCGACGTGGTCGAAGGCTCGGTGTCGCGCATCGGCACGCGTGTGGCGGTGGCTGCGGACCTGATCAAAGCGTCTACCGAGACCCATGTGTGGAGCGATCGGTACGAGCGGGACATGCGCGACATCCTGTCGCTGCAGCGGGAAATTGCGGAGCAAGTCGGCCGAAAGGTCGCAGCCAAGCTCACCTCTGAGGATCTCCAACGGCTTCAAAATCGACGAACGATCGATCCGGAAGCGTTCGAATCGTACGTCCGCGGGCGCTATTACTGGAACAAGCGAGGTGAAGCGGATCTGACTCGGGCCGTCGACGAATTCAACCATGCTATCGACGTCGATCCCACCTACGCGGCGGCGTATGCCGGTCTCGCGGACGCCTACTCGCAGATGGGTTATCTCGGCACCCTCCCGTTTCGAGACGCGTTTCCAAAGGCGAAAGCCGCCGCGAACCGGGCGCTCGAGCTCGACGCGGATCGTGGCGAACCGCACGCCTCGCTCGGCTACATTCATCTCTACTTCGACTGGGACTTCGCGGGCGCCGAGCGGGAGTTCAAACGCGCCATCGCGCTCGACCCAAACACCGTGACGGCGCGGCACTCCTACAGCATTCTTCTGACCGCCGCCTTGCGTCCCGAGGAAGCACGTCAGCAGATCGAGGCTGCGCACGGCCTCGATCCGTTCTCGGTGCTCGTGTCAACGGACATGGGTTTCGAGGAATACTACGAACGGCAGTACGCGGAAGCCATCGCCTCCCTTCAGGACGCGATCAAGAGGTATCCACAGGCGCCGCTCCCGCATTTCTGGCTCGCCCGCACGTATCAGGCGGAGGGCCGGTTCGACGAGGCGATTGCCGAATTCGAGCGGGGCGGACCGGCGCTCGCGAGCCTGCCAGCACTGTTCGCCGGGTTGGGGCACCTCTATGCGATCTCGGGACGCCGCGCCGATGCGCTGAAGGTCCTCGACATGATGGACGCGATGGCCAGCCAGCGATTCGTCACCGCTTACGCACGCGCGCTGGTGTACCTGGGACTTGGCGACAAGAACCAGACGATCGAATGGCTGCAGCGCTCGTATGACGAGCGCGCCGCCTGGATGGTCTGGCTGCTGAAGGATCCGCGTTGGGACCCGATGCGTGGCGACACGCGCTTCGAAGCGATCGTCGACCGCGTCGGCTTTCCTCGCGAGGCGCGGGCGCGTGCACCCCAGCCGACTCAGCTGAGACCGCCTTCATGCGAACGAGATTCGGCCAATACGAGTTCCGCCAGGACACCCGGCAACTGCTGCGCGAACGCGAAGTGGTGCCGCTGTCGCCGAAAGCCTTCGCGCTGCTGGAGCTCCTGCTGGCGCAGGCGCCGGCGGCGGTCTCCAAGGACCAGATCCTCGGCCTCGTCTGGGAGGGCACCGCGGTCTCGGACGCAAGCCTGACGAACGTGATCGCCGAGATCCGCGCGGCTCTGGAAGACCGGTCACGGCAACCCCGATTCATCCGCACGGTTCATGGATTCGGCTACGCGTTCTGCGGCGAGATCCTGAACGCGCCGCGCCGCGATGTCACGACCGGCACACTCTGGCGTCTACGCGTCGGGGGCCGGCCGCTTGCGCTGCTGCCGGGCGAAAACATGATCGGCCGCGATCCAGACGTGGCGGTGCACATCGACCACTCGGAAATTTCCAGACGACACGCGCGCGTCATGATCAACGGTGACGGCGCGGTCGTCGAAGATCTTCAGAGTCGGAACGGAACGTTCCTGAACGGGAAGCGGGTCGAGTCGCCAACGGCGCTTCACGATGGAGACGTTCTCAGCCTCGGACCCTTTGCGGTGAACGTCGAGCGCCGCCCCATTGCGGCGACCACACAGCCGAATCGCATCGGCTGACCGCTCAGTGATCCTCACGGTCAGCCGATTCTGACGATCGTCAGGTGACCGCACCTGACGCTTGCGAGTCGGTTGCGTCGGCGACGACGACTATGACGCGGGGCGTACCGACTGCCTGTTCAGACCCCGTGACGTAGCCGGCAAACTTTCCGTTCACCGTGCCGGTGAAATCGACCCCTCCCACCAGGTGCTGCTGGAGCGTCTGGCCAGTGCGTCCGAGCTTGACGCTGTCGTCGCCAAGGTTGAACCGCTTCGCGGCGGTGATCGTGTGCCACCAGGTGACGAAGAACAGGTTCGTGCGAGGCGCGGTGGGGTCCGGGCTGGGTACACCGTCCAGAATGACCTGATGGCGCCACCGAGTCATGAGGACCGGTGTGCCCTGGCGAAACGAGTCCGGCTTGGGAGTCGTGAAATCCCCGCTCGGTGTTCGGTTCACGTAGATCGTCGTGGTGCCTTCACGAATGACGATCCTCAAGCTGCCGTGGGTGGTGACTTTCTCCGTCACCGAATCGTTGTAGAACGTCAACAACGCCGAAGCCTCGTTCTGAGGAACGCCGGGGAGATAGATTTGACTGTCGCTCAGGCCCTCGACGTGGCTGAGGTATCCGTATTGAATCGAGGTGGCGGGCAGTCCCGGCCCCGCGGGCGCGAAGTTCTGGACCTGTCCCACGAACTCGTACAGCAGCTGATCCCCCTGGCAGGGGTTCCCCTGGTACGACTCCTGCGCCGACATGCGAGCCGGCATGCCGGCCAGCAGGACCGCCGTGGCAGACACGCAGCCGATCATCACGATCGCCTTCGACCTCATGATTCCTCCTCGGATCGCTCGGGCGCCGATGCGCGGCGTCCCCCGATTGCGCGCAGGCCGGGCATCGGCCTGGCTGACCGAATCGTCAACGGAACGCGCGCGAAAGTCCTCGGATGTTCGAAAGCGTTTTCGCAGCTTTTCACAATGGCTCTGGACCTTCGGGGTGCACGCCGCAACTTGGAAAACCATTGGGAAAAGATTTGGTTGGAAACGTTGACTTCACTTCCAGCCGAACCATAATGGCGTGTCTGATGCGGTTCTTCTTCGCCTTCCTCGCCGCGTTCCTCATCTCCTCCGGGCCGGCCGCTGCCCAGGGATTAACCGGCGCACTGGTCGGGACGGTGAAGGATGAACAAGGCGCGGCCTTGGCCGGCGCGCTGGTCCGCGTGTCCTCATCGGCGCTGATCGGCGGATCGCTGACGGTGACGACGAACGACAAGGGTCAGCTGCGGTTTCCGGTTCTCACACCCGGAACGTATGCGGTCGATATCGAGCTGACGGGATTTGACCCGTATCACGAGGAAGGTCTCAGTATCGGTGCGGGCAGCACCCTCGCGAGAACGGCCGTGCTGAAGGTTGCAGGCATTGCAGAATCGGTCGTGGTCGAAGGCGGCTCCCGGATCGAAGCCCGGAGCAGCGGCTTCGAAACCCGGATCGGACTCGACTACCTCCAGGCCATCCCCACACGACGGTTCAGCATGTTCGATGCAATCCGAAGCGCGCCCGGCGTATCGCCCACATCGCCGTCGAGCGGCACTGTGAACACCGTGTCGGCGTTCGGATCCGGTGGCAACGAAAACCTGTTTCTGATCGATGGCACCAACTTCACGTGCCCCTGCGCCGGCGTGTCGCGCGCCGAACCGAGCGTCGACGTCATTCAGGAAATGCAGGTCCAGTCGGTGGGGGTGTCAGCCGAATACGGCAACATTCAAGGCACCGTGTTCAACGTGGTGACCAAGCAGGGTGGAGATCGCTTTCGGTACGACACGTCGTATTACGGGCAGACGTCCAGCCTGACCAGCCAGCCGATCTTCCGCCCCGTCGCGGGCAGCCCATCACCAAGCGGGTACGAGCGCATCAGATACCGCGACTTCACCACCGACCTTGGGGGCCCGGTGGTGCGCGAGCGGCTGTGGTTCTTCACCGGATACCAGTACTTGCGTGACGACGACAGCCAGCCGGGTGCGGACCCCGAGTTCCCGAGGGCCTACCAGCAGGACAAGATCTTCGGGAAGCTCACCTGGAGATTCAAGCCCGGCCTGCAACTCATGCAAAGCGTGCATCAGGAATCCTGGGTCAACCCGGACCGGCCGACGTTCGTGACCCCGTTCGAGGCAACCACCCGTCCCCAGGCGACGGTGCGGGCGGTGACCTTCGGCGATCTGACGCAGACGCTGTCGTCGAATACGGTGTGGACCGCGCGGGCCGGCCGCTTCGTCTACGACCGATTCGACCCGCCCAGCACCGGCGACCGGACCACGCCCAGCCATTTCGACCGGGTAACGAATGTCACCAGCGATGCGCCGCCCCAGTACGGCGGGCTGGTGCTCATCCGCACGACATTCAAGGCAACGCTCAGTCATTTCCGCCCGGCATTATTTGGCGCCGATCACGAGTGGAAGATCGGCACGCAGGTCGAGCGGGGAGAGCACTACGGGCCGACCGTCATTCCTGGTGGCGTCAGGTATCTCGACAACAACGGTCAACCGTTTCAGGCGGTCTCCGCGGATCCGTTCAATGCCGGCGGTCTGTTCCTCACCGCCGCTGGGTTCGCGAGCGACACCGTGACGATCGGACCGTCGATCACGATCAACGCTGGTGTCCGGTTCGATCACAGCCGCGCCATCAGCCAGGACCTTCCGTCGGTTGACGCGGAAGGCCGCGAGACCAGCACAGTCATCCGAGGCTTGGGCACGCTGTACACCTGGAACGTCGTCTCACCACGTCTGGGTGTCACCGCGAGGTTGACGAGCGATGGTCGGACGGTTTTGCGCGCGAGCTACGGGCGGTTCAACCAGGGCGTGTTGACCGGCGAGATCAGCCCGATTCATCCCGGCGTGTCCCCGGTGACGACTACGGCGTTCGATCCAGCGACCGGCGGGTATACGCGCCTCGTCTCGGTGGTCGATCCCAACGTCAACCTTTTGATCGACCCATCGACCGACACGCCGAGGACCGACGAATACTCGATCGGCGTCGATCGCGAACTGAACCCTCGCTGGTCGGCGGCGGTTGCGTACATCCACAAGAGCGGGAGCAACTTCATCGCGTGGACCGACATCGGAGGCCAGTACCAAGAAGAGACGCGCACGCTGCCGGATGGACGCAGCCTGCCCGTATTCGTGCTCACCAGCCCGACTTCCACTCGACGGTTCCTGCTCACCAACCCCGACGACTACTCGCTGACGTACAACGGCCTCGTGATGGCAGTGGAAAGGCGCCGGGCCAACGGCTGGCAGGCGAGAGGGTTCCTACACGTTTTCCAGGGCTTACGGTCTGCAGGCATCGAGCGGTGCGAGCGCCGCCGACCCGCAGGTCAGCACCGTCGCGCCCGCCTTTCCGACCGCAACGTTCGGACGCGATCCGAACAACCTCACCAATGCGAACGGTCGTCTGCCGAACGATCGACCGCACATGTTCAGGCTGATGGGTACGATCGACGTGCCGCGCACGGGTGGCCTCACGGTCAGCGGCAACCTGCAGTACTTCAGCGGCAAGCCGTGGGCCTCGACGGCGCAGGTGTCGCTGCCGCAGGGCGACCAGCGGATCCTGCTCGAACCTCGCGGATCCCGCCGGCTGACGTCCCAGACCTTGCTCGATCTCCGAGCATCGTACGCGTTCCGGGTTGGTCAGCTGGGGCGAATCGACGTGATGTGCGACATCCTCAACGTGCTCAATGACACGGCCGAGGAAGCTCTCGCGACAGACAACTTCTACAGTCCGAACTTCGGTTTGCCTAGCGTCTTCATTGACCCACGTCGCGCGATGCTTGGCGTCAGATTGAACCTGGGGCGCTAGTCAGCTCGGAGTATTTCGCGAGCGCGATCTGTCGAGCGGAGTCGCTGCCGCGACGACGGCGCGGATCGCGCCTCCTGTTTACGGTCATCTATCATTTGACGTTGCCGAGCAGCTCGCCGGACGAACGTGCCTGGCGACGCGTAATTGGCCGCACAAGGCCATACAGGTACGCCCCCTCACAAAAACTCCCGAAGACCACGGCCACGACCGCGGTGAGCATGATCCCTTCCAACAGCCAGGCGGTCCGCGTGGCGCCGACGAGAAGCGCGGCACCGAGCGCCAGCGTCACGGTCGCAGACATACCCTGCGCAAAACGGCGCGGCCCCGGCGCAATCCCCAGTGGCGGAATGCCACGCGGGCGGGTCACGAGGTCGTTGGCGAGCACGTCGAACGGATTCAGCGTCGGCGCCAGCGTGCTCCACCAGAGAACCGCGGACAATACCAGGAAGAGCCACGCGCTCTGGAACAGCACACCGACTGCGACAAGACCGCCGATGATTCTTGGTTGCACCATCAACGCGGTATACAGACTCTCGCTGGCGTCCGCCGCGTCGACACCTTGTTGGAGAATGAACCGGAAGTGTGATTGACGCATGGCATCCTTCTCTTTCGTTGACGACCGATGTGACTACTTGAACAGCACGATTAGGCCTGTCACGACGAGCGCGCCGGCCCACAGCGAGTCCGTGTTGTACCAGGCCCGTCGCAGGACGCTCAGGCCCAGCTTGCGATACACAATCCAGGCAACCGCGCACATCACGGCGAGATAGGCGAGCGTGTGAAGGGCGACAGCGGTCGCCCCGAACGTGGCAACCTTCGTCGCGACGTTTGCGCCAGCGACCGCCGCGTGCGACGCGTGCACGTGGCTGGCTGCCGACAGCGCGGCTGGCGTGGGCATCACAAACGGCAGCACCATGAATCCGGCGCCGTGGGCCGACGCCATGAGAAACGACCAAACGGTCAAATCACGGAAGCCGACCTGCATGCCTCCGTAACGCGGATGTCGATGGCGCCACAGCCGGTACGTTCCGAGCGTCATCAACATCAAGGCGAGGATGACTCTCAGCGCGTCGAGCGGCACAACGAAGCCCGCCAACGTCGCGGTCAGCACGACCACGCCGACGGACGCGGCGTGACCAACGGCGATCGGCGGCAGCGCACGCCACACACCGCGCGCGCTGCCGTGCTGCATCCCCAGGGCCACGGCAAAGAGCCATCCCATGCCGGGATTGATGCCGTGGTAGGCACCCAGAAGAACCATCGCCTGCCAGTCCATGTGCCCTCCGCTCCGCCGGTCACGCGTAACAGAACGAATCGGAGGACGCGTCGCCGCCTTCCAACCGGACCTGGTGTGGCCGCATGGCGCCGGTGTCGACGAAGAAATTCCTGTCCAGCGTCATCGCCCCGCCGCCAGATGGCACATCAACCTTGGCGATCCACCCCTGGATGCCATCCGGGTAGATCTGCCTGTCCCAGGGCGTGTAGAGACTGTTCGTGAAGAAGATGCGTCTGCCGTCGCGACTCACTTCGACCATCTGCGGTGCGCCGTTCAACGGCTGCTCCGGCTTGCTCGGGTGCGCGGCTCTGCTGACGATGCCGCCGAGCCTGAGCGAGCTCACTTTCTTCGGGTTGAAGGGATCGGTCACGTCGTACTGGATGAACTCTCCCGTGCCCCAGCACGACACGTACAGGTAGCGATCGTCCACCGACAGATTGATGTCGGTGACCAAGGGGGCGACCGCTTTGAAGCCCTGGAGGAGCGGCGGAAGCGTTTCGGGGTCTGCTGGCTCCGCCGGGATTTCGATCACCTTCTTCACGGCCCACGGACCGTCCGACCCGTTCGAGCCCTTCTTCGGATCGCGGTACCACAGCCAGATTGACGACGACAAATCCTTCAACGACATCACGACGCCTGCGAATCCGTACGCGCGCGTCGGGTCGTGTGCCGGTCGCAGCTCCAGCACCATCTGCTGCTCGGCGCCGAGGTCGAGCTCCTGCAGATGGCGCCGGCGCCGCAGGTCCCACACGTGCAGCGCGCTTCCATACTTCCCGGCCAGCAGGAGCTCGGGATTGATGCCGTCCTTCACCATGTTGGGTGTGCCCCATGTGCTGGTCACCATCGTGTCGAGCCCCAGGTGCCACCAGACGTCGTACATGAGTTGCTGTGGACCACGGTCGAGTTCCCATCGCCCGCGAACGTCGAAGGTCTCCGGGTCGAGGATGAACGTCCCCCCAGGGCCGTTGCCGTCGGGCGCTCCCAGCGCACTCAGGAAGATGCCATCGGGTCCACAGTGGACCGTGTGCGGCGCGGCGTAGCCCGTGCGCCGCGCAATGGTCTCCGGCTCAATCACCTTCACGATCTGTGGCAGCCGTGGATCGGGCTTCGTGTCGAGAATGTGAATGCGCGACGAATGAATTCCCGGCACGACCAGATACCGCCGCTCCATGTGCGGATGCGGCGCGTAAGGGCAGAGGCAGGAACTGCAGGCGTTCCAGCCAAAATGATGGAGTTCATCCCCTCGGTAAGGCATGTCCGTCCTTCCGACCATGCGGCCGTAGTCCTTCGAGGCGGGGTCGACGTCCAGGACGCCAATCGCGTCCGCGCCTCCATCCTTCCGGGGATCGATGAGCGCGACATACGCGAGCGTTTCCGGTGGTGCTTGCGCAGCCATGGCGGGTGAGGGATAGAACGTCGGATCGGGGGTCAGCAGCGGCATGAACTCGCTCCTTGGTGAATGTCTCGTCGCAACGCGCCGATAGTGAACCGGATGACATCGACGTTCTATGACCGGGACGCCGTGCCTCTTGTCAGAAACGCCGGATCTGCTTGACCTCTTGATTCAGGCTCTGAGATCCTTGACTGTTCCTCCGGCGACTGCACCGCGCCCTTCAAGAGACCAAGATGGATGTGTTATCCGACGTCCTTCGTGTCGTGCGCTTGTCGGGAGCCGTGTTCTTCACGGCTGACTTCTCGTCACCGTGGGCGGTCGAATCGCCGATCCCCGAGAGACTGGCCGCGGCGGTCATGCCTGAAGCGGAATGTGTCGTGCTCTTTCACATCCTCGTCGAGGGCCAGTGCGAAATCGAATGTCAGCGGCTCCCGGTGACGACGATGGACACCGGTGATGTCGTCGTGTTCCCGCGCGGCGATCAACACACCATGCGCAGCCACGGTGCCGGGGCCGGGATGCCGCTCGCGTCCATCTTTTCGCCGGGCGGGCACACCGAGCCGCCACAGCTGTCGTACGGCGGTGGTGGCAGAACGTCGCGCTTCGTCTGTGGCTATCTGAACTGCGATCAGCGGTTCAGTCCTCTCGTCGAGTCGCTGCCGACCCTACTGGTCGTGCGCAGCCGTGATGACTATTCGGCGATCGACGCGATCGACGCGCGCGGCAGCCGGCTCACTGCTCTGCCCCAGGGTTCGGGAACCTGGCTGGGGACGACCCTGAAGTTCACCATCAGCGAAGCCAGGGCGGCACGCCCTGGCAATGCCGCCATGCTCGGACGACTCACGGAGCTGATGTTCGTCGAGATCCTGCGCGAGTACATGCACCGTCTTCCAGCGGATCAGGGCGGCTGGCTCGCGGGCGTCAACGACCCGTACGTCGGCAAGGCCTTGCGCCTGCTGCACACCAAACCTGTTCACGATTGGACCGTCGACGAGCTCGCGCGAGAGGTCGCGGTGTCGCGGTCGGTGCTGGCGCAACGATTCACGGACCTGGTTGGTGAGGCGCCGATGCGCTACCTCGCGAATTGGCGGATGCAACTCGCCAAGCAGATGATGCGCGAAGGGGCGAGCAACATCCAGGACGTCGCGACCCGTGTCGGCTACGACTCCGAAGCCGCTTTCAATCGTGCCTTCAAGCGCGCCACCGGCTCGCCGCCCGCCACCTGGCGCAAAGGCGCGCTCGGCGCGATCTGATGCCAGCTCCAGGTTCGACCGACGATGCGATCGTCGCCGGTGTCAGCGGCATGGCTGATCGCCGCTAGGTCTTTGGTTTGAATGGTGAGAGTTCGGTTACTTCAAACCGAGCTTCTTGCCGGCCGAGAGCAGTGCAATCGACTCGCGAATGCGCCGTTCCCGCGTCTCGGGTCGCTTGGCCGTGTGAATCCACACCACGAAATCACGCCGGTAGGTTGGAGCAAGCGCCTGAAAGTGTTGCCAGGCTCTGAGGTTCGTTTTGAAGGCTTTGGCAAGGTAAACCGGCAGCGCCGGGATCGGCGGATGTGGCGTGTAGCTGTTGCCCGTGGGAGCCGCAGCGAGGCCTGGAGCCGCGAGCAGGCCGGCCGCCTTGAGGTCGTTCCAGCGTCTCCGGTTGATGTCCGACCACTTGCTCGTCGGCGTGCGCGGCGTCACTTTGATCGCATAGAGATCGTCATCCAGGCGCTTGATCAGGCTGTCGACCCACCCGAAGCAGAGCGCCTCGCGCACGACGTCTTCATAGGGCATCGCTTTGACGGCGGAATGGTGCTTGTGGCGGACGAGCCAGACGCCGGAGCTCGACCCGTGGTGCGTCGCGAGCCACTGCCGCCACCGTTTCCGTGTTCGCACGTCGAGTGTGATCAGATTCCCCGCCGTGGTGATCACCTCACCTCACGGCGCAGGGGCTTCTGCGACGGCCATCGGTCTCTATCGAACCTGCACGGTCGGTTGTCTATCGTAGACCTCGACGCTCGAGTACTCCGTGCCGTCCTTGGTGCCTTTGGTCGTAACCGTCAACACCTTGCCGTTGTCTGAAACGGTTCGAGTTTCCGTCTCCACCACCTGCCCCTGAATCTTGCCGGTCCGCTCGACCGTTCGGTCGTCTACGCGGTTCAGTGACACGGTGATCAAAGTGGAGTTCGAGATCGGATAGTCCTTGCCGTCGAATCGCGCGGTGTACTCGACGAGGACGCTTGGCTTGTCGGTGCTCATCGTGTAGGTGGTTTCCTTGATGGCATCGCCAACCACCTCGAACCTCATGACACGCCGGTACGGCACGGCGCCGCTGAAGGTCGATTTCGCGTGATTCAGCGTCCATGACCCGAGGGCCGAATCGCTCACACTCTGGGCACCCATCACGCCAACCGAGAGAATCGAAAAAAGTCCGACGATCATGACGCGCTGCATCCGCCCTCCTCTCCGCCGGCAATCCGAATGTCCGATTTGACGACGGTTGATCGGCCACATCCTACACCTACCGCCCGTCGTGGGTGAAACGTTCTGACATCACGTCACACGCAATGCCACGACGGGGTCCACTTTCATTGCGCGTCGCGCCGGGAAATAGCAGGCCGCACTGGCGACGGTCGTCAGCAACAGCGAGACAGTCGTGAAGGTCGACGGATCGCTGGCCGTTACGCCAAACAGCAGACTCGAGCCCGCGCGACCGAGCCACAAGGCTCCTACGAGCCCGATCGCGAGCCCGGTCAGGCTTAGCGTCAGCCCCTCACCGATCATCATCCTGAAGATGTCGCTCGCCTGTGCGCCGATGGCCATGCGCAAGCCGATTTCGCGCGTGCGCGTCGCGATGGAGTACTGGATCAGCCCGTAGATCCCGACAGCGGCCATCAGCAGCGCCACGACGGCGAAGCCGGTCAGGAGCGAGGTCTCGAAGCGACGCTGCGTGAGGAAGCTTCCGAGCTGCTGTTCCAGAGGCGCCACCCCATAGATCGGCGCGTTCTTCTCCACGCGACGCACGGTCGCTCGAAGGGCTCCGGCCATCGTCAGCGGGTCGTCCGACGAGGTTCGTATGAAAAGATTCACGTTCCGCGAGGGAGGATTCTGCGCGATCGACACGAAGATCTGCGGGAGCGCTTCGCGCTCCAGCCCCTGCCTCCGCATATCGCCGACCACGCCCACCACCGTGTACCACGGGCCGTCGGCACCCCGCGGGCCTAACGTGAACCTTCTGCCCACTGGATCGTGCCCCGGCCACGACCGCCGAGCCATCGCATCGTTGATGATCGCCACCCGCGGAGCCTCGAGCCGATCTCCGATCGAAAAGAAACGGCCGCGGAGCAACGGCGTTCCGAGGGTTGTGAAGAAATCCACGCTGACCTCGTCTCTTGTAAGCCGCAATCGCTCCGAAACCGTTCCGTCGTCCCGTTCGACAGTGAGGACGTGTTCCCTGGGGTTGCCAGTGAACAGATCGTCGATGATGCCGGCGCTCTCCACACCCGGAACCGCCTGAATCTGTTCGAGGATGCGGTGGTACAGGTCGGCCCGTTGCGCGGGGAGGCTGAAGGTCGTCGGGCTGGAGACCTCCATCACAAGGACCCGCTCAGGCCTGAATCCCGGATCGATGTTGTTCACGTACCACCAGCTTCGAACGAGCAGACCGGCGCCGACGAGCAGAACGATCGCAAGCGCAAACTCCGCCACCACGAGGGCGCGGCGAATCCGACGGCTCGACGTTCCGCCCGAGACGCTTCTGCCACCCTCCTCGCCGGACGGACGCAGGTCGCGGCGCAGCGTCGTACTCGCTGGCGCCAGCCCTACCAGGATTCCAGCCAGAAGCGAGATGGCCAGGGCCCAGCCGAGGACGCGGAGATCGAGGCTCGCTTCATTCAAGCGCGGCAGGTTACCAGGGCCGAAGGCACGGATGAGCCGAATGCCTCCAAAGGCGAGCAGTGTGCCTATCAATCCCGAGACGGCGGCGAGCAGGACGCTTTCGGTGAGCAGCTGCCGCACGATCCGTCCGGCATTCGCTCCAAGCGCAGCGCGCACGGCCATCTCGCGTGCGCGGGCGGTGCTGCGCGCGAGTGAGAGGCTCGTGACGTTGGCAGCGGCGATGAGGAACACGCAAAACACGGCGCCGCCGAGCATCCACAGTGCCAATCGCGATTGGGGGCCGACCGCGTAAAGACTGAATGAGACGACGCTGATGCCCTGGTTCCTTTCGGTAGCCGGCAATTGATCGTTGAGGCGGCGGGCGACTCCAGTCATCTCCGCCTGGGCCTGATTGAACGTCACGCCCGGCCGAAGTCTTCCGATGACGAACCATGTCTGTCCGCCGCGTACGCTGCGGTGGGTCGTGTGCGGCTCCCACACGTCGGCATCGAACCTTGCGATTTGGAAATCAGCCGGAAGGATGCCGATGATCTGGGAAGGAAAGCCGTTGAGCACGAGGGTCGCGCCGAGCGCATCGTGCGAGCCTCCGAAACGCGCTTGCCAGAAGCGATGGCTGATCAGGACCAGCCGTTGCTGCTGCTCAGCTTCCTCGGTTGAAAAGCTCCGCCCCTGTACGGGATGGACGCCGAGGAGCGAGAGCAGGTTGGGAGAGATGCTGCCGCCGACGATCTGTTCGGCGCCGTCTATTCCCGTCAGCGTCGTGGACACGGCGTCGAAGGTGGCCATGTCCGCGAAGCTCTGACTTTGACTCCGCCACTGTTCGACATCCCAGAGTGCCGATCTGCCCTCGCGAAGGTTCTGCGTCGGATCCTCGGTCCATAGGATCGCCAGCTGCTCGGGGGACCGATACGGAAGGGGCCGGAGCAGAACCGCATTCACGACGCTGAACATGGCGGTGTTGGCGCCAATCGCCAGCGCCAGTGTGGCGGCCGCGGTCGTCGTAAAAGCCGGGCTCTTGCGAAACGTGCGGGCCGCGTAGCGAAGATCCTGGCGCGCCTGGTCGAGCCATGCCGGGACCCAGACGCGCCGCGCGTCCTCCTTTGCGAGCGCGACGTTCCCAAACTTGAGCCTCGCCTGACGGCGCGCTTCCTGGGGCGCCATGCCCAGGTCGATGTTTTCCTGCGTCTCCCGCGCGATGTGGTCCCGAATGTCGTCGTCGAGATCACTCAGCGCACGTTTCGCGCGCTTCATGACGTCACTCCTGTGCCGCTGGACGAAGGATGCGACCGACCGCTCGGGCGAGGGCGTCCCACTTGCTCGTCTCCACGTCGAGCTGTTTCCGGCCCCTGGCGGTCAGTCGATAAAACTTGGCGCGTCGATTGTTCTCGGAGGTGCCATGCTCGAAGGTGATCCATCCACGCTTGATCAACCGGTGTAACGCGGGATACAGCGAGCCCTGCTCAACCTGCAGCACATCGTCCGAGCCGCGCTCGATCGCTTTGGCAATGGCATGACCGTGCGCCGGTCCGAGGCGCAACGTCCGAAGGATGAGCAAATCCAGCGTGCCCTGGAGCAACTCGAGGCGGTCGCGGTCTTCTTTGGTAGACATTCTAGGTGTACAAGGATATGCCGTTCACCTAGAATGTCAAGGCGAGTCTCGTCAGAGCAGCCCAGACCGCTTGTCGAGCCGGGGCCCGAGTTCTGCTTTACACCCGGTGCGCTCGCGAAAGGAATCACCATGCATCGTCTGATGTTCCTGTTGGTGTCCGTCCTCACACCCGCGACGATTGTCGCGCAACCGGCGGCGCTCTCTGGGGACTGGCAGGTTACTCAGCACTTCTTCGGCGCCACCCGCTATGCGACGCTTCATGTCGACCAGAGCGCCGACACCCTCAAGGGCACCTTTGCCGGGGCGACGTTCGAGTGCCAGCTGCGGTCGGGCGTCTGCGAGGGGAGCCTGCGCAACGGGACGAATCCGCCGAACGGGACGATCAGGTTGACGGTCCGAGGGACTGACATCCAGGCGGAGGGGTCGGACGAGGACGGGCCGTTCGATTTCGTCGCCCGCCGTCCGCCGGCCCTGCCCGCGGCACCGCGCACGCACCAGTTCACGCCGACAAAGTTCTACAACTACTTCTCGTCGACATTCGAGCCGGTGCTTCACATCGCTTCGGGCGACACCGTCGATACCTGGAGCGTGGACGCCGGTGGGATCGACGCCTCGGGGAAACGGCGTTCGCCGGGCGGCAACCCGCTCACCGGTCCCTTCTATGTGGACGGCGCCTGGCCTGGCGACACCCTGGTTGTGACGCTGAAACGCGTCCGCCTCACTCGCGATACGGCTGCGTCGGGCAGTCAGATCGTTCCGAGTGCTCTGGGACCACGCTATTACCGCGACCAGAAGTTCGACGATCACTTCTCGAGCGACTGGACGCTCGATCGCGCTGCCGGCGAGGCCCGCCTCACCACGCCTTCGGAACGCCTGAAGAACTACAGGGTGCCGTTAAAGCCAATGCTCGGATGCATTGCGGTCGCGCCTCCTCAAGAGATGTCGTTCCGTTCGGGTTATCTCGGAGCCTGGGGTGGCAACATGGACTACAACCAGCTCGGCGAGGGCACGACGGTCTACCTGCCCGTCTATCACCCGGGCGCGCTGTTGTTCCTCGGCGACGGTCATGCGGCACAAGGCGACGGCGAGCTGACCGGGGACGCGCTCGAAACCTCGATGGAGTTCTCGTTCACAGTCAGCCTGGTGAAAGGTACGAGTGTGCCGCAGCCCAGGGCCGAGAACGAGCAGTATCGGATGGCTTCGGGCATCGCCAATTCGTTGCCGGAGGCGCTGCAGCAAGCGACGACGAACCTCGCGCGATGGCTGACGGACGACTACAAGCTCTCGGCCAACGAGGTCGCGATCGTGCTCGGGTCGTCCGTCCAATACCAGATCGCGGAGGTTGTCGACCCGCTCGTCCACGTCGTCGCGAAGATCGACAAGAAGGCGCTGGCGGGTCTGCAGCCCTGACGGCTTGCTCGCATTCCTCGTCAGCGAGCGCACGAAGGAGATTGGGATTCGCATCGCGCTCGGCGCCGACCTCGGGCGGTTGACGCGATCGGTCATTGGACGAGGACTCTGGCTGGTGGCGATCGGCGCAGCGATCGGCGTCAGCGGATCGCTGGTGTTGTTGCGCTCGTTCGCTCCGCTACTCTTTGGTGTGACGCCGTACAGCTGGTCCACCTACGCGGCGGTCCTTGCGTTGCTCGGTCTGGTCGCCACGCTTGCGGCCTACCTGCCGGCGCGCCGCGCGGCGCGCGTCGTTCCGCTGATCGCGTTACGCCAGGAATAGCGTCAACGGAGGACGTGCTTGGCTGCGGCCTGGCCGCGGTCTTCACCGCCGTTCTCAGGATCAAGGCTTTGCCGCGATGAGGTACAACCGGTGCGCGGTCGCCACATAAAGCGCATCGCCGACCACCGCCGGACGCGAATAGAGCGCCGCGTCCATCTCGATCTGCGCCAGCAATTCCTTTCGCCGTCCGGCACGAAGAACGGTCATGGTGCCTTCAATGTTCCCAACGTAAAGCCGATCGCCGGCCAGCAGGAGGCAACCCCAGATGGCCGCGTTCGTCTCGTGCTTCCAGACGTGGGCGCCAGTGGCCGCGTCCAGACAATGCACCGTTCCGCCCAGGTCCCCTACGTATAGGAGACCGTCCTTGACAATGGGCGTTCCCACCACGCGGCCGACCTCTCGAGAAGTCCAGAGGAGCCTGCTCTCGGTGACGTCTCCCTGGCCGTTGGGACTGATCGCATGAATCAACGAAGGTCCGTTGTCGTGCCCTGGACTCATTCCCATGGCAATGAAGACACGGCCGTCGGCGAAGACCGGTGACGCAATGATGGAGCTGCGCGAAAGGACGCCGGGGCGCGGAAGCCAGCGCGCGTCTTTCGGGTTGCCATCAAATCGCCAGACTTCGTGACCCGACGCTGCGTCGTAGGCGCGCAGCCAGCCATCTCCTCCGCCGAAGAGCACTTGGATGCGGCTGTTGACGTCGGCTGCCACAGGGCTGGACCACTGGCCGTGCAGCACCTGCCCGCCCGCGCCGATCGCGCGCCAGACGACGTCCCCCGTGTGCTTGTTCACCGCGATCAGACTTGGGGCGCGCGGCGATGGGACGCCCGTGTGGCCTTCATTCTGGCCGTTGGAGGTCGAGACCAACAGCAGATCACCCACAGGCAACACGTCGCTGTTGGATGCTTCATGCAGAAAGACACCCAGGCGGTCGGGCATGTCCAACTCCCAGACGATGTCGGCGGAAGAGAAGGAAGGAGAGGAAAGCCTGCGTGTCGAGGCAACGGAGTTGGCCCTCGGCGGTGACATAGTACAAGCGGTTCCCTTCCACATACGGCGCACTCGTCGTCGAAGGCAGCAGGAACTCGCGCAGGCCGCGTTCGACTCTCGGGGCGACGTCCTGCCACAGGAATGCGCCGTCCGTCACCCGAAAGGCCATGAGCACGCCGCTCTCGTCCTGAAAGGCCGGGTTCATTTGCCTGGCGTTGTCGGTGCCCACATAGACCGCGTCCCCGGCCACCACGGGACGGCCGAACGTCTGGTTTCCCAACTCGACGCTCCAGACGATGTTCCGCCCGGTGGTCGTATCCCAGTCAACCGGAGGATTGCCCGTTGGCGCCACGGTGGTCTGGGGTTGTGGCGCGGCGGAAGGCGCGGGCACATCGGGTGAGACGACAGACTCTCGAGGCTCGACGCCAGCGATGCGATTCAACGCCCACTCAGCTTCGGTACGCAGTGCTGGATCGTTTGCGGCCGCTCTAGCGCTTCCCGGGCCGTCCGTGCCTTCGGCCCGAGGCTTCCCAGCGCTCCGGCCGCGCAGATGCGGACATAGAGGAATTCATCCTCCAGCGCGTCGATCAACTGCGGCACAGCGGACTGCGCGGCCGGACCGATGCTTGCGAGGGCCTCACTCGCCGCCCATCGAACGCCGGGAATCGGATCGCCCAAGGCTCTGGCGAGGTCCGTGGTTGCTGCGCTCGCCTTCGGACCGATGGAGGCCAAGGCCTCCGCCGCGTAGATGCGGACGTAAGGGTTCTCGTGCGAGAGCGTCCTGACGAGAGCGGGTACCGAAGGACCGGCCCTCTTGTTCAAAGCACCCAGCGCACGGGCGGCATCGCCCGCAACGTCCGAATCCTCGTCTCTCAGTGCCCGTCTCAACGCCGGTTGAATCGATTCTGTATAGGGCGCCAGGTCAATCAAGGCATCAACGGCGTTGCGCCGGACGGAGACCCGCGCATCGCGAAGCAGGTCTACGAGCAGCGGAATGGCCGTCGGACCCATCCGGCGGATGATGTCAAACGTCTTCAGTTGCAGGTCTTCATTGTCGACGTCGAGGAGTCGTCTCAGCAAAGGGAGCGAACCCCGGGCCCCGCGGACCAGGGCGGTTTCGGCGATTGCCCGGACCTTCGGGTCGCTGGCCATCAGGCGATTTTCCCAGTCCTGCGCGGAGCTCGTGGAAAGATCCGAACTCTTGGCCTGGCGCGGCTGAGGGAGTGAACGCGTGGTTTGAGCGAGTCCTGGGATGGGCAGAATACACAGCAGCGTGCAGATGAACAGGTGTCGCATGGTCGCTGCAAGACTGACGAAAGGGTAAGCCGTTTGACGGTCGCCTGCTAGGGCGGCGCCCGACGACCGGGCGCGACCAACTTATACACCCGCCCGACATGTCATTTGAACCGCAGCGGCGCCAAGCGCCTCCCTCGTCCGACGCGGGCAGACCCTCCCCCTGTTCTCCGCAAGGCGTTCGCCGTAATATGCGCAATGCGACACCCAGTCGCTCCCGCAGAACAGGTCCGGCACGGCGCGAACGAGGT
>CAWAZT010000019.1:0-358250 GCA_963786615.1 uncultured Acidobacteriota bacterium
CTGAGACCGTGGCGTGCTTCCCGCACATCTTCAGGCTGCCTCTTCCACGAGCACAAGAACTGATCGGCCGTTGACGGCTGGTTGACCGCAACGTCGCAGGGGGACACAATCCATCCTTGAGCCCTGCGCAGAACGGCAGACCATGAGCCTCAGCGATGCGGACAGACGGAGTGCCATGGGGCAACGGCTGACTCGGCTAATTGACCGTGTCGCCTCGATCCTGCCGACGGTGAGAGGACGGCTGTCCGCGCTGGTCGTCGTGGCGCTCGTGCCGGCGCTCGTGATCCTGGCGTACGACGAATGGCTGGCCCGCGAGCGGGGCTTCGCCGCGCTCAGCGACGTATCGACGCGGGTCGTCCGCCTGATGCATCGGGAACTGGACGATCGCATCACGCGCGCCGCTCACCGGCTTGGCGTGCTGGCGGCCGATCCGGAAGTCGTCTCGCTCTCCCAGGCGGCCACACGCGAGCTGGTCGACGCCGTGCGCGACGATCGTCTCTACAACAACGTCCTGCTCTCGGACGGCGCGACCGGGGAAGTGCTGGCAAGCGCTGTCCCGCTCGATCGCAAGGCCAGCGCGCACGGATTTCTCGCGTTCGAGCGGGCGCGCCGTACCCTCGACTTTGCGACCGGGGCCTTCCTCCCGGAACCGGCAACCGGCCAACCCGGTCTCAATCTCGCCGCGCCTGTTTTGAACGACGTGGGCAAGCTCACGTCCGTCGTGTGGGCGAGTCTCGACCTGGGCTGGGTGTCCGGATTCATCGAACGTTCCGGTCTTCCGCCGAGCACCGTCATGACCGTTCTCGACGACAAGGGCATCGTCCAGTACCGGTCGGTGGATCTCGAGAAGTACGTAGGAAAGCCTGCGGGAGCGTACGCCCTCGCCCTCAGCGGCGCCGGCACGAGTGCCACGGACACGACCGGCCTCGACGGCGTCGAGCGCTTGTACGTTGCGGAGTCGCTGGACTTTCGCGGGCAGCCAACCGGCAGTCGCGTCACGCTCGGGATCCCGCTGGCTCCTTATCGCGCCGCCATGAACGCGGCGCTCCTGCGCAACATCGGTCTCCTCGCGATGGGGACGCTTCTCTGCTTCCTCATGGCCTGGCTCGTCGGCGAGGCACTGTTCCTCCGCGAAGTCCGTCCGATCCTCGCCACCGCACGGAAGGTGTCGGCGGGTGATTTCGAGGCGCGAACGGGTTTCGCCGACGACCGCGGCGAACTGCGGGAGCTCGGTCGCGCGATCGACGATGCGGTCGCCGCGCAGCAGGCGTCCAATCAGGAGATGGTGACCGCCCGGGAACAGGCGGAGGAGGCGAATCGGGCGAAGGGATCGTTTCTCGCGATGATGAGCCACGAAATCCGCACCCCGATGAACGCGATCATCAACATGAACGGGCTGGCACTCGAGGCCGATCTTCCTCCGAAGGCACATCAGTACGTCAGCGTCGCGTATTCGTCGGCGCGCAACCTGCTTGGCATCCTCAACGGCATCCTGGACTTCTCGAAGATCGAAGCCGACAAGCTGCAGCTCGAGGCGGCGCCGTTCAATCTCCGCGACGTGCTCGAAGAAGTCACTGAGACTTTCAGATCGACGGTGATCCAGAAGCACGTCGAACTGGTCACACACGCCGTCGCGGCGGTACCCGATCGCCTCGTGGGAGATGCACTGCGTTTCCGCCAGGTGTTGACGAATCTCGTCGGAAATGCCTTCAAGTTCACGCACGAAGGCGAGATCGTGCTGAAAGTCGAGCACGTGCCGGTCGCGGACGAGCCGGCCGGGCATGTCGACTTGCGCGTAACGGTGAGCGACACGGGCATCGGCATTCCGAAGGAGCAGCAGGGCCGGTTGTTTCAGGCGTTCATGCAGGCTGACAGCTCAACGTCACGCCAGTACGGCGGCACTGGTCTGGGGCTGGCGATCAGCCGGCGGCTCGCGCGTCTGATGGGCGGCGATCTCACCTTCGAGAGCGAGCCCGGCGCCGGTACGACGTTCCTCTTCACGGCGCGGTTCGCACTCGACGCGCACCAGGAGGTGTCCGCACCCGTCGCGCCGTCCACGCTCGCTGAAAAGCCTGCGCTGATCGTGGACGACTCCGCGACGACTCGCGAGTTGGTCGAGATGCTTCTTCGAAGCTGGTCGATCCCGCCGGTCTCCGTCGCGAATGCGGAAGAGGGGCTCGCGCTGGTCGAGTGGCACAACCGTGCAGGCAGCCCGGATCCGTTTGGCCTGGTCATCATGGACTGGATGCTGCCCGGCATGAACGGCATCGACGCCGCGGCACGCATCCGCGCGCGTGAAGAGACCCGCGACCTGCCCCTCATCGTGATCAGCGCCTATGCAGGGAAGGAGGAAGAGGCGCGCTGTGCCGAGCTCGGGGTCAACGTGTTCGTCCGCAAGCCGCTCACCGCCTCGTCCCTGTTCGACGCGATCGTCGAATCGCAGGGCGGTCGCGTCCATGCCAGGAGTCGCGGACTCGATGCGCCGCTCGAGCGCGAGTTCGACGGTCTGCACGCGCTCCTGGCCGAGGACAACGAGGCCAACCAGATGGTGGCAATCGAGCTTCTCGCGCGCCTGGGGATCGAGCTCGACGTCGCGCATAACGGGCGCGAAGCGGTCGCGATGGCCCAGGCCAACCCCACGAAATACGCAGGGATCCTGATGGACATGCAGATGCCCGAGCTCGATGGTATCGCGGCCACACGTTTGCTGCGTGCGGACCCGCGCTTCGTGCGCGTGCCGATCATCGCGATGACGGCGAACGCGATGAAGGCCGACCTCGATGGATGTCTGGCCGCCGGAATGAACGACCACGTGACGAAACCGATCGACCGCAAAGTGCTCGTCGCGACCCTTCGCCGCTGGCTGCCGGTCGCATCGGGGGCGCCGGCCGCTGCGGGTGTGATGCCGCAGCCGCAGCCCCAGCCGAAAGCCTCATCGGCGGCGGTCGCGGGACCCGCCTCGCTTTCCGCAGCCGTGCCCGCGCTCGAAGGCATCGACGTGACGGGCACGCTGCAGCGACTGGGCATCGAGCAGACGACGCTCGAACGGATGCTGTTGCGGTTTGCAGAAGGGCAGGGGCCGATACTCGATGCGCTGCGCGCGGCGGTCGCCGCGGGCGACAGCGCGGATGCCGCCGGGCACGCGCACGCGATCGCCGGTTCGGCCGGCAATCTCGGCGCCGACGGGTTACACGCTGCTTCCAAGGCGCTCGAGCAGGCTGCCCGCGAGGGGCGTCCCGATCTGTCTCGGCTCCTCGCTGTCGTCGAAGATCGCGCCGCCATCGTGTCGCGTTCGATCGAGTCGCTGCGTCCGCCGGACAGCCGCGTCACCGACGCACCTGATCGCCCGTTCGACCGCGCGTTGGCTGGCGCCGCACTCGAACGTCTCACGGTAGCCCTCAACGGCTACGATCTGTCGTCGGCAAGCGGTGCTCTGGCCGACCTGGATACCTCCGGCCTTCCGACCTCGGCGGCCGACGATCTCGGGCGCCTCCGCCGCTCAATCGACGGCTACGAATTCGACCAGGCTCGAGAGATTACCTCTCGTCTCCTGACCCGCTTCAACGGCGGCAACGCTTGACGTCGACGGTAGAGGAGGCGCGTTGAAAGAACTGTCCGACTGCCGGGTGCTCATCGTCGACGACGTCAAGGCCAACGTCGACATCCTGGTCCAGTCGCTGAGCGGCGACTACAAGATTTCGGTTGCGCTCGGCGGTCAGCAGGCGATGGACGCCGTGCTGCGGAGCCCGCCCGACCTGATTCTTCTCGACATCATGATGCCGGACATCGACGGCTACGAGATCTGCCGGAGGCTGCGCGCCGAGGAGTCGACGCGCGAACTGCCGATTATGTTTCTCAGTTCGCTCGAGGACGTAAAGGACAAGGCCCGCGGTTTCGAGGTTGGCGGCAACGACTACCTCACCAAGCCATTCGAGGTGCTCGAGGTCAAGGCCCGTGTCCGTTCATTGCTGAAGGCGAAGGCGTACGCAGACGCCGTGAAAGCGGCGGCGGAACGGGACCTTCGCATCGCGCGCGAGATCCAGATGGGCCTCCTGCCGGCGAATGTTGCCGAGCAAATCAAGGGCACCGGACTGGACGTGCACGCAGTGCTGGAACCGGCCCGCCAGGTGGGCGGCGACCTGTTCGAAGTGCTGCGCCTGGGCCCCGACCGCGTGCTCGTCGCGATCGGTGACGTGTCGGGTAAGGGTATTCCGGCAGCACTGTTCATGGCCGTCGCGATGACGCTCCTGCGCAGCATGGCGCGGCAAGGCCACCCACCGCAGGAGATCCTCCGTCAGCTGAACGATGAGCTGCTGGAGCAGAACCCGCGAGGGATGTTCGTCACGCTTCAGTGCATGGTGTTCGATCTGGCGGCGCGGTCAGTGACATGCGCCAGCGCCGGACACCACGCGGCGATCCGACTCATGCCGGGCGAGACGCCCCGGCCGGTCTTCACCTCCTGCGGACGCGTGCTCGGGTTGATGCCGGCCGAGGCAATCGTCGGCGAGACGCTGGCACTCGAGGCGGGCGAGACACTGGTGCTCTTCACGGACGGCGTCAGTGAGGCCTTCGACGTGAATCAGGAGCTGTTTGGCGAGGACCGTCTGCTGGAGCACCTGCAGGACTTCGCCGGCCACACCGCGCGCGAGACCACGACCAGCGTCCTGGAGGCGGTTCGCCGGCACGCCACAGGCGCGAAGCAATCAGATGACATCACGGTGGTATCGGTCCACTGCTCTGGAACAGGTTGATCTCACTCGTGCGCGCAAGGCGCGTGACTACGACAGGAACCGCACCGGCTCGAGCGACACAGTTTCGGCCGTCGTTCGCCGCGGAGGTGACCGCCGTTACTCATCGCGGGTTCCCTTCGTGAAGACTGCATCCTTGCCGACCGCGAGCAGCTTCTCCGGATCGAGCAGCCCGAACAACTGGATCAGTTTGGCCACCACTCCTGTCCACCCGGTCTGGTGACTCGCGCCGAGCCCCGCCCCGTTGTCGCCGTGGAAATACTCATAGAACAGGATCAGGTCGCGCCAGTGGGGATCGGTCTGGAACTTCTCTGTGCCCCCGTACACCGGCCGGCGTCCGCTGCCATCGCGCAGGAAGATCCGCGTCAGACGATCGGCAATCTCTCTGGCGACTTCGAACAGGTTCATCATCGTCCCGGACCCGGTCGGACACTCGATCTTGAACGTGTCCCCGTAGTACGCGTAGAAGTTCAGCAGCGCCCTGATCAGCATCACGTTGACCGGCATCCAGATCGGGCCGCGCCAGTTCGAGTTGCCGCCGAACATGCCGGAGTCCGATTCTGCCGGCAGGTAATCGACGCGGTGGTCCTGGCCCTCTACGCGGAAAACGTACGGGTGATCCTGGTGGAACCTGGACAGCGCACGGATTCCATAGGGACTCAGGAACTCGTTCTCGTCGAGCATCTTCGTCAGGATCCGGCGAAGCCGCTCCGGGGTCACCAGGGACAGCACGCTCCGTCCGGCCAGCCCGTAGTGATCCGGTCCGACAGGGTGCATCGTCGCCGACAGTTCCGGCATCCGGCGCAGCCGTTCCTTGATGGCGCTCATGGTCTTCGGGACGCGCTCGCGCTGCGCCTGCTCGATCACCGTGGTGGCGCATAGCGGGAGGAGCCCGACCATCGATCGAACCTTGAGCCGGGCGGCACTGCCGTCGGGCAGCCGGAGCAGGTCATAGTAGAAGCCATCCTCGTCGTCCCACATGCCGTCCGAACCGGACCGGTTCATCCCCGCCGCGATGTAGTAGAAGTGCTCCACGAACTTGAAGACCATCTCTCCATAGGTCGGGTCGTAGGTCGCGAGCTCGAGCGCAAGCTCCAGCATGTTCTGGCTGAAGAGGGCCATCCACGCCGTGCCGTCCGCCTGTTCGAGGTGACCTCCGGTCGGCAGCGGGGCGCTGCGGTCGAACACGCCGATGTTGTCGAGGCCGAGGAACCCGCCCTCGAACACGTTCTTGCCGAACCGGTCCTTGCGGTTGACCCACCAGGTGAAGTTCAGCACGAGCTTGTTGAACGTCGCCCTGAGGAAATCGATGTCCACGTCGCCTCGCAGCGCCTGCTCGGTGCGATGGAGGAACAGGGTCGCAAAGGCGTGGACCGGCGGATTCACGTCACTGAAGTTCCACTCGTAGGCAGGGATCTGACCGTTCGGGTGCAGGTAAGCCCCACGGAGCATCAGCGCCATCTGCTCCTTGGCGAAGTCGGAATCCACGATCGAGAGCGGGAGCGCGTGGAACGCCAGGTCCCAGGCCGCGTACCAGGGGTACTCCCACTTGTCGGGCATCGAGATGATGTCGCGGTTCAGCATGTGGAACCACTCCGAGTTGCGGGAATTTCGATATCCGCGATGCAGGGGATTGGAGCGATGCTCGTCCAGCCAGTTGTCGCCGTCGAAGAAGAAGAACTGCTTGCTCCATAGCATGCCGGCGAGAGCCTGACGCATCACGCTGGCGGCGTCCTTACTCACGGACGCCGGCGTGACTGAGTGGTAGAACTCATCAGCTTCACGAAGCCGGTCAGCGAAGAGTTGGTCGAACGCCTTTCCGAAGGGTTGGCCCTTGTGGTCCAGGAGACTGCTGGCGAGCCGCACGCGAATCACGCTCGTCTGACCGGCACCGATCGTGACCTGGTAGTGCGCGGCGACCTTGGTGCCGTGTTTCTTGGGATTGACCGCGCCCTGCCGGCCGTGTACCACGCACTCGTGGATGCCGTCTTTGACGTAGGGGCTCTCGTTCTGAGTGCCGAACAGCCGGGCGTGATTGGTTTCGTTTTCTGTGAAGAGCAGCGGCACGTCGCCTTCGCATGAAACGATGAACGCCCCAAGCAGGGGATGCGCGGCCGTGACCGCCGTCGCACCCGCCCGTGCCTCGACCTGCTGGATGTGCGGTTTCTCGGGAGCTCGGTTCGATTCAGCAATCCACTGCGACCAGTCGTTGCGGAACCACAGCGTCGGCAGGAGATGCAAATCGGCCGCGTCAGGTCCCCGGTTGACCGCCGTGATTCGCACGAGAATGTCTTCGGGGGTGCTCTTCGCGTACTCCACGAACACGTCGAAATAGCGGCCGTCCTGGAACACGCCAGTGTCGAGGAGCTCATACTCCATCTCGCGACGGCCCCGCCGCCGATTCGTCTCGACCAGGTCGGCGTACGGATATGCCGCCTGCGGGTACTTGTAGAGGTACTTCATGTACGAGTGCGTCGGCGTGCTATCGAGGTAGAAGTAGTACTCCTTCACGTCCTCGCCATGGTTGCCTTCGCTGTTGGTCAACCCGAAGAGCCGCTCTTTGAGAATCGAGTCCTTGCCGTTCCAGAGGGCCAGGCTGAAACAGAGGCGCTGCTGGTCGTCGGAAATCCCGGCGATGCCGTCTTCGCCCCAGCGGTAGGCGCGCGAGCGGGCATGGTCGTGCGTGAAGAAGTTCCAGGCGTCACCGTTCTCGCTGTAGTCCTCGCGCACGGTGCCCCACTGTCGTTCACTGAGGTACGGCCCCCACTTCTTCCAAGGGTCTTTCAGGCGACGGGCCTCGTCGAGTCGGACCTGTTCTGCGGTCATGAATACCTCTCGCTGTGCTGGTCAGGCTGGGATCTTCGTTCTGAACTTTCTGGTCCGCGCCGCGAGCGTGGTCAACCACTTGATCTCCAGGTCGGCGCCCGTGCGGAACAGATCGATCCATGCCGGCGGGAGGACAGAGAAATCAATCTTGTGACGGCCCCAATCGGGACGCCGGCCATCGTAGTCGGACAATCCGTAGTCGCGTCCAAGTTCCCAGGAGCCGAACAGCATTCCGGTGCGGTCCTGCACTTTCGGGTCCGCCGCGAGCGCGGCGATCGCACGTCCCACGAATAACGGCGATTCCGACTGCAGAAAGTTCGGATCTTTCTTGCCGGCCTCGCGCCAGTTGTCTTCTGTGACACCAAGGTGCTGCAGCATGGTTTCCGATCGCAGAAAACCAGGGGTGACGGCCATGACGGCGATGCCATGCGGCGCGAGCTCGGCGGCCCAGAGGAGCGGGAGCACCTTCTGCGCCATCTTGACGGCCTGCGACATCGGATTCCCGCCGCCGCCGATCATGTCGTTCTCCGTCACTTCCACGATGAGGCCGCGTTTGGCGGGCATCATCGCACGTGCTCCATACTTCGCCGTGATGATGCGTGATGTGAGCCCCTGCCGGAAGATCGCATCCGCGGTCTTCAGCTCCGCCTGCCAGAGGAAGCCGTACACCCCCATCAGCGGGTCCTCGCCCGCCACGCTGTCGACGATGACGTCGATGCGCTTGTGGGCGCGCATGATGCGCCGAAACAGCGCTCTCACGTCGTCCTCGTCCGTGTGATCGACGCGAAGTGCAACGCCGGTGCCGCCGGCGGCCTTGATCATCGCTGCGGTTTCGTCGATCGTCTCGGACCGCCCGTACGCCGACGGTCTGCCTTTGACGCTTCGACCGGTACAGTAGACCGTCGCGCCGGCTTCCCCGAGCGCCCGTGCGATGCCGCGGCCAGCGCCGCGCGTCGCGCCCGCCACGAGGGCCACGCGTCCAGTCAACGGCTTGCGGGAGGATCTCTTCTTTGCCATGGTCGTCTCTGTGTGCTGTCAACTAAACGACTGTTTAGTTTATGTCAAAAGCGGAATGAGGAAGACGGCCGGCGATTCTTGAATGGCCGATTGCGAAAAAGACATGCCCCGTGCGGGCCGACTTGCGCTAAATGACACAGCTGTGGGCTGTTACGACGAGACCCGCGCTGGTTCGAATGTTGAAGACACGGTCGCGTGCGCGTACGCGCCACACGTGATCCAACCCCATTCAATGCCTGATGAGCCCCTGACGTCGGCGCCGCCTTCGCTCGGGCAATCGATCTTGGCCGCATGGAAACACTTGATGCTCGGCCTGTCGCTGTCGCGCTTTCAGGCAGTCGTCGGCACGCTGGCAGGGATCGCTTCGCTCACGGGCGCAGCGTTCTCTCTGGTGCAGTTCGTACGTCCAGCGAAGACCGGGGACCTGGTGGCTATTGTGCAGGCGGCGGGCTCTCTCCGAACTGTCACTGATGCGACGGTCGAAGTCCTCACGACTGAGAACGCGATTGTTGCGACGCTGACACCCGACTCTAGAGGCCGGGTCATGCAGGAGCTGACGGAGGGCGTCTACGTCGTGCGAGTAAGCCATCCGCGCTATGCGGCTGAAGTGCGTCGCGTTCAGGTGCTTCCGCGACAGACAGTAGAAGTCAGAACGAGCCTGCGAGCCGGGTCGTCCTCGCCGATCGAACGCGCGGTCAACCATGGAGTGAGCGCCGTCCGGAAGGCGCTTCGTTTTTGACGGACGAGCCGAGCCGCCGTCGGGCCGGCTCAGCGCTCGTTCGCTGACGGGTGAGAGATCTCGCCCGGCGCATGCCTCACCGGAGGGCCCACGGAATATCGGAGGCGGCCGGGCGGCGACGGGCGTGCTGCCTCGGGCCGCCGCACGCTGAAGCCGGCACACACGTTGATTCGCGATCGCGTCGGTATGGAGACGATGGCCAGCGCGACGGCGGGGGTTCGTTCGGACGCCTTCGTGTTTTTCGGCGCCACGGGCGACCTCGCCTACAAGAAGATTTTTCCGGCGCTTCAGGCTCTGGCGCGTCGCGGCAAGCTCGATTTCCCCGTGGTGGGAGTCGCCAAATCGTCGTGGTCCAGGGATCAGCTGATTGCCCGCGCGCACGCCTCGGTCACGGAGCACGGCGGTGAAGACAAGGACGCGTTTGCGGCGCTGGTGGCCCGGCTCCGGTATGTGGACGGTGACTACAACGAGGCCAGCACCTTCGCGCAGCTCCGGACGGAGCTGAGCGGGTGTGCGCGTCCTGCCCACTACCTGGCGATTCCGCCGAGCATGTTTCCGCTCGTGATCCGGCGACTGGTCGAGGCGGGCTGTACCAGAAACGCGCGGATTATCGTCGAGAAGCCGTTCGGACGCGACCTGGCCTCTGCCCAGGAGCTCAACCACATCCTCCACGGCGCCTTTGCCGAGGAATACATCTTCCGGATCGATCACTACCTGGGCAAGGAGGCGGTTCAGAACCTGTTGTATTTCCGCTTCGCCAACGCGTTTCTCGAGCCGGTGTGGAACCGGCATTACGTCGAAAACGTGCAGATCACGATGGCCGAACGCTTTGGCGTGGAGGGCCGCGGAAAGTTCTACGACGAGACGGGGGTCATTCGGGACGTCATCCAGAACCATCTGTTCCAGGTCGTGAGCTACCTGGCCATGGAGGCGCCGTCGTCGATGTACCCGGACGCGATTCGTGACGAGCAGGCCAAGGTGCTGCGAACCGTGCGGCCGATGGACGCCAGGCACATCATCCGGGGTCAATTCCGCGGCTACCGCGACGAGCCCGGCGTAGCGAAGGACTCGCCGGTGGCGACGTATGCGGCGCTGCGTCTCGACGTCGACTCGTGGCGCTGGTCGGGCGTGCCCTTCTACGTGCGCGCGGGCAAGAACCTCAAAACGACCGTCACCGAAGTCTTCGTCGAGCTCAGGAAGCCACCGCCGGTCGTCTTCAGCGAGCCTGCGCCCGCGGTCGGCAACTACGTGCGGTTTCGCCTCGGGCCGCAGGTCGCGATCGCGCTCGGCGGTCGGGTCAAACGATGGGGAGATGGAATGACCGGACGTCCGGTCGAACTGTCGATCGTGGAACAGCCGGCGACCGCCATGCGCGGCGATTACGAGCGTCTGCTCGACGACGCGATCGCAGGGGACGCCACGCTGTTCGCCCGCCAGGACCTCGTCGAAGCCGCATGGGCAATTGTGAATCCGCTTCTTCAGGATCCCGGTGCGATGTTCGAGTACGAGCCCGGATCATGGGGACCTGCCGAAGCCGACCAGCTGGTCGCTGAGGTCGGCGGCTGGAACACGCCGGCCTAGCCTGAATGATTGTCGGCGTTTGGTTCGGTTCCCATCCTGGCGTATCGTGAAGGCCAATACGGACGCGAGCCGGATTCCCGAGAACGAGGCCGAACCGCTCATCGCAAGAATGGCGAAGACAATCGTCGCCGGTTGGGTCCTTGACGGGCTGCGCGGCGAGAAGAGACAGGAGGCGAAGTGAGCGCACGCCCTGACCGCCATCTGTCACGGCGCTCATTTCTGAAAGCAACAACTGCGATGGCGGGCATGTCCCCCCTGATTGGTTTCCCGGTCCGGACAGGGTCGGCCCAAGCCGCCGGGCCCCTCCTCGCGTATGTGGGCACCTTCAGCTCCCCGCTTCGCGACATGCTGCCGACGCAGGTCGATCTGCCTCCCGGGAATGGCCGCGGTATCCACCTCTTCGACGTCGATCGCACCAGCGGCGCCCTGTCGCCGAGCGGCATCGTCGAGATGGGCACGAGCCCGAGTTGTCTTGCCGTGAATGCCGCAGGAACCCGACTTTATTCAGCGAATGAGACAGACCGCAGCGGCGACGACAAGGAGGGCACGGCCAGCGCCTTCGTCATCAATCGCACTGACGGCACGCTGCGACTCCTCAACACGGTGCGAACCGGCGGTCGTGGTCCCACCTATGTCAGCGTTCATCCAAGCGGCCGTCACTTGCTGGTCGCCAACTACTTCGGTGGTTCGGTGGCAGTGCTGCCGATACTGGCCGATGGCCGGCTTGGCGACGTCTCGGATGTCGAGGTCGATGCCGGCTCGATCGGGCCCACGCGCGCGACGCACGCCGCATCAGGCAGCTTCGCGGTGAGTGGCCACGATCGCACGCACGCTCATATGATCCGCGCCGATCCGTCCGGCCGTTTCGTGCTGCACGCCGACCTTGGCTTGGACAAGATCTTCATCTGGCGCTTCGACGATCAGCGCGGCGCGCTCGACCCGAACGATCCCCCTTCGGTTGCGTTTGAGCCAGGAGACGGACCGCGTCATTTCGACTTCCACTCGAATGGGCGGTGGCTCTATTCGATCCAGGAGGAAGGCTCCACAGTCGTGCTCTTCGACTACGACGCTCGGTCGGGACGGTTGACGACGCGGCAGACGATTTCGACGCTGCCGCCCGGTTTTGCCGGCAGCAACTTCTGCTCGGAGATCCTGGTGTCAGCGGACGGGCGCTACGTGTACGCCGGTAACCGGCTGCACGACAGCATCGGCATCTTCTCCGTCGGCGCCGACGGCCGTCTGACGTACGCCGGCGAAGAATGGACACGCGGCGACTATCCTCGCAGCTTCAACTTCGATCCGACTGGCCGCTTCCTCTACTGCTGCAACCAGCGAGCGGACGCGATCGCCGTCTTCCGCGTCAACCGCGCGACCGGCGGCCTGTCCTTTACGGGCCAGTACGTCCCCGTCGGGAATCCGTCGAGCATTGTGTTCGTCGACGTCGCGAAGACATCCGATTCGCACGGCGCGATCCCGAAGGGTCTTTGATCGACCAGCCACAGCTCATCCCGGCGACGTCGGACTTCATCCCTTTAGAACGCGAGCGGAGGTCCGACATTCACGATTCCGTAGCGCTGCCTTGCGGCCTCCCTGTCTTCGGCCGTGCCTGTGCCGAAGTACGTGCCCCGTGCGTCCAGATCGCGAAAGAACTGCTCCACTCGTCCGGCCGGCGTGAATCCGACCATCAGTCGACCGGGTGTGTCGCCGACAAACGCGAAGGCATGCGGCACACGGCGTGGTCCCAGGACCGAGTCGCCTGATTTCAATTCGTAACGTTGACTGCCGACCTCAACGATGTATTGACCCGCGAGGCAGTAGAACCACTCATCTTCCTCGAGATGAAAGTGCTTCGGGGGGCCGCCTTTCCGCCCGCTTGGCTGCTCGGTGAGAAAGAACGCGCCTCCTGAGTCTTGCGTCGCGACCTTGATAAACATCAGGCCGCCATCCGGGAGTTTCAGAGTCTGTCCATGTCGGCCCTCGCCGGCCGCAACCTTGATTCCCACACCGGACGGATCGGCCGTCTGCTGCTGTGCCAGGACGCCCGCCGGAAGGGCCGCCATGGTCCCGAGGAACGTTCGACGCAGAATTGTCCCGTGACTCATAGCGACCTCTCTGGTTCAAGCGACCTGAACGTGCGGCTATCGAACTGTCACAACGAGATGCCATACCTTGTGCTATCGACACAGCGCATCCCCCTGTCGCGCTCAGACGGTCACGGTCACGCGCAGAAAAGTCGCCGGAATCGACGTGCCGCCGTTGACCGTGCTGGTGTTCTGACGCTCGAAGAGGGTCTCGAGCTCCTGCTGCAGCTCCGCGGACCTACCCGTCTGTTCTGCGGCGGCAAACGCGTTGATCGTCGGCCCGTAATAGGTTCGGAAATCAGCAAGGAACGCTGCCGGGTGCACGGGAGCATTGAAGGTATACGTGTCCTTGACGAACGAAATCTTCTCGCTCGAAACGCCCGCAGATCCGAATCGGTCGATCACGTGGCTTTCGACCCCCCAGGTCATGGGGCTGACAAAGCCCTCGGGCGGCGGCGGCGAGTACGCGGAGCTGATCCTCAGAATCTGCGCAACGAGCGTTGGGTCGTTCGGTATCCAGTTCCCCATCACGATCCGGCCGCCAGGCCGGGTCACGCGGACCATCTCCCTGGCAACGTCGAACGGCTTGGGCGCGAACATCGCGCCAAAGATGCTGACGACGAGGTCGAAGCTGCGATCGGCCAGTTCACTCAGATTGGTGGCATCGCCCTGCTGGAAGCGGCAGTTGGTCAATCCCTCGGCTCGTGCGCGTCTGTTCCCAGCGTCGACCAGATTCCTTGCGATGTCGACCCCGAGGACGTCGGCGCCCAGCCGGGCGGCCGGCAGGGCCGTCGTGCCGTCGCCGCAGCCCAGGTCGAGCACCTTCAACCCGGCCGTGATACCGAGTCCGGCGACCAGCGCCTCGCCGCTGTCCCGCATGCTCGCCGCGATGCGCGTGAAGTCGCCCTTTTCCCACAGTGCCTGGTTTGGATTCGGATTCATAACGCTGCCCTCCTGTCGGGCTGGAAAGTACAATGCGAGTGCCCGGATGACCATGCCCGAGCGTCGCCATCGCTTGCTCGACCGGCCATTCTTATCTGATTCCATTGCGCTGGCGCCGTAGGCGCTCCCCCATCACCAAGTGATGGCAGTTGACAGATCCGGCGCGCGCTAGTACATTCCCATCAATCGCTGATGGGACTAACCAACACACCCTCTGATCTCCTGCCAGGCACGCTCGAGCTGCTGATCCTGAAGGCGCTGCTGGGCAGCGCCAAGCATGGCTACGGCATCGTCGAGCATCTGCGCCTGGCATCGGACGATGTGCTGAGAGTCGGGGAGAGCGCGCTCTATCCCGCGCTCCAACGGCTTCTATTCAGAGGCTGGGTCAAGGCGGAGTGGGGCGCTTCGGAGAACAACCGCCGCGCCCGCTACTACACGCTCACCGCCGCCGGCCGGAAACAATTGACCGCCGAACGCGCGGAGTTCGATCGCATGGTCGGCGCGATTCAGCGCGTGCTGGGGCCGGCCTGAGGGCCTTGATGCGATGAACATGCTCTTCCGCAGGCTGCTGCACGTGCTCCGTTGGTCGCGTCACGACGCCGACCTGCGCGAGGAGATTGAGGCCCATCGCACTCTCCGCCAGGCCGCGCTGGAGCGTGACGGCCTCGGACCAGACGACGCGGCGCAGGCGAGCCGTGGGGCCATGGGCAATGTCACGCTTGCCGTCGAGGACGCACGCGATGTGTGGGCGATTCGTGCCCTCGACGGCGTGCGACAGGATGTCCGGACTGCGGTTCGCGGATTGCGCAAGAGTGCGGGCTTCTCAGCCGTCGTGATCGGAACGCTCGCGCTCGGGATCGGCGCGAACACGGCGCTGTTCTCGATCTTCAACAGCCTCATCATGCGCCCGCTGCCTGTGCGGGATCCTGGAAGCCTGGCGCTGCTCGAGGACGGATCGTGGTCGTACCCCGTATGGCAGGAGATCAGGGCGCGTGCAGGCGACCTGTTCGACGGCGCCTTCGCATGGTCCGCTGAGAGCTTCGACATCGCGCAGGGCGGCCGGGCTGTGACGGTGGACGGCGCATACGTCAGCGGGCACTTCTTCGACGTGCTTGGCGTGCCGGCATTCCGCGGCCGGGTGCTCACACAAGCCGACGACAGCGCAACGCGCCGCCCGGCGGCCCCGTCGCCGTCATCAGCCATCGCTTCTGGCGCCAGCACTTCGCCGGCGCCGATGATGTCGTAGGCCGTCAGCTTACCGTGCTGGTTCAGCGTCAGCGCTTCCCGTTCACCGTCGTCGGCGTGATGCCGCCGGGCTTCTCTGGCGTCGACGTCGAACGGATGGCGGACGTGGTGCTGCCCTTCGCCGCGGAGCCAGTTCTACTAGGCCAAGAGAGCGTGTTGCAGAGTGTCGGCACGTCGTGGCTGGACATGATGGTGCGCCTGAAGACCGGGCAGACCATCGAGCAGGCGAACGCGGCGCTGCGCGGCGTGCAGCCGCAGATTCGCGACGCGGTGCTGCCCGGTTTCCGGGGAAACCCGGCATTCGCCGCACGCTACCTCACCGATCCGTTGGCCCTGGAGCCGGCCGCATCAGGCGCCTCCCGACTCCGCCGGCAGTTCGAGACGCCGCTCTTTGCAATGGTCGTCGCCGTGGGGCTCGTCCTGCTCGTGGCGTGCGCGAACATCGCGAGCCTGCTGCTTGCGCGGGCGTTGGCGCGGCGGGAAGAGCTCAGCGTGCGCCTGGCGCTCGGAGGGTCACGCTGGCGGCTCGCCCGGCTGCTCTTCGTTGAAAGCCTCCTCGTGGCGATGACCGGCGCGGCACTCGGGCTGCTGTTCGCCAAGTGGAGCAGTGCTCTGCTCGTTCAGCAGTTGGGGAGTACCGTCTCGCTGGACCTCACGCTCGACTGGCGGGTGCTCGTGTTCACGGCGACGCTCGCGTGCCTGTGTGCGATCAGCGCCGGCGTGGCGCCCATGATCGCGGTGAAGAGCGTCGCCCCTGGTGAGGCTCTGAAGAGCGGCGGTCGAGCAATGGCGGGCGACCGGCGCTTCGCGGTGCGCGGCGCGCTCGTCGTTGCGCAGATCGCCGTCTCCTTCATCCTGGTCATTGCGGCGGGACTCTTCCTGCGCACGTTTGCATCGCTCAATCAGCTACCGCTTGGCTTCGTGCCCGAGCCGCTGGTGGTCGTGCACGTGAACTTGTTTGCGAGTGGCATTCCGGCGGAGGCGCGAGGCGCACGTGTCGAGCGCCTTCGGGCCGCGGCCACAGCGGTGTCAGGCGTGAGGTCGATATCCGTCTCTCAGATGCGCCTGCTGACGGGAGGCGGGTGGGCGACCAACAATCAAGTGGCCGTGGGAGATGGTCCCATGCTTCCGGAGGACAACCGGAAACGCGTCTGGAGAAACGCCATCACGCCGGGCTGGTTCGAGACGATGGGCATACCCTTGAGGAGCGGACGGGACTTCAACGACCGCGATCGTGTCGGCAGTCCGCCCGTGGCCATCGTCAACGAGGCGTTCGCACGCCGGTATCTGGCCGGCCAACAGTCGATCGGCCAGACGCTGCGCGTGGACTCCGATGACGGGCCGCGCTACGAGATCGTTGGCGTGGTTGCCGATGCCGTCTACACGACGCCGCGCGAAGGCATGCTGCCGACGATGTACGTGCCGCTCGCGCAGCGCGAACCGGGAGAGTGGACCTCCTGGAGGAACGCCGTACTGACGATCAAGGCAGTGCCCCGGCAACGTGCGCGGGTCGAGCGCGACGTCGCGACGGCGCTGGCGCAGGCCGATCCGACGCTCGTGTTCACCTCGGGGACGTTCGATCAGATGCTTGACGCAACGATGACACAGGAACGGCTCATTGCAATGATGTCCGGGTTCTTCGGTGCGCTCGCGCTCCTGCTCGCCGGCCTCGGGCTCTACGGCATCGTGGCGCAGGCGGTGAGCGCGCGTCGGACGGAGATTGGGCTTCGCATGGCTCTCGGCGCCCGACCGACGGGGATCGTACACCTTGTCCTCCGGCGTGTTGGCGTCCTCATCGTAGCGGGACTGGCGCTAGGCGTCGCCTGCAGCTGGTGGGCCGCACGGTTCATCGCGCCCCTGCTCTTCCAGGTGGAGGCACGTGATCCGACGACGTTCTCGGGCACGGCCGCTGTGCTGGTTGCCGTTGGCGTGCTGGCTGCGTGGGTGCCCGCAAGGCGTGCAGCGCGACTCGACCCGGCAACCGTGCTGCGAGAAGGGTAGACGGACGATCGCGCGGAGGCAGGCCTACCGCAAATCGTCGTAGCGCACCGCGATGATCTCGAGGCGTTCGGGTCCCCGCGGCGCGTGAAGCGTCACCGTGTTTCCGACCGTTGTCGTCAGCAGCGTCCTGCCCAGCGGAGAGCGCCAGGACACGCGTGCGTCGCCGGAATCGAGCTCGTCCACGCCCACAATGGTGACCTCGCGCTCGTCGCCGTTCTCGTAGAGGATCGTGACGGTCGCGCCGAAATGCACCCGCTCGTGCATCTTGCCCGAGTTGTCGACCACCACGGCCCGGTCGAGACTTTTCGACAGATAACGGATTCGCCGATCGATTTCGCGCAGCCTCCGCTTTCCGTAGATGTAGTCGCCATTCTCGGAGCGGTCGCCGTTGCCGGCGGCCCAGGCCACGGTTGTCACCATCGCTGGCCGCTCCACCTTCCACAGGCGTGCGAGCTCCTCCTGCAGCCGTCGATAGCCGCCCGGCGTGATGTAGTTCTTGACCTCGTCACTCATAGACACACGTTGGGCTTCACCGCGCCGCTGGCGGTCGTGCCGCAATTTCCTCGAACAGCTTCTGTCCCACGATTCGATGCACCGCGGTCGACGGGTGACCCTCATGGTAGAAGAAGTACGTCGCCGGATCGGCGACCGGGGTTGGATCCTCATCGAAGATCGCGCGTCCGGCGCACGCGCTCGTGGTGTTGAGGATGCCGTGTGCCGCCGGATGCTCCATCACCTCGTCGAACGCAGCGCCCCAGTGGTTCAGCCACAGATCGAGCGCCTGCCGCGCGCGGCCTCCTCGCGGACGAATTGCTCGTAGGCGGGATTCAGTCGAAGCCCCACGGCCGCGAATTGCGGGATCTTCGTGGGCAGCAGGGCAATGGTGAAGTGCCGGCCGCCGAGCTCACGAAGGATCTGGAGTTCCTGGCGGAGATTGGCGAGCGTGATCGCGGTCTCCCGCCGTCCGTCGTTGAGTCCGCCGGCGAGGAAGAAGAGCGTCGACTGCGGATCGAACACAAGCTCACCGGACTTCACCCGCGCGGCGAAGTCGCGCACCTGGTCCATCATCCCGTAGCCGAGGAGCGCCTCCTTTACCTGGCGACCCGCGCCTTCACCCGTACCCGCACCGCTCACCGCGAACACGAGGCTCTTGCCCGCTGCGTTGGGCGCCTTGCTCGGCGCGATCCGCAGGCCCATCAGCCAGCCGAGATACGCAACCGCCGTCGGACCGTTGCCGTCGATGTACCCCGCGCCGATGTCCGAGTAACTGTCGCCAAACACGTACAGCCGTGAGTACCGCGTCGTCGGTCCGGACGTCGGGGCGGATTGCGCCACCAGCGGATTGGCGATCGCGAGCGCCAGCAGCAATGGCGCAACTGCACGTCGCATGGGGTCCTCCTCACTGTCAGGTACCCGCCAAACCTTACAGCGTTTCGGGCACGTCAAAGCAAGCTCGTCCTGGATTCGTCGAACAGGAGGGATTGATGGGCGGCGATGACCTACGGTAGTCTGCCCGCGCCTTCTTGGTGGAGTTGCACGTGCTGATTAACCGGACCAGTCTTTCGCAGACCGTTGACGCCATCAATGCTGCGCACTTCAGCGACCGTACACTGACGGCGGCTGAACGCGGTCAGGCCGCTCGGTGGATCGCCGGACGCCAGGGGGTGCCAGGAGCCTACGGAGGGACATTCGCGGGATTTCCCTCCGAACGTTCCAAGGGCATTGTTCTGTTTACGGGTGAGCGCATCGCGTCGGCGTCGGCCCGCCACATCCTTGGCGAGGAAGCCTCGCGCGCACTGAGGCAACTCCAAGTGCGGGACCTCGACGTGACTCGCGCTTTGGAAAGTGCTGACATCGGCCTGATGCGATGCCTCGAGCGCGCAGCCGCAGACCCGCGCCATACCAATCCTGGCCTTTTCTGTTGCGGCAAGTGCAGCGTGGGTTTGTGGAGGAACCTCCTCGCGGGCGGCCTGGATCGACGCGAAGAGCGACTTCGACGTGGTGCCTCGCATCTGCGATCGATGCGCGACGGCGACCATCAGTGGCGGAGATTTCCCTTCTGGTACACGGTGCTGGCTCTGAGCGAGATGGACACCGCCGACGCGAGGACGGAGTTGAAATATGCGGCGCCCGCGCTGGAACGCGCGGCGAGCCGAGCCGTCCCGTCAGCGGTTTACGCACGACGCCGATACGAGTTGGCCGTTCGAACGCTGAACGGTCTCTAGCCGGGTTCGGGCAGCGATGTTTCGAAAGGATCTCGGAACTATTGCGCCGCGGCGTCAGAAGTAAAACGTGGCGCCGAGGGTCCACATCGATCCCTTGTGTCCGGGGAGCAGCTTGCCAATGACCCCGCCTCCGATTTCCTCGTCTTTGTTGTCGTTGAAGTCGAGGAACGTGTAGCGGTAGTCCCCATGGATGCCGGCGTGTCGCCCCAGGTGGACCTCCAGCCCGCCGCCGGCGTGCCAGCCGAACTCGGTCGTGCTCACGCTGAGATCGTCCGGACCATCGACGGCCTCGACGTGCCGGCGATACCAGCCGGGCCCTCCGAGCAGGTACGGCGAGAGCGTGCCGGTCGCCAGTCGGAGGAGCAGCGAGGTCTGGATTGGCGTCTCGACGATCTTCTGGTTGAGCGCCTCGAACGTCTCGGAATGGCGATCGATGGCGATCTCGAACCCGACGTGGCCACCGCCCAGGCGGAGCTGCCCGCCGATGAACCGCACCGTATCGGTTTCAAGGGGCACGTCGCTCTTGACCCACGCCAGTCGCGCGCCTACTCCGATTCCCTGTGCGCCGGCCGGCGCGGCCGTTCCGAGCAGGGCGGCCAGGACGAGGAGCGGCATCCAATGGCGGATGCGGATCGTGGTGCGGTCAGGCATCGGACACTCCGGCTCGGCGGCTGAGGCCGCCGAACGTCGAAAACGGTTGTCACATCCTTATCGGCTCGATTGCGCATGGGGTTCAGGGCTCTCCGGCCTTCGCCGCCTTTGACATCGAAAGGCAGTCCCGTGATACTGCCCGGAGCGCGCTGACAGGGCGCCACCAACCCGCGGCAAGGGAACACTCCCACCTGTCTGGTCCGAAGTTGCGTGCGTATGCACCTTCTTTCAGCCTGGTTTCAGCGGGGCACAGGCGATTCACGAAAGAGGGTCGCAATGACCACGCCGAAGTCTCTCCCCGCTCGTCCGTCTCTCGAGTCCCTCCGCAAACAGGCAAAGAAACTTGCGCACGACATCGCTGCCGGTGACGCCGGTGCGATCGCACGTGCGCGGGGCCACCTGCCACACGTTCACCTGCCCATGACGCAGCGCAACGCCCAGCTCGTGATCGCGCGTGAATATGGTTTCGCCGGCTGGCAGGACCTCACCGGGGAAGTGAGCAAACGCCTCGGCCGCGGCCTGGAGTGGGCAGCCGCGCGCGCTCGACGTGTCATTCACGACAACGACGTCGAACCCCTGAAGCAGCTTCTGGCCGACTACCCGGCGTTGCTGTCCTGGCACGACGACGACGATCACGGCGGCCTGCTGGGATTTGCAACCGGCGCCTATGGCGACGCCTTCGATCCGGACAGAGAACAGACCTTCACCCGCGCGGCGTGCGCAGAGCTGCTGATCGACGCCGGCGCGGTCGTGACCCCGTCGGTGCTCAACGGCCTCCTCGAATCCCGCGCCAGGGGGCTGTTGCAGCTGTTTCAGCGTAAGGGCCTGCTTCCGCGTACGCTCAAGTTCTTCGCGGCGCTCGGTGATCTCGACGCCGTTCGGACGGCTCTTGATGGGAAGGAGATCGACCTCGGGGCCGTCAATGAAGCGTTCATCTGCGCCTGCTGTTTCGAGCACGAGGCCGTCGCGTCCGTCCTCCTGGAGCGATCCATCGACCTCGATGCCGAACTCGGCACGCACGTCGATGAAAGCCTGGGCCGCCTGGCATTCGTCAGGTACTTCATCGAAAAGCGACCGTCGGGCATTCCGCACGCAACAGCGGTCGGACCGTGGGAGGCGTTTGTCATGGGGCGGGTTCAGCGGGCGCTCCACGACGGTGACCTCACGGCGTTCATCCGCGGGTTACAGCGCGAGCCGTGGCTGCTTGGTGAACCCTTCGTGTGGTTTCAGGTTGCGCTCATCGGGGCCGCTGCGCTGAACGATCGCGGAGAATTCATCGTCGCCCTTCTCGACCTCGATCCCGTACTATTGCGGCAACAATCGCCGCCGCCCTCACAAGCCATCGAGTTCGCATTCACCTACGCGCACACACATCTCATTCCATTACTCGAGCCGTGTCTGGCCGGTGCCGGACGATCTGCCGCATGCGGCAGGCGATGGGCAACCTCTCGCGGGTGAAGCACTGGTTCGATGAGGCCGGCGCTCCTGCGCTGGGCGATCTCGACAACCACTATCCCTACAACGACCCGCGCGCGCGTGGGCACCTCCACTGGAGCCCGCCGACGTTGCAGCAGGTTCTCGACACCGCGCTCGCTTTCTCGGTCATCAACCGGCACTTCGATGTGGCGGACTTCCTCCTCGAACACGGCGCCGATATCAACACCACGTGGAACTCCCATGAGCCGGCGAGCATCCTGCACCATCTGGTCTTTCAGGACGACTACGAGTCGATGCGATTCCTCGTCGACCGCGGCATCGATATGACCATCAGGGACTACCGCTGGAACAGTACTGCACAAGGTTGGGCTCTCTACGGCAAGAAGGACCAGAAGATGGCGCAGTGGCTGGAGGATGCGGAACGGCAACGGGAACCGAGACGATGAGCACGCGTGAGGCCATCGCGGCTCGAAGCTCGTATCATGTCGCCTGCGCTGTCACCGCCTCCTCCCGGTACTCGCGGTCAGTTTGATCCTGGCGCCGCCGCACGCACGCCTCTCGGCCCAGGCGGCCCGCTACGTGCTCACCAGCGTCGAACAGAACATCGACGCAGGGGACTGGCAGGTCGGTGGACGCGAGACGGGGATCGCGCCAGACGTGCAGTGGTCGGTGCGGCGTCAGCGCCTGCACGGCGGGAAACAGGACGGCGTTGACCTGATCGTGATCGACAACGGCCGCCTGACGATGACGCTGGTGCCGACCCGCGGCATGGGCATCCTGCGCGTCGTCTCGGGCGACATGCGATTGGGTTGGGATTCACCGGTGCGCGAGATGGTGCACCCGAAGTACATGAACCTCGAGGCACGCGGCGGCCTGGGCTGGCTCGAGGGGTTCAACGAGTGGATGACCCGCTGCGGGCTCGAGTGGGCGGGCCATCCGGGCCCGGATCGCTTCATCAACAATCTTGGCGAGCAGGCCGAGATGAACCTCACCTTGCACGGGAAGGTCGCCAACATTCCAGCGTCCGAAGTGGAGGTGATCATTGAGCGCGAGCCGCGGCCCCGTATCCGGGTGAGGGGCCGCGTTGACGAACGGGCCTTTTACGGTCCCAAGCTGGAACTCTGGACCGAGGTCTGGACCGAGCCCGGGAGTACGACGTTCCGCATCGAAGATGCGCTGACCAACCGCGGTGCATTCGAGCAGGAGTTCCAGGTGCTCTACCATGTCAACTACGGCCCGCCGCTGCTCGGTGCCGGAGCGCGCTTCTCTGCAGCGGTCCAGCGCGTGACGCCCTTCAACGCCCACGCGGCAGAAGACGTCGCCACCTACGCCGAGTATCAAGGGCCTGTGCGGGGATTCATAGAGCAGGTCTACAATCTGCATCCGTACGCCGACGCCGAAGGGCGCAGCGTGCTGATGCTGCGCAATGCCGCAGGCGATCGCGCCGTGTCGATGGGCTTTGCGGTCGCCGAGCTCCCTTACGTCACGCTCTGGAAGAACCTCACCGCGCTCGAAGAAGGGTACGTCACCGGGCTCGAGCCCGGAACCGGCTTTCCCTACACGCGCCGCATCGAACGGGAAGCCGGGCGTGTGCCGAAGCTCAAGCCGGGCGAGTCCCGCCGCTTCGCGATCGACGTCGGGCTGCACACGACCACCGAAGCGGTGCGAGCCGTGAGCGACCAGATCGAGCGGATCCGGAACGGCCGTCCCACGCAGATCGACCGCGCGCCGGAACGCTGACGCCGCGCGCGGCGTCGCGTTCGCGGCGCCGGAGCCATTCCGACGTTAGCCGCGCCCGATCTCATACTCGAGTCCAACCGTGCCGGTCTTCTCATAGACCCGATGTTTCTTCAGCGTGAGCCTCGCGCGATCGGCTGGCGATGGCAACAGCGGAATCCCTCCGCCGAGTAGAACGGGGATCACCGAGACGGCTACCTCGTCGACCAGGCCGGCCGCCAGAAGGCTTCGGAACAATTCGCCGCCGCCAAACAGTGCGATGTCTTTACCTGGCTTCGTTCGGAGCTCACTCACGAGGCTCCGCGCATCGTTGCTGAGCGTGGCGCTTGGGCAGTCCTCGGGCCGCAGTGTTCGCGAGCAGACGATATTCCGGATCCCAGGTGTCGGCGGCGCGGCGTTGCCCATCCGCCGCATGACCTCGAACGTCTTTCGGCCGATCAGGAACGTGTCGAACCGTCCCATCAAGGCCGCGAAGTCGATGTCCGGATCCATCAGGATCCAGTCGTACTCCCCGTTCGGCCCGGCGATGAAGCCGTCGAGGCTCATCGCGCCGCCATAGACCACTTTCCGCATCGGACCCTCCTGCGCGAATTGATGCTAAATTGAGGTTTAGCAACCAGACTAAACGCCGATTTAGTAACTGTCAACTGCCGATGCCAGGACGACGCCAGAAGGTCACGGATGAGGATGTGTTTGCCGCGGCTCAGCGGGCCATGAGCCGGCACGGGCCACACGAACTCACCCTCGCCCACATCGCTGACGAGGCCGGCGTCACGCCAGGCCGGCTGGTGCAGCGGTTCGGCGGCAAACGCGCCCTATTGTTGGCGTTCTCCGAGCGCTTCGCCGGGAGCGCCCGTCCGGTGTTCGCCGGGTTGCGGGCCGCTCATCGCTCCCCGTTGGCAACGGTACGGGCCTATGCGGCCTGCATGGCGGATCTGGCGCCAACGCCGCAGGCGCTCCTGCGAAACCTGGCTTACCTGCAGAACGACCTCACCGACGATGTGTTGCGGGGGCATCTCGTGAAGAATGCACGCGCCACCCGCCGCGAGCTCGAGATGCTGCTCGAGGCGGCCATCGAGGCCGGCGAGCTCAGGCCTGATGTCGACGTGTGCGCGCTCGCACGTGCCGTGGAAACTGTCGTCAGCGGGTCACTGATGTCGTGGGCGGTGCACCGCGAAGGAAAGGCCGTTGATTGGATCGGAGAGGACCTCGAAGGCGTACTGGCGCCGTGGCTGAGGCGCATCCGCGTGAACCGCGCGTCGGGTCGACGGCGCGGTGCCGGCAGGCGACGTCGCGTTCCCGGCGCCTGACCAACCCTTCATCGAAATCGACGTCGCCCGTCCCTCGGCGTTCGTCACAAACCCGATCGTGTGTGATAGCGTGCAGCCGCCATGTCCAATTCGAACGATTCTCCTTCATCGCTCCCGCCGCACGCGCAGATCATTCAAATGGGCACCGCGTACTGGGTGTCGCAGTTCGTCTGCACCGCGGCCAACATGCGTCTTGCCGATCACCTGTCTGATGGTCCGCGATCGGCCGGCGAGCTGGCGGCCGTGACCGGCGCCAATCCGCGCGCGTTGCATCGATTCATGCGGACGCTGGCGAGCCTCGGGCTCCTGACACACGACACCGGCGACCGCTTCGCCCTCACGCCCCTCGGGGCGGCACTGAAGAGCGATGCGCCTGGAGCGGCGCGCGCGACCGTCCTCACGATGGGGGGCCAGGCATTCCGGAGCGCCTTTGACGAGTTCCAGTATTCAGTGGAGACCGGCAAGACTGCGATGGAGAAAGTCTGCGGCATGCCGATCTTCGACTATCTCGCGCAGCACCCGCAAGAGGCGGCACAGTTCAGTGAGGCCATGGTCGGCATCCACGGTGCGGAGCCGCCGGCGGTTGCCGCCGCCTATGACTTCTCGCGCGTCGCCACGATCGTTGATGTCGGTGGGGCCACCGGCAACATGCTGGGCCACATCCTTAGCCGGCACCCTCAGCCGCGAGGCATCCTCTTCGATCGACCGCATGTCGTCACGGAGGCGCCGGCGCTGCTGCGCAGGCTCGGGGTGGAAGGCCGGGTCTCCATCGAGCACGGCAGCTTCTTCGACAGCGTTCCCGAGGGCGGCGACGCCTACATCCTGTCGCACATCATTCACGATTGGAACGAGGATCAGTGCCTGACGATTCTCGGCAACTGCCGCAAAGCGATGAAGCCTGGCGCCAAATTGCTGATCGTCGAGTTCGTCCTGCCGGAGGGCGATACGCCGCACTTCGGCAAGATCGTCGACATGGTGATGCTGACGATCCCCGGCGGGGAAGAGCGCACGGCCGCCGAGTACGACACACTGCTGGCCGCCGCCGGACTGAAGATGACGCGCGTGTGTCCGACGGCCTCTGACGTGAGCATTGTCGAGGCGGAGCTGGCCTGATCTGCGCCCGGCGTTCGGACGTCACTTCTTCGGTTTGAACGCCTCCTTGACCTGTTTCTCGATGCTCTTGTAGTTCTTGGACAGCAGCTTCTCCTCGTCTGCGGTGAAGATCCGGAAGGGGACGCGGATCAGACTCTTTTCGAACTTCACGTTGAGCCAGTACTGGCCGTACGTGATGCCCCCGGGGATGTGGAAGTAGAGGCGGCCGAGGCAGGCGCGCCTGCTGGTGATCTCCACTTCGTCCCACGGCATGGCCCGCGAGTCCAGATCGGAGAAGAAGCCGATGCGGCACGCCTGCGAGGCCGTCGGCGGAAAGTAGTTGATCGAGTCGCGCTGGACCCGCTCCCGGGCCTCGATGGCGCTGGTGTTGGCCTCCCGGTGCTCTTGCACCGACGGCAGCGGCAGCGTCTTGCTGTCGGGCGTGTCGAGCGAAATCGCGTCGCGCTTGAGGGTAAAGTCCGGCGTCTTGTCGAGCACCGTGATGCCGACTTCGAGCAGCATCCAGTCCTCGCCGATCGACCGGTTGTTGACCTGGTAACCGAGGATGACGTAACCCTCGTTGTTATAGGCGGCCCGGACGAACTTGGCCTCCATCGTCATGATCTGCGGAACCCCAGACTGCGGGATCTGGACCGTGGGTCGATCCTGGGTCCGCGCGTCGCCCGGCGTCTGCAGAGGCCCGAGCAACGTCACGCCGATCACGCACACCGCGCACGTTCTGTTCATAGAGCCTCCCGTCAGGAGCGGTGAATAGAGGTGTGCAAGCCGAGCGCCGTCCTGCACTGCCAGAATCCTTGTGTTTTCGCGGATTTGCGTCGTGCCTCCGGCGGGTCGGAGCGCGCCTCCGAATTGACGGAGGGCACGCTCGCCCTTCAGCAACCAAGCGATAGGATATTCAAATGGGCGCTCGAACCAGATCCGCCGCGGCGATCGGCGCAGGGATGCTCGCCATCCTCTTCGGCGGACTCGTCGCGATTTCGGCGCGTCAGGCTCCTGTCGTGCGCGCTCTTGATGAAGCCGCTCTTCGTGAGCACACGGGCGTGTACCAATGGGGACCGAACGCGTTCGTCTACTTGCAGATGTGGGACGAGTTCAGCGGATTCGGCAAGCCTCAGCTGGTGGCGTTTGACGAGTCCGGGTGATGTGCGCACGCTGTATCCGACCGACGATCGCCAGTTTTTCGCCGGTCCCGGCGCTGCGCTATCCACCTCGATCGAGTCGCGCATCACATTTCAGCGCGACAGCGCCGGCCGGATAGTCTCGCTCACGTGGCAGCATGACGGTACGGCGCCGCGGACTGCGAAACGCGTCGAGATCGAAACCCGGGAAGACGTGCGGTTCACGAATCGCGACGTGCAGCTGACCGGCACGTTGATCGCGCCGTCTGCCGGCGGCAGACATCCGGCCATCGTCCTCGTCCACGGGTCCGGCCCGGAGAACCGCGCGTACATGCTGCCTTGGGCGCGGTTCCTGATTCGTCACGGCGTCGCGGTGCTCGGTTACGACAAACGGGGCGTCGGCGAATCGACCGGCGACTGGAATGCGGCCACCTACGAGGACCTGGCGGGTGATGCGGTCGCCGCCGTCGAGTACTTGAAGACGCGCCGCGATATTGACGCGGCACAGATTGGATTGCTGGGGATCAGCCAGGCGGGTTGGATCATGCCGCTCGCTGCCGTGCGCTCGAAGGATGTCGCATTTCTAATCAGCATCTCCGGCGCGGGCGTGACACCGGCCGAAACGACCATCGATCAGGCGCGAAACGAGATGACGATGACTGGGATGCCGGCGGCAACGGTCGCGGACATCGTCGCTCTCATCAGATTGCAGTACGACTTCGCCCGAACAGGCAGCGGCTGGGAGGCGTACGCCGCGGCGCGGGAGAAGCTCGTGGCCCGGATTGGCGCTCCGCCAGAAACGGCGTTTCCCAGCACGCCCGAGCATCCGCAATGGCAAGTCATCAAGCGAACGTACTTCTATGATCCGGTGCCGACGCTGCGCCAGCTCACGGTCCCGACGCTCGCGATGTGGGGCGAGTTGGACAACAACATCATGGCCGAGAAGAATAAGCCGGCGTGGGATGCGGCCCTCAAGGCCGCGGGCAATCGCGACTGCACGCTGGTCGTGATTCCAAGAGCGAACCACGCCATGCTCGAGGCGAAAGTCGGAAGCAACGCGGAGGTCAAGTCGCTCCAACGGTTCGCGCCATCCTATTTCACGACGATCGAAGACTGGCTCGCGAAACACGTGCGGGGCTTTGCCCGACAGCCGTAGTCAATCGCAGCGTGTCGTCTCCACTTGACTTTCTAGTAGGGGGCACGGCATCCTTCCACTTGAGAGGCCAGTGCATGACGGATAGAGCGCCTGTCGAACTTCTCCACGGAACGTTGGACCTGATCGTGCTCAGGGCCCTGGCAACGATGGGGCCTCTGCACGCGTACGGCCTGGCGTCGCGCCTCGAACAGGTGGTTGAACACCCCCTGACGCTCAATCAGGGGACGCTCTATCCGGCACTCGTCCGGCTCGAACAGCGGGGGTGGATCAAGGGCACGTGGCGCCAGACCGAAAGCCGCCGCGACGCGAAGTACTACGCGATCACGCCGGCCGGACGTCGCGCCGTCGAGGAGCAGGCCGCACGTTGGCGCCGGCTGTCGGCGCTCGTCAACAAGCTGCTGCTCGACGAAGGATAAGAGGGGCTGCCCATGCGCCGCTTTCTCGAACGCCTGTTGAACCTGCTCCGCATTCGGCGGCCGGATCACGATCTCGCGCGCGAGCTCGACGCGCACCTGGCGCTGCTTCAGGACGCCTACGAGGCCCGCGGTCTGTCGCCGGACGCCGCGCGGCGTGCTGCACGGGTGGCCCTGGGAAACGTCGACCATGTGAAGGCGCTGCATCGCGACGAGCGATCCTTTCGCTGGATCGAAGACGCGTGGCAGGATGCCGCGCTCGGGGTCCGGCTGCTGCGGCGCAGCCCCGTCTTCACCGCGACCGCGGCGCTGTCACTGGCGATCGGTATTGGCGCGAACACCGCGATTTTCACGGTGGCCAACGCCCTGCTCTTTCGTCCGCCCGCCGGCATTACCGATCCATCCGAGTTGATCGTCATCGGGACGGCTCGCGGCGACGGAGGCGTGAATCCACTCAACCACGCGTTGTATCTCGAAATCGCGCGCCGCACGACCTCCCTGACGAGCGTGTTCGCGGAAGAAATGTTCCCCCACGTCATGGGCATGGCGCGGTCCGGAACCCAGATCGCAGAGCCGATTCACGGCCGGTACGTCTCCGCGAATTTCTTCAGCGCGCTCGGCGCGAGTCCCTCTCGTGGGCGGGTGTTCGCTGATGGCGACGAGGCCGCGGCCGTCCTGGACTACGCCTACTGGAGGCGACGGTTCAACAGCGACGATGCGATTGTCGGCCAGATGCTGCGGCTCAATGGGCGGCCCGTCACCATCGTCGGCGTCGCTGCCCCAGACTTCCAGGGCACCGGGATCCAGAAGTGCGATGTGTGGCTCGCCATCGGGTCTGGCGTCCCGTCAGCCGGGAGCCTTCTGGCTGGTGGTCGCGTGCGGCCGGGCGTGTCGTTCGATACCGCATTCGCGGAACTGACGACCATCGGTGAGGCCATCAATCGTGATCAAGGCTCCGCGGTCGAGCGAACGCGCCGATTGGGCGCGCTCGCATTCTCACGCGCGGGTGAAAACCGGAATATCGTGCGTGGCTTCGCGGCGGCGCTGATGGTGCTGGTCTCGCTGGTCCTGGCCGTGGCCTGTGCGAATGTTGCCGGCATCATGCTGACCCGGTCGAGCGCGCGCGCGAGGGAGATTGCGCTCCGCGCGGCGCTCGGCGCCGGGCGAGGGCGCCTCGCCCGTCAACTGCTGACCGAAACAATCGTGCTCTTTCTCTTCAGCAGTCTGCTCGGCGTCGGCCTCGCGCGGGTGCTGACGCATGTGGCCATGCTGATGCTCCCGGCGTTGCCGACGTCGATCGTCGTGCCCCTGGCGATGGATTGGCGGGTGCTGCTGTTCGCGCTGTCGCTGTCGATCAGCGCGGCCGTCGGATTTGGTGTGCTCCCGGCCTTGAGAGGCTCGAACGTGGCGCTGGGCTCATCGCTCAAGGACGGCGTGCGGTCATCGTCCGGTCGCTCCCGCCTCCGGAGCGCCTTCGTCGTCGGACAGATCGCGTGCAGCGTCCTGCTCGTCGTGCTCGGCGCGTCGTTCGTTCGCGTCTTGCGCCATGCAGGTGCAGCGGATCCAGGGTTCGATTCACGAGGCGTTGACATCGCAACGCTCGACTTGTCGGTCACCGGCGAGCCGAAGGCCGGGACGGCCGCATTCTGGCGAACGGTGATCGACCGCGTCCGGCAGACGCCGGCCGTCGAGCGCGCGTCGCTCGCGCGCGTTCCGCCCGGTGGCTTCGAAGGCATCGGCCTTGGCGGCGTCGCGCCGGGTGACCAGCCAGGCACGACGGACATGTTCTCCCCGGCATGGAACATCGTCGATACCGGCTACTTCGCGACGCTTCGCATTCCGATCGTCGCCGGGCGGGACTTCGCGCCGTCCGACACGAATGGGGCTCAGCCGGTCGTCATTGTCAGCGAGACGCTCGCTCGACGTTTCTGGCCTGGACAGCCGGCGATTGGAAAGCCTCTCAGGCTTGCGGTCTTCAACGCCCGAGACCAGCATGCAGAGACGCGTGTATCCACGGTGGTTGGCGTCGCCGGCGATATCCGATCGAGCAGTCTGATCGACGGCCTTGCCGAACCGTACGTCTACCTGCCGCTCGCGCAAAGTGACGCCGTGGGGAGGGACATGACGACCCAGATGTCCATCGTGGCGCGGCGCCGCGGTGACGCCAGTCTGGCCGCGGCGATGGCCATCGCTGTTCAGGACGTCGATCAGCGCCTCGTCCTGGCGCGCACGGAGTCACTGGTCGATTCGATCGCGCTGGGCCTCGCGCCGCAGCGTATCCTCGCGACCATCGGCGGGGTCATGGGGCTGGTGGCTCTGCTGCTGGCGTCGATGGGCATCTACGGTGTGACGGCGTACACGGTGGCGCTCAGACGTCGCGAGTTCGCGATTCGCCTCGCGCTTGGGTCCCCGCGCGCCCGCGTCGTCCAGATGGTGTTCAGGCAGAGCACGTGGCTCGTGGCCGTTGGCCTGGGCATCGGCCTTGCGGTGGCGATCGGCGTCGGGCAGGTGCTTTCTGTTTTCCTCTACGGACTTCCGGCGGCTCACCTGCCAACTCTTCTCGGGACAGTGACGCTCTTCCTCACCGTCGGCGCGACGGCGTCCGTCGTGCCGGCAGGGCAGGCTGTCCGCGAGGGCTGGCGGCGCGCGCTTCAAGAGGACTGAGCGAGCCGTCTACTCTCCCCGCAGAGCGATGACCGGCTCGACCCGGATCGCGCGACGCGCTGGCACCCAAGAGGCGGCGAGTGCGACGGCGAGGAGCGCAACCGGAACGACGAGGAAGGTCAGCGGGTCATGCGCGCTGACGCCGAACAACAATCCCGACAGCACCTGTGTCAGCGCGAGCGCGCCGGCAGTGCCGATCCCGAGGCCGATCGTGGCGATGCGCGCGCCGCTCGCGAACACCATCCGCAGAATCGCGCCGCGATCAGCGCCGAGGGCCATGCGAATACCGATCTCCTGCGTTCGCTGTGCCGTCGCGTAGGCGAGCACGCCGTAGACGCCAATGGCCGCGAGGACGAGCGCCACGGCGGCAAACAGACCGAGCAGCAGCGTCGTGAACCTGCGGTTCGCCTGCGACTGTGCAAGCAGGTCACCGACCGTACGAATGCTTGCAATCGCCTGGTCGCGATCGAGCGCCCACACCGCCGCCTGCGCGGCGCCGGCCAGCGCAGCGGGATCGCCGGCGGTGCGGAGAAGCACGAACATGCGCGGCTCTGGCGCCTGCCGCATCGGGAAGTAGACCTCCGCCCACGGCGCTCGCTCGAACCCGCCGCGCCGGGTATCGGCCACGACTCCAACGATGGTCTGCCACCGGTTATCGGGTTGGGTGGGATCGCCGAACGTCACCCGCCGGCCAAGCGGATCCTCGTTCGGAAAGAACCGGCGAACGAACGACTCGTTGACGAGGACGACCTCCTGGGCACGCGGTGCATCCGCCGGAGTGAACATCCGTCCTCGACGCACCGGGATCTGAAGGGTGGCGAAGTAGCCCGGCGTGACCGAGTCGTACGGCACCGGAATGTTCTGCGCGTCGGCCGGCAACGGCGGACGCCCTTCGATGTTGATCGTTGCCGAACCCGGCAGCCGCGAGAGGAGCAGCGACGAGCCGGCTCCCGAGGCTTCGACACCCGGCAACGCTGACAGCCGGTCGATCAGCTGGTCGTAGAAGGTCGCGATGCGCTCCGGCGTCGTGTACTTCGCCCCCGGCAGGTCGAGGCGGAGGGTGAGGACGCCCGTCGACGCGAAGCCCGGATCCTGGCTGTTCAGCGCGATGACGCTTCGCACCAGGAGCCCGGCGCCGACCAGCAGCACGAGGGCGATCGCCAGCTCCCCGATGGCCAACGCGGAGCGGACTCGGCGGCCGCGAACCCCGTCCGATCCAGTGCGGCCGCCTTCCTTCAGGTGCGCGCCGGCGTCGCGGCGCGCCGCGTGGAGTGCCGGAACGATGCCGAAGAGCAGGCCGGTGACCAGAGACGCGCCAAGCGCATACGCGATCACCTGCCGGTCGACGCGCAATCGTCGCGAGCCGCGGGAGGCTCGCCGGCGCCAATGTTTGAAGGAGCTCGGTACACCACGCCGCGACCAGCAGGCCTGCGGCGCCACCGATCAGGCCGAGCAGCAGGCTTTCGGTCAGCATCTGGCGCAACAGGCGACTCCGCCCGGCGCCGAGCGCCGCCCGAATCGCGAGCTCGCGCTGCCTGGAAGCGGCGCGCGTGAGCAGCAGGTTCGCGACGTTGGCGCAGGCGATCAGCAGGACGAAGCACACCGCACCAAGCAGGATGATCAGCGGCCGCTCGACGTCACCCACGATCTCTTCGTGCATCGGCACGAGGCGGATTCCGGTTCCGGCGTTCGATGGATACTGTTTCTCCAGCCGGGTGGCGATGGCGTCCATTTCTGATTGGGCCGCCGCGCGTGTGACCCCGGGCTTCAGCCGCCCGATGACCGTCAGCCAGTACGACCCGCGGGCGCTGAACAGCTCTTTGAACTGCCCGACCGGGGCAAGCGGCACCCAGAACTCCGCGTCTTCCGGATGGGCGAAGCCCTCCGGCATCACGCCGAGCACTTCGTGCGAGACGCCGTTGAGCATGATCGTCCGGCCGATGATGGACGGGTTCGCGCCGAACCGGCGCGTCCACAGCCCGTGCGAGAGAATTACGACGCGCTCACCGCCGGCCTGCCCGCTGACCGCGGCGAAAGCCCGGCCTCTCGCGGGCGACACGCCGAGCGTCTCGAAGAAATCGGGTGTCACCCGGCCGCCGCGGATCTGCGCCGGGTCGCCGCTGCCCGTCAGCGTCACGCTCGCGCCTGAGTACGCGGACATCCGTTCGAACGACGTGCTCGCCCGCCGCCAGTCCTCGAAGTTCGGATACGTGGCGACGTCCTTGTCGAAGCCCTGACGCGGGTTGTAGGTCCAGACCATCATCAGCCGGTCGGGTTGCGGGTAAGGGAGCGGCCGCAGCAGCACGGCGTTGACGACGGTGAAGACCGCCGCGTTCGCTCCGATGCCGAGCGCCAGCGTCACCGTCGCGACCGCATAGAAGAGCGGCTGTTTCGCGATGTTCCTGAGGGCGTAGACCAGATCGTTCAGCATGATTGTCCTCGCGTCTGCGCTGCGTCGCGACGTGAACGGATCCACTCTCAGCGCGCGACGTGAAGGAATATAGCCGACAATTCGATTTCGGACGTCATGAGGTGGGCTGAAAGCTGCCGCGCAGGATCGCGGCCAGCGCCTCGTTCGGCGTATCGCAGGTGAACGTCCGCCGCCCGGCGAGCATTTCGTAAAGGATGCACCCGAGCGCGAAATGTCGGTGCGCGGATCGGCGGGCTCTGCGATCCCCTGTGCAGAGGTCGCGAGGCCGAGTCGAGGATCTTGATCAGCCCGTCACGCGTCACGAAGACGTTGGCAGGCTTCAGGTCGCGATGGACGATGCCCCTGGCGTGAGCCGACGACAGACCGTCCGCTATTGCACCTTGCCCAGACGAGGATCAGTTGCAAAGACGCACCCGAATTCGACGGCGCTGGTGAGGGCGGTCTCTCTTCCCCGTCGGTCGTTTTCGCTTGTCAATTCCACGCGGACCCGCCGAAAATCGACCCAGACGGGGGGCTTTATCCGGGCTGTCGAAGGGGCAAAGGTTGACCCGCGACCGAGAAGGAGCGGTATGCTAACCGCGACACGGCCCTAACGTTTCCTTCTATCGTCAGGCGTATCGTTTTTTGGCTGGTCAGAAGAGAAGGAAGGAGGCTGAGAGATGAGACGACTGCTTGTTGTGGCGACTGTTGGTGTCGCGCTCGCGGCTGGCGGAGCATTCGCGGGCGAGGTGAAGGGACCCCCGGGCACACCCGACAATACGAACGAGACCGGCGCTCTGGATCACGCGAACTCGGCGTGCGCCGCCAGCGGCCTGAACGACCTCGACTCGGAAGAGGGACAGAGGGTGTCGCAGGTTCAGACCGCGGCGGACTCCTGGAAGTATTACGGGCTTCCAAAGGGCTCGCCAGGCACACTCGGACTCTGCAGAGGGCGGAACGGGCCAACGGTAGATGAGAGTGTCGTGGTTGGCCCTGTGTTCGATCGGGGCCAACCTCGCCTCATTGATACCGCAGCGCCTCGATTGGATCGGCTTTCGTGATCCGCCAGGCCGGCAGGAAACACGCGAACCCTGCGACTCCGGACAGCACAGCGGCTACAACAACGATTGTTAACGGGTCGTAGGTGCCGACGCCGTAGAGCATCGACGACAGGACGTCAGTCGCGGGAATCGTTCCGATCAGTCCGATCGAGAGTCCGATCACCGCGAGCCGCATCCCTCCCTGGAATATCAACTTCCGCAGGTGGCCCGCGCTGGCTCCAAGTGCCGCGCGAATGCCCATCTCGTGCGTCCGCTGCGCGGCTGTGTAAGAAATCACGCCGTAGATGCCCACGGCCGCGAGCAACAGCGCAATGGAGGCAAACGTCGTGAGGAGCGTGTTCGCGACGCGGTTGCCTAGCATGGATTGATCCACGATCTGTTCGAGCGTGCGGACATCGCTGAGCGCCTGGTCCCTGTTGACGCGATCAACGGCCGACCGAACGGCTCTCTGCAGAGACTGCGGAGGCATGCTGGCTCGCACGATGAGGTTGATTCCGTAGGTCGGGCTCTGCTGGTTCGAGACGTACATGCCGGCGCTGATCGCATCGCCGAGCCCGTTGATCTTCTCACCCGCAATGACGCCAACGATTTCCCAGGCGATCTCCTGGCCGAACTCAGTCTTGCCCGGTACGATTTCTCGCACCAGGATGCGGCGACCGATCGGGTTCTCATCGGGAAACTCACGCTTGGCCAGCGTCTCGTTGATGAGCGCGACGGGCGGCGCGCCCGCCATGTCGCTATCGCTCAGCACGCGTCCTGCAAGGAGCTTGATGCCCAGCGCGTCGAAGTAAGACGGGCTGACTATCTTGAAGAACGCCCGGCGGCGATTGGCTCGGATCCATGAACTCGCGATCGGCGATCGAGTAGGGTACGCCGTAGCCCCAGCCCTGCAGCGGTAACGCCGACGTCATGGCCGTCTCGCGAACGCCCGGCACGGCCTCCACCGCGGCCCTGATCGAGGCGAGATATGCGTTCAGTTCGACAGGATCGGGGTGCTGTTCTTGACTCATCGGCAGACCTGCTGTCAGGACATTCGTCGCATCGAATCCGGGATCGATGTCGAGCAGCTTGAAGAAACTGCGCATCAGCAGTCCCGACGCGACCAACAGCACGAATGCGAGCGCGATTTCTGCGACGACGAGACCGCCGCGCATGCGCCGACCCGGGCTGCCCGCCGTCGTGCCGTGTCCGCCTTCCTTCAGCGCGCTGACCAGGCTCGGGTTCGTGGTCTGCGCTGCTGGCGCAACGCCGAACAGCAGGCCTGTCACGACGGCAACGGTCAACGTGAACAGCAGGACGGACGTATCCATTCCAATGTCCACCGCGGGCGGCAGCGTGTCAGGAGGAATCAACGATCGGATCCATTTCATCATCGCGTAACCAACGCCGACTCCCGCGATGCCGCCGCACACAGAGATCACGACGTTCTCGATCAGCAACTGCCGTACCAAGCGCCAGCGGCTTGCACCGAGCGCGGCGCGCATCGCCATCTCGCGTTCCCGCGAAATGCTGCGGGCCAGCGCGAGATTCGCCAGGTTGGCGCAACCGATCAGCAACACGAACAGCAGTGGCGGCGAACAGGACCGTGACGGCGGTGCGCAACCCTGGGCCGATCAGCACGTCGGCGAGACGGTCGACGGCAACGCCCCAGCCCTTGTTCGAGTCGGGATAGGCGTTGGCAAGACGCCGCCCGATGACGTCCATCTCGGCCCGCGCTTTCTCGAGCGTCACGCCCGGCTTGAGCTTGGCGCTCGCGCCGAGCCAGCGAAAATCACGCGTCATGTTTGAAGGCTGGAAGGCAAGGGGTTTCCAAATCTGGGCTGCGGCGCGATCGAAGGGACCGCCTTTCTGAAGGACGCCGATCACGGTGTATGCCTCGCCGTTCAACAGGATGTCCCGTCCCAGCATTGCGGGATCGGAACCGAAGCGGCTTTCCCAGAGCACATGGCTCAGCAGCACGACACGATCTTTGCCGGGCTGGTCCTCGCCCGGAAGAAACGTGCGGCCCAGCGCTGGCTTCGCTCCGAAGATATCGAAGTAGTGCGCCGAGACGCGCGCGCCTCGGATCGAGACCGGCTCGCCCGCACCGGTCAGCGTTGCACGCCAAGCCAACTTCCGCGGCCATGTACTCGAAGACGGCATTCTGGTTCGTCCAATCGAGATAGTTCAGGGTGGAGATGCCGTTGAGCCCGCCGGTGGGAAGACTGTTCGAGGATGCGCACGATGCGTTCCGATTCGGGATACGGCAAGGGACGGAGTAACACGCCATTCACGAAGCTGAACATGGCCGTATTCGCGCCGATCGCGAGCGCGATGGTGGCAATCGCGACAGCCGAGAAGCCCGGGCTGTTGCGAAGCAGGCGAATGGCGTAACGAAGGTCGTGAAGTACGCTGGAAGGGCCGTACATGAGACGCTGTTACGGATCTTGGGGCTTCGCCGATGACAAGACTCACACTCGAAGCGCCGCATTGAGACGAGCCTCCATTAGAACCGGTGTCGTTAGAAGAACCCGCTCCTGAAGGCCAGCGCCGGGCCGATATCTTACTCTACCTACTCTTGATGCCAATGCCGATGCCGGTTCCGGCGCTACGTTCATCATCGATGCCGCGCAGTGCCAGCCAAAGCATTCACAGTGGCCGGTGGAGATGTTGGTGGCGCTGCCACGCCGTCCGGGCAACTCGGCGCGCAACGGGTGGGAGTTTTCGCCTTGGCGAGGACGCGGACGGTTGGAGCGTCAGGTGTGAGTGCGGGCGCCGGACGGGTCAGTCAAGTCGAAACGCCGCCCGACAAGCGATCGACCGGCGACCGACGCGTAGAAGCCGAGGATCGCCGGCGCAGCAAGAAGCAGCACGCCGGCAACCATCGTCTGGCCGAAGAACGACGAGAGGTCCAGCGACGCGATGACGTGTGACGACATGGCGTCGACGAACAGCGCGGTGGCGCCCGCGATCAATCCGTATCGCGTCAACAGCACCACGGGAAGCGTGGCCGACGCGATCGCGAGCGGCAACTGCACGAGCGGGTCGGTGAACGACCGGAGGCTGAGACCGACGAGAATGGCGACCGCCAGCATCGCGGCCTGCCACTGACGCGGCGAGAACACCCGCAGGAGGAGTAGCAGGAACAACAAGTCGATCGAGAAGGCCGTCGAGAGCGCGAGCGAGCGGAGAAAGCTGGCGACGAGCGTGCCGGCGCTGCTCAGGGCATCGAGGTCGACGCGCCAGATCACCGATTTACCAGTGCGCCAGCCACCCAGCGCCGCCGCCACGCGATCGATGACCACGGCCGCGAGCCCGACAATCGCGCCGATCAGAAGGTCGCGCCCGACCCGCCGATCGCGCCACCGTCCCGCGAGCAGCCGCGTCCACCCGATCAGGGCGTGCGGCCAGTGCCTCCGCACGTACGGTTCGAGGGCGACATACGACAACCAGGTGAACGCCGCGACGAACAGCGCCCAGCTGAGCGCGCCGATGACGACGAACACTTCCGCGCCCGTGAGCGTGTGATGCGCTTCCAGCAGCTGCGCGGCCAGCAGCAACAGACCGACGGTGGCCGCGACCCGCTGCGCCCCTTGCCGATCCGACTTGCCGCCCTGCAGGTTTCGCCGGGCAAGGATGGCCCCGACCGCGACCAGCAGGAAGAACAGCAAACCGAACAGCACGGTTTCGATCGGCGAACCAGCCGATTCGATCCGGGTCGTCCAGGGCGCGATGATCCTGAAGTACACCGGGCCGTCCGGCGAACGCCGCGGCTTCGATCCGCAACTGAACCCCGGATCCGTCCGGCGCCGGTCCGGCCCAGGCGGCGCGCGCGTCGGCAAACACCGGCACGATGGGCAGGGTCTCGACAGCAGAGAACGTCGCGGGATCGAGTCGCGCCTCGACGAAGAGGCGCGTCCAGTCGATCGGACCGTTCGCCGCCCTCCGCGCGTCGGCCTCGGAGGGCCTCACGAGCAGCGCGTTCAGCGCACCATCCGGATCGATCTCGAGGTAGCTGCCGCCCGGATCAAGGGACGCCGCATCGCTGGCGGTGATCGCTTCCGTCGAGCTCGCCGCGAGCATGAGTGGCGCGTTGCCGAACCGCGACAGCATCGGCGGGACGAGAGGTCGTGGGCTGGTGCGGTACCAGAACTCGATCAGTTGCGGGCGAAGCGACTGGAGATGTTCCCAGCTGGCGGGCCCGGCCGCCCGGGTCCGCTGCCATCCCAGATATTCCGCACGAGTCGTGAATCCGCGCGCGGTATCGGCGGGCGCATCGCCGTAGCCGAGACGCTGGCGTATCTCGTCGGCTCTCGCGGCGAGGACCTCCGGCGAGTGGCGGAAGGCGACATATCTTGAGTAGACGTTGACGCCGGTGACGACGAGCAGCACAACGACCACTGCGGCGAACGCGAACAGGCAGGCGAGTGCGGCAGCAAGGCTGAGTGGATGCTCGTCCGCGGCCTCGGCGACCACGTGCGGTGCCGGCGTTTCGCCGGCGGCCAGCGCCGCCGCGAGGGGATCGGCGCCAGGCAAACCTGCGGCGAGAGTCAGCGCCGACTGCGGGCGGTGCGCCGCATCGGGCTCGAGACAGCGGTCGATGGCTTGTACGATCCGCGGATCGATCGCGACACGCACGCTCGTCGCCAACTCCGGTTTCGACACGGTCGGCTGCTGGCGGCGCTCGGCCAGGCTCGTCACACCATAGGCCTGCGTCCCTGCGAGCAGCTCGAAGAGCAGCAGGCCGACGGCATAGAGATCGGTCTGCGGGGAAAGCCGGCCGCCGGCGAGTTGCTCCGGCGCCATGTATGCGGGCGTGCCCGCGATCTCACCGGTGCGGTCGTCGTCGGCGAAACTCGCCAGGCCGAAATCGGTGATGCGAACCTTCCCCCGGCCATCGAGCATCACGTTGGCCGGCTTCAGGTCGCGATGAAGGACGCCGCGATCGTGCGCCGCGGCAAGGCCGGCGCATACCTGTCGAACGATTTCCACGGCCTTGTCCGGCGACAGCCGGCCGATGCGCCGCAGCAGCGACGCGAGGTCTTCGCCGTCCACGTACTCCATCGACACGAACGGACGGCCGTCCCACTCGGCGACGTCATGAACCCGGCAGACATTCGGATGCGAGACCTGGCGGGCGGTGCGCGTCTCGTCGCGCAGGCGCACCGCCAGGGTGGGGTCGTCGCCGCTCAGGAATTTCAGCGCAACGGGCTGGCCGAGCGTGAGATCGTCGGCGCGATAAACCTCGCCCATACCGCCGCGACCGAGCAGGCCGACGATACGGTAGCGCGCCGCCAGGAGGGTGCCAGGCGTGAACGCGCCGTGATCGATCCCGCTGCCGGCTTTCTGCGAACGCTGCGGTGTGGGCGATGACGCGATTGGTTGCGGCGAAGAGGCCGCGGCGACGGTCGGCGCTTCGGGGGATGCGCCGCACACGCCGCATGCCACGGTGTCAGGTCTTCTTTCGCTGCCGCAGACGGCGCAGACCATAGAGCGCATCTTGTCACAGCGTTACTGTGCAGTGAAATGCGCGACTCCCGGCAGGCCTTTCAGCTCGCACGTTCGGCGATGCACGCCTGATCGCAAACGGCTCGAGGACATATACTGCAGCATCCGCTCTCGGCGCGGAATCTGACCTTCAAGCCAGAAAACCCGTGATCGACTCGAACAGCTCGCTCGGCACTGTGTCCGAAATCTCCATACAGACTTCTTCCACGAACGCGCGACGTCCGAGATCTGCAATCAGGTCCCACGGAGGGTCAGTTCACTCTCGAGCTCGCCGTCGCCGCGCAGAGTCACCCGCTCGTTCATGAGCAGCCAGTACGCCAGCGCCCCTCCAACGAGGATGAACCCGCACAGGACGAACGCAGCCGCAAACGAACCCGTCCGGTAGGCGATCGCTCCGGTGAGCCACGGGGCGATGACGCCGCCAACGTTGCCGCCAAAGTTCTGAAGACCGCAGACGGTCCCGACGAGACGCTTCGAGCAGCAGGCCTGGGTAATGCTCCACGTGTTCGGCGCCGCAACACCCAGGCCGCACAGCGAGATCAGCATCAGCCAGACCGACGCGGCGTTGTCGGCGACCAGGCCGGCCGGCACGATGGCGAGGGCGATCGCGAAGCCAATCGCGATGAAGGCCTTGCGCACGCGTAATTCGCGCAGACCGGCGGCAATGAGTCGATCGGTGGCAATGCCCGACAGCACGATGACGATAGACATCACCACGAACGGAGCGGAGCCGTAAAAGGCCATCTCGGCGGGCGTGAAGTGCCGCTCGAGACGAAGGTAGCCCGGCAGCCAATAGACGAACACGAACCAGACGTAGTCGAACGCGAAAAAGCCGAGGAACGTCCCGAGCACGGTTGGCTGTCGCAACAGCCCGAAGCTCGCGCCGAAGGTGAATCGGCCGCTCGCGGTGGCGGTCACACCGGGCGCAGCGGGCGTTTCCCATCCTCGCAGCGTCATCATCCACGGCGCGATCCACAGCAGCGGCACGAGGCCGCTGATGATGAAGAACACGCGCCAGCCATACAGGGCAATCAGGCCGACGCCGACCGCGTTGACCAGCGCCTGGCCAAGCCGGACACCCGTCAGGTAACTGGAATTGACCAACCCGCGCTGGGTGTCGAGGAACCAGTTGGCGACGGTGCGTGCGCTGGCGGGAAAGGCGACAGACTGGCCGACGCCCATGATGATCCTGAAGATCATGATCGCGCCAATGCCGCCTGCGATGCCGGTCAGCGCGCAGGCGATCGACCACACGCGAACCCCGCCGCGTAGGCGCGCCGCACACCGAAGCGGTCGACGAGCCAGCCAGACGGCACCTGCATGAAACAGTAGCACCACGAAAATGCGGACAGCACGAGCCCCATCGTTTCGGTGTTGATGGCGAGGTCCCGCATCATGAACGGCGCGGCCACCGAGAGCGTCCCCCGCTGCGCGTAACAGAGCGTCATACCGCTGAGGAGCAGCGCGATGAGGCCGGACCGACGCCTTCTCATTCAACCGGGCGAGTCCAGTGCATTCCACGTCATGCGCTGAACGCTGCTACGCGTTCGGCGGCACGTGCAACGATGTGGTCGAACCCGGCCATGCCGCGCAGCGGCGCCAGGAACGGGCAGTGCACCGCGATATAGTCGTGCGGGTAGAACCCGTTGTCGACCGCCCGCGCGAGCAAGCGGAGCGCCGCCGGGATATCGCCGGCGACCGCGAAGCTCTCGCTCAGATGAAACGTGATGTGTCCATCGAACGACATGTCCGCCAGGGTCGCGAGCGCGGCTCGGGCGTCCACGGTTTGCCCTGCCAGCCCCTCGACCAACGCCACGAGCTGCGCCGTGTACGGCATCTGAGGCACGTGCGCTTGCATCCACTGGGCCTGCACCCTGGCGTCGGCGACCTTTCCGAGCAGCGCGTAGGTGTATCCCATCGACCAGTGGATGATGGGATTTTCAGGGTCCAGCACGAGCCCGTGCGCATGGGCGTCAAGCCCCTCGTGGGGCCGTCCGACGAACCAATGCGCAGAATTCAGGAGGACGCCGGCCATCGGCGACAACGGGTCCAGTTCGAGAAAGCGCCTTCCGGCCGCGATCGCCGCCTCGCCCTGCCCTGCCGCCTCCAGTGCGATACCCCGGAAGAACAGGGCATCCGCATCGCTTCCGTCCCGCTCCAGCGCCTTGGTGAGATATCGCACCGTGTCAGCGAGCGCGCCGCGCTCGTAGCTGATGAACCCGAGGAGTGAGTATCCGTACGCCGCGTTCGGCGCGAGATCCATCAACGCGCGTGCCTCCGCCTCGGCGCGCGCCAGATGGACTCGCGTCCGTGCTCATCCCGGCGCGAACCTGCGTGACCCACAGGTAGGCGCGCAGCGCGCGCAACGGCGGCGACAGTCCTTCGATCTCGATCGCGCGATCCAGCAGCGCGTTGACCTGATCCATCGACGCGCCGTATCGCCGGACAAGCACCTGGGCTCTGCAAGTACAGCTCGAACGCACGCGGGTTCTTGATGGGGCGCTCGGCGAGCCGGTCGTCCTCGGATGCCGACAGGGTCACCCGCAAGGCGGAGACGATCGCGCGCGAAACACGCTCCTGCACGTCGAACACATCGTCCATGGTGCCGCTGTATTTCTCGGCCCAGATCTGCTCGTCCGTCGGCGGTGTCGACCAGCTGCGCCGTGATGCGCAGCGCGTTGCCGGCCTTCCGCGCGCTCCCGGTCAACGCATACCGCACACCCAGCGTGCGGCCGATCTCGCGCATGCCCTTGGTCGTCCCTTTGAGTTGCAGCGAGGAGGTGCGCGAGATCACGCGCAGCGCCTTCACGCCCGAGAGGTCGGTGATCAGCTCCTCAGTGAGGCCGTCGCTGAAATACTCATTCTCCGGGATCGGCGCTCAGGTTCGTGAAGGGCAGCACCGCAATCGACGTGTCGCGGCGGGCGCGGTCGGTGCCGTAGGGACGTCGGCGCCATGGGTGGTGTTGGTTGCGCGCGCAGCGCCGCCACCACCTGGGCACCGGTCGCGAATCGATCGTCGGCCGAACGCTGTAAGAGTCGGCTCACCGTATCGCCGACGACGGCAGGAATCTCGGGGCGCGAGTCGGTGATCGCCGGCGGGGAATAGGCGAAGCGCCTGCGCAATCACCGCCGGCGCGGACGGGCCGGTGAAGGCGACCTCGCCCGTCAGCATCTCGTACATCACGCAGCCCAGCGCGAACAGGTCGCTGCGCCCGTCGAGATCGCCCCCGGCGGCCTGCTCGGGGCTCATGTACGCCGGTGTGCCGACGGTCACGCCGACCTGCGTGAACATCGCGCCGGTCGCCGACGAGGCGGCGACGAGAGCCTTGCCGATGCCAAAGTCTGCGACGACGGCGTGGCCTTCGTGCAGCAGGATGTTCTCCGGCTTGATGTCGCGATGGACGATCTCGTGCGATGCGCGTAGTCGAGGGCAACCCACTCGTCGGCGCCATAGATGCGCGAGGTGGAGTTGGTGCTGAGTGTTCGCATGGATCACTTGAGGACGTTCGGCGTGAACTGACCTCCGTGGACCATCACGTCGAGGATGTCGGTCGTACGCGCGGGGCACGCGCGTTCCTTCTCCGGCGTGAAATTGTCGTGCTCGGATTCGATCAACGGCAGCGCTTCCACCGCTCCATGAACCTGATTGAGCATCGTCCAGATCCCGGCCGGCGGCGAAATCGTGTCGATGAATCCCATGCCGGCGAGGACCGGCGCCTTGATGCGTGACGCGAAGTTGACGGGATCGAAGTAGAGCGCCGTCTTCATGGCGTCCGGATTGTCCGAAGGCCAGTTGGGATAGCCCGCCTTGCGGCCGTGGAGGTCGCCGTTGGTATCCGCGCCGGCGGGCACGCAGACCAGCACGGCGCTGATGTTTTCAGGGCGGAGGCCGGCCAGCGCAAGGCTCTGCTGGCCGCCCATGCTCCCACCCATCAGGACGATGGTCTTGCCATCCCAGTCGGACCGCGTCATCAAGTAGTCGAGCACGCGCGAGTCGCGCAGGTACATGTTCAGGAAGTACGAGGTTTCGCGATCGGTATTGCCGATCTCCCGATAGTTCCTCGGCACGTTCCCAGACGGATCCGACGGCAGCTTGTCGTGCGAATCGACGTTCAGCATCAGCCAGCCTTCGCTGGCGCGCCGTGCGACAGCAACCGCGTTCAGCGCGTACACGCCCGCGTACTGCATTTGAATGACAGCCGGGAACCTGCCCTCGCCCGAGGGCCGCGCGATGTAGCCGTGCGCCTTCGACCCGAGCGCGTCGAGCGCAAAGATGTTCATCTCCACGCCTTGGACGGGACTCTCCACGGGTGTGAGAACCGCCTTGATCGGAATCTTCGCCTGCGCTGCGAGCTTGCTCTCCCAGAACGCGTCGAAGTCCGCAGGCCGTGGCGTCGACAACCCGATCTTCGTCGGCGCGACGGCTGCGCCGACCGCGTACAGGCCCGTGTCGCGTCCGGTGTTGCCTCCGATGAAGTGCGGCTCATCGCTCGCTGGGGTCGACGCCGACGGCGATGGATTCGCGGCCGGTTCGATCGCGACGTAGAGCATCTCCGGTTGATCCGCCTGGATCGCAATCGTGTCCTTGCCGCTGGAGAGATCCAGCCTGCCCTCCTTGAGAACGACGGCGTTGTTGCGCCGGATCGTCCATTTGTATGCGTAGGTCGGTGTCGTCGGCCCTGGCGTGACCGTCCAGCCGACGGTTTCACCGACGTCATAGATACCGCTCGCGTGGTACGGCACGAACGAGAGCTGCTGCGGAATGACCGGCCGCTGTGGCGAGGTCTCGTCCGGCTTGATCTGCCACCGGAAGCGAACGCCGTCCCGACTGTCGGGCCTGGGTCCCGGGCTGTCCGCCAGGATCCGACCCGCCGCGTCCACGCGCAGATACCGCTTCGTCGCAATCGACAAGAGTACGAGATCGCCGTTGAACGTGTCCATCCATTGAAACGTCTCCGCGTCGCCTGCCGGCCCGCGACGAAGAGACACCGCGCCGCTTGTGTCGACCGATACGTAGCTTCCGTCCGTCGACAACGCCACTCGTCCGAGGCCGCGGTCGTCCACGGTGAACCCGTCGGCCTTGTCGAGTGTGAGCAACGCGCCGGCGTCGCGAACCGACAGCTGGATGCGCTTGCCATAGGGAATGGACGGCTTCGAAGTTTCAGCAACGTCGACGGCATCGAAGTCCGCGAATCCCCCTTCCGCGTCAGGCTGTGTGTGATACGAGAACAGCGAATAGCGCACGCCCTGGAACGTGATGAGCCCGTACGCCATCACGTGAGGGACGCCGATCGGCGAATAGGACGTCCCGTCGGTGCTGTAGTGGAAGCTGGCGACGTTCTTCACGAAGTCGCAGTCGGCACGGAGCCAGACCCGCGTGCCTTTCAGCGCCGCGCGATCGGTGCTTCCCCTCACTTCGTCGAACTGGAGCAGGACCAGGCCGTCGTCGCCGCGTTCCACGCCCAGCCACGCGTAGGGCCGGTTGAAGAGCGCGAGGCCAGCCACGTCCCCAGGTTTCAGGGCGCTCGCGTCGAGAATAGCCGTCACGCTCGAGCGCGGCCCAATCGCACGCTGCGTGAGCGTGTTTCGCGCGTGCCAGAGGTCAACGGCAGCCAACGCGTGAAGCCGAAGGAACCCGGGCCGTTCGCGCAGCGACCACTTGTCGTCGACCGGCACGTGATTCCATTGCCAGACGGGCTGAAGGCGATCGGCGGAGAAGTCGTCGCTCCGTTGATACGGCGCATGACGCAGGCTCCGCTGATCCGGTGTTCGGTTTGATCCACGTCCGGGGTGTGCGCCCGAGGTTTCCGGGCAGGCCGAAGTACGGCCAGCCGTCCGTCCACGTGATTGGCGAGAGCGCCGTGAGTCGACCGATGCCGTTCGCGTCCATCATCGAGAAACCCCACCACTCGCCCGCGGGGGTGTCGACGAGACCGCCTTGATGGATGGCGCACCGGCCAGGCTGGGAGGCGTCCGGCGGACTGATTTGAAACGGTGCTTCTCGCGTCGCCACGCGGTATCCGACGCCGAGGCCGAAGTCTTCGCCGCGGCTCACGTTCTGGTTGACCTCCCACGGCCCCTCGAGGCGATCGGCGCGCGCCACGGGCATCCGCATCTCGTCGAGATACCACGCGCTCGTCAGGATCGTACTTGCCGCGAATCTTGTAGAAGTGCAGGCCCTCCCCCATGCCCGCCGACTGCGGGATCAACTCGCGCTCGGTCCCCGGCACGATGTCGGTGAAATCCCCGGTGAGCTGTGCGATGTGAATGCTCCGGTATCCCCACACCACGTACGCCTTGCCATCGTCGTCGAACAGCACCGACAGGTCGTGCAGCGGTCGCTTCATCGGCGTTCGCGTCCACGGTCCTTCGCGGGCTCGTCGCTCGAAACAGCTGCGTCGTCTGTCCGTTGACGTTGCTGAAGATGTAGAACACGCCGTCGTGAAAACGGAGGCACGGCGCCCAGATCCCGCGGCCGTATTCGTTCTTGCCGTCCTCGAGACGGAACGAGGGGCCGAGGTCGAGGCGGTCGGCCGCGTAGCTGACGAACGTCCAGTTGACGAGGTCGTGCGACCGCAACACGGGCAGCCCCGGCAGGCTGTGCATCGTGGTGCCGGTCAGATAGAAGTCGGCGCCCACGCGAATCATATCGGGGTCGGAGAACTCGTCGAAGAAGAGCGGATTGGTGTACGTCCCGTTGCCGTTATCGGCCGTCCACGTCTGCGCAGCGGCGCGGGGAGCCAGCGCGAGGATCGACGCAAGCAAGGAAGGAGATGACTCGTAGCCGGCTGATGGTCGCCCGAAACGTGTTCACGCCCGCACGATCTTCCAATACAGGTTGTATCGCTCGTGCGCGAGCCGGTAATACGGTGCGAGCTCCACGTCGCGTGGGCGTCCGGTGCCGACCGTGCGAAACGTCAGCGAGTCAGAGGCATCCCGGCGAAGTCGTTTTGTCAGCGTGGCGATCGGCACCAGCGAGCGCGGGAGCCTCGATGGCGTGCATTCAGCATGCTTCCGGATTCCCGCTCGTTCACGATGATCTGATTGCCTGGCGCAAGGCCCTCGCGACCCAGTCGTCCGGCAAGGACGATCGGGCCACAAGCCAGAGCCACGACGTCGGTCGTTGGATGGCAGCAGCTCGGCGCGAAGTGTCATCGGCAACGCGATGTCCACGCGATCGCCCGATCGCCACTCGCGATCGATGGCGACGTAGCCGGTCGCGCCAACAGTGCCGTGCCAGCGTCGGCCGTTCACTGTGTATCGCCATGCCGGTGCACCAGCCGGGACGCCGGACATTGAGGGTGGCGCGCACGGGACGATCGACGCTGACGGTGAGACGTGTCGATCGGCGCTCCGGAAAGCGCCGTCTCCTGTCGCAGCGTCAGCCCCTTGTCCTTCCACGTCACGACCGACGCGATAAAGAGGTTGATCCAGAGAGCGTCGGCGCCGCGGAAGTAGATCGAATCGCCATACTTCGCGTGGTTCTCCATGCCGGTGCCCGTGCAACACCAGAACGACCGCTCGGGCGTGTGGAACAGCCGCACGTATCCAGGCCGCGTCGCCTGGAAGTACGTCATCATGCCGCTCTCGGGATCCTGCGAGGCGAGGATGCCGTTGTACAGCGCGCGCTCGTAGTAGTCGAAGTACGCCGGCGGACGGATCGTCCTGGAACAGCAGGCGGGTGAGCCGCAGCATGTTGTGCGTGCAGCACGTCTCCATGGTCTTCGCCGATTGCAGATGCTTCTCGACGTCGGCGACAGGGAAGAAGTGCTCTCCGTCGCCGTGACCGCCCGTCGCGAACGAACGTTGTTCGACGACCGTCTGCCAGAAGAACCGCGCCGCGCGCCGATAGCGATCCTCGCCCGTCAGCTCGTAGAGCCGCTGAAAACCCACGACTTTCGGGATCTGCGTGTTGGCGTGCAGTCCATCAAGCGTGTCGCGCCCATCGGCCAGCGGCGAGAGCAGCGCCTCGATGGGTGAAGCGGCGGGCGAGCGTCAGGTATTTCGGATCGCCGGTCAGCGCCGACTACGTCCGCGAGCACCTCGTTCATGCCGCCATGCTCGGTGCCGAGCATGCGCTGAAACTGCTGCGTCCGTCATCGGCGCTGTCGCCGCGGCCGTCCAGTCCGCGAGCTTCGTCAAGACCTCGAGCGCCGCCGCGCTGCCGGCGTGGAGGTGCGCGTCGCGCAACCCGCTCAGGATCTTGTGCATCGTGTACCACGGCACCCCGACGAACTTCCGGCCCGCCACCGCGTTCTCGAGCTGCGTGGCGCCGTCAGGGAACGCGCAGACGAGTCCGTTGCCGAGACTGCGCCTGACACGCGTGCAGCTCCGCGACGATGTAATCGGCGCGCTGCTTCATGCGCGTCGTCGTCTGTCGACGCGTACATCAATGAGACAGCCGTGAGGTAGTGCCCGAGCGTGTGGCCGTGGCAACGGATGTCGACCCAAGGCTCTTCCGACTCCCAGCCGCCGTACACGGGCGCCTTCGGCGCGAGCCCCGCGTTCACTCGAAAGTTGTGGAGCATCCGGTCGGGTTGCAGCGACAGGAGATAGTCGAGCGTCACGCTTCTGCGCGTCGAGGAACGGGCCGTCCAGGAGCCGGACGTCGTGAAGTGAACATGGCGACAGCTTTGCCGCGGCGGCGTCGAGGCGACGCTGAAGGGCGGCGTCGCTGAAGACGAGCGCGCCCACGAGCGCAAGCAACTCGCGTCTCGTCATTTGTGAGCCTCAGCTTTCGTGTCGAAGCGCCACCATCGGATCCACTCGGGTGGCTCGCAGCGCTGGGACGCAGCGTGCGGCGAATCCCGCAAGGACGATGATGACGACGACGGGGGCGAACGTCAACGGATCGCTGGGCTGACATGGGTGAGCTGACTTGTCAGGCATTCGTTCCAGCATCCGCGGCGCCGATGTCTACAGCGCCTGATCGCTTAGACCATCGCGAGGCATCACGGCGGCTGGTGGGGCGCCGCTTGCGGTCCGCGCTCCCGCTGTCGTTCGTCGGCGGCGTCCAGATCATGCGGCAGATGATCGGGCTGTCCGCGCTGGCCGACTGCTTTCCAGCTGTCCTGATAAAGCTCCTGGAACCTGTCTTTCAGCAGTTCTGGGCGTGCGAGCCGAACGTTCGGCCGTGACACCAGCGATGGCATCGGCGATGCGCGCCGCGTCCCGTCCGACGCCGTGAATCATCTCCGACGAGAACGCATACAGGAAGGGCAGCCCTACGAAATACAGCCCCGGCTCGGCGGCCACGATGCCCGCGTCGTGCTGCGGGAATCCGTCAGGACCGAACACCGGCAGGTCGATCCACGAAAAGCCTGGATCGAATCCCGTGCACCACACCACATTGGCGACGTCGAGCACCCGGCCGTCTTCGAGGAGCGGCAATCCGTCTCGAACGCCCACGACTCTCGGGAGCCGGCCGACGCCCGCCGCCGCGAGATCCGCCGGCTTGGTTCGAATCAACGGGGCCGCCCGGTGCAGCATCTTCGGCCGGAGCCGGCGTCCAATCGGCGTGGCGATCGAAAGAACACGATGAAAGATCACGCGCAAGACCAGACGGCTCAGGACGAGACGCGCCGCCAGACCGTCCATGCGGAACGGCAGGTGACCGGTTTCACGTCCGGCCAGCCACGTTCGGTGACGCTTGACGGTCTCGACGGCGATTTCCGCTCCGGAATTGCCGGCGCCGACCAAGAGGACGTCGCCCGGGCGGAGCTGCGCCACGTTACGGTACTCGAACGAATGCAGCTGCACGATGTCCGGGCGCAGATCGGCGGCAAATGCCGGAGTGCGCGGCCGCTGGTAATTGCCCATGGCGACGACGACGTGGTCGGCTTCGAAGCGTTGGTCGCCGGCGACGACGAGGAACCTGTCGCCGAGGCGCGACAGACGATCGACCCGCACGCCCGATCGCACGGGCAGGGAAAACTGCCTGGCGTACGCTTCGAGATAGTCCGCCATCGCGTCCTTCGTCGGAAATGAAAACGGCGGCGCGGGAAACGGCATGCCGTCGAGCGAGGACGCCCGCGCAGGCGTGAACAGTCGAAGCGAATCCCACCGGCGGCGCCACGTGTCGCCGATGCGTGCGCTGCCGTCCAGGATGACGAATGGGACGCGCTGCCGTGACAGGTGATACCCGACCGAGAGCCCAGCCTGCCCGCCGCCGATCACGACCGTGTTCACGTGAGTGTTCGTATATGTCTCAGGCACTTGCGCCTCCTTGGCTTCATTCGCAGATTGTTCACGGGTTGCGAATGCCTGAGGGTACGTCGAGCGTCGCGCGGTTCGCATCGGCCGGAATATCCAGATGCCGACGGGACGCGGCGTGGGTGGTTTTATGTAGACAGCGCGAGCGAGCCACGTGCCCGGAGGGCGCCCGGCGAAGCGGCGCCCGAGGGCGCGTGTAGGGGGAGTCCGGGGGCGAAGCCCCTCGGATAAAGCTAGAGCAGCCTGTGCTCGTACGCGTAGGCAGTGGCCGCCGCCCGTGACGACAAATCCAGCTTGGTGAAGATGTTGCTCACGTGACGGGCGACCGTCTTCTCGCTGATGTTCAGCCGGCCGGCGATCGCCCGGTTCGTGGCGCCGGTGGCGATGAGGCGGAGCACCTCGACCTCCCGCCCCGTCAGGTTCGTCGACGTCGGCGTCGATTGCGGCGCGGTCAGCGCTGCGACGGCCGCAGCTGCCGGCGTCGCGCCCAGCCTCTCGAACGCGTCGTGTGCGGCGTCGAATTCCAACTGCGCGCCGTCATCGTCACCCAGTTGACGGCAGGCGAGGCCAATGAGCACGCGCACCTGCGCGAGCTCGTACGGGGCGTCGAGGCTCTCCCATGCCGTGCGCGCGGTATGAAGCGCGTCGAGTGCCTGGCGGGCTTCGCTTTCCGCCAGCATGAGCATGCCCCGCGCCTGCGACCCCACAGCGCGCAGGAACGGCGCGTCGATCCGGTCGGCGAGCACCATGAGCTCGTCGGACGCGGCGCGCGCGCCGGCGACGTCATGGCGCGCCAGCATGATCTCCACGGCGGCGCGCAGCAGCAGCACACGGGATCGTTGATTTCTCCGCTCCTGGAGGGCGACGCGGATCGACGCATCAGCCGCGTCCGGCTGTCCCTGGTTCAGGCGAAGCAGGGCCAGGCCGGGATATGGGTTGCAGCCGGCCCGACTCGCCAGACGGTATGCCTCGTCGGCCTTGGCGAAGTCGCCGCGCAGCCGATGCAGTTCGGCGAGCTGGTAGAAGGCCGCGCCCGCCTCCGGCCGGGGCCGCGACGACCTGGTCAACCGGTCGCAGGCCTGTTGCGCTTCGCCGAAGGCTTCGGGCCAGGCGCCGTGCAGCTGCAGCAGCTCGGATCGTCGGATCAGGCACTGCCCACGAAAGGGCACCGTGTCGGGATGCGAGGCGCACCAGCCCTGGAGCGCCGTCGTCCATTCCTGCGCGCGGCGCAGGTCGAACAGGTCGTGGCACGCGCTGATGACGCTGCAGTACACCGCGCCCGCCACGATCGGCGCGATCTCGCCACCGCTCACGGCAACCATGACCTCGTCGAGGAGGGAGATTCCTTCCCGAATCCTGTTCAGCCCCAGCAACGTGCGGCCCTGGCCGTGCCGTGCCATCGCCATCAGGTCGGGACTGCCGAACCGTTCCGCGATCTCCGTCGCCTGAGTGAAGAGCGCGTGCGCCGCGGCGACGTCCCCCTCGGCCACGCGTTGGCGCGCAGCGGCGCAGTGCAGCCAGCCCTGCTCCACGCACGGCTCCTTGACGGCCTCGAGCAACCGTTGCGCCCGCGCAAGCCACCCGGCGGCCTGCGCCTGCTGATCGGGAACGCCCGCGAGATCGAACGCCAGCCAGAACGCGCTGCGCGACGCTTGGACGTGCTGCCCGCGCTCGAGAAAGCCGGCATGCGCCCGGCTGCGGGCGTGAACGCTCGTGTCTTCGTCACCAATCAAGAAAGCGGCCGTCGAGAGGCGATCGAGATCCTCGGGCTCGAGAGGTGTCTGCGCATCCGCGGCGGTCAGGCCCGCGAACGCATCAGCCCAGGCGCCGCTGTCGAACGCCGCCCTGGCCTTGTCCAGCGTGTGCGCGCTTCCCACCTGACTATCATGTCCCAGGGGACCGGCGTCATTCACCTGCCAGAGGACAACGCGGTTCTTGCACCGCGGTGGCAGGCGCTGCAAGAGTAGAATTTCTACACAATAATGTGTAGACTACCTACTCAATGAGTCTGAAGCCACCGTCACGCGTCGAGCTCCTGCGTGGCACGCTCGATCTGCTGATCCTGCGTACCCTGCTGCCGGGGCCGAGTCACGGCCACGCCATTGCGAAGCATATTCAACGTACCTCGGAAGACCTGCTGCAGGTCGAAACCGGCTCTCTCTACCCCGCGCTCTATCGGCTCGAGGCCAAGCGGTGGATTACCGCTTCGTGGGAGCTGTCCGAGAAGGGCAAGCGCGCCCGCTACTACCGCATCACGGCCCTGGGGCGAAAGCAGCTGGCCAGCGAACAGTCGAAATGGGAAGCGTTCGCGCGCGCCATGGGATTGTTGCTGAAGCCCGCCGACGAGGAAGGACGATGACCTCGCTCTTTCGAAAGTTCACGTGGTGGTTGCAACGGCGGCGCAAGGAGGACGAGCTTCGTGAGGAACTGCAGTTCCATCTCGAGGAGGAAGCCCGCGAACGCGAAGCCGATGGGTTGTCCAGCGACCAGGCCAGATGGGCCGCACGCCGCGATCTGGGCAACGTCACCCTGCTGCGGGAGAACACGCGGACGCTGTGGTCGTGGCTCCTGCTCGAACAGCTGGCGCAGGACGTCCGCTACGGGCTGCGGGCGATGCACAAGAACCGTCTCTTCACGGCTCTCGCTGCTCTGTCGCTCGCGCTCGGGATCGGTGCGAACACCGCGATCTACAGCTTCATGGACTCGATCCTGTTGCGCTCGCTGCCAGTGCGGGACCCCGCTTCGCTGGTCGCGGTGAAGTGGCAGAGCAGGCCATCCACTTCCATGACGTCGAACGATTTCGTGATGCACTCCATGGACGGCAGTACCTACCGCGACCGTTCGGGCGTCACGTCGGCGATCTTCCCTTTTCCGGCGTTCGAGCGCCTGAAGGAGGCATCGGCGCCGATCCTGTCGAACCTCTTCGCCCACAAGCCGGCCGGCCGCGTGAATGTCTCGATCAATGGTCAGGCAGAGCTCGCTGAGGGCGAGTACGTCTCCGGAGACTTCTTTGGCGGACTCGAAGTGTCGCCCGCGGCCGGTCGCCTGATCTTCGCCAACGACGATCGCGCCGGCGCCGTACCGGTCGCGGTCCTGAGCCTGGGCTACTGCGAGCGGCGCTTTGGCGATATCGCCAGCGCCACCGGGCAGCAGATTCTGATCAACAGCGTGCCGTTCACGGTGGTCGGGGTGACGCCGTCAGAGTTCTTCGGCGTCGATCCGGCCGCGGCGCCGCAGGTCTATCTCCCCATGCACGCCAGCCTCCTCTTCGATCCCGGTGGCGGGCGCGCCTATCTCGACCAGAACTACTACTGGGTCGAGATGATGGGCCGGTTGCGTCCCGGCGTTGGCCTCGCGCAGGCGCAGGCATCGCTCGCGGGCGCGTTCGCCCAGTGGGTGGCCACGACGGCGAGAAACGATCGCGAGCGCGCCAATCTTCCAGAGCTGCGCCTGGAGGAAGGGGCCGGTGGCCTCGACAGCCTGAGGCGCCGGTACTCAAAGCCACTCTACGTGTTGCTGACGATGGTCGGCCTGATCCTGGCGATCGCGTGCGCGAACACGGCGAATCTGCTGCTCGCGCGGGCCGCCGCCCGCAGGCGCGAGATGGCAGTGCGGCTCAGCCTGGGCGCCGGACGCTGGCGTGTCGTCCGTCAACTCCTGACGGAGAGCGTTCTCCTGGCGTCCGTCAGCGGCGCCCTCGGCATCCTCATCGCCATCGTCGGCATCCGCGTGCTGACGCTGCTGCTGGCCAACGGAGAGGAAGGATTCACGCTGCACGCCGACCTGAACTGGCATGTCCTCGTCGTGACGCTGTCGCTGTCGTTGCTGTGCGGCCTGCTGTTTGGCCTGGCGCCGGCGATGCAGTCGACACGGCCGACGTTGATGCCGATGCTCAAAGACCGGTCCGTGACGGAGGCGCGGGGGCGCCTGCGCGCGAGGGTCCCTCTGAGTTTGACGCAGGCGCTGGTGGTGGCGCAGATTGCGATTTCGTTGTTGTTGCTCGTCGCCGCTGGGCTTTTCGTGCGAACGCTCTCGAATCTCCAGTCGATTCCGCTCGGGTTCAATCGCGAGAGCGTGCTGCTGTTCGAGCTGGATGCGCCGCAGGCCGGCTATCCGGAGGCCAGGGTCGCCGCCTTCTATGCCGATTTGCGCCGGCGCCTGAGCGAGGTTCCTGGCGTCCGCGACGCGACCCTGTCGCACGCGTCGCTCATCAGGGCTGGCCGCTCGCATCCGGTCACGATCAACGGCGTGCCGACGCAGGCGACGCGCATGCTGTTCACGGGGCCCAGATTCTTCACGACCATGCAGATTCCGATCGTGCAAGGTCGAGAGATCGCGGATAGCGATCGCCCCGGAACGCAGCCCGTCGCTGTGGTGAGCGAACTCTTCGCCAGAACCAACTTCGGTGACGAGCAACGCTCTGGGGCGGCACATCGAGGTCCGCGGCAGCATGCCCATCGGCGGCGCGCCGCTCGTCTTCGAAATCGTGGGGGTTGCGGCAAACGCCAGATACGGAGGGCTCAAGCGCGACATCCCACCGGTTGTCTACGTGCCGTACGCGCAACTCCCCCCGCCGCGGCTGCACGCGATGACCTACGCGCTACGCACCGCGGGCGACCCTCTCCGCTACGTCGGCGCCGTCCGGCAGATCGTGCACGAGGCCGACGGGCGTGTACCCGCGACGAATTTCAAGACCCAGGCCGCCGACATCGACCAGACCATCAATCAGGAAATCGTCTTTGCCCGACTGTGCAGCGCCTTTGCGATCCTGGCTCTGGTGATCGCATGCGTCGGCCTTTACGCCACGATGGCCTACGCTGTGGCGCGCCGTACGAATGAGATCGGACTTCGCATGGCCCTCGGAGCCGGACGCGGCGCCGTCGTCTGGATGGTGCTGCGAGAGGTCTGTGTGCTTGCGGCCGTCGGGCTGGCGATCGGCGTGCCAACCGCGCTCGGCACGTCGCGGCTGATCGAGTCGTTTCTGTTCGAGATGAAGCCGAACGACCCGCGCGCGATTGCGCTGGCGGCGGCGATTCTCTCGATCGCGGCGCTCCTGGCCGGCTACGGACCAGCGATGAGAGCGTCGCGCGTCGATCCAATGATCGCGCTGAGACACGAGTGAGCCATTCGCGGCTAGACGGTAGACATCAGCGGGCCCGTTTCGGCCGCCGCACGGCGCTCACCTTGCCGCTCCTGTCTCCACCGCAGAAGAATCGATCGGCGCCATCGGACTCGAGGCCCGACACTTTCATCCCTGGCGGCATCACGAGGCTCTCGAGCACCTCTCCGGTCCGGGAATCGACGCGCCGCACTTCGCTCTCGTCGCCTTCCATGGTGCCGTGCCACAACTCGCCGTCCACCCACGTGACGCCGGTGACGAAGCGGTTCGACTCGATGGTGCGAAGGATGGCGCCCGTCTCGGGATCGATCTGATGGATCTTGCGGTCGCGATACTGCCCGACCCACAGCGTTCCCTCGGCCCATGCGAGGCCTGAATCGTGGCCGCCCGGCGCCGGGATCGTGGAGAGCACGCGACCGGTCTTCGGATCGATCTTCTGGATGCGATCCTCGGCAATCTGATAGAGGTGCTCGCCGTCGAATGCCGTTCCCGCGTGCGCGGCGACCTCGATCGTGCGCACCGGTTCTCCGCTCGCGGGATCGAAGGCGGTCAGTGTGTCGCCGGAGGCGAACCAGACGTGGCGACCGTCGTACGAGACGCCGTGCACGTTGTCGACGCCAGGGAAGGGTCCGTACTCACGAACGATTTCAGCAGCCGATCGCTTCATCTTTATACCCGAGAGGCTTCGCCCCTCGGACTCCCTTACACGCTCACTCGCGGGGACCCCATCATCCCCGCTCCGTTTCGCGGCTCACTCGCAACGCTCGTTGCGTCATCTAGTCACCCGGCAGCGGCGCCGGGAGTAACAACGTTGTCGTGAATCCAGGGACGGGCGGCGTCGTCCAGCGGCGCGCGCGTCCGCGGCCGAACGACTGCACTTTGCTCGCCGACGCGAGCGAATCGAGCGCCCGCTGTACCGTGCGCTGACTCGCGCCCAGCGCCAGCGCCAGCGCCGAGCTCGACCACGACTCGCCGTCCGCGAGGAAGGCCAGGACGGCCGCGTGCTCCTCGTCGATCTCGCTCGGCCGCGCCAGGACGACGACTCCGCGGGCGCGATGCGGCTCGAGCGCGAAGCCATTCCCCGTCGCGCTGACGCCGGCAATCGGCCGCAGCATCAATCGAAGGCGCCCGATCTCGACGCGCAGCCGCGCGCGATGCGATTCGTCCGCGCGCTTCCCTCCGAACGCTCGCGCCACGAGCACGTCCCGCGGCACATCGCCGGGCCAGGCCTCGCCCAACGCACGTGCGAGCGCGAACAGCACCGGTCGCGACGCCAGCGAGATTGCCTTGCCGGCGTGCCGCACGATATGACGGCATGCGTCCACGACGAAGTCCCTGGATGCCAGCAGCGCCTCCACGTCCTCGAGCAGGAGGAGCCGCTCGTCGCCGTTCGCTATCCGTCGCGCCGCCGGTGTGTTCAGCATGCGCGCCGCGCTCTCGACCTCCGCGGTCAGGGCAGGAATACGTGCGTCGCGCGCGGCAGCCTCGGCCCGAGCGAGCGCGGCGCGCGCCGCTTTGGTCCTGATCCGCCGAATCGCGATGCCGGCGACGACCAACTCGTGAACCACCTTCAGCGCTGGCGGCGCGAATGACAGGTCGTCGAGCTCCGCCAGCGATCGCTCGGCATCGTCGAGCCGTCCGATGAGCAGCAGACGGCGGATGTCGAGGTAGCGCGCGTGCGCCGCGTTCACGCGATCGCCATGAGTTTCGAGCGTCGCTCGTGCCGCGTCGAGCGCCTTCGCCGGCCAGCCGAGGTCGCGCGAACTGAGTGCGATTTCGGCCTCCGCGACGATGCACCGTGCGCGGGAGACGGGCTCCTTCGAACCAAAGGCGCGCGCCGCGTTTCGGAGGAGCGTCCTGGCTCGCACGAAATCGCCGAGCTGCGCCATCGCGATGCCTCGCAGCGCAAGCGCCGGCGGATCGTCGCGCAGCGCGACACGCTTCAACGCGCCGAGCGGATCACCGGCGGCCAGCGCGCGTGCCGCAGCCGTGATCAAAGAGTCCATTCTTTTCCGGGAGACTTCGGCCCCCGGACCCCCGTGCACACTTCCGCCTTCGCTGAAGCTACGGCGGACCGCGCCGAAGCGCTGAGGCGCGTAGGCGGGCGCTCGCGGGGACGCCTGACATCCCCGCGCCGCGCTTCGACAAGCTCAGCGCGTCCCGAGCATGTCGAGGGACACTCGTGTGGCTCGCTCGCGGCGCCCGCTCGCGCCCGGACGCGTGTTCGGAATCCCGCCACACTTGTCACTCCCACCCTCTGATGTCCGTCGCTAAGACTATTCCATGAAGGAAGGAGACATGAGCGATGACGTCACACAAGACCGGGACGCGTGAAGAATGGCTGGCGGCGCGGCTGACACTGCTGAAAGAAGAGAAGGAACTGACCAGGCGCAGCGACGAGATTGCCGGGCGGCGACAGGCACTGCCATGGGTCCGAATCGACAAGACGTACAAGTTCGACACCGCCGAGGGTAGCGCGTCGCTCGCGGACCTCTTCAGAGGGCGTTCGCAGCTGCTCATCTATCACTTCATGTTCGGGCCTGATTACACGGCGGGATGTCCCTCCTGTTCGTCGATTGCGGATGGCTTCAACGGGATCGAGGTCCATCTCGCCAACCACGACGTCATGCTCTGGGCCGTGTCGCGGGCGCCGCTCCAGAACCTGCTGGCCTACGAACGTCGAATGGGCTGGACGTTTCCGTGGGCATCGTCGAACGCCACGGACTTCAACGCCGACTTCGCCGTCGGCTTCACCGAGCAGCAGCAGCGCGAAGGACGCATCGAATACAACTACCGCCGCGAGAAGCCGTTTTCCGGCGGCGGCGAAGGAACGAAGGTCTTCGCGACGGCGTCTGGAACCGATGCTGCGACGTTCACCCGCGAACGGCCAGGCATCAGCGCGTTCGTCCTCGAGGACGGCATTGTCTACCACACCTATTCGGCCTACGCGCGCGGCGTGGACGGCGTCTGGGGCATGTACCAGTGGCTCGATCGCGCGCCGAAAGGACGCAACGAACATGACGCGTGGTGGAAGAGGCATGACGAGTACGCGTCAGGAGCTACTGATTAATGCAGACGAGGAGTTGGAAGTGCCTGGTTGCCCGATGACAACGATGAACGGAGAGACCTGGGTCGGCGGCGCTGCATCCTTTCTCGGCATGTGGATCGTGATGATGGTGCCGATGATGCTGCCGTCGCTCGTGCCGATGTTGTGGCGCTACCGAGAGTCGGTTGGCGCCATCGGAACGACACGCGGTGCTGTCCTGACCGCGATCGTGAGCGCCGGATACTTTCTCGTCTGGAGCGCCGCCGGCCTGGGCGCGTACCCGGCGAGCATTTTGCTGACCCGCGCGAGGCCGATCGCGGTCGGCATCATCGTGCTGATCGCAGGGACGATTCAGTTCACCGCCTGGAAATCGCGGCATCTCGACTGCTGCCGTCAGGCACCAGGACGCGGACGTGCACTGCCGGCGGATCCCGTCACTGCCTGGCGGCATGGCCTCCGCCTCGGCGAGCATTGCTTCTACAGCTGTCTGGGACTGACAACGATGCTTCTGATTATCGGCATGATGGACGTGCGCGTGATGACTGTCGTGGCGGCAGCCATCACCGTCGAGCGTCTCGCACCGGCGGGCGAGCGCGTCGCGCAAGCCATCGGGGTCGTCGTCGTCGGCGCAGGCGTGTTGCTGATCGCGCGAGCCAGCGGGCTCGGATGACGTACCGACCTTACTTCTCCATGACCCAGGTCGTCATACAGCGTATGTTCTGCACGTTGGTGGTTTTGAGCGGGTCGGCGAGCGTGCCGCCGAGGGTTCGACGTCCACGACAGAAGCGTCCGCTCGTCGACGACGAAGCGTGCGGAACCGTCGGGGAGCCGCACGCGGCCAGTGGGTGACGAGAGGTGGGCCTCGAGACCGATGCTCGTCGCCAGCCGCGCGAAAAACAGGCCACCCGGCGCCAGCACGCGCCATAGCTCCTCGAGCATCGCGGTGAACTCGAGCTCGTCACGCGCGAAATGCAGTACGGCACTGCAGATAACCGCGTCCGACGAGCCGTCCTCCCACGGAAGGGAAACAAGCGACCCACAGTGAATGCGATCTGGCGGCAACGCCGGATGCAGTGAGGCCACGAGCTGACGTACCGCGCGAACAGCGGAGGCGTCGGCGTCCACCGCGCGGACGTCGAAGCCGTTTCGCAGGAAATACGGAAGATTGCGTCCTGCCCCGCAGCCCGCGTCGAGAACACGGTGACGTCCGTCGAACCGCCCGCGAAGGAGTTGATCGAAGAGATAGATGTCGATCTCGCCGAACTCCGTTCGCAGTCTCGCGGACGTGCCGGCCACCCTCGAACTCATCAGCCGATGATACGCTCCCGCTCCATAGCTGACCACCTGGACCGGCTCCTCGCACCGACGTCCCGAGCCGGCCGTCCAGCATTCGCGAACGGCCGCCGTCCCGTGTGAGGCCATGTCGAGAACGTCCATTCGGCTCCGACTTACAGTAAAGCGCCCGGGTACCGGGCCGTCCATCCTGAAAGGGGAGTCGCATGCCCACTCGCACGACAGCCGATGTCGGCGGCCGGTCGCACGCCATCGGCCGCAGCATCCTCGCGGTATTCGTCGGATTTGTCGCCGTCGTGGGGCTCTCCCTCGGCGCCGATGAAATGCTGCATTTACTGAAGGTCTATCCGCCCTGGGGCGAACCGATGTACCAGCCAGGGCTCAACCTGCTGGCGCTGTCCTACAGGGCAGTCTTCACGATCGTCGGTGGGTATCTCACGGCCAGGACTGCCCCCCACTCACCGATGCGCCACGTCCTGATCGGTGCCGGCATCGGTCTGGTGATTGGTGTCGCGGGAGTCGTCGCGGCGGCGTCGATCGGCGGGCTCGGGCCACTCTGGTACCCGGTCGCGGTGGCCGTCACAGGGCCTCCGTGCACTGTGCTGGGGGGCACCATCTATGTCAGGCGCATGTCGGTGAACTGAAGGAGCGGATGGTTCCGGCGCGCCTCACGGCTTTTCGCGCGCGGCGTGCGCCGAACCTTTCTGGAACGGGACGTGCACTGTCGAGCGGGCGTGAATGCGCTAGTAGTAACAGGAGAAGGACGCGATGTTTCCAATCGGTGACGACAACAGCGGCGAACGAAGCTTTCCGGTAGTCACGTACGCATTGATCGCATTGAATGTCCTGTTCTTCCTCGTGGAGCTCAGCGGCGGCGACACCTTCGTCAAGCAATGGGCGTTCGTGCCGAGCCGGTTCCTGGGCAATCCGGCCGCCGATTTTCCAACATTGTTCACCTCGATGTTCATGCACGCAGGGTGGGTACACCTCGGTGGGAACATGCTCTACCTGTGGATCTTCGGTGACAACGTCGAAGATCGCCTCGGCCACGCCACGTTCACCGTCTTCTATTTCGTGTGCGGACTCGCCTCGACCTTCGCGCAATTGATGTTCAGCGCCGGATCGCACGTGCCGAATCTGGGCGCGTCGGGCGCGATCGCGGGCGTCCTCGGCTCCTACATTCTGCTGTTCCCGCAAGGCCGGGTCAGAGTGCTGCAGGGACAGGGAGTGGTTCAGATGCCGGCGCTGCTGGTCATCGGCCTCTGGATTGTGTTGCAGCTGTTCAGTGGGATCGGCTCCATCTCCAGCGCACCCGATACGGGTGGCGTCGCCTACATGGCACACGTCGGCGGATTTCTGGCGGGCTGTGTCTTGACGCTGATTCTGCGCGGCCGCCGCACGGCGATGGTCTGAGGGCCTCACCGCCGCCCACTCGAGCGCAGAGTGAGCGTCGGTGCGTCTGCTCACTGATGACGGCGGCGACCGCGGCCATCATTCACACAAAGGGACTGACGAGATTTCCCGAGTCATTCCATATCACTTCGACCTCCCGCTCGATCTCGACCGTCGCGTGCCCGTCGATGAGCGGGCGAACGTTGTGCGTGATCGCTACTCGCGCGAGTTGGAGCGTGTTGCGGATCCAGCCGTAGGTGACCTCCGAAGGGTTTAGTCTTCCTGCCGTGGCCGCAACCCAGCGCAGGCATTCGCGATCGGTGGCAAAGTGCACGGGCACGCGGATGCGCGACGGCGTGCTGGAGCTCAGCGCGTTGACGCGTGTCGGCTCCCAATCGATGTGACGCACCAGACGGTCGGTCGTCACGTCCGCCATGCCGATCCCGAGCGCGTTGCCATGGGTTTCGGGATCCAGGTCGCGAACGAAGATCCGCCGGATTGACGGCAACCCTGGCCAAGGGTTGTATTCGCACGTCGGCCCGCGATTGACGACTTTCGCGTCCATACCCGTGCCGCTGATGTTCTTGCCCATCTCGTCGACGATGAGGACGTCGAGATCGCACGGCAGCCGCGGCATCCAGGATTTTGCGAGGGCCAGGTTCTCCTCGTCGCGCTGTTCCAGACACCCGGCCGGCACAGCATCGAGCTTCGCCGTGTTGTGGTGCGCGTCTTCGATGATCGCGAGCCCTCCAATCATCTTCCCTGATTGCAACACCCGCCGCCCGGCCGTGCGGATGACGTGCTCGAGGCCGAGGCGTTGCGCGTGCGTGTGGTACTTCTGCGCGCCGGCAAACTTCCCCAGGCCGATGGCCATCATTTTCATGAGACCGCTTTCGAGCCGGCCCTCGAAGGTCGTGTGCCACTTGACGCGTCCGACGATCATCACGCCGTCGGCCGCGTGCGCCGCGGCATCCATGAAGACTTCGATGCCATCGGCGGTCTCGCCGAGCGAAACCACATCAACGTGGCTGACAATGGGGCAGCCCATTGACGGTTCGGTAATTCCGAAATGCGCGAGCACGTCCGCCTGGCCTTCGGCGGTCGCGGCACCATGACTTCCCATCGAGGGAAAAATGAACGGCCTCATCCCGTGACCGCGCCAGTACTCCACGACGCTCTGGACGATGCTGGCGATATTGGCGATGCCGCGGCTGCCGACGCCAATCGCCACGCGGGCGCCGGGCTGAAGGCATGCCGCGAAGCCGCTCTGTCCGAGCTGGCGGTGCGTCTCCGCACGGACGTCGGTCAGGCGGCGGTCAGGAAAATGCTGGCGAACGACGAGAAGAGGGGATGGAAGCATCAGACGGTCGTCGTCACGACGATTCGGTCGGGTTGGCGCAAATCGCGAGGACGGCATCCACGAGCGCTCCGTGCGTGATCGGCTTCGGCACGTGGCAATCGAATCCGGCCGCCAGCACCCTCGCGCGATCGCCGTCGCTGACGTAGGCGGTCACCGCGGCCGCCGGCAGTCGTGATCCCATGCGGGCATCCTGTGTCCGCACTTCCTGAATCAATGCATAGCCGTCCGCTCCCGGCATGCCGATGTCGGCGAGCAGCACGTGCGGTCGCTTCACCGCCATCTTCTCGAGCGCGTCCGGTACAGACGCGGCCGTGTCCGCGTGAGCACCCGCGCTGCTCAGGATGCTCGTCATGAGATCGCGTGCATCCTCCTGATCGTCGACCACCAGCACACGGTATCCGGTCAGGGCGCCGTGTACGGACCGCCCACTCTTGCCTGCACCGCCGGATGGCGCCGTCTCGGAGGTCTGCGCTGGCGCGTCGGTGACAATCGACGGCAGCACGACCGCGAACGAGGAGCCTTTTCCCGGGCCTCCGCTTCCTGCCTGCACCGTTCCGCCGTGCAGCTCGACGAGATGCCGGACGATCGCGAGCCCGAGCCCGAGCCCGCCGTGCTGACGGCTTGCGGACGCATCACCCTGACGGAATCGCTCGAACACGTGAGGGAGAAAATCAGGCTCGATTCCGGCTCCATCGTCGGTTACGCGGACCTGCACGCGGCGGGTTTCGACCTGACTCAGCTCCACCGTGACCGTGCCGCCGCTGTCCGTGAACTTCACGGCGTTCGACAGGAGATTCCAGACAACCTGCTGGAGCCGCTGCGGATCACCGTGGACGAGGCGCGGTGCATCCGCGAAGCGGGACGTGAGCCGGACGTCCTTCGCCGCGGCTGCAGGACGAACGGCATCGAGCGCCGCGCCAATCACCGACCCCAGATCTACTGGACGTGTGTCGAGCCGCAGACCACCGGTGATGATGCGGGAGACGTCGAGGATGTCGGCAACCAGCTGGGCCTGCAGTTGCGCGTTCCGGTCGATGACTTCCAGCGCGTGCCGGCTGCTGCGCGGGTCCAGGCTGCCGTCCAGCAGCATCCGCGTCCAGCCGACGATCGCATTCAGTGGCGTCCGCAGTTCGTGCGACAACGTGGCCAGGAACTCGTCCTTCGCCCGGTTGGCCGATTCCGCTTCCTTGCGTGCCCGCGCTTCGCGCGTCAGCAACTCCTCGCGTTCACGTTCTGCGTGTACGCGCGCGGTGAGATCCCGTACGAATCCGGTGAACGTCGGAGGATTGTCGTGCGACACCCTCGTGATGGCGATTTCGACCGGGAACTCCCGCCCTTCGGCCGTGGACGCCGTGGTTTCCACCCGTCGATCGATGAACGCGCCGGCGCCCGTTCTCAGGTATCGAGCCAGACCCTCGCGGTGCTGCTCGCGCAATCGCGGTGGGATCAGGACCTCCGCGAGATCGCGTCCGATCACCTCGGCGCGGGCGTAGCCGAACATGCGTACAGCCGCAGGGTTGAATTCCGTGATTTCGCCCGTGTGCGACATGCCGATCACGGCGTCGAGCGCCGTGTCGAGGATAGCCGACGTGCGCCGCTGTTGCAGTGCGACCACTTCCTCCTCGCGCTTCCGTCCGATGAACTGACCGACCTGGTTCCCGACGGTCGACATCGTCCGCAGCAGGTCAGGATCTGGAGGGACGATGGTTCGATTGAAGCATTCGATCACGCCGAGCGTTTCGTCGCCGAGGCAGATCGGGAAGCCGAACGCGCCGTGGAGGCCCTCCTGACGCGCGACGGCTGCACGCGGAAAGTTGACATCCTCTACGACGTTCTCGATCCATGCGGGTCGGCCGCTCGCGAGCACGCGCCCCGGCAGCCCGACGCCTGAAGCAAACGTCATCTCCCGCGTTGCCCGCTCGAATGCCGGCGCGGTCAGTCCGCTGTGGCTCCAGAGCGCGATGCAGCGCAGACGTGCCGGGCCCGAATCCAACAGCCAGAGGCTTCCGACCTGCCACTCGAGGTGTTCGCAGAGGGCCCTGACCACCGCGGGGGCGGCGGCAGTGATGTCCGGCGCCCGCGCGAGTGCATCGCCGACCGCGTACGCGGCGGCACGGCGTCGTTCGCCGGTTTCTCGCTCAGCGATGGCAGCGGCGAGCAGGAGGCCGGTGCCCGACAGCACCGACATGAAGACCTGCACCAGAACCAGGCTGTCGTGCACCTGCGCGCCGGCGAAGGGGCCCACGCCGCGGACCGTCTGCCAAATCGTCACCGCGGAGGCCCCGAGGACGACGAGGGACGTGGCCGGTTGGCCGCGCCGCATCGCCGCGGCAATGACGAACGGAAAGATGACGTACTCCAGCGGGTGTTGGGTCAGGGACCGGCTCAGCAAGCCGCCGAAGACGACGTGCAGCAGTGCAGTGGCGGATACGACGAGCAGCCACGTCTCCGCGGCCTCACGCCGCGACCATGTCCGCCGCGCGTGGAGCGTCAGGATCACGGGCGCGACCACGAGCGCCCCGACGGCGTCGCCCAACCACCAGTCGAGCCACAACTGTCCGAAGCGCTCCCATGGTTGAACGTGCGACAGCGACAGCGCGACGACACCAATCGTCGCGCTCAGGGTCGTGCTCAGCCCGGCTCCGATCACCACGAACGCCACGACGTCCCGCACTCGCTGGAGTCGGGTGTCGAACCGAGCGGCCCGCCGCCGCAACAGCCACGTGGCCACCACGGCTTCCAACGTGTTTCCGGTGGCGACGATGCCAGCCGTCCACACGGGTGCATGAGACCCGGCGTTCGCGATGAACGCGCCTATCCAGATTGCGGGCCAGAGGTTAGAACCCCACAGCAGAAGCGCGGCGATACCGATCCCGGTCGGTGCCCATACCGTGGTGACCTGCTCGGCGACGAAGGCAAGCCGAAATCCGAGTTGCGCAGCGACGACGTACCCGACGGCGACCGCCACACCAACGGCGATGAACCGACGCCCGCCTTCGCTGCCGTGTACCGAGCGACGTTCGATCATGGTCACGTTTTGCGTGCGCGGGTGCAGGGATGACGGCGCGAGCGGTCCATTGTAGGACTGATCGGCCGGCACCAAACACCGGCTGCGGCGCGGCGGTCGTCGGATGTCTGCTCATGGCCTCGACACGCGTCGAGAAATGGGCGCACGTCATTCTGCGGACCCTCGCCGCGTCGCCGCATCCGACTGGCTGCGGTCGATCCGAAACAACACTCGGCATGGCCCGACTCTTTCTGCTGCCGTCCTGGGTATGGGCCACGACGTGGATGCTCATGAGCGTCGCGATGCTGGGCGCAACGCTCTGGGCGACTCGACAACGCGGAGCATGATCGATCACGTCACGCTTCTTGCTTGGCTGGGCGTTAATCGCCCTGACGCGCCGAGCAATTCGAGGCGGCGGATGAAAAAGAGGGCATGAAGTGGACATTCGAATCCCAAGAAGATGCGTTCTGGTGATCGCCGCATTCGCGGCGGTCGTTCTCCACGCCGGACGTGTCGTGGCGGATCCGGTCTCGATCAGCGGTTTCCTTTTCGGCCAGCTCAGTGGCGCGCAGGTACAGGAAGAGCTGCACCTCGCGTTTCCCGGCTTCACGCTGGTGATACCGGATGTAACTCATCCGCAACCTGGGCTCTGCATCGACGGGTGTGGGAATGGGACTGCCGTTCCGTTCGCGCAGAACACCGGGCCGTTTTCGACGCAGGCGATTGCCATCCCGGGGCTGGCCACGATCGACGCCGACGTCACCGGATCGCTGTCGTTCGTCGGTCCGACCGACATGATCGATATCGCGTCCGATCAGTTCGCGTCCGACTTCCTCAGGGAACCCGTCAAGGTCTCTGGGATCCTGACGGTGACGCAGGGCACCCACACCCTGTTCAACGGAACGTTCGCCGGCTCCGGAACCGCAAGCGTGCTCTACACCAACCGGTTCGGCCCATCCAGCACGCTCCTGGATGGCTATCAGTACGAGTTCAGCGCTCTCGCCTCGACGCCGGAGCCGACGTCGATGGCGCTGCTCGGCACAGGCGTGGTGTGGCTGGCCGCCAGACGGCGGAGGCGCACGAGCGGTCGATGACCCAGCTGAGCTCGACGGCCTTTGATCCGGTCCAGCCTTTCTGCGTCACCGGGCCGGGCACGTTCGGCGTTGAACCTGGCGCCGAAGCTGAGCCTTTCCTGTAAAATACTCGCTCCCCGCCCAACACATCGAAGGAGACTTGATGCCGAGATCCGGATTCCATGTCGCGGTAGCGCTGCTGATCTGCGGGACCGGTCTCGTTGGGCAGAGCGACCACGCGATGCCGCCAGACGCCGAGCGACAGCTCGCGCGCGAGATCTACAAGGAGATGGTCGAGATCAAGTCCGGCTACACGACGGGCGCGACGACGCCGGTGGCGGAAGCCGCGGCGCGACGGCTCAAGGCGGCCGGCTTTCCGGATGCCGACATCTTCATCGGCGGCGCGATTCCCACGAAGGGCAACCTCGTCGCTCGCTACCGCGGCACCGGCCAGCATCGACCGCTGCTGCTGCTCGCACACATCGACGTCGTCGAAGCCAAGCGCGAAGACTGGACCATGGATCCGTTCACGTTCACCGAGCGCGACGGCTATTTCTACGGTCGTGGCACCGGCGACGACAAGGCGCAGGCCGCCGTGTGGATCGCGAACCTCATTCGATACAAGCGCGAAGGCTTCAAGCCCGACCGCGACATCATCGTCGCGCTGACGGCCGACGAAGAGGGCGGCGGGCCGTACAACGGCGTCGCCTGGCTGCTGAAGAACAAGCGCGACCTGATCGACGCGGAGTATTGCCTGAACGAGGGCGGATGGGGCGAGTCGATCGCGGGTAAGCGGATCTCGAACGACGTGCAGCTGAGCGAGAAATACGTCATCAACTACCGGCTGGAGGTGACGAACAAGGGAGGCCACAGCTCGCTGCCGGTGCCGGACAACGCGATCTATCACCTGGCCGGCGCGCTCGATCGGCTGTCGAAGTTCGCGTTTCCGCTGAAGACCAACGAGGTGACGCAGGCGTACTTCCGGGCGATGGCAAAGATCGAGGACGGGCCGATTCGGAGCGATCTGGCGAAAGCCGCGGACGGCGCTGCGGACGCCATGGATCGCGTCGCGCGCGCGAGCACGGCGTGGAACGCGACGCTTCGCACGACGTGCGTGGCGACCCAGCTCGAAGGCGGCCACGCGAAGAATGCGCTGCCGCAACTCGCGGCCGCGAACGTGAACTGCCGCGTGCTGCCGGACGAGAAGCCGGAGTCTGTGACGGCGACGCTGAAACAGGTCATCGCCGACGAGCAGGTGAGCGTGACGATTGTTGGCGACGTCTCGATCGGCCCGCCGTCTCCCATGCGGCCGGATCTGATGAGCGCGGTCAGCACCCTCACGAACACGCTCTGGCCCGGCGTGCAGACCGTGCCGATGATGGTCATGGGCGCGACCGACGGCTTGTACCTTCGGGGTGCGGGCATCCCGACATATGGCGTGCAGGGCTTCTTCTACGATCGCGACGACATCCGGTTTCACGGCCGCGACGAGCGTTTGAAGGTGCAGTCGTTCTACGAAGGGCAGACGTTCCTGTACGAGCTGGTCAAGCGTCTGACAGCGCCTGCGGCCGGAGCGAGCGGCGAGCCAGAGGTGAGGAGACGCCGTGCCGCCCAGCTTTTCGGCGTTCGTTGAGGCGGTCATCGACGGCGACATCGCCCTGGTGTCACGCCTCCTGACGGCGAATCCCGAGCTGGCGACAGAGCGGTGTGCGATCGGCGCGACGCGAGGCAGCGGGGAGCTTTTCTACGAGAGCATCGCGCACTACTGCTATCGGGGAGACACCGCGCTGCACATGGCCGCCGCGGCTTTCCAGCCTTCGATCGCCCGGCTGCTGGTGAAAAAGAGGGCCCCACTCAACGCGGTGAATCGGCGCGGCGCCGCGCCGCTGCACTACGCGGCTGACGCCAACCACTGGAACCCGAAGGCGCAGGCCGAGACCATCACGTACCTGCTCTCAGCGGGCGCCGACGTCAACGCGCAAGATGCGAACGGCGCCACGCCGCTCCATCGAGCCGTCAGAACCCGTTCCGCGATGGCGGTGCGAGCGCTGTTGGCCGGTGGCGCAGACGTGTTCCTGAAGAACAAGAACGGCTCCATGCCATTCGATCTGGCGACGCGAACGACCGGCCGCGGTGGCAGTGGCTCGCCGCTCGCGCGGCAACAGCAGGCGGAGATCATTGCCGCGTTGCAGGACGCCGGTGCCAGGCCGCACGGGCTCCCTCGACGAAACCGCGCCGCTGAGGGCCTTTTCCCGAGAATCACGTTCTCGACTGATGTCGTCGTGATACTGTCCACCACCTGCTGAGCTTCAAGGGGCCCGGACGATCGAGCGAGACAGATGCCTCGGGCGCGGCTAAAGGAGACTCCATGAGATTCGCTGTACGCGTCGGTTGGTGCGTCGCAATCGCGTTGGCCGTTGGCAGGACAGGACTGCACGGGCAATCCGCGTCGGGTCGGACCGATATCTATCACGTGCACTTCACGAAGGCCGCACCTGGTCAAGCCGATGCGCTCGGCAAGGCGCTGAGCGAGCCCGACAAGACGGAGCCGATGCCCGATCATTTCGTTGTCCTTCGCCATCAGGAAGGCGATGACTGGGATTACTGCGTGATCCAGCACGTGGGACCAAAGGCGACCGTTGATCCTGCCCCGAGAACGAATCCGGCGCGCGATCTGAGTGCCTGGCACGACGACACGTTCGTCAGCGGACCGTCATGGGCCGATTTCAGCCGCGCGATGGGTATCGGAGGAACCGGCGGCGCGGCGATGGTCTATGCGGTTGCCGTGCACCGTGCCCTACCGGGGCATCGCGACCAGCTCGAAAAGTCGCTCAACCAGCCTGCGTCCGACAAGGTGCAGGTCGGCGCCGTGCTCCTTCAGCACGTCGAGGGAGGCGCCTGGCAGTTCATGTCGATCACGCGGTACAACTCCTGGCAGGACCTCGCGACCGACCGGGCCGTGTCGGCCGGGGCGCCGTCGGCGCCGGGCGGCTGGGCCGACATCCGTCAGCACGTAGCCTTTCATCGCGACACCATCACCGATCGCATCGCTCCAAAGTAGGCGCCGACCGACCAGGCAGCGTCACTCGGACTCCACGTTCGGGTGACGCGCTCCTCCGCTCAACCCAGCCTCGCGTCTCCCTCGTTCGCCGATCTCGCAGCACCTGTTGTAGCATATGTCGCTATGAGGCATATCTCACGGGTGCTCGATCGGGAGCTGAAGAAGGGAAGCGCCGAGCTCCTCATCCTGGCGCTCCTCGAGGCGCGGCCGCGCCACGGCTACGAGATCAGCAAGATGATCGACGAGCGCTCGGCCGGACGCGTGCGCTTCAAGGTCGCCTCGCTTTATCCGCTGCTCTACAGGCTCGAGGAACGCGGCTGGATCGCCGGACGCTGGGTCGAGAAGCCCGGCGAGCGCCGGCGCCGCTTCTACCGCCTGACCGCCGAGGGGCGCCGCATGCTCGCGGCGCAGCGCGCGCACTGGCGCGAATTCGTGACCGCCGTCATGCAGATTACGAGACCTGATCATGCCTGACTGGACTTCGTCGCTCAGCGCCAGGCTCGCGGCGCTTTCCCTGACCCCCTCGCGCGAGCGCGAGATCGTGGACGAACTCTCGCAGCACCTCGACGACCTGTACCGCGAACAGCGCGCCGCCGGGGCGACGCGCGAGGACGCGATGCGGCTGGCGCTCGAAGAGATCGACGACGGGGATCTGCTCGTGCGCGGCATGCGTCCGCTGCGGCAGGCCTCGACGCCGCTGCCCATCGCGCCGGGCGCGCCCGGCCGCGGATGGTCCGCGGATCTCGGCCAGGACGTCCGCTATGCCGTTCGCACCTTCCGGCAGGCGCGCGGCTGGACGCTCGTCGTCCTTTTCCTGATCGCGCTCGGGATCGGCGCCAACGCGACGATCTTCAGCGCGACCGACGCGCTCTTGATTTCGCCGTTGGCCGTCACCGATCCGCACTCGCTCGTCCGGCTGCGGTGGACCGGCAAGAACGACGGCATGACGGAGTACGACGGCTACGGATTCGAGCGGCCGACGACAGACGGCCAGCGTGGGCGCAGCTCGTTCTCCTATGCCATCTTCCGCGAACTGGCGGCCGACGCGCGCGGCGCCGCGGACCTGTTCGCGTGCGTCCCCTTCAGCCAGGTGGATCTCGTCGTCGACGGCCGGGCCGAGCTGGCAGAGGGATTCGGCGTCTCGGGCAATTACTTCAGCGTCCTCGGCGTCGTGCCGCTTCGGGGCCGCCTGCTCAGCCCGAACGACGAGGAGGCCGCCGCGCCGCCAGTCGCCGTCATCAGCGCGAAATTCTGGTACGCGCGTTTCGGCGGAGATCCGTCGATCGTCGGCAAGGCGATCCGCGCGTCGAATCTGCCGGTCACCATCATCGGCGTCACGCCCGCCGATTTCACCGGGGTGCAGCAGCCGCTCGGCGATCCGCCGGACATCACGTTTCCGCTGGCGCTCGATCGCCAGATGCGCGCCAGCAGCGGCGGCGCGGAAGCGTCCTTCCTCGATCAGCCCGCGGCCTGGTGGCTCAACATCATGGGACGGCTCGGACCCGGCACGACCAGCGAACGCTTACAGTCGATGCTCGCCGCGCCGTTCCAGCAGACCGCGCGCGCTGGCTACGACGGCTATCTGCGGTCGCTGAGCGAGGAGGAGCGCGCCCAACATGAGCGCCAGGGCGAGATGCCGCGGCTCGTGCTCGAGTCCGGCGCCCGCGGCGTGTATGACGTCGATGACGCCGCGGTCACGGCAGCGAGGATCCTCTCGGCGGTCGTCGCGATCGTCCTGCTCATCATCTGCGCGAATGTCGCCAACCTGATGCTGTCGCGCGCGATCCTGCGGCACAGGGAGATCTCGATCCGCCTCTCGCTCGGCGCCACGCGCGCGAGGCTCATGCGCCAGCTGCTCACCGAATCCCTGCTGCTGGGCGCAGCGGGCGGCGCGCTCGGCCTGCTCGTCGCCTGGTGGGGCCTGGCGCTCCTGCCGCCGCCCGCCTCGAACGCCGGCGTCCTGCACTGGCATACGCTCGGCTTCACGGCGCTGGCGAGCATCGTCACCAGCCTCCTCTTCGGTCTGGCCCCCGCCCTCCGCGGCACGGGCGTCAACGTCACCGCCGCGCTCAAGGACACCAGCCGGACGATCGCCGGGCGCGGCGGCGTTCTGTCCCGCGGCCTCCTTGTCGTCCAGGTGACGCTGTCGCTGGTGTCTGCTCGTCGGCGCAGGGTTGTTTCTTCAGACGGTCGGCAATCTCCGCCGCGTCGATGTCGGGTTCAATCCGGACAATCTCCTCCTGATTCGCTTCATGCCCCGATTGAGCGGCTACGATCAGCCGCGCACGACGCAGCTCTACAAGACGCTGATCGACACGCTCGCGACGATTCCGGGCGTCCGGGGCGCGGCGCTCGCGCAGCCCGCGCTGCTCACCGGCAACGTGAGCTCGACGGACATCTACGTTCAAGGACGCACGTATCCCGCCAACCAGGACAGCTCCAGCGACAACTCGATCAACCGTCTCGTCGTCTCGCCGAGCTTCTTCGAAGTGACCGGGATTCCCATCCTCCTCGGCCGGCCGCTGTCGGACCGCGACGATACGGGAGCGCCGCGCGTCGCGATGATCAACGAGGCGGCCGTGCGGGCTTTTTTCCCGGGCGAGAATCCGATCGGCCGTCGATTCGGCAGTCGGCCCAACGATCCGCAGGCGGCCGAGATCGTCGGCGTCGTGAAAGACGCGAAATACAGCGACCTCCGCGAGGCGCCGCCGCCGACGATGTATGTCACCTACACGCAGGCGCCGCGGGCCGTCGCGGTGATCGAGCTGCGCACCGCGACCGCGCCGTCCGCGGTCGTCGGCGCCGTGCGCGACGCGGTGCGCGCGATCGATCCCACCCTGCCGCTGGCGATGGTGTCCACGCAGGCCGATCAGATCGAGCGGCGGATGAAACAGGAAAAGATGTTTGCACAGGCCTATACGGTATTCGGCGGCGTCGCACTGCTGCTTGCGTCGGTCGGCCTGTTCGGACTGATGTCCTACAACGTCGCGCGCCGCACGGGCGAAATGGGGGTGCGCATGGCGCTCGGCGCGCAGCGCGGCGACGTCATGGGTCTCGTCATGCGCGAGTCGATGGTGCTCGTCGCGATCGGGATCGCCGCAGGCCTCGCGATCGCCGTCGTCACTGGCCGGTTCCTCTCGGCGCTGCTGTTCGGCCTGCCGTCGAAAGATCCGGCGACCATGGCAGTCGCCGTGGCGGGAATGACGACGGTGTGCGCGCTGGCGGCCTATCTTCCGGCACGGCGGGCATCACGCGTCAATCCGATCACGGCACTGAGACACGAGTAGCGCGAGGATCGCTCCAACGCAGGCGCCTGCCGACCGCTCCCTGCTCAACGCCGGCTTGGCAGGTACTCACCTAGCCAAGGAGCGACGGCCGCCGTTCTCCATGGCGGGTCGCCTGCTCGAACGCGTGGGCCAGCTGCAGCACGCTCCACTCATCGCGATGGCGTCCGACGATCTGCAGGCCGACCGGCAACCCGGTCGCGGAGAATCCGGCCGGCACGATATCGCCGGGTTCGACATCATCGTCACGTACCAGCACGCCCGCATCCAGTCGATGTAGGTCGTCATCGGCGTGCCCGCAATCTGGGTCGGATACGGCGTGTTGACGTCGAACGGTTCGACCTGCGTCACCGGAAGGATGAAGTACTCGTAGCGCTCGAAGAACTGGCGGCTCTGGTCGTACATCAGCGCCTGTCGTGCCTGCGCTCCGACCGACATCCGCCGCGGTTGCGCGTTCCGCCTGCGCCACCTCGAACTTGATCGTGTCCTTCACCCAGTCCGGCCGCTCCCGGACGAGCGGCGCATACTGAGCGATAATTCAGCGGCGTAGCGAAGCACCGGAAACGCGCCATCAATACCCGTGAAGTCCGGCTCCGCGTCCTCGACGACGCAGCCGAGATCCTCGAAGACCTTCCGATTGGCGTTCACCACGCGGCGGATCTCCGGCTCGAAGGGAATCCCGCCGAGACCGCGCCACCACGCAATCCGAACGCCTTTGAAATCCCTGCCAAGCGGCGCCCTGAAAACGCGCGGGATCTTCCGGGATCGCCAGCGGACTGCGCGGGTCCGGTCCTGCGATGGCGCTGAGAAACAGCGCGACGTCGGCCACCGTTCGCGCGATCGGTCCGGACACCGCGAACGGCGACCACGACGTGGACTCGCTCGCGACGCGGCCGGGCGAGGGTCGAAGTCCGACAACGTTGCAGAAGGCGGGAGGATTGCGCAGCGAGCCGCCGGCGTCGCTGCCATCGGCGATCGGTAGCATGCGAGTGGCGACGGCCGTTGCCGCGCCGCCGCTGCTGCCGCCGCACGTCTTCGTCACGTCGTACGGATTGCGCGTGGCGCCGAAGATCGTATTGAAGGTCTGCGATCCAGCGCCGAATTCGGGTGTGTTCGTCTTGCCCACGGTGATGGCGCCGGCCGAGCGAATCCGCGTCACGATGAGCGCGTCGTGCGTCGGCACATGGTCGCGGTAGAACGGCGAACCCCAGGTCGTGCGGATACCCGCCGTCTCCACGAGGTCCTTGTGCGCCACCGGCAGGCCGTGCAGCACGCCGATCGGATCGCGACGCATGATCGCCTCGTCTGCCTTGGCCGCACCGGCCATCGCCTGATCGGCCACGAGGGTGACGATGGCGTTGACCTTGGGATTGACGCGCTCGATTTGCGCCAGGTGCGCGGTCATGACCTCGCGTGCCGACACCTGCTTCCGGGCGAGCCGCGCGGCCAGGTCCACGGCGGACATGTCGCACAGCTCTGATCGACCGGATTGCGCGGCCGCTGACGCACCGAGCGCTTGATGCACCGCCGCGTACACGCCGCCGGCGGCTACCGTGCGTGTTGAAACGCCTGCGGGTAATGGACGGGTTCGGGTCGTCGACGCCGTCCGGCCGATCGGGATGGCTCACACGAGTAATCCTACAGTAGACGCCTGCGCGGCCTCCACGCGAGGCCGTCGCCTGACACCTGAACTCCTCTATACTCCGTCAGCGTGCTGAGCTCACGCGGAGGAGAAACGATATGCGACATCTGACTCTCGGCGCGATACTGTTCGTGTTGGCAGGCGTGGGCCCGGCGGTACAGGCACAGACGACGGACCCTCAGATGATGGCGCCCATCAACAAGTTCATCGATGCGTTCAACAAGGGGGACATGGCGGGGGCGGCGGCGACGCATGCCTCGGAGGCAGACCTCGCAATCATCGACGAAGTGCCCCCCTTCCTCTGGCGAGGGGCGCAGGCGCTCAAGGCATGGGCTGCCGATTTGGAACGCGACGCGAAGGAGCAGGGCATCACCGATCCGAAGGTCTCGATTGCCGCGGCGACGCGCGTCGAAATGGACGGCGACGCCGCCTATGTCGTCGTGCCCGCTGTCTACACGTTCAAGCAGGCGGGCGTGGCGATGCGCGAGACCGCGCAGATGACGTTCACGCTGAAGAAAGGCGCGGCCGGTTGGCTGATCCACGGCTGGACCTGGACCGGACCGAAACCGCAGAAGGCCCCAAGGAGTACCAAGTGAGCGACCAGGAAGAAGATTTCGCTGCGATGTTCGAGGCGTCCGTGAAGACGCGCCAGTTCGATCGCGGCCAGACCATCGAAGGCACCATCGTCGCGTTCGGGCCGAAGGTGGCGTTCGTCGACGTGGGCGGCAAGGGCGAGGCCGAGATCGACCTCGAGGAACTGAAGGACGCTGACGGCGACGTCGAGGTGTCGATCGGCGATCGGATCAAGGCGATGGTGGTGTCCACGAGCGGCGGCATCGTCCTCACGCGCCGGGGCGTGCGCAACGCCGCGACGCAGCGGGAGCTCGAGGAGGCGTTTCAGGCCGGGCTTTCCGTGGAAGGCAAGGTGGTCCAAGCCGTCAAGGGCGGGTATGAGGTCCGGATCGCACGCGAGCGCGCGTTCTGTCCGCTCTCGCAGATCGACATCGTCCGCACCGCGGATCCTGCGGTGCACGAAGGGCAGACCTACGCGTTTCGCGTCATCGAGTACAGGGACGGCGGGAAAGACGTCGTCGTCTCCCGGCGCAAGCACCTCGAGGATCGGCAGCGCGCGGCCGCTGCGGACGTACGCAAGACGATCGTGCCAGGCGCGGTGCTCACAGGACGGGTCGTCTCTGTGCCGGCGTTCGGCGCCTTCGTGGATCTTGGCGGCGGCGTTCAGGGTTTGCTCCATGTGTCCGACATGAGCTGGTCGCGCGTCGCCAACCCCGGTGAGATCGTCGCGCCGGGCGATCAGATCACCGTGAAGGTTCTTCGCGTGGACGAGGCCACACAGAAGATCGCGCTCGGCCTCAAGCAGCTCCTGGACGATCCCTGGACGACGGTGGCGACCAGCTACGAGGTGGGCCAGGTGCGCGCGGGTCGGATCACGCGCATCGCGGACTTCGGCGCCTTCGTGGAGCTGGAGCCGGGCGTCGAAGCCCTGGCGCACGCATCGACGTTTGCACCGACCGGCCGCAGCGGCGCGTGGGCGAAGGAGTTGGCCGTGGGATCGACCGGCGCGTTCGAGATCCTGAGCATCGACGGCGCGCAGAAGCGCATCGGGGTCGCACTGGTTGACGAGGGATCGTCGCGTGCCGCCGCGGCCATGTCGAAGCACGGTGCAACCGAACCCGGCGACACGAGGCCGGATCCTGCGCCGACGGCATCACTGGGATCGCTCGCGGACAACCTGCGCAACGCCCTCAAAGGACGTTGATCAATGCGATTGTTCCTCGGAGCCGCGATTGTGTCGTTTGGCATGGCCGTGTTCGCACAGGCGAAGCCGCCGGATACGGGTGGCGCGTGCATCCCGGCGAGCGAACGGGCAGGACGCCCGTACGGCTGCTTCATCCACGCCGCGAGTCCCATCGGCGCGCTGGGACCCGGCACGGCATTCTGGCAGGTCGAAACCTACCCGACCGCGGCCGCTGCGTCGAAGGCGAAGACCGCCAGGGGAGTGATGCTCGAAGCCTTCGACAAGGTGTGGCTGCTCACCATCGCGGACTCAGGGTTCCGTTCACCCGGCGGTACGCACGTCGCGGAAATCGGGCCGCTGCCAACGACCGTCGGGACGTCGTACACCGCCCAGTACATGGAAGCTGTTTTCACGCCGGGGATGAAGTCCCGCGTGCACCGCCACTCGGGTCCGGAGGCCTGGTACACGCTGAGCGGCGAAACATGCCTGGAGACGCCGGAGGGCTCTTTGGTCGGCCGCGCTGGCGACACGCGCGTCATCGTTCCCCAAGGGCCGCCGATGGAACTGACCGCGACCGGCACGGACGTGCGGCGCGCGCTGGTCCTGATCCTCCATGATTCTTCACAGCCGCACACGACAGTCGCTTCCGACTGGGTGCCCAAGGGACTGTGCAAGGGGTGAAGTTGGAAAGGTGACCTCCGCACTTGCCACGGATCCCGGACTAGCCAATGCGCCGCGCTCATTACCTGTGTCGTCGCTGCGGCAGGGATAGCGGCAGCTGAGTGTTGAGGGCCGCGCGGCTACCGCAGCCCTGCGACCAAGTACAGCTCGCCCAATTGCCGGGCGTAGGTGTACGCGTAAGATTTCTCGTCTGCGCTGATCTGAAGGCCGTACAGCCTCTCCATACCCGCGAGATCGGCTGGCGCGAGCGTCTTCCACACGGTCCGTGTCCCGGTCTTCAGGTTGACCTTGGACACACTCGTCGACAAGTCGCGGGCGCGAGAGACGATCACGGACTGGCCGTCGGCGGACCATCCCACCGGCGACTCATCGGCCTCGATCGCGACGACCGGCACCGGCTCGCCGCCGTCCACCTTCAGCATGACGGTCTTGTCGTTGATGGCTATCAAGACTTGTCGGCCGTCGGGTGAAATAACAGGGCGGGAGACCAGGCCCTCCGGAGAAATGGCGTGCGGCTGGCCGCCGATCGGCAGGACGTAGAGGCAGGGATCGTGTCCGTGTTCGATCGCCGAGACGAGCAATCGTCCGTCCCGCAGCCATATCCCTGCTTCGAAGCGGTCGAAGTTCACTGGAAGCGGGATCGTACGCGGCCGGCCCACGCCTACCGGCAGCAGGGCCAACTCCTGTCGCGACCGTGCCATCGTCAGGGCCCATTTGCCGTCGGGCGAGAAAGCGAGCGCGCCGCCGGTTCCCAGGCGAACGGCGGGCGAGCCATCGGTCTTGCGGAGGTACACGGCGCCTTGAGAGCCAGCCGCTTCACCCATCTCACTGAACAGAAGCCATTGCCCGTCTGGCGACAGGACAGGGTACGAAGACGAGTCCAGCCAGGACAAATCCTTTTCCTGAGATGTCCCTGCCGCCAGATATCTGATCCCGGACTGCGCGCTGAATCGATTGACCAGCAGTCGGCCGTCGGGCGCGAGGTCTTCGAGTCGAACGGGCCCGGGGAATCTCAGGATCAAGCGCACCGTCCCCGACAGTGTCGTTCCGTAGATTCCCCAGCCTGAATCCTCTCCCTTTCCAGCAAACCAGACTTCGTTTCCTTCGGCCGTCCATGCCAGGCCGCTGACCTCGAGCCAGCCGTCCACCAGCGTCTTTTTCTGTTTGGTCCGATCGATTACGGCGATGGCCGACCTCCCGCGTACGAGCTCCTGAAAAGCCACCCACCTGCCGTCAGGCGAGACCCGTATCTGATGGACTGGCCCGGGTGCTTCGTAAAGAGGAGTGCCTATCGGGTATTCGAGGCGGTCTCCCAGTCCGGTATCGAGCGTGACCGCCATCGTGCCGCCCGGACCCCAGTCGGCGAACTCCACCTTGTTCATCACCTCGCGCGGTGCAGCTCCGCCCAGGAGTGGCGCGCGTGCGAGGATGCCGGCCTCCGGAGGCAACGAGTGGTCGGTCCGGAGTGACACCGCAAGCTCGTTGGAGGCCGAGACGGCGTGGACATCGCTGCGCGGCACGCCGAGCGATCGCGATTCCGGGCTGTCGGCAGTGACGACGAACGTCTCCAGGGGCGCGCCTTCCCATCCCGCGCCATAGACGATCGTCTTCCCGTCCGGCGCAAATCGCGCCGTGCTCACGATCCCGCGCCGGAATGTCAGGCGCTGGAACGTCGGCTGTCGCGGCGCGGCTGGCGCGTGTGCCCACCATCCGGCCGCGGCGGCGGCGGCAGCCAGCAGCGCGGCCCCAGTCGTCAGCAGCGCGGTCCGCCCGAAGGTGGAGGACGAGGGTCTGGCAGACGCTCCGGGGATCTGGCCGGAACGACGAAGTCGACGAGGGCGAGATCTCCGACAGATCGAACTTCAGATCGCGCGCTGATTGAAACCGTTCGTACGGGTTCTTTTCGAGGCAATGCCGGACGACTCGCTCGAGCGCCGGCGGGACGACCGCGGATGCCGCGGTGAGCGGAGGCGGCTCCTCTCGCAGGATCGCGCTCATGGTGTCGGCGGGCGTGTCACCTTGGAAAGCGCGCTTGCCCGAGACCATCTCGTAGAGGATGGCGCCGAGGCTGAAGATGTCCGTGCGCGCGTCCACCGGTTGCGCGCGCACCTGCTCGGGCGACATGTACCCCACCGTCCCCAGCACCATGCCGGCGCCCGTGCCTGCCGTGACCGTGGCGTGCTGGCCTTCCGGCGCGCTGTCCTCCGGCCGCGTCAGCTTCGCCAGACCGAAGTCGAGAATCTTCACACGGCCGTCGGTCGTGACGAACAGGTTCTCCGGCTTCAGGTCGCGGTGCACGATGCCCTTGTCGTGCGCGGAGGCGAGGCCGTTGGCCACCTGCATCGCGACGTCGACGGCCTTGCGCACAGGCAGGCTACCCCGCACGCAGCTGATCGCGGAGCGTCTCACCCTCCAGCAGCTCAGAGACGATGTAGGGCGCGCCGTCCTCGTCCCCGACGTCGATAGATGGCCAGGATGTTCGGATGGTTCAGGGCCGCGGCCGCCTGCGCCTCCTGGGTGAACCGGCGGAGACGATCCGGATCGGCAGCGAAGCCCGAAGGCAGCACCTTGACGGCGACCTCCCGCCCGAGCACGGTGTCCCGGGCCCGGTACACCTCGCCCATGCCGCCGGCGCCGAGCGGCGCGAGAATCTCGCAGGTACCAAGTCGGTTGCCAGCGGTGAGGCGCATCGTTGCTGGCGAGTATACCATACCTGCCACACCATCGGATCCACCGATGCTACCCGTGCGTCAGACTCCGCACACTGTGAAGCCGCACCGCGCCAGAAGCGCCTGGAATCGCTGATCGCTTCTGAAACGATCCCATTGCAATCTGCCGTGAGAAACACGAGATGCACGTCGCGTGCGACAGACGCACGCTCGAGCCACGCGAACACGTCGTCGTCGTTGCGCAGCCCCGCGGGCACCAGCGCCATCGCAAACGGAGGGACGTAGCGTGCGCGTCGGACAGGTCCTCCAGAAGATGGATTTCCTCATCCTAGTGGTCGAACGGCGACACGCACTGGTGTCGCGCCGCGAGGGACTTGCCTGGCGCTGCGGGAGCTCAGCCCCACCGCCGAACGGAGCATTTCCCAGTCAGGTCAGCGCCAGGTAGTCGTGCACGAAGCGCACCGCCATCGAGCCTTCTCCGACCGCTGACGCCACGCGGTTCATCGCACCCGCGCGAATGTCACCGGCCGCGAACACGCCGGGCACGCTGGTTTCGAGGAGCCATGGGTTCCCGGCGCTCCTTCCAGATGCGCGCGGATCTGGGGTCCGCCGCCAGATCCCTGCCGGTGATCACGAACCCCTTGGGGTCGCGCAGGACATCCGCCGGCAGCCAATCGCTTCGCGGCTTGGTGCCGATGAAGACGAAGACCGCGTCGATGTCCTCGATCCGACTCTCGCCACCAACCTCCTGCAGCGCGACGCGCTCGACATGGCCGTTGCCTTCGACACGCTCCATCTCTGTCCGCGTCCTGAGCCTGATGTTCGGTGTCTTGTCGATCTGCTCGATGAGATATTGCGACATGGTGTCGTGCAGCGAGTCGCGACGCACGACGATCTGCACGTCCTTCGCATAGCGGGAAATGTACATGGCCGCCTGTCCCGCCGAGTTCCCTCCACCGATGACGAGCACGCGGCGATCGACGAACGCGGACGCCTCGGTCGTCGCCGCGCCGTAGTAGACGCCGGCACCCGTCAGCGCCGTCACGCCCGGAGCCGGATGCTCGCGATACTCCATGCCGGTCGCGGCGAGCAGGGTCCGCGTCACGATCTCGCGGCCGTCACTGAGCGTGAGATGCTTGTAGCCGGCGTCGATGGACACGCCCGTCACTTCCAGCGGCACGAGCATCTCCGCGCCGAGCCGCTGCGCCTGCGTCACCGCACGTCGCGTCAGCTCGTTGCCGCTGACGCCCGCCGGGAAGCCGAGATAGTTTTCGATTCGGGAACTGGTGCCCGCCTGGCCCCCGGGCGCGTGCCGATCGAGGAGCAGCGTCCGCAATCCTTCGGACGCGCCGTAAACCGCCGCGGCGAGCCCGGACGGACCCGCACCCACAATCACGAGGTCGTACAGATTGAGCGCCGCCGAAAGCGATCGGCCGAGGCGCTCGGCCACCTGACGCCGCTCGGGGTTGCGCAGCGCCGATCCATCCTCGAAAAAGAGCGCGGGCAGTTCCTGCGCGCCGATGCCGGCCGCGTCGAGCAGGCTCTGCGTGTCCGGGCTCCGCTCCACGTCGAGCCATCGGTACGGGATCAGATTGCCCGCGAGAAAATCCTTGATCTCGTGGGAACGGGGCGACCACTGATGCCCGATCAGTCTCAGCCCTTTCGCCTCGGGAAGATACTCAGCCTGCCACGTCGTCGAGCAGATCGTCGATCACCGGGAACAGGCATTCCTCCGGTGGATCCCAGGGTTTCGACAGGTAGTGATCGAGGTGCGCGACGTTGATGGCCTTGATCGCGGCGTCGATGTCCGAATACGCCGTGAGCAGCACGCGACGGGCCAGCGGATACACGTCGCGTGACTGCGCGAGCACGTCGGTCCCCTGGATCCCCGGCATGCGCTGGTCGCTGATCACGATGGCGAGCGACTCGCCGCGGGCCTTCAGCTCGCGGACCGTGGCGAGCGCCTCTTCTCCTGAGGTCGCGCTGATGACGGTATAGGACTCGCGATACCGTCCGCGCAGGTCGCGACGTACCGCCGCGAGCACCTGGGCATCGTCGTCAACGACCAGCAAGGCAGGTTTGTTCATCCGGTGCTCTCGACGTCGGCGACGGGCAGGGAGACGCGGAACTCCGTTCGACCCGGGGCCGAATCGACCTCGATCTCGGCGTCGTTGTGGCTGACCAGGCGCCGGACGATATCGAGGCCCAGCCCCGTGCCCTTGCCGACCTGCTTGGTGGTGAAGAACGGCTCGAACATGCGCGCGCGGACGTCATCTGGAATGCCCGAGCCCGTTGTCGACGACGCGGACGACGACGCGCTGGCGGTCGCGGGCCGCGGTGACGTCGACCTGGCCCGCCTGAGGAACGGCATCGAGCGCGTTGTCGATCAGGTTCGCCCAGATCTGATTGAGCTCGCCGGCAAAGCCACGGACGCGGGGGAGGTCTGGTTGGACGGTGACCGTCACCGCGACGGATTTCCCTCGCGCCTTTGCCGCGAGCACCGTGACCGTGTTGCCAAGGCTCGACGTCAGGTCGACGGGCTCGGCCACCGCTGCCTGATCCATGTGCGTGAAGCCCTTGATGGCCATCACGAGACCGGAGATCCGCGTCGCCGCCTCTTGAATTTCCGATGTGATGCTCCGGACCGAGCACGCCGCTGCGACCGATCGGAGTACCGCCGCAAGCGGTGGGCCGCTGATCGCGAGCGCGATTTGATCGAGCACTTCGAGCGTGACGGCCGTTTCGGCAAGCGGTCCGGCGATGTGGTCGTCGACACCGTGCGCGGCGAGCCAATCGGAGATGTCGTCCTCCCGCTCGGCCTGCTGGATCGGCGAGAGCACGCCATGCATCGACGCCGTGACGCAAGACGTGCGCATCGCCTCGATAGCGGCGAGTTGCGCGTCGGTCAGCTTGGATGCGCCCAGCGCCAGCGTCGCCTGCTCGGCCTCGTCGAGGCTCTTGTCGAGCAGCGCGGCGCTCCGTTCAATCGCAGAAGCCGGGTTGTTCAGCTCGTGCGCCAGACCAGCGGAGAGCTTGCCGAGCGAGACCATCTTCTCGTCCTGCAGGCCGCTCGACGTGAAATAGCGGCTGCGATCGACCATCGTGTGGACGAGGATCGACGTGATGGTGTGACACTCGCTGATCATCGCCGTCAGGTCGTCGCGAGGGACCGCGAGAATCTCAGAGGCTTCCTGCGCGACCGAGTCCGCCGGAGGGCTGATCAGGCGCGAGTAGGGGAGCATCCCCGTCACATCACCGGCGCGCCACTCCATGGCTTTGTGCCGGCCGGCGCCGCGGTCCAGGTAAATGGCGATGCGGCCGCTGAGCACGATGAAGAGCGCGGCCACGGGCTCGCCTTTGGAGCTCAGCACCTCTCCTTCGAGGAGTTGGCGAAGCGTGCCGTGTGCGGCCAGCCACGCCAGTTCTTCGCGTGGCGCTCCGCCGAGTGTCTTGTGTCCGGCGAGTCGATCGAGGAGGTCCGTACCGCTCATCTGGCCACCGCGGCGCTGGCCGCCACCATTGGCGCACCCAGCAGCAACCGGTTCTTCGGCGTGATGTCAGTCGGAATGGTCTGCGTCCAGATCCGATAGCCGCGCTCCGTCAGGCGCACGGCGCGCATGACGTCGATCGCGACCGGTCCGTCCATCCAGCCGGAGAGTCCACGCGCGTCGTTGGACTTGAGGTCGTGACAACACGGCAGCACGGCGACGCGCGCGTTCGCCGCAACGGCCCGCTCGAGGACCCGATCGGTGAGGGCGCCGCACGCATGGCTCGAGACCACCACGTCGTCCTCGGAGATCTCGACTTCGTCCAGCGCGCTCGCGACAAACGTGATGCGACCGGAGAGCCTGGGCCACGCCTGCGAGAGGGCCGCGTGCAGCTTGGCGCTGGAGGGAGGAAGCGTCTTGTCGATGACCACCGCCGATGGCGACGAATCGTCGAGCAGCAGCATGACCTGAGCGAGCAGGCCATGGCCGGCGCCGAGGTCGATGACGCGACCGCCGCGAAAGAGCCGGCGCACCCGTCGCGCCATCTCCCACGTCTCGTAGAGCTCTTTGCGAGGCAGACACCGCGCGTGGCAGGCGGCGCGCGCCACGCGATGAAAGAGCGTGTCGTCAGGAAACCGATCGACGTCCCGCTCGCGTCAGGCGGCTGCGCGACGATGCCGAGAAATCATTACTTCCAGCCGTGCGATTTGCGCGTGAACCGCGCCGGCAGCGGCGGCTTGGTTTCGACGGGGCGGTTCCGTCTCTCCCGATGCGATGTCGATCTCGCGTTCGAGCTCCTCGTCGTTGGGGAGACCCGCGATCTGGTCCACGAACATCAGCGAGTGCTGCGACGGAATCTCGAACTTCTTGCCGCACGTCGAGCACGTGACCTCGTCGTCGAGCCGCAGCAGGTAGTCGCGCAGCTTCGCGAACTTGGCCCGATCGCGCTCGTCGGCCCCGGCCGGCAATCCGGGCTTCTTCGACCGCCTGACCCACCGGATGCGGTACTCCGCCGCTGCGCCGGCACTTCGGGCACTGATACCGCCCGGTCCGCGTTTCGGGCTTTTCCGTGAAGAACGCGCGTTCGTCGAGGGACATGCCACTCATGGTAGCACCCGACGATTGCTCGTGCGGGTGACGTGGAGCTAGACGACCGAGGCGGCGTACTCCTCGTACGTGCCCTTGAAGTCGCGAATCGAGCCGTTCTCCACATGCCAGACTCGCGTCCCAACCTCCTCCATGACGTCCTGGTCGTGGGTGACCAGCAGCACCGTCCCCTCGAAGCGCTGCAACGCGACGTTCAGCGCGTTGATCGCCTCGAGATCCAGATGGTTGGTGGGTTCGTCGAGGACGAGCACGTTCGGCTTCTGCAGCATGATCCGGCAGAAGAGCAGGCGGGCGGTTTCGCCGCCCGACAGCGCGTCGGTCGGTTTCAGGCCTTCTTCGCCGCTGAACAGCATCTGCCCGAGCAGCCCATGGATGTCCTGCCTGGCCGCGTCGGGATCGAAGCGGTGCAGCCACTCGACCGCCGTCAGGCCCTTCTCGATCGCCCCGGTGTGGTCCTGCGGGAAGTAGCCGACCGAGACTTCGTGGCCCCACCTGACCGTGCCGCTGTCGATGTCGGCGGGAGACCCGTTCACGCCTGGTCGCGTCCGAGAGCAGCGCCTTGAGCAGCGTGGTCTTGCCTTGACCGTTGCGACCGACCAGCACGATCTTCTCGCCGCGGTTCACGACGGCGCTGAAGTCCGACACGATCGGGCTGCGCCGTAGGCTTTGGCAACACCGGAGCACTCGAGCGCAACCCGGCCTGACGGCCGGTTCATCGCGAACTTGATGTACGGCCGCTGAATGTTCGACCGGGCCAGCTCGGTCGTCTGCAGCCGCTCGACTTCCTTCTTTCGCGACATCACCTGGCTCGCGCGCGTCCCGGCCGAAAAACGCGCGATGAAGTCGTTCAACTGCGCGATCTTCTTCGCCCGCTGCTCGTTGTCCGCTTCGACCCGCGCTCGAATCTGCGTCTTGGCGATCACCATGTCGTCGTAGCCGCCCGTGTAGGTGATGATCGTCTCGTAGTCGATGTCGGCGATGTGCGTGCAGACGCCGTTCAGGAAATGCCGATCGTGCGAGATCACGATGAGCGTGCCCTCGTAGCGGACGAGGTACTCGCGCAGCCAATGGATCGAGTCGAGGTCGAGGTGGTTCGTCGGCTCGTCGAGCAGCAGGGCCTGCGGATGTCCGAACAGCGCCTGAGCGAGCAGAACCCTGACCTTCTGTCCGCCCTGCAGCTCCGCCATCGTCCGGTCGTGCAGCTGGTCGGGAATGTCGAGGCCCTGCAGGAGAATGGCCGCGTCGCTCTCCGCCGTGTATCCGTCCTCCTCGCCGACGATGCCCTCGAGCTCGCCGAGGCGCATGCCGTCCTCGTGGCTGATCGAGGTCTTCGCGTACAGCTGCTCGCGCTCCTGGAGCGCCGCCCAGAGCCGGGTGTTGCCCATGATCACCGTGTCGATCACGCGGAACCGATCGAAGACGAATTGATCCTGCCGCAGGACGCCGAGCTTGGCCGGTCGCGTGACCGTTCCCTTCTGAGGCGGAAGCTCGCCGGTCAGGAGCTTCAAGAACGTCGACTTGCCCGCGCCGTTGGGTCCGGTCAAGCCATAGCGCCGGCCTGACGAGAAGGTGGTCGTCACATCGTCGAACAGCAGCTTCGACCCGAACCGCATCGAGACGTTTTGAGTGGAGATCATGTGAGCTGGTCTATCTGCGAGCTGAAAGTGAGTGGGCGCAAACCCCTTATTTTACCACGCCACCCGCCGGGACCAGGAGGAGGCCTAAAGGCCTGCCCCGATGGCGATGTCCGAAAATGGCGAGCAGCGTCCGGGCGCAGGCGCTATCTTGAAACGGACATGAGATCGAGAGGAGCCTGCAATGGCCAAACTGGATCGGAACACCAACAAGCGCTACGTCTACAAGATCGTCACCTCTCCCGTCGGCAAGCTGACGCTCGTCGCAACCGATGAAGGCCTCGCCGCGATTCTGTGGGAGAAGGATCGGCCGAGCCGCGTGCGGTTGCACATCGACGCAGAGGACACCAATCACCCGGTGCTCGTCGAGGCGGAGCGCCAGCTGACCGAATATTTCGGAGGACGACGGAAAGCGTTCGCGTTGACGCTGGACATGGCTGGCACGCCGTTCCAGCGGAAAGTGTGGAACGCACTGCTGACGATCCCGTTCGGAGAAACGAGATCGTACGGACAGATCGCGAGACAGATCGGGAATCCGACTGCGGTGCGCGCGGTTGGCGCCGCCAACGGCAGAAATCCGCTGTCCATCGTCGCGCCGTGCCATCGGGTCCTTGGAGCGAGTGGCGCGCTGACGGGATTTGCCGGAGGGCTCGACATCAAGGCCCGGTTGCTCGCGCTGGAAGGGGCACGTCGTACAATAGACGTTTCCCCGTGACGTCATCTGCTCACGCGTCTTCACCCGATACCGCTGATCGGTCTGCCACGTCGCCAATCGTTGCGGATGCAACGGCCGTCGGGATCCTGGCGGCGGTCAGCGTCTCGCATCTGCTGAACGATACGATCCAGTCGGTGCTGCCGGCGATCTACCCGCTGCTCAAGGCGTCGTTCGCGCTGAGCTTCTCGCAGATCGGCCTGATGACGCTGGCGTTGATGCTGACCGCATCGCTGCTCCAACCGGTCGTCGGATTTCTGACGGATCGATGGCCGGCGCCGTACGCGCTCGTGGCGGGAATGAGCTTCACGCTGATGGGACTCTTGCTGCTGTCTGTGGCATGGACCTATCCGCTCCTGCTGCTGGCGGCGGCGCTCGTCGGCGTCGGCTCGTCGGTGTTCCACCCGGAGTCTTCGCGCGTCGCCCGCATGGCCTCGGGCGGACGCCATGGACTGGCGCAATCCGTTTTTCAGGTCGGAGGCAACGCCGGCTCGTCGCTGGGCCCCCTGCTCGCAGCGTTTGTGATCGCGCCGTACGGACAGAAAAGCCTGCGGTGGTGCTCGCTCCTTGCCGTGGTGGGCATCGTCCTCGCTGTCAGAATTGGTCGCTGGTACAGCACCCATCCGTCACAGGCTCGAGGCGCGGCGACCGGCCACGTGGTCGGGGCCAATCCGATCTCGCGACAGCGGATTGCCTGGTCTATTGCCATCCTCGCCTCGCTCATCTTCTCGAAGTACTTCTACCTCGCCAGCCTGAGCAGCTACTTCACCTTCTATCTGATGACGAAGTTTCACGTATCGGTACAGGGTGCACAGCTGTACCTGTTCATGTTTCTTGCGGCGGTTGCGGCCGGTACGATTCTCGGCGGTCCAATTGGCGACCGAATCGGCCGCAAGCCAGTGATCTGGGGATCGATTCTGGGTGTCCTGCCGTTCACGCTCGTGCTGCCGCACGCGAACCTGTTCTGGACGGCGATCCTCGCTGTCGTTATCGGTCTGATCCTCGCGTCCGCGTTTTCAGCCATCGTCGTCTACGCGCAGGAGCTCGTGCCGGGACGGGTCGGGCTGATCTCGGGTCTCTTCTTTGGTTTCGCATTCGGGATGGGCGGCGTCGGCGCGGCAGCGCTCGGACGGCTGGCGGATCGCATCGGCATCGAGGCGGTCTACGGGCTGTGCGCGTTTCTCCCGGCCATCGGGGTCCTCGCCGCGTTCCTTCCCGATCTGAGCGAGGGTCGACGGCGCCGATGAGGCGCTCGATCTCTCCGCAGCGGCCGAAGGCCCCGTGACACCTCAGTCCTCCGGCTGTTCCTGGCGGCCCGCGTTCTCCGCGTGTCCGAGGTGTGCACACTCCCGCTGTTGGTCCGGCGTGATGGGGGTTGGCGTCTCACCCGCGGGCACCGAATTGCACCGCATCGTATCGTCGAATCCCGGCGCCGAGAAGACGAAGGTCAGCGCGATCGGCTCAGTGCCAGTGTTCGTCGCGCTGATCCAAGTGTTTGCTGGAATGAAGACGAGACCGCCAGAATGCAGCTCGCGTTCCTGATCGCCGAGCCGCACCTGAGCGGTTCCACTCTGTATCAAGAGGATTTCATCCTGGAGCAGGTGCCGATGCTTCGGCAACGTCGCTCCGGGCTCGAGCACTTCGGCTCCAGCCACCAGATGCTGGGAGCCGTTGTTCTTCGGACTCACCTTCAGGATGAATTGAGAGGAGGCGGGGACGCTGCCGTCGGCGTGAATGCGGCGAGTCCGCACCTCGCCTTCATCTCTCTCCAGCAGAAGCGGCCGCGCGGCGCTTCCGGCCCCGGTTTCGGCCGATTGAGGAGGCGGGAAGAGCGCCGTGCCGAGCCCGCCGCGTCATGACGATTGTTGCCGCAACCAAAGCCGGAACCGTGACTGAGTTCACACGTCACCTCGGAGGGTAGTCTACTTCCACGCACCGCGATATCCTGTTGGTCCGAAACGGCGAGGAGATGGCTGCGTTCAGGCTTCGATGATGGTACGCGTCGCGGATAGCAGCGAAGTCGACCAACTAGCCAGACTCTGGTTCGATGGCTGGCACGAGGCTCACGCGCGGATTGTCCCGCCGGCGCTCGCGCGACTTCGCACGCTCGAGAATTTCAGAGAGCGGCTTCAGCAGGCGCTTCCGAGTGTCCGCGTTGCAGGCCCGTCCGGCTCACCCGTCGGCTTCTGCATGGTGAAGGATGCTGAGGTCTACCAACTGTACGTCTCGGCCGGAGCGCGCGGCTCCGGCGTCGCGGCGGCGCTCATCGGCGACGCAGAGGCCAGGCTCGCGTCGGCCGGGGTCGAGACAGCGTGGCTGGCGTGTGCAATAGGGAACGACCGGGCGGCGCGATTCTACGAGAAGTCCGGATGGGAGCGGGTTGGCTCGATGATCACTCAGGCCGAGACGTCGGAAGGGACGTTCGCGCTCGAGGTCTGGCGATACCAGAAATCCCTGACGCGATAGTCGCGGCCTCAGGAATCCGCACGCAGCGTCCGCGCGGGGTCCACACGCGCCGCGCGTCGCGCAGGCTGGTATGCCGCCAGCGCTGCCGCGGCCACGACGAGCGTCAGGCCCGCACCGAACGCCACGCCGTCGATCAGCGGGAGAAATCGTTCTCGTCCCTGGTCGACATCTAACCCGAGCATCGCCGACGACGGGTTGAATGTCAACCCGAAGGCTATCGCCTCGCCGGATAGGGGTAGCCCTTGGCCAGCAAGGCGTCGAGCACGCGGTCGTCGCCGTAGATGTCATCCACAAAGAACACCACGTTCTCCGAGTTGACGTGGACCGTGTCGTAGAACAGCACGACCGTGAGCGGCGCCTTCAGATTGACGCGCGTGGGCCGCTCCTCCTGCATGGCCTGGTCGATGCGGGAACGGGGCCAGTCCGGCTGATCTCGCAGCACCCATTCGGCGAAGCCCGCCGGATCCTCCAGCCGGATGCAGCCGTGGCTGAAGTCGCGGCGCGCGCGTGAGAACAGCTGCGGCGCCGGTGTGCCGTGCATGTAGACGTTGTCGTCGTTCGGGAAGATGAACTTGGCCAGCCCAAGCGAATTCGACGGCCCCGGCTTCTGACGGACTCGAAGCTTGCCTTCGGCGAGGAGGGTCAGGTTCTCCGGCGTCGGCGGCAGCGCCGCGGCGCTCTCCTGATCGCCCGCGACGATCTCCAACGCTTCGCGCGCCATGTATCCCGGATCGTGCCGCGCCTTCGGCACGATCTCCTGGACCGTGATACTGCGGGGCGGATTCCAGTACGGGCGGAAGATCACGTACTCCATCTGGTCGACGAAGATGGGCGTCTTGTGATTGAGCGACTTGCCGACCACGACGTTCATGCGGAGCGGCTCCGCGCCGGTGGACGGATCGTCGGCCCATAACCGGAAGAGCGGCACGTTCACGAATACGTTCGGACGATCGCTCAAGGGAGGCAGCCACCGCATGCGCTCCATGGCCAGCTCGATCTGGCGCACTCGCGCCGCCAGCGGAACGTTGAGCGCCTTGATGGTGCCGGCTCCGATCACGCCATCCACGTCCAGACCGTGACGTCCCTGAAACCGCTTGACGGCGTCTACCAGCGGTCCCGTGTAACTGGATCCACTCTCGAGCGTGCCGGCTGGCAGGTCACCAAGAATCCGGAGACGCGCTGTCAGCTGCGGCACGCCCACCCAGGTCTGACCCGGCGCGATCTTCGGTCGCCCCTTCGGCAGGTCGGGAACGACAGCCGGCTCGCCAGCCTGCGCCAGCGTTCGGTAAGCGGCCAGGGTTTTTCGTGCGCGCAGGTAGTGGGAGAAGTGCGGCTGTAGCGTATCGAGCGTCGTGCTGAGCGCGGTTCCGAGGCTGACCTTGCGGAGCGCGTCGGCAACATCGAACTGGCTCGGGTTGATGGCGTAGCCCCAGTCCATCGTGGCGGGATCCACGCGACCGCCGTGGACGGCCTTCAGGATGCGAGCGCAGGCAATGCTGACGCCAAGATCGAAGTACGCGCGTTCGCGAGCCGTTCCGCCGCCTCCTTCGAGGACCGTCCACTGCTGGCTGAGCGAGGCCGCGTCGTAGTCAGCGGGATTGAGACCATGATCGCCGGCCGCCCGCAACGTCGCGAGCGTGGATTCCACCACAGGTCTCGGCGTCGTGCCGTCGAACCACACGAGCCGGTCCGGTTCCGCGTCGTACAACGGCTTCAGCGTCGCCGCGACATCCGGGATGGATCCCCAGGTCAGGCCCGGATGCTTCGCGGAGCCGAGCACCTGGTCGACGGTGTCGGCAACCTCCTGATTCCACCGCGGGTCGCGAGCGGCCTGTGGTCCGGCCCAGAGCACACCCACGCACGAGAAGACAGCCCAGACAGCGATGAACATGACACGGCCTTTCATCTCCGCCTAGAGTACTGCGGAATCGACTATCCTTCGGGCGCAGCCTTCGGGACCAAGGAGCCGAGTGGGCAAAGTCGTTGTCGTCGGCAGCTCGAATACCGATATGACGGTCAAGGTGCCCAGGATCCCTGCGCCCGGCGAAACGGTTCTTGGTGACGGCTTCCAAATCACCGGCGGGGGCAAAGGCGCGAACCAGGCCATCGCGGCGGTGCGCGCGGGTGCCGCGGTCGTGTTCGTCACCGCGCTCGGGGCCGACGACTTCGGCGATCGTGCGCTTCCAGAGCTTCGCCGCCGAAGGCATCGACGTCGATCTCATCCGTCGGGTGCCGGACACACCCTCGGGTGTCGCCCTGATCTTCGTGGACGATGGTGGCGAGAACAGTATTGCGGTGGCGGCTGGCGCCAACCGTGGGCTTCGGCCGCAGGACGTCGAACCGCTCGCACGCATTCTCAGCGTCGGGGATACGGTGCTTCTGCAGCTCGAGATTCCTCTGGCCACCGTCGAAGCCGCGGCGCGGGTGGCTGCGCGACAGGGCGCGCGGGTCATTCTGAACCCTGCACCCGCGCAACCGCTGGCCGACTCGCTTCTCGCGACGGTCTCGATGATCACGCCGAACGAGCGCGAGGCGGAACAGCTCACCGGCGTTGAGCTCAGCGATGCGCCTGCGCTGACTCGCGCCGCGAGGACGCTGCAGGAGCGCGGCGTTCGGGACGTGCTCATCACCCTGGGCGCACGCGGTGTGTTCGCGTCCTTCGAGGGCGTCTCCGCGCTCGTGCCAGGGTTCACGGTTCAAGCGGTTGACACGACGGCTGCGGGCGACGTCTTCAATGGATCGCTGGCAGCAGCGCTTGTCGAAGGGAAGTCGCCGCGTGACGCGCTTCGGTTTGCCAACGCCGCCGCAGCACTGTCGGTGACGGTGGTGGGGGCGCAGGCGTCGGCGCCACGGCGCGCGCAGATCGAAGCCTTTCTGCACGAACACGAGCACGTCTGCCCGGCCGTAGAGCCTGCGTGACACACAATCGACGGAGCTCGCCACCCATGCGCCATCGCACACGACCCCACGCCACCGTGCTCGTCGCTCTCCTGGCAGCCCTCGTTCCGATCGGCTGCGGCGGCTCAACGGGACGGCGCATCCTCCGGGCCGCCCGCGGCGCGGTCGAACCCGCGCCGCATCGCGCTGATCATGAAATCGCTGGCCAACGAGTTCTTCGTCACGATGGCCGAGGGTGCGAAGGCGCACCAGGCCGCGAATCCTCAGACGTACACGCTGATCGTCAACGGGATACGGAACGAAAGCGATCTGTCGCAGCAGGTCGCGCTCGTCGAGCAGATGATGGCTGAGGGCGTGGACGCGATCGTCATCGCGCCCGCCGATTCACGGGCGCTCGTGCCAGTGCTCGCAAAGGCGCTTCGGCGGCACATTGTCGTCGTGAACATCGACAACAAGCTCGACTCCCCGACGCTTCAGCAGGTCGGCGTCGAGATCCCGTTCGTCGGGCCGGACAACCGCGCCGGCGCGCGGACGGTCGGGACCGCGCTCGCGACCGCATCTTCATCGGGGCGACAAGGCCGCGATCCTCGAGGGCATTCCGACGGCGTTCAACGCGCAGCAGCGCCGGCTTGGCTTCGAAGACGCGATGCGCGAGGCCGGCGTCGACGTCGTGGCGGTGCAGAGCGCGCATTGGGAGCAGGACGAGGCGAACACGATCACCGCGGCGATACTGCGCGAGCATCCGGATCTCAACGCCATCCTCGCCAGCAACGACAACATGGCCCTCGGCGCGGCGGCCGCAGTCCGGCAGGCCGGCGCAACCGGCAAGGTGCTCGTCGTCGGTTTCGACAACATTGCGGCGGTTCACCAGCTCATCCAGGATGGCCGCGTCGTCGCGACGGCCGATCAACATGCCGATCGACTCGCCGTCTTCGGTATCGAATACGCGCTGAAGATCCTTCGCGGCGACGCCAAGCCGACAGACATGCAGACGCCAGTCGACGTGATTTCCGCCGGCCAGAAATGAGGTCGTCCCGACTCACGCAGTATCTGGGGCTGGCCGCGGTCCTGGTCGTGCTCATCACGCTGTTCGGCCTGTCGAGCGATCATTTCTTCAGCCGGGTCACCTTCACCACGCTGGCCAATCAGATTCCGGCGCTGACGGTGATCTCCGTGGGGATGACCCTCGTGCTGATTGCCGCGGGCATCGATCTATCGGTCGGATCGGTCATGGCCCTGAGCTCGTCGCTGCTGGCCCTCGCCCGTGTCACCTGGCAGCTGCCCCTGCCGGTGGCCGTCTCGTTGTGTCTGGCGGTCGGTCTTGCGGCAGGACTGGCGAACGGGTTCATCACGGTCCGCTGGTCGGTCCCATCGTTCATCGTCACGCTCGGGATGCTGGAAATCGCGCGCGGCGGCGCCTATCTCGTCACCGAATCACGGTCGGTGTTCGTCGGCGCAGCCATGGGCCGCATCGGCGTGCCCCTTCCGGGCATCGACCTGTCGCCCGCGTTCCTCGTCGCCGCGCTGGTCGTGGCGGCCGGACAGATTCTGCTGTCGAGAACCGTCCTCGGGCGCTATATCTTTGCTGTTGGCGCGAACCCGGAAGCCGCACGGCTGTCGGGGATCGATCCGCGGCGTGTGCTGGTGGCGGTGTTCGCGATGTCCGGGCTGCTCGCCGGCCTTGGCGGCGTGTTTCACCTGGCGTACCTCGAGTCGGCCGATCCCAACAGCGGCATAGGACTGGAGCTGTCGGCCATCGCGGCGGTCGTCATCGGCGGCACGAGCTTGATGGGCGGTCGCGGATCGGTCGTCAGCAGCTTTTTCGGGGTCCTGATCATTGCCGTGCTGCAGGCCGGCCTCGCGCAGATTGGCGCGACCGAGCCAACGAAACGCATCGTCACGGGCGGCGTCATCGTCGCTGCCGTCATCCTGGATGCATATCGTCATCGCTTGGGCGAACGACGGGAACGTCGCTGAAGAGGAGAGGTCAATGGTCCGTTCAATCGTCCGGTCGTTCATCATCGTTGTCGGGATGATGCTGGTGGTGCCCGCATTCGCCCAGACGACGCCCATCCGCCCCGATCGCACCGTTCGACTCACCACCGACGCCCTCCGAGACAAGATCAAGGGGGGCTGGGCCGGGCAGACCATTGGCGTCACGTTCGGAGGGCCGACCGAGTTCCGCTATCGCGGCACGATGATCGACGACTACACGCCGATTGCGTGGAACGACACGCTGCTCAAGGAGTCGTTCGAGCACACGAAAGGGCTGTACGACGACATTTACGTGGATCTCACGTTCGTGAACGTCATCGAGAAGCAGGGCCTCGACGCGTCCGCCGCGCAGTTCGCCGACGCCTTTGCACACGCCGGCTATCAGCTCTGGCATGCCAATCAGATGGCGCGCTACAACATCCTGCGGGGCATGACGCCGCCGGCGTCGGGCGACTGGCGGAACAATCCCGACGCCGACGACATCGACTTCCAGATCGAATCCGATTTCATCGGCCTCATGTCGCCGGGCATGCCGGCTGCCGCCGCGGCCATGGCGGATCGTGTCGGTCACATCATGAACTCAGGCGACGGGTGGTACGGCGGCGTCTACATCGCGACGATGTATTCGCTGGCGTTCGCATCCACGGACGTCAACTACGTGGTGACGGAAGGCCTGAAGTCGATTCCCGTCGGCACCCGGTTTTATCAGACCATCAGCGGCGTCATCGATCTGCACAGGCAATATCCCGACGATTGGAAGCGCGCGTGGTTTGAGATTCAGAAGAAGTGGGCGGAGGATGTGGGTTGCGCGGACGGCGTGTTCGCCGCCTTCGACATCGACGCGAGGCTCAATGCCGCCTACGTCGTGCTGGGGCTGCTCTACGGCCAGGGCGACATGACGAAGACCATCGCCATCGCGACCCGCGCCGGCCAGGATTCGGACTGCAATCCCTCGTCGGCCGCGGGAATCCTCGGCGCCATCATCGGCTACTCGAAGATCCCGGCGTACTGGAAGCAGGGGCTTTCCCAGGTTGAACCCTTGCCGTTCGAGTACGCCGGTCTGTCGTTGAACGACACGTACGCCCTGACCTTCAAACACGCGCTTCAGCTGATCCGCAGAAACGGTGGGGAAGTGACAGACGATCACGTCGTGCTGGCCCTGCAGCCGGTCGCCCCCGTTCGCGTCGAGCAGAACTTCGAGGGCCATTTTCCGATTGCCGAGATTCCGTTGCACAAACAGCTGAGAGACGAGGTGTCGTTCACCATCGAGGGTATTGGTTTCGTCGTGCAGGGCAGCGCGCGAAGCGACGGAGCGAAGGACCAGGTGATCACGACGGAGATGTACATCGACGACCGGCTGGTGGAAACGATCGAATTGCCGACCGACTTCACGCGCCGCCGATTCACGCCCTTCTGGAAATACCAGCTCCCTCCAGGAACGCACGTCGTCCGGCTGAAGGTGCGGACTCCGACGCCTGACGCGTCGGTATCACTCGAGCGCGCGGTCGTATACGGAAGCGCGCCGGTGAGGCCGCCCGTGTGATCGACCGAGGCCCGCGCAGGGGAGATCACGTGACGTCGGTCTGGAGGGCGCGAAGCGGATCGATTCGAGCGGCCCTGGCCGACGGCACGAGGCACGCCAGCGCCGCCACAACCGCGAGAAGGATGGAGACTCCGACGTAGACGATCGGGTCGAGCGGATGCACCTCGAACGGTCAGCCCGCTGGACTTCCTGTTCAGGTGGTTCTGGTAGACATGCGCGGTGACCCTGTGCAGCCGGTCTTGGAGCCTTGAAGCTGGCTCGGCGGCGATCGCGCGCCGGTGGGAGCGTCGGGCGGTCCGGAGCGCCGTCGGTTGGCGTACCATACCCAACGCCACGACGGCGCTCAGTCATGACCAACACTTTCGCGCATCGCACTCGTAGTGAGCCTGCTGGCGGTTGCTGCTGCCAACAACCGCGCAGCATCCGCCGGCCACCACTCCTCCGCCACAGACCACTTCGCCTGTACCGCGGCCGACGCCGCCGACACGCGATCCGAACACGCCCGGGTACGTCACAGCCAAGGAGCTTCCCGATGGCGTGGTTCCGCCTGCGGACGCTGACGGAAACTTCATCATCGGCCCCACGCACAATCCCGCGTCGGCGATGGCCGTCCAGGAAGGCGTGCCGCAGGCGGTCATCTGCACCATCACGATGAGCTCCGCCGACAGCACGATCTATCCAGGCATCGCGCGGGACGCCGGAACCTTCGGGACGCCCGATCCGACCGATCCGGCCAAGCTGGTCGTGACCACCAGTCATCCGGCTCCGTACACACGTCATGTCGCCGTCTACGTTCCCAGGCAATACGTTCGTGGAACCGCCGCACCGTTCATCGTCGGCGCCGATGGACCCGATCAATTCCTGTTCACGGCGCTCGACAACCTGATCGCGCAGAAACGGGTGCCCGTCATGATCGCGATCTCCATCGGCAATGGCAGCGGCGATGCGCAGGGGAGTCAGCGCGGCCTCGAGTACGACACGATGTCTGGCCGCTACGCCGAGTTCGTCGAAACCGAAGTGCTCCCGCTGGTCGAGAAACAGTGCAACGTGAAGCTGACAGAGCGATCCGGAAGGACGCGCGACGATGGGCGGCAGTTCCGGGGGATCGGCGGCATTGATCATGGCGTGGTATCACCCCGAGCTGTATCACCGCGTGCTCACGTACTCCGGCACCTATGTGAACCAGCAATGGCCCCCCAATTCCGAGACACCGCACGGCGCGTGGGAGTTTCACGAACACCTGATTCCGGACAGCCCGCCGAAACCGATCCGAATCTGGATGGAGGTCGGAGATCGGGACCTGCTCAACCCCAACGTGATGCGCGACAACATGCACGACTGGGTGGTCGCGAACGAGAACATGGCCAGCGTGCTGGCCGCGAAGGGGTACCACTACCAGTTTCTCTTCGTCCGCAACGCCGGACACACCGATCGCGCCGTGAAGCAGCAGACCCTGGCGGAAGCGCTCGAGTGGCTGTGGAAGGGGTATCCCGTCGAAGGGCGGTAGGGGGCAGGGGTGGGGTCAGATCTCGATTTTCTAATTCAGCGGGGACCAAAATAGAAAATCGAGATCTGACCCCAGACGAGTCGACATGCCCGCGGCAGTTACCTCTGCTGTAGCGTCCGCAGCAGGTCCTCCAGCCGGTCGTAGCTGATGCCGGCGCCTCTCTCCATTCCGCTCTTGATGACCGCATCCCGCACGGCCAGCGTCGGATACAGCGCGGTCATCGTGAGTCGCGTCTTGCCGCGCTCCTCGCTGAACACCGACGTGACGACCGACTCGGCGTCGGGAAACGGGTCGTAGATTTCGGTGTAGACCAGGCGGTCGGGCGGGGCGATCTCCCGGTAGACCCCATGGAATGCGAACTCTCCCTGCGGACCGCGCCCAACGAAGCGCCACGCACCGCCTTGGCGCAGGTCGATTTCACAGACCGTGACCGAGTAGCGGTCGTCCAGGCGTCCCCACCAATGCCGCACGTGCTCTGGCCTGGTCATCGCATCGAAGACGAGCCGTCGCGGCGCGTCGAACAGCCGCGTCAGCACGATCTCGCGTTCGGAGGGCGTCGTGACGTTGAAGGTGTCGGTGTTGGCCGCGCTGCCTGCGGGCATAGGTCCTCCCTCTAATTGAACCTATTGGTTAATTAAACAATAGGTTAAATACATCGACCGGTGTGTGTTTGTCAAGCGCCCGGCCGGCGCTACCGACCCAGGGAATCGCCCTGGGGCTTGGGGTCAGATCTCGATTTTCTAATTGGTCCACGGTCGAGCTAAAAAATCGAGATCTGACCCCTATCGCTCGCTGTCGAGGACCTGCATCTGATCCTCGCCGTAGCGGGAGCCCGCCGCCGCTGAGGGTGGAATCGCCTTCTCGATCCGGGTCAGGTCCTCCGGCGACAGCAAGACATCCAGCGCCGCCAGCGATTCGGTGAGCTGGGCGCGTGTCCGCGCGCCGACGACCGGGACGATCGCCGATCCCTTCGCGAGCACCCACGCGATGGCGAGCTGCGAGGCCGACACACCCTTCTCCGTGGCCAGTTTCTGAAGCGCCTCGACCACCTCCTGATTACGCTCGCGATTCGCGCCGGTGAAGCGTGGCAGGTTCGCGCGGAGATCGCCGCGCGTCGACGGCGTCGAGCCGCTCAGCAGCCCTCGCGAGAGGACACCGTATGCCGTGACGCCGACGTCCAGCTCCGCAAGCGTCGGAAGAATCTTGGCTTCCGGTCCGCGGCTGACCACCGAGTATTCAATCTGGAGATCGCTGACCGGATGGACCTCTGGGCGCGCCGAATGGTGTCAGGTCCCACCTCCGACAGGCCGATCGCGCGAACGTACCCAGCCGTCACGAGGTCCGCGAGCGCGCCCATGGTGTCCTCGATGGGAACCGCCGGATCGAGCCGTCCTGGCCGATAGATGTCGATGTGGTCGACTCCGAGGCGGACGAGCGAGTACCCAGGAAGTTCTTGATCGCCGCCGGCCGGGTGTCGATGCCAAGCCAGCTCCCGTCAGGCGCGCGCAGCGCGCCGAACTTCACCGACAGCAGCGCCGCCCCTCGGCGATCCCGCAGCGCGCGGCTGATGAGCAGCTCGTTGTGTCCGGCGCCGTAGTAGTCGCCGGTATCGAGCAGCGTGATCCCGGCGTCGAGGGCCGCGTGAATCGTGGCCAGGCTCTCGCGCTCATCCGCCGGCCCGTACATCCCCGACATGCCCATGCACCCGAGGGCCAACGGAAACACCGCCGGTCCCACCGCCCCCAGCTTTCGCATCGCGGCCTCCATGGGGTCAGATCTCGATTTTCTAGATCCCGCCGGCCGAAATAGAAAATCGAGATCTGACCCCGCCCTGCGTACCCCGCCTATGAGAGCATTGATCCAATCGTCAGGATCGAATGTCAATGGTCGTTTTATGGCTGACGTTGTAGTCGTCGGCGCGGGCATCATCGGATGCGCGATCGCTCGCGAACTGGCGGCGCGCGGGCTCGTTTCGACGGTCGTCGATCCCCGTCCACCCGGCGGGGGCGCAACGCAGGCATCGGCAGGCATGCTGGCGCCCTACATCGAGGCTCACGATCGAGGACCGCTCCTCGACCTGGGCGTTCGAAGCCTCGGCCTCTACGACGAGTGGATCGCGAAGGTCAGGCACGAGAGCGGACTCGACGTCGAGTACCGCAGGATTGGCACGCTGGAGGTCGCGCTCGATCCGGATCACGCGAGCGAACTGCATCGAACCTCGCTGCACTCACCGGATACTGCCAGGCGCTGGATGACGCCCGACGAGGCGCGCCAGGCACGACCGGCGCTGGGCGGCTTGATTGCCGGCGCACTCTTCACTCCTTCACACGGCTACGTGTCCGCGCATCAGCTGACGCACGCGCTGGCACGCGCGGCCGAGCACGCCGGCGCGCGATTTCGTCAGGCCACGGTGCAGACGATCGCACCCAGCCGGGCATCCCTGACGGTCCATACGAGCGACGGTGATCTCTCGGCGGCGAGCGTGGTGCTGGCGGCCGGCGCGTGGACCAATCAGATTGCCATTCCAGCCGCGGCCGTTCCGCCGCTGCGGCCCATCCGCGGACAACTCCTGCATCTCGGCTGGCAGGCGCGAACCGATCGACACGATCCTCTGGGGACCGGAGTGCTACATCGTCCCGCGCATCGACGGCACGCTGCTGGTTGGCGCGACAGTAGAGGACGTGGGCTTCGACGAGCGCACGACGGCGGCGGGCATCCGCGATCTGCTCGACGCGGCGTGCGATCTCCTGCCTGCGGGATGGGGGGCGACGTTTCTGGGCGCGCGCGCGGGGCTGAGGCCGGCAACGCCGGACGATCTCCCGGCGATCGGTCCTGATCCTCGATTGCCCGGGCTCGTTCACGCGGCCGGACACTACCGCAACGGCGTACTGCTCGCGCCGCTGACCGCGACGTTGATCGCCGACTGGATCGTCGAGAAAAAGAACGACCCGGCGCTCGAGGTGCTGAGACCGGGTCGATTCGAGAACGTGCGGTCGACTTGAGACTGGGCGCTGTCTATTGGCCGCCGCCAGGACCGTTGGTGGCCGGCACATTGTTGAGTGACGGCGTCACCGCTTGCAAGGCCCCGCTCGGCGCCACATTCTGGATGGCTCCGCTGAGCGCGCCGCCAATCTTCTGGACCGTGTTGAACGCGATCCACGCGAGCTGGTAGTCGAGCTGCGCCTGCAGCTCGTCGTTGCGGGCCACCGCAAGATCGCGCTGCGCCTGAATCACGTTGAAGTTCGTGGACATCCCGACCTCGAACCGCCGCTGCTCGGCATCGAGCCGCTGCTCCGACAGCTCACGCGCCACCCTCGTCGTTTCGATCCGCTGCCGGTTCTGTTCGAGCTGAAGCGCCGCCTGCCTGATCTCGCGAACCGCCTTGAACTCGGCGCTGCGCAGCTGCGCGGTCGCCTGCGTGCGCTGAAGCTGCGTTCTCGCGAGCGTGGCTTCTTCGAAGCTCTTGCCGAGCGGGTAGCTCACCGTGAAGCCGACGGTCCACGTCGGGTAGTTCGCCGCAAACAGCTGACGGAGCACGTCACCGTACGGCGTGAACGTCTGTCCGATGACGGGGCCGAGGAAGCTGTCGCGAATCAGCTCCGTCCCTCCCAGGCCATTGGTCAGATAGGAAGCCTGGAGCCGCAGATCCGGCAGGACCTCGCTCTTCGCGAGCGCTACGGCCGTGTCGTCGTTCTGAATCTGCTTGCGCGTCCGCGCCAGGTCCGTGCGCTGGTCCAGCGCCCCCCGGACAGCCGCATCGACGTCCGGAACCGGGCCGACCGGCGGAACGAGGTCGACGGGATCCAGGCGGATCGACCAGAAGTCGGGCCGCTTCGAATCGATGATCAGCAGCCGGAGGTTGTCTTCGGTCTGGCGAACCAACGTCTGCGCGATGATCAGGTTCTCGCGCCGCTGGGCGACCTCGGCTTGCGCCGACACGAGGTCGAGCGGCGGCGACTGGCCGACGTCGACGCGCGCGCGATTGTTCCGTTCGAGCTCGAGGGACAGATCCAGCGACCGCTGCTGCACGGCGACCGCCGCCCTTGCGAGCACGAGATTCCAGTAGGCAGCGCTCGGCGCTCGCCGACGTCTGCACGCCAAGCTCCTGGAGATCGATGTCGGCAATCTGGCGGTTGCGCTTCGCCGTGATGACCGTCGCCCGAAACGGATCGATCTTGAGATCGCGAAGCAGCGGCTGCGAGAACACGCCCTGGAGCGAGGCCGTCACGGCCGGGTTGAAATTCGACAGCGTGCTGCTGGCGTTCGTCCGGTTCGACGTCCACGCCACGCTGTACGATCCGCCGAACCACGGCAACCGCTGCGCGAGGCCCACGTTGCCATCCCAGACGTCGGTTCGGACGCCCTGCTGGCCGAAGAAGATGCTGTTCGGCGGCAACTGCTGGACGTTGCGCTCGACCCCGCTCTGAATCGTCGGCAGGAACGCGGACTGCGCCTGCGAGACGATCTCGTCGTTGATCTGCGGCTCGTAGCGTCCGGCCGCGAGATCGAGGTTGTTCGCAATGGCCATCTTCACGGCATCGGGTGCCGTGAGCCGGATCACCTCGCTGCCAGGCGCAGCCTGCACGGCCGCTCCGGTCGGTTGTCCCGCGGGCGTTGCGGTGACGACCTGGGCGTGGGCACGCGACGGCACCAGCGTGAGCACGAGGGCAAGGCCAGTAGCTGTGGCCGCCGCCGCCCGGCGCGCTCTGACCCACGACGTCAACCGCACCTTCGACAGATCGTCGAGCAGCGAGTAGGCCACCGGCGTCACGACGAGCGACAGAATCAGCACGAACGACTGCCCTCCGATGATGACCGCGCCGATCGCGCGATTGGTGCCCGATCCGATCCCGCTGGAGAGCACGAGCGGAATCATGCCTGCGACGAACGCGAACGTCGTCATCAAGATTGGCCGCAGCCGATCGCGGCTCGCCTGAAGAATTGCCGAATCCCGGTCCATGCCTCGCTCCCTGAGTTGATTGGCGTGGTCGATCTGCAAGATCGAGTTCTTCTTCACAACCCCGAACAGCACCAGCAGACCGAGCGCCGAGAAGATGTTCAACGACTGTCCAAAGATGATGATCGACAGCAGCGCGAACGGCAGTGTCAGCGGCAGCGACAGCAGAATCGTGATGGGGTGCAGCCACGACTCGAACTGCGCCGCGAGAATCAGATACATGAACACCATCGACAACAGAAACGCGATGAGGAAGTTCTGCGCCGCGCGCCCCAGCTCTCTCGAGCGGCCCGCGAAGCGCGTGCTGTACCCCGGTCCCATGTTCAACGACTCGGCCGCGCGCGTCATCGCCGCCATGGCCGGCGTCTGCGAGACGCCCGGCAGCAGGCCGGCAAAGACGGTCACCTGACGCTGGCGGTTGAGCCGATCGATCGCGCTCGGCGAGGTCCCCGGCGTCAGGGCGGCGATGTTCTCGAGCGGTACGCTCCCGATTCTGCTCGAGGGCACGGTCAACTGACCGATGGCAGCTGCGGTCGCCCGTTCGTTGTACATCGCCCGGACGTGGACCTGGTACTGCTCGCCCCCTTCATTGTATGTGGTGACCTGATCGCCGCCCACCAGCAAACGCAACGCGTCTGCGGCGTCCGCGATCTGCACGCCGAGGTCCGCCGCTTTCAGACGGTCGAGATGCACGGACACCTCGGGCTTTCCGACGTTCAGCGACGTATCGAGGTCGACGACGCCAGGCTGCTTGCGAGCCTCGGCAAGCACCGCGTTCGCGTACTTCTCCAGCTTGCCCAGATCGGGGCCGTTGATCGTGAACTGAATCTCGGCGTTCTGGTTGCCGCCGCCGCCAATCGTGGCCACGGGTCCTGACGCCCGTCCGGAGGTTGGCGGCCGTGAACTGCGGCAGGACGCTGTCCCGCACCTGATTCATCACGACGAACTGATCGCGCGAACGCTCGTGCAGTGGCTTCAGGCGCACGTAGACCGTTCCGACGTTCTGCGTTGCGGCAGGATCGTCCGCTGCGGTCACCAGCGTGTAGTCGACCTCCGGCAGGCGGCGGACGGCCGTGGCGATCCGGTTCGCAATCAGCTCGGTTGCGTCCAGGCTGCTGCCTTCGGGCGCCCGCAAGCCAACCTCGAACTCGGACTGATCGTCGTTCGGGAGAAAATTCTTGTTCGTCACCATGAAGAGCGGCACGCTGCTCAGCAACACGAGCACGGCCAGCCCGGCCACCGCTGCCCGGTGCGCCAGCGCCCAGGACAGCAGCCTGGAGTAGCCCGCGTCGACGGGACGGAAGAAGCGGCTCTCCTTCGAGCCGTGATCCGCCACCTCGTGGCCGTCGGCATCCTCACGCCGCGGCCGCATCTTGATCCAGCGCGCCGACAGCATCGGCGTCAGCGTGAAGCTGACGAGCAGCGACACCATGATCGCGAACGACATCGTCAAGCCAAAGCTCTTCATGAAGCGGCCGACGATGCCACCCATGAAGCCGACCGGGACGAAGATGGCAACGAGTGACAGCGTAGTCGCGAGAACCGCGAGGCCGATTTCACGCGTGGCTTCGATGGCCGCCTGGTACGGCGGACGCCCTTTCTCCTCGACGAACCGGTAGATGTTCTCGAGCACGACGATCGCGTCGTCGATCACGATGCCGACCGCGAGGGTCAGCGCCAGCATCGTCATCGAGTTGAGCGTGAAGTCCTCGTACCAGATCAACCCGAACGTGGCGATGATCGAGGTCGGGATCGCGATCGCCGCGATGAGCGTCGACCGCCAGTTCCACAGGAAGACGAGCACGACGAGCGCGGCGAGGATCGATCCGAGCACGAGATGCTCGTCGACGGTGTCGATGGACGCCTTGATGAACTCCGAGAGGTCGCGGACCACGCGCACGTTGTATCCCGGAGGCGTCACATCCTTCAGCTCAGCCAGCCGCTCTTTCACGGCGTCGACGACCTGGACCGTGTTGGTCCCGGACTGGCGCCTGATTGTGAGCAGCACGGTTGGCACGCCGCTCAAGTTGGCCTTGGTCGTCGCGTCGGCCATGCCGTCTTCAATCGTCGCGACGTCGCGGAGCAGAACGGGATGTCCGTCGCGCTGTTTGACGACGACGTCGCCGAATTCCTCGACCGACTGGACACGCCCGCGGGTCCGCAGGGTGAGCGCCTGCGCGCCCGCCTCGATGCGCCCGCCAGGAATTTCCGCGTTCTGGTTCTGGAGCGCGTGCGACACGTCGGTGACGGTGAGGTTGTAGGCCTGCAGCCGCGCCGAATCGAGCGAGACGTTGATTTGACGTTGACGGCCGCCCACGACGAGGACCTGCCCGACGCCGTCAACGCTTTCGAGCTGGCGGCGAAGCGTCTTGTCTGCGTACTCGGTGATGTCGCGAATGGGCTTGGCGGCCGAGACCGCCAGCGTGAGCACCGGCGCGGAATCGGGATCGAACTTCTCGACCGTGGGCTGGTCGATGGTCTTCGGGAGCAGCGGCAACGCGCGATTCACCCGATCGCGCACTTCCTGCGCGGCGATGTTGACGTCCTTCTCGAGCAGGAACGAGATGATGACCGTCGAGACACCTTCCGACGACGTCGACCGGAGCTCGTCGATCCCGCTGATCGTATTGACCGCTTCCTCGATCTTGTCGGAGATTTCGGTTTCAACCTCTTCGGGCGCCGCGCCAGGCAGCCTGGTCGTCACCACGATGGTCGGGAAATCCACCTTCGGAAAGCGATCGAGGCCGAGCCTCGTGAACGCGAACGCGCCGACGACGGTGAGCGCCAGAATCAGGACGCTGGCGAAGACGGGCCGTCGAACACTGATCGAAGCCAACCACTGCATGACAGATTCCTAGTTCTCGAGCTGGACGCGGGTGCCGTCCGTCAACTTGCCGCGGGGATTCACGGCAACCGTCTCGCCCGCCTTCACACCCGTCGCGAGCTCGATGCGATCGCCGACGCGCTCGCCCATCGTGACGATGCGCTCTTCAACCTTGCCGCCGGCCACGACGAAGACGCGGCTGGTGCCCGCGATGGTCTCGATCGCGGAGGTCGGGCACGAGCAGGGCCGGAGCGGGCGATGGCTCCTGCAGGAGCGCCGTCGCGAACAGCCCCGGCTTGAGTCGTCCGTCGGCGTTCGGAGCGATCGCCTCCACGGTCAGCGCGCGCTGGTCGGTTTTCAACGCCGGCGACACGAAGCGGACCTTCGCGGCAAATGTTTCACCCGGATAGGCGTCGACGGTCAGTCGGACGGACTGACCGCTGCTCACACGCGAGAGGTATTGCTCCGGCACCGTCAGCTCCACGCGGAGCGGATCGATCTTCACGACCGCGGCGACCTTCGTGCCGCGCGTCACGTAGTCGCCGATGCTCACGAGGCGCTCGGCGACGAGGCCGTCGAACGGCGCGCGAACCGAGGTGTCCGCGGAAGCCTTGCGCGCGACGTCGATGCGCGCGCGCGCGGCGATCAGCGATCGGTATGACTGCTGCGCGCCGTTCTGCGCCGCCAGATACTGCTGACGTGCCGCCTGCACCTGCGTCGAACGCTGGTCGTACTCGCTCTGCGACACGACCTTCTGATCCAGAAGTGACTTGATGCGATCGAACTCGGCTTCGGCCCAGTCGAGCGACGCCTTCGCGTTCATCACTTCCGGCACGTGAATGGGATCGAACGGCTGGTTGGCGGACAGCCCGAGGCGCGCTTCGATCTGCGCGGCGTTCGCCTCCGCTTCGCGCAGCTGCGCATCCGCTTCGGTACCGGAAATGCGGACGAGCACCGTTCCGGTGGTCACGCGCGTGCCGCGCTCGATCGGCGTCGCGATCACGCGGCCCGCCGTTTCCGCGGCGACATCCGCGTGCTCGTCGGCCATCAGGGATCCGGTCACACGCAGGAACCGATCGACCGGCTGGTTCTGCAGCGTCACCGCATGCACGGCGACAGCGGCGGGCTCGGGTAGTGTGGCGGCGCTCGTCTTGTCTCCGTTGCACGCCGTGGAGCACAGGGCGGCGATAGCCGCCGCGCCGAGCACGAGAGATCCTCGCTTACGAATCATGACGGTCGTTCCTCGCTTTGGCATCAAAACAACGCACTTTCAGTCCCTGGAGTGCGGCTTCGAGCGTGTCGCGCGCGAGCGCGTCGGCGTCTTGTCCCTGCTCCATCCGATCGCACAGCCGCATCGCGGCGGCGCCGTGCACCGCCGTCAGCAGGATCCGGAAGATCGCTTCCGGCGCCGTGCCCTTTGGAAACTCACCGGCGTCGATGGCCGTTTGAATCCGGGCCGACATCTCGCGCTTCATCTCCATGACGAAGCCGAAGCGTTCCCAATCGCGGCTGATGCGGGGCACGCTGCGATCGAGGAACATGAGCGCGAAGTATTCCGGGATGGACCTTGCTGAACTCGTAAGTAGCGCCAGAACATCGCGCGGAGCTCGTCGATCGGATCCGCCTCGCGCGGCCGCGGCGATCCGCCGAACGCGAACAGCAGGCGGAACCCTTCCTCGGCGAGCGCCAGGAAGATGTCGTCCTTGCTCGGGAAATAGCCGTAGATGGCCGCCGGGCTGTACTCGATGCGCTCGGCAATCTTGCGAATCGAGACGTTCTGGTAGCCGTGGCTGACGAAGAGGTCGCGCGCGGCATCCAGAATGGCTCGGCTGACGGCTTCCCGCTCGCGCTCCTGACGTTCCTTCAGACCCAATTGCTTTACTTTCTAGTGTTTAGCTTATATAACCGCTGAGTGTCTGAACACTGTTTACTATTCTAACACTGTTAGACGACGAAGCGCCAGAGTGGGTTCCGGCAGGCCGAAAGCAAGTATGCTGGCGCGCATGGGGACATTGACCAACCAGGAGATCGCGGCCCGCCTGCCCGAGATCGAAGGATGGACGCTGGAGGGCAACGCCATCCGGCGTCAGTTCGTCTTCCAGGGTTTTCCGGATGCCATCCTGTTCGTCACGCGTCTGGCCTTCGACGCCGAAGCGGCCGACCATCATCCGGATATCCTGGTCAGCTACAAGCGCGTGACCCTCACCTACAGCACGCACAGCGAGGGCGGCCTCACGGCAAAGGACTTCGACGGGGCCCGCGCGGCCTCTGCGCTGGCGGCGCGACTGACCCGTGGGTGATCACTCGTCCTGCCAGAGGAGGCGGCAGCGTTGGCGGAGCTGAAAAACAGCTACAGCGCGCGGGAAGTGGCGGCGATGACGGGCCTCACCGCACGCCAGCTCCAGTGGTGGGATACGCACCGGCTGTTCGCGTCGCACGTGGCGCCGCGCCGCACCGAGCGCGGCGGTTACACCGAGCGTCGATACACGCCCGTCGATCTCCTCGAGCTCCTCGTGCTCGCGGAGCTGCGGCGGCAGGGCCTCTCCGTTTCCCAGCTGCGCACGCTCCTCGAAACGCTGCGCAGACAGTTCGGCGTACGGCTCTTCGAAACAATCGGCGGATCGGGTCCGGTGACGCTGATGACCGACGGCCACGACGTCTACGGACGGACCGTGTCGGGAGAGCTCTTCAACCTGCTGAAGAATCCGCTGCAGCCGCTACTGATGATTGGAGGGGCGGGCGATTTGCGCGAGCTGAGCGCGCGCGCAGCGCGAAGCCGGCGAAGAAGAAAGTCCAGGGCCGACCGGCGAAGCAGCAACGCACGTAGCGCAGGTCTTCAGGCCTGCTGCGGCGCGTCAGCCGATCGGGAAGACTTTGTCGAGGCCGTCGGCCGGGCGGGGAATGACGTGCACGCCCACGAGCTCCCCGACACGCCTGGCGGCCGCGGCACCTGCGTCGGTGGCCGCCTTCACCGAGGCGACGTCGCCTCGAACGATCGCGGTCACGAGCCCGGCATCGACCTTCTGCCAGCCGACGAAGAGGACGTTCGCGGTCTTCACCATCGCGTCCGCCGCTTCGATCATGCCCACGAGCCCGCGGGTTTCCACGAGCCCCAACGCTTCGCCGGGAAGATCCTTGGCCATTGGCGCGGTCATTCTACGTGATCCGACCGCGCGCCGCCACCGGCAGCGACTCGAGCACGGCGTCGCCATCCACGAGCCACACGCGATCGACCAGGTTGGACACCACGCACGAGTGGTTGGGGACGATGCGCACGAGGTCGCCGGTTTGGAGGGGACTGCGGCCATCGGCGACACGGACGGTCGCGTGCTCTTCGGACAGCCGCTCGACGATCAGCGACGGATTCGGTTCGCTGCCATAGACGTCCTCGAGAACCGCGCCATGCCCCTCGAGCGGCGTGAAGCCGGGCGCCCCGTCGTTCGTCAACGTCTTGCTGCCGCTGTCGAAAATGATCCGATCGCGGGCCGGCCGGCTGACGACGCGCGCGAGGACGGTGAGGGCGCAGTCGCTCCACGCGGCCGAGCCGACACCCACCTGCGTGCGATCGAAGTACGCGTAGTTGCCAGGCCGGATTTCCGTCAGGCCTTTCTCGCGGGCAGAGAAGCGGGCCGTCGGCGTGGAGCCCACGCTGAGCTCCTCGCAGCGCACGCCGGACCGCGCCGCGAGATCGCGCAGGAGCGCCGCCTCGCGGCTCGCGACCAATGCCATCTCGCTGTCTGACCTCGCGGCGTACGCGTGACCCGCGTGGCTCAGGAGGCCCTTGAAGCGGAGTCCTGGCAGCGACGCGATTTCCTGAATGACCTGCGCGGCCGACTCACCCGGATCGATGCCGCAGCGGTGAAACCCGACATCGACCTTGATCAGGATGTCGAGCGTGCGATGCGCCTCGAGCGCCTTGCTCGACCATTGCCGCGCGACCGCCGGATCGTCGGTGATGAACGAGATCGCGATTCGATCCGCGAGCGCAAACACCCGATCGGCGTTGACCGGGTTCAGCGGATAGGGCAGCCGGATGTCGCTGATCTCGGCGTCGGCGAACACTTCCGCTTCCCCGAGCTTCGCGCAGCAGATTCCGACCGCGCCCCGCGCGATCTGCATGCGCGCGACGACCGGCGAGCTTGTGCGTCTTGGCGTGCGGCCTCAACCGCACTCCGCCCGCGGTTGCCGCGGCCTGCATCCGATCGAGGTTCTGCTGGAGTCGCGAGGACTCGATGAGGACGGCCGGCGTCGGCAGGTCGGTAATGGTCATCGAAGCGGTGCCGGCGTCGCGGCACCGCTCTCAAGCCTACCCCAGAAACCCCAGACGCTGCGGGTCTGATCGAAGCCGGGAAAAATCGACCGGCTGTCGGCAATGCCCAGATGGCCGCGCACGATCTCCGCGAAGACGCTGCGGAAGTCCGTCGTGACCGCCAGGTCGCGCCCGTCGTAGCGCTGCTCGCGCGCGAGGCCCGGCCAGCGGCCGTAGACCTTCCCTCCGCGGACGTTCTGGCCGCCGATGATCATCATCGCGTTCCCGTGGCCGTGATCGGTCCCGCGGTTGCCGTTTTCCGCCACTGCGCGGCCGAACTCGCTCATCGTCACGATCACCACGTCGTCCATCGCGTCGCCCAGATCGCGGGCGAGCGCCGCAATCCCGCGGCTGAAGTCGTCGAGCCGCGCCGCCAGCTGGCCGACCGATGCTCCCTGATTGACGTGCGTGTCCCAGCCGCCAGCTTCGGCAAAGGCCACCTCGAGCCCGACGTCTGACTTGACGAGCTGGGCAATCTGCCGAAGTGCCTCGCCAAACGCGGAGCGTGGATAGTCCGCCCCGTGCTCCGGCTGATACCGTGCCGAATCCACCGACTTCAGCATCCTCACCGCATCGAACGCCTCGTTGCCCGTGCGATTCAACAAGCGATCGGCCGCCGCGGCATACTCGGCTTCGAACGACGCCTGTACCGTGTCCGACCCCGCGCGAATGCCGAACTGGCCAATCCGGCTCATGGCGAGCGCGGGCTCCGTACCTTGCAGCGCGCGTGGCAGCTGCGGCGCAAGCGCCACGGCCCGGAACGGCGTTGCGTTTTCGTGCTCCCGCGCGTGCAGATACCGATTGAGCCAGCCGTCAGGCGTGCTCTTCACGCCCGGCGTCGCGGTCTCCATGTAGTCCTGCGCGTCGAAGTGCGAGCGCGTGCCGTCCGGCGAGCCCGAAGCATGCACGATCGCGAGCTGATGAGAATCCCACAACGGTTTCAAGCGGCGCGAGCCTCGGGTGCAGTCCGAAGAAGCCGTCGAGATCGACGGCGCCGTCGGCGACGGTCGGGAGCGGCACCGCGATGCTCGGCCTGGCCGCGTAGTACTCGCGGTCGCCGAACGGGACGATCATGTTGAGGCCGTCCACGGCGCCGCGTTGAAAGATGGCAATCAGGACCTTGCGCCTGCGCCGGGCCGGCCGCTTCGATCGTGCGTGCGAGAAACGCCGGTGCGAACCCAAGGCTGACGAGCGCGAGGCCGCCGTTCTTCAGGAAAACGCGTCTGGACAGCATGACTATCTCCGTTGGAATTCCGGCGAGCCGAGCGTGAGCGCGATCGCCTGCCGCGGCATCGCTGGCCTTCGCAAGCGTCGACGCGGTGGCGGGCGAGACGTCGCCAGCAAGCGCTGACGCCACGAGCGAGGTACGTCGGCGGCGACGACGGCGGCAGTGGTGGTGGGCGGCATCGACGCCCCGCATCCGGCCGCTCACGAGCGCCAACGCAAAGTTCATCCGCTCGAGCAACGCGCCGGTGTTGACCCACGCGTCCGCGCGGTCCGCGTAGCCGGTGGGCGGCTGGCAGAAATAGAGCGGCATGCCGAGCTGACGGACCGTCTGCACCAGCGGGAGCGCGTTGGACACGTCGGTGCCAGTCGCGCGCACGGCCGAGACCACGAATTCGAACGGCGTCTTGACCTTTGCGCGATAGGCCTCGGCGGCAAAGAATTCAGGCGACGTCAGGATGGTTCGAAGCACCTCGCGGATATTGCCGTCCGTTGCCTGAAATCGCGCGGTGGCGCGATCGACCAGCGCCGCCGGCGGCTCGTCCGAGACGAAGCGTCGCACGAGCTTCGTCGAGATGAAGCGCGCCGTGGACGGATGCTTCGCCAGGATGTCGAGCACCTTCTCCCCATCGTCCTGGCCTCCGCCCGCCTTGATCGTGTGGCCCAGGACGACCTTTTCGCCGGGATCGTGCATGCGCGGCTCGAATCGAAATCCACCGCCCTGGCGCGGTCCAGCAATCGTCCAGCCCGTGAAACATCTGGCCACGGCAATCACGTCTGCCTGCGTGTAGCCACCGTCAACGCCGAGCGTGTGCAGCTCCATCAGCTCGCGGCCGTAGTTCTCGTTGAGGCCGCGCTTCCGCGTGTTCTGGTTGTTCTGCCCCTGGGCGCGCGGCGATGGAGGCACGGGGAACGGTCGGCGGCGGCTCGCCTCGAATGGACGGACGGCAGGTCGCCCGACGGGAGCGTTCGGGTCGGCGCTCTGCCAGTTGTCGAGATAGAACAGCATCGCCGGGCTGGTTGCGGTGGCTTCGAGGAGATCGCGAAACTTGCCGAACACATGCGGCCGAATCGCGTCGCGCTCGTACGCGGTCAGGTACATCCGCGTGGCGCCTTTTCCGGCGAAGACGTTGAAGTGGTTGAACCAGAAGTCGGTCATCACCTCTTCGAGCTGACGGTCGCTGAACGCCGCTCGAAGGATCTTCTGTTCCGAGAGCTCGTCGACGACCTCACGTTGCTTTCGCTGCGCCTCCATCTGTTCGGGGGTGCGTTCTTTCTTGGCGGAATCGGCCTGCGGTGTGCCGCCGGTCTGCGCCACGTCCTTCTTCGCTTGAGCGCGCGCCCGCATCGCGGGGATGAAGTAGTCATCCGCCAACGATCGCGAGCTCATGGTCAACGTGTCGAGGCCCGCGAGCCTCGCCTCCATCGCGCTGTCCGAAATCCTGTCGGGATGCAGCTGCTCGTCGATGTACTTCTCCAGCCCCATCGCGCGAACGCGGTCAGCCTCACCGGGCGCGGGCCGAACCCAACACGATTGAGGACGTGCAGAACGGTTTTGTCATCAGGCCGCGCCGGCACGGCCGAGGAGCCCGACAGCACGGGCCCGCCACCCGCAATCAGCAGGACGAGCGCGACCGCAATCTGCACACCGCGGCGGCAGGAGGACCTCATCAACACCCCTTTTCAGGACCTGTTGCGTTAGACCTGATAGTGGGGGGAGGGGTTAAATCAGGGCCGAGGGCATGGGGCCGAGGTGTCGAGGACCGAGGGTCTAGTGTCGGGATCGAAGGTCGGGCCTACTTCAAGCGGCGCAGGATTTCTCGAGCGGCATTCTGGCCGGAGCCGCCGGTCAATCCGTGACCTGGATGCGTTCCCGAGCCGCAGAGATAGAGGTTGGTGACTGGAGTCGCGTATTGGCCCCATCCAAGCGTGGGCCGCATGGTGAAGAGCTGATCCAGCGAGAGCTCGCCATGGTAGATGTGCCCGCCGGTCAGGCCGTAGGTCGTCTCGAAATCCACCGGCGTCAAGACTTGACGATGTTCGACGAGCCCGCCGATGCCTGGCGCGTGCTCGTCCAGTGTTCGCAGCACGATGTCTCCGAGCGCGTCCCGGCGCCTCGTCCAGTCCGCGTTGTCGCGCAGGCGATACGGCGCGTACTGCATGCAGACCGACATGACGTGCCGGCCGACGGGGGCCATCGACGGGTCCAGGATTGAAGGAAACGCGATGTCGAGATAGGGCGCCGGCGAGATCTCGCCGTACTTCGACGCATCGTACGCATGCTCGAGATAGTCGATGCCGGGCGCGACGATGACGCGTCCGCGGAGCATCTCGGGGGCGTTCTCTTTGAGGCCGCGGAACACCGGCAGCGCCGCGCAGGGCGATGTTCACCTTCGCGACCGTTCCGGGCACGCGGTAGTTGCGGATCCTCGTGAGGAATGCCGGATCGAGGTCCATCGGATCCACGAGACCGAGCAACGTTCGCCGCGGATCGACGGCTGATATCACGGCCGTTCCCGAGAGCTCGGTGCCGTCTCTGAGGACGACGCCTCTTGCCGAGCCGTCCTTCACGAGCACGCGTTCGACGTCGACGTCCGTCCTGATCTCCGCGCCGGCCTCAGTCGCCGCGTCCGCCATCGCGCGTGTGACGGCGCCGGGACCTCCAACCGCGGTGACGCCGCTGCCTCCAGGCACGGGGTCCGACGCCGCTGCGAGCAGGAGGACGGCCGCCGAGCCGGCGGACCACGGTCCCATGGAGGTGCCGAAGATTCCGCGGGTCGCGACAGCTCCCTGCAGGAGGTCCGACTCGAACCATTCAGCCACCAGATCGGCGGCCGGCATCGGTCCCCACCGGAGCAGGTTGAAGGCGTCCTTCTTGCCGAGCGCCCGGAACCGCCGTCCGGTCTTCAACAGCGTCCACAGCTCGCCCGTGGACGGCGCGTCGATCGACGGCGGCGTCATCTCGAGCAGCGTGTCGAGAAAGCCGCCGAGCCTGGTTAACGTCGCGCAGACGTCGGGATATTTTCCCGCGTCCGCGGCCGAGAACGGCCGGATCGCTTCGGCGGTTCGTTGAACGTCCGTCGAGAACACGAGCGGGCGTCCGTCCGCGCCGAGCGAGACAAGCCGCGGATCGGGTCGCACGAACTGCACGCCGCGACGCTCGAGCTGCATGTCGCGCACGATCGACGGCCGCACCGGCCCCAGCGAGTGCGCGAGCGCGGGAGCCTTGTAGCCAGGCGCGAATTCTTCGGTGACGGCGCAGCCGCCGACGAGCGGCCGACGCTCGAGGACGACGGGTTTGCGTCCGGCCTTCGCGAGGTAAAAGGCCGCGACGAGCGCGTTGTGACCGCCGCCGATGACGAGAATGTCGGGCATGCCCGCTGGCCTACTTCGTTTCTTTCAGTATCCGGCGCGCCGCGTTCCGGCCGGGGGCACCCATGATGCCGCCGCCGGGATGCGTCGCCGATCCGCACATGTACAGGTTGCCAACAGGCGTCTTGTACTGCGCCCATCCAGCCGCGGGCCGAAGGAAGAACAACTGCTCGAGCGTCAGCTCGCCCTGGAAGATGTTCCCCTCGGTCAGACCCCACTCACGTTCGAGATCGAGCGGCGTCACGACCTGACGGTGCAGGATGAGGTCCTTCAGGTTCGGCGCATACTCCGCGATCGTGTTGACGACGACGTCGCCGAAGGCTTCACGCTGTTCGTCCCACGTGCCTTCCTTGAGGTGATACGGCGCGTACTGCACGAAGCACGACATCACGTGCTTGCCTGGCGGTGCAACCGACGGATCGGTGAGGCTCGGAATGACGATGTCGATATAGGGGCGCCGCGAGAACCGTCCATACTTCGCGTCGTCGTAGGCGCGCTCCATGTACTCGATGCTCGGCGAGATCGAGACGGCGCCGCGAAGGTGCGCGCCAGGGCCCGGCATGCACGTAAAGCTGGGCAGCCCGTCGAGCGCCATGTTGACCTTGCCCGACGATCCCCGGAACTTGTAGCGCCGAACGTCGTCCACGAACTCGGTCGGCAGGTGTTCGGTTCCGACGAGATCGAGAAACGTGCGATGCGGGTCGAGGCTCGACGCGACGACGTTGGCCGTGTAGTAGTCGCCGTTTCCGAGGACGACGCCGACGGCCGCACCTTCCTTGACGAGAATCTTCGATACCGCCGTGTCGGTGCGGATCTCCACGCCGGCCTCGCGCGCGGCATCCGCAATCGCGTTGGAGATCGCGCCGGTGCCGCCGCGTGACAGTCCCCAGGAGCGAAACGCTCCGTCGATCTCGCCCATGTAATGGTGCAGCAGCACGTACGCGGTGCCGGGGGACCGCACGCCGAGGAAGGTCCCGATGATGCCCGAGGCGGACATGGTCGCCTTGAGCACGTCGGTCTCGAACCACTGGTCGAGGAAGTCGACAGCGCTCATGGTCATGAGCTGGACCTGGTTGTATTTGTCCTGGTCCGACAGCGCCTGGAAGCGTCGGCCGAGGAACAGCAGGTCCTTCAGGCCGCGCGGATCGAGCGAGGTGGGATCGGGCGGCGTCATGTTGAGAATCGGCTTGACGAACCGGCCCATGTCTACCATCGCCTTGCCGTATTCGTCGTACGCCTCGGCGTCGACCCTCGAATGGCGCGCGATTTCGCGGCGCGTTCGCCCGTGGTCGTTCACGCGCCAGAGATAGTCGCCGCTGGGCATTGGCGTGAACGTGCCGTCGAGCGGCAGGATCTCCAGACCGTGCCGTGGCAAGTCCAGCTCGCGGATGATCTCGGGCCGCAGCAGCGACACGACGTACGAGCACACCGAATACTTGAAGCCTGGAAAGATTTCCTCGGTGACGGCCGCGCCGCCGAGCACGTGGCGGCGCTCCAACACCAGCACCTTCCGGCCCGCGCGGGCCAGGTACGCTGCGCTCACCAGGCCGTTATGGCCGCCGCCGACGACGATCACGTCGTAGTTCATGTTGCTGAGTACTCACTACCGAAAACGGCCACACGAGAACCAGGAAGGCAGACGAATGGAGCGCGAGGCTCCGGGCGGACTACCGCGAAAGGCCGGCGGAGCGGGTCTCGTTCCCCAGGAGAAGCGCGTGCAGGTGGGCGGCCGCGTGCATCGACGGGCTCATTATAATGCAGGGATGCCCATCGGAACCGCCGTTCACGAACGCACGTTCGCGCTGTGCGAGAGCCTCAACTATCGGGAGTGGTCCGGCTACTACGCCGTGAGCGCGTACGAGAGCCATCACGAGCACGAATACAACGCGATTCGCAACGCGTCGGCGCTGATCGACGTGTCGCCGCTGTTCAAGTATCTCGTGACCGGGAAGGATGCGCCGCGGCTCGTGGACCGCATCATCACGCGAGACGTGAGCAAGATGGCGGTGGGTCAGGTCTACTACACGCCATGGTGCGACGAGCATGGCAAGGTCATCGACGATGGCACCGTGTCGCGGCTGGAAGAGCACACGTTTCGCTGGACCGCGGCCGATCCGAGCCTCCGCTGGCTTCGACAGAACGCCGAGGGGCTCGACGTCCACGTCGAGGACATCTCGGAGCAGGTGGCAGCGCTTGCGCTGCAGGGCCCGACATCCGCGCGTCTCCTGCGAGCCGTCGCCGAGGCGGATATCGATCGCTTGAAATATTTCCGGGTGACGAGCGGACGCATCGCGGGCGTCCCCGTCGATATTTCCCGAACGGGCTACACCGGCGATCTCGGCTACGAGATCTGGATGCCGGCGGAGCGCGCGGTGCAGGTGTGGGACGCGCTGTTCACGGGTGGCCGTCCTTTCGATATCAAGCCCGCGGGCATGCTCGCGCTCGATGTGTCGCGCATCGAGGCGGGGCTGCTCCTCATCGAAGTGGACTTCTTCAGCTGCCGGAAGGCCATGATTCCCTCGCAGATGTACTCGCCGTACGAGATGGGCCTCGGCCGCCTGGTCAACCTGGGCAAAGGACGCTTCATCGGGCAGAAGGCGCTGGAGGAGGAACACCGTGCCGGGCCCGCGCGCCAGGTGGTGGGGCTGGCGATCGACTGGAACGAGGTCGAACGGCTGTACGACCACGTCGGTCTGCCGCCGGCCGTGGCCGCCACGGCGTCACGCGTCGCGGTGCCGGTGTATCGGAGCGGCCGTCAGGTGGGGAAGGCGACGTCCACCACGTGGTCGCCCGTGCTCAAGAAGATGATCGCGCTCGCGACAATCGATCGGCCTCACTACGCCGAGGGTACGTCGTTCCAGATCGAGATGACCGTGGAGGCCGTCCGCCACCGTGTCGGCGCCACTGTGGTGAAGACGCCGTTCTTCAACCCGCCGCGCAAGATGGCGACGCCGGCCTAGGGCTGCGATACGACAAGCGGCACCAAGACCACCAAGCACACCAAGGCCACCAAGAACGAAAAATAGACTCTTAGTGTGCTTGGTGTTCTTAGTGTGCTTTGTGAGTTCTCGTCGTAGCGCATGTCAATCGTTGCGGTGGAACTCCACGATGAACTGATCGAACGCGTAGAGCAGGTCTTCGCGGTTCGAATACGGGCCCGGTTGGTACGCGCGTGACGAGATGCCCGCCTGCGACAGCTCGCACACGTGCCAGTCCTGGCGGTTCGTGAGATCCCAGAAGTCCACGCAGTCGGACGGATCGAATCCTTCCCGCGCGAGCTCCGCCGGATGGAAATGCCACTCGCACACGTTGATCGTCCGGTCGGGCGACTGCGGCCACAGCGTGTGCGTCAGCATGTAGTCGGGGTGAAGACTGAGCAGCATGTTCGGGAAGATCGAGTAGTAGTAGACGCGTCGTCGATCCTCAGGCGAGAGATCCGGAAGGAAGGCGCGCGGGCACGTGCCGTCCATCGACAGCGTCTCGACCCCGGGACGCAAGTCCATCCGCCCGCCCATGTAAGTGGGCTGAAGCGGCTCGTTCTCCCCGCTCAGATAGTGCGACAGCTTGTTGAGCGCCGGGTGCAGGTTCGGGCAGTGCAGGCACTCGTTGTAGTTCTGGATGATCAGCTTCCAGTTCGCCTTCACGTCGTAGACGATCCGGCGGCCGAGCCGAAGGTCCTGCATCCGCCAGCCGCTGAACCGCTCGACCAGTGGACCCAGATGCTCGTGCAATGAGGGGCCCTGCTCCTCGAGGTTCAGGAACACGTGGCCGTCCCATTCGTCCGCGCGCACGCCATGCAACGGAAAGTCCGCCTTACGGAAGTGCGGCACTTCATCCATGTGCGGCGCGCCGATGAGCCGTCCGTCGAGGTCGTAGGTCCACGCGTGATACGGGCACTGGATGCTGCCCGCGAACTTTCCCGCAGCCTCGGTACATATCCGCGTGCCGCGATGCCGACACACGTTGTGGAACGCGGTGACCCGGCTCGCCGTGTTCCGCGTGACCACGATGTTGTGGCCGTTCAGCTCGCGAACGACGAATTGCCCGGGCCGCTCGATTTCCTCGGAGCGGCCGATGTAAAACCACATGCGGCCGAACAGGCGGTCCATTTCCGCTCTGAACAGCTCGCTGTCCGTGTAGTAGCGCGCGGGCAGCGTGCGCGCGCCTTCCGGCATCGTGTCCCGCGGCTTGACGACGATAGAGGTGTCTTCCATGGCGTTGAACCGCTTTCATGATACAACCTCACGCCTGTGAACGAGGTCCACGCGGCGCCACCGGGCGCGCCGGCGCTTCGCCGTGAGCTCGGGCGCTGGGACCTGAGCGCGATTGGCGTCAATCAGGTGATCGGCGGCGCCGTCTTCGCGTTGCCTGCATCGTTGGCCGCAGCGTCCGGACGCTGGAGCCCGCTCCTCATCGTCGGCGTCGGACTCGTGACGCTGATGATCGCGACGACGTTCGCGGAGGTGAGCAGCCGCTTCGACGCGACCGGTGGCCCGTACCTTTTCACGCGTGCGGCGTTCGGCCGCTTCGCGGCGTTCGAAGTCGGCTGGATGCAGTGGTTCAGCCGCGTCGCGAGCTGGGCCTCGGTCGATCAACGTGCTCGTCGCGTCGCTCGGCTTCTACTGGCCGGCGGTGACGGTGGGCGCGCCCCGTGCGGTGCTGCTCACGTGCCTGGTGGCGGCGCTCGTGATCATCAACGTCATCGGCATCCGGCAGAGCGCAGCGTTCCTCAATGCCCTCACGATTGGAAAGCTCCTGCCGCTCGTCATCTTCATGGCGGTCGGAGTCTTCGCCATCGACATCTCGCAGGTGCTGCCGAACGCCGAGCTCCCATTTGCGAAGCTGTCGGCAACCGCCTTGCTGCTCGTGTTCGCGTTCGGCGGCTATGAGGTGGTCCCCGTCGTGGCGGGCGAGGCCCGCGATCCGCGCCGCGAGATGCCGTTTGCGCTGATCGCGACGATTCTCCTGGTGATTCCGCTGCTCGCGATCACGCAGGTGATCGCGATGTCGACGCTGCCGGACCTGCCGCACTCGAGGACACCTCTCGCCGATGCGTCGGCGCGCCTGATCGGCGCCGGTGGCGCCGTGATGATTACCATCGGTGCGCTGCTGTCGACGACCGGAAACAACATGGGCAACCTGCTGTCGGGATCGCGAAACCTGTTCGCGCTGGCCGAGCAGGGCGATCTCCCGCCGTTCTTCGGCCGCGTGCATCCGCGTTTCAGAACGCCCGTCAACGCCATCCTCATCACGGCCGTGGTCGCGCTGATTCTCGCCGTCTCAGGCACTTTCGTCACGATGGCGGCGGCGAGCGCCATCAGCCGCCTGATCGTGTACTTTGCGACGTGCGCGTCCGCGCTGCGACTTCGCGGCATGGATGCCACGGGGGCCGTCGCGCCGGCGCTCTTCCGCGTGCCGCTCGGTCCCGTGATCCCTGCGGCGGCGATGACCATCGCGCTCGTCATCGTCCTCGCGGCAACGCCTGCGCAGCTCGTCGGCGGTGCGTTCACGCTGGCTGTCGGCGCGGCGCTGTTTCTGATCGCGCGTCGTTTGAGGAGTGACCCATGACGCTCACGCGACTGACGGCATCGGCGTGTGCCGCCCTGTGGCTGACCGCGGCGGTGGCCGCGGCTGCCGACAGACAGATCATCTTCGTCGTCCGGCACGCCGAGCGGGCGGACGCGGGCTCACCCGACGCAAAGATGATGAGCGCGGACCCGTCGCTGTCCGCGATGGGCAAGGCACGGGCGGATCGCCTGGCGGCAATCCTGCGCGTGGCGCAGGTCGGCCACATCTTCACCACGGAGCTGCGCAGGACCCGCGAGACCGCAGCGCCACTTGCGGCGGCGACGCATCTGGACATCGTGTCGCTTCCGGTGAAGGACGTCGATGGTCTCGTCACGAGGCTGTCGGACGCGCACGGCACGTCGCTGGTCGTGGGACACTCGAACACGGTTCCCGAGATCCTGAAGAAGCTTGGCGTGCCGGAGAGCGTCAGCGTCTCCGACGACGACTTCGACGACCTGTTCGTCGTGGTCAAGGCCGCGGGTGGGGAGGTCACGCTGGTTCGGTTGAAATATTGACTGTCGATGGTCGACGGTCGGTAGTCGACAGGTGATGGACGCAGCCCAATTCCCCGCGTTCGGCCCCGCCAGCGTCGGCACGTTCGAAGCGATGCTCTCGGCGGTTTCGGCGGCCCTGTATCTCCTCATCGCGTGTGCCGCGCTGTCGAGGGCCCCGCGAGATTCGCGTACCCGGCTGTTCCTGCTGATCGCGATCACGAACCTCGCCCCATACCTGATTCCCGTGCTCTTCTGGTCTCGCGGCCAGGTCGCCTTCACCACGCCTGTGATCTTGAGCCTCGGACTCTCCGTCACCATCGGGAGCCTGGCGCTCTTTCATTTCCTTCAGATGTTCCCCTGGCGACGCCCCTGGATCCGGCGGTTCTGGCGATGGCTCATCGCTGGATATCTGATCTGTCCCCTCGTGGTGGCCGCGGTCATCGTGGCGATGCCTGCGGACCTCATCGACCTCACCGAAACCGACGGCCTGCTGCTTCTCGTCGTTGGATTTCCAACGATGGTGCTGATCGGCATCGTCCTGCCGTTCGCTGGACTGCTGTCGCTCTACAAGTCGTGGCTGGCGTCGAAACGGTATGACGACCAGGGCGCCCGCGCATCGCTGTTCGGGATTCTGATCGGCCAGCTTGGCGGCGGCGTGCTGTCGCTCCTGGTGATTCCGCTGTTGCACTTCGTGCTTCCAGAGGGCCCCTGGCTGACCATCGCGTCGGGATGCCTTCTCGCGTTCGGTCTGCTGATGCCGATCGCGTTCTGGCTCGGTGTCTGGCGCTATCGCGTGCTGTCAATCGATCTCGACAGCCCGCCCGGACCGATGTGATCCTCGGCCCTCGGTCTTCGGTCCTCGGTCATAATCTCCCCATGCCACACATCATCCGTCGCGCGGTCGTGATTGCTGTGCTCGCGCAGCCAATCGGGATCGTCGCCCAGACGCCGGTCGCGCGGGAGCCGCAGGCCGCCACCCTCCTGCGTCCAGCCCGCGTGTTCGACGGTGAGACGATGCACGAGGGTTGGGCGGTCCTCGTGCGCGGCGATCACATCGAAGCCGTTGGTCCGGCATCGACGATCCAGGGTAGCGACGCCGCCGTCCGCGATCTTCCCGGCACCACGTTGATGCCCGGCCTGATCGAAAGCCACTCGCACGTGCTGCTGCACCCGTACAACGAAACGACCTGGAACGATCAGGTCCTGCACGAGGGACTCGGCGTCCGCATTGCGCGCGCGACCAACCACCTGCACGCCACGCTCAAGGCGGGATTCACCACGATTCGCGATCTTGGGACCGAAGGAGCGGCGTACGCCGACGTCGAGCTGAAGCAGGCTGTCGATCAGGGAATCATTCCCGGTCCGCGGATGCTGGTGACGACTCGTGCGATCGTGGCGACCGGCAGCTACGGTCCGAAAGGCTTCGCGCTCGAGTGGCGCGTGCCTCAGGGAGCAGAGGAGGCGGACGGCGACGCGCTCATTCGTGTCGTCCGTGATCAGATTGGCCACGGCGCCGACTGGGTCAAGGTATACGCAGACTATCGCTGGGGCGCGCACGCGGAGGCGGCGCCCACCTTTTCACTCGAGGAGCTGAAGACGATCGTCGAGACCGCGCGCAGCAGCGGACGGCCCGTCGCCGCGCACGCGACGACGGCCGAGGGCATGCGCCGGGCCGCGCTCGCCGGTGTCGAGACCATCGAGCATGGAGATGCCGGTACCCCGGAAGTCTTCCGGCTGCTGAAAGAGCACAACGTGGCGCTCTGCCCGACACTTGCCGCCGGCGACGCGACGTCCCAGTACGCAGGCTGGAAGAAGGGCGAGGCGCCAGAGCCCGCATCGATCACGCAGAAGCGCGCCAGCTTCAAGGCGGCGCTCGACGCCGGCGTCACGATCGCCAGCGGCAGCGACGTCGGGGTCTTCACGCACGGCGACAACGCGCGCGAGCTCGAGCTCATGGTGGACTACGGCATGTCTGCCGCCGCCGCGCTGAAGAGCGCGACCTCGATTGCCGCGCGCGTCCTGCACATGGAGTCGCGGGTAGGTCAGGTCAAGGCGGGGCTGCTCGCGGACCTGGTTGTTGTCGACGGCAATCCGACGGCCGACATTTCGGCCCTTCGGCACGTGCGACTCGTGATGAAAGGTGGAACGCTCGTCGACTAGTTGCTCGAGTGGCGTCGATCCCGCTGGTAGACGACCTTGCCGTCGAAGATCGTGACATCCACTTCGGTCGAGGCGAGCTTCTCTGGCGTGCCGCCAAGGATGTCGGCAGAGAGCACCACGAGGTCCGCGAGCATCCCGGCCTTGATCATGCCTTTGCGGTGTTCGTCGAACGATGCCCACGCCGCGCTGGACGTCCACGCGTTGATGGCCGACTTCAACGCGAGCGCTTCGCCTGCGTAGAGGACCGCGTCCGCCGGTCGCTCCTCCTCGATAGTCTCGCCCTCTTGCGTGCGACGGGCGATCGAGCGGTTCACGGCCGCGTTCAACCCGGCCACCGGATCGAGCGGAAGGTTGGGCCAATCCGATCCAAACGCGAGACGCGCGCCGGCCCCCGCGAGGCTGTGCGAAGCCCAGCCGAGCGCCGCGCGTTCGGGGCCCACGTTCCGCGACCAGACCTGAAGCCGATCCGGCCGAGCGTGCGCGGGCTGCAGCGAGGCAATCACCCCGAGACCTTCGAAGCGGGGCACGTCGTCGGGATCAACCAGCTCCACGCCCTCGATGCGATGACGCCGTCGTTCGGCGACGCGCGAGCGCGGTGCGGCGGCGGCCTCGTACGCGTCGAGCGCGGCGCGAACCGCGCGATCCCCATTCGCCGTCACCGCCACCTGCCAGCCGTGGCTGTCGAGCGTCGAGACGGTCTTCGTAAGGTCCTGAGGCGAGAGTCTCATCAGCCCGTCAGCGGCGCCGCGACCCGAGTACGGCTCCAGCACCGCCGCGGTCTGTGATTCGACCGCGCCGTCCAGTGTCACGACCGCCATCCCCGCCTTCAACAGTGCATCGTCTTCGTAGCGTTTGGAGAGCGCGTCGAGCCCGAGCAGATCCTGCGGCAGTGGTGGCCCGGCAACGGGAATGCCGGCATAGACGCGGACGGTCAGGTCGCCCGCGCGCCTGGCCTCGTCGTAGACATCGAGATCCGATGGCGAGCCGGCGATGTCCTGCACGCTGGTGACGCCATGCTCCTGCGCGTCGCGGATCGCGAGGCGCAGCGCACGCGCACGCTCTTCCTTGGTCGGCGGCGGCATGGCCTGCACGACGGCTGCGACCGCCGCATCCTTCAGCAGGCCCGTTGGTTCGCCGGTCCGCGCGTCACGGACGATGACCCCGCCGTCGGGATCGGTGGAGCGTCTCGTGACGTGCGCGGCGATCAGCGCCTTGCTGTTGAGCCACGCCGCGTGTCCGTCCTGCGAAAACATCACGACCGGCCTGTCGTTCACGGCCGCGTCGAGCTGTGCGCGGGTCGGCAGATCCGCGAAGCGTTGGTAGGTCCAGCCGCGCCCGACGATCCAGCCGGTTTCGGCGTGCGCGTCGGCCCACTCGGCGATTCGCGCTTTCATGTCGTCGAGCGTCTCGGCGTCGAACAGATCGACGCCGTCGTGCGCAAGGCCGCCTGCGATGAACGCCGCGTGCGCGTCGTTGAAGCCCGGCAGGACCGCCACGCCACGCGCATCAATCATCGTCGTCTGCGGCCGGCGATACCGGAGGATCTCTCGATTGGTGCCGACATGTAGGATGGTGTTGCCGCGGACGGCGATGGCCTCCGCCGTCGATCCAAGCGGATCCGCGGTATAGACCTTGGCGTTGTGAATGATGAGATCGACGGGCCCGCTGCTGTCGTCGCGCTGGGCACCGACGATCAATCCGGCGATGAGCGTAGCAGCCACGATCGCGACAACGACGTAAGTAGTTAGGCGCGCGGCCATGGCCCCTCCGGGCGAGCGTGCCACACTGGGCGACACGCCTCGGAATTCTAACATGCGCCAGGAGCGCCGGACGTCCGGCTGGGAGCCGGAATGTGGCAACCGGGAACCGGAAACTGGCGAACGGAAACTGGCGACTGGAAACTGGTTACTGGAAACTGGCACTGGAGACTGTCACATGCGCTTCGCCATTCTCGGGTCGGGTGCGGTGGGCGGGTATTACGGGGCGCGGCTGGCGCATGCCGGTTACGACGTGACGTTTATCGCGCGCGGGGCGCATCTTGCGGCGATTCGAGAGCGCGGCTTGCAGATCCGCAGCCCGCTCGGCGACTTCCTCGTCAGGTCACCCGCCGAGGACGCGCCGGCACGCGTGGGTGCGGTCGATGTCGTGATCGTGTCGGTCAAGGCGTACGACAACGACACCGCGCTGCCACTGATGCCGCCGTTGATCGGTCGAGACTCCGTCGTACTGACGGTCCAGAATGGCCTGGACAGCGCAGCCGAGGTTGCGGCCGTCGCCGGCGAGAACCGCACACTCGGCGGCGCCACGTATATCGCGACGGCGCTCGAGGCGCCCGGAGTCATCGTGCAGACGGGCACCCATCGGCGCATCGTGTTCGGCGAGGTGTTCGGCACGCTGCCGCGCGTGTCGGAGCGCGTCAGCGCGCTCCAGCAGGCTCTCGCGTCCGCCGACATTCAAGCGGAAGCGGTTGCCGATGGTCGGGTGCCAGTGTGGGAGAAATTCATCTTCCTCGCAGCGCTGGCAGGCTTTACAGGCGCATCGCAGCTGCCGATCGGCCGCGTGTGGGCCGATCCGGTCACGCGCGCGCAATTCCTCGCGGGCTGTCGGGAGATCGAACGCCTCGCGCGGGCGGAAGGCGTGCCGGTCGCCGCCGACGTGGTGGATCGCATCCCGGCCTACGTGGACAGCATTCCGGGATCGATGCGGTCGTCGTTACTGATCGATCTGTCGCAGGGAAAACGGATCGAGGTCGAAGCGCTCCAGGGCTCGGTCGTCCGGCGCAGCGAACGCCTCGGTGTGCCGGCACCGATCATGACGACGCTGTACGCCGTGCTGCGGCCGCATGCAGCGGGCAGTTGAAGGTAGAAGGTAAGGCCGTTCGCTTACTGCCCGACGCCGACCTGGTCGGCCAGCGCCGCGAATCCCGAATGCTGGCGAATGGGGGTGAGGTTCGGATCGATCTCGATGAACACACACATGCCGCCGCGCAGTTGCACGCATCGCTGGAGCGATGCGATGGCCTCGTCGAGCCGTCCGAGGTGGCCGAACGACATCGCGATCTGATACTCGCGGTTGCCCGATGGCGTCTCGTGAAGCGGCAGCAGCGTGTCGAGGCGTGCTTTCCAGTACCCGGCCTTGCCGCCCGTCCGCGCCGCTTGCGCCAGGACGTCGCCGTCGGCCGGAAGCCCCCAGCACATCTGGTGTTTCATGATCGCCGCTGCCTCTTCGAATCGGCCAAGGCTTTCGAGCGACGCGATCTCCAGGTTGCCCGCTTCCTCGAATCCCGGCGACAGCTCCTCGACGCGCCGCGATTCGATGAGCGCCTCCTCCCGCCGGCCGGCGAAGTGCAGCGCCCACGGAATCCCCATGTTCACGACGGGAGAGAGCGGCTCGAGGTCTCGCGCCAGCCTGGCCAGCCGTAGCGCTTCGTCGTGCTTCCCCGTCGTCGAAAAGACGAGCGCATAGAGCAGATGGGCGCGGGCCAGCTGCGGGTTGAGCCTGATCGCCGTCTCGAACGCGTCCGTCGCCTCCTTCCAGTTCCATCCCCAGAACAAGGCATTGACGGCCAGCGTGACGTACGGATCGGCGAGCTCCGCATCCAGCTCGATCGCCTTGAGCGCCGCCGCCTTGGCTTTCGGATAGAGGTCGGCCGGCGGCGCCATCCCGTAGTAAGCCATGACGCCGTACGCGTCGCCGAGGCCCGCCCACGCCGCCGCGTACAGCGGGTCGTGTCCAATCGCCCGCTCGAAGTGATCGAGCGCTCGCCGGAACCCGTCAGCCGACCACGAGTTCCAGTGATACCGTCCGCGGAGGAATTCGTCGTACGCCTCGGGCTTCACCGTCGGGCGCTTCTTCATCCGTTTCCGCTGACGCCCCGTCAGCTTCAACCGAAGCGCCTCGGAGATCTGCCAGGCGATCTCTTCCTGAATCGTCAACAGATCGCTGACCCGCGGCCGGAATTGCTCCCCCCACAGCTGCGACTGGCTCGCGGTGTCGACCAGCTCCGCCTGGATGTTCAGCTGATCGCCCTGCTGGATGACGCGGCCGGTGAGGATCGTGCGCGCGTTCATCGCGAGGCCGACCGTCGCGGGATCGACCTCAAGCCCTTTGTACCGGAATGTCAGGCTGCGGGGCACCACGCGCAGGCCGGACACCTGCGACAGCGCGTTGATGATGCTCTCCGTAATCCCGTCGGTCAGGTATTCGATCTGCTGGTTGCCACCCGGATTCAGGAACGGCAGCACCGCCAGCGACTTCCCCTTCGCGCGTGAAATGCCACGGACCGAGAGGCCCGACCCCGAGCCCGTGAGCATCGCGCGGAGCGCCATGGCGAGGTCCCGCGCAGACTCGAAGCGTCGCGCCAGGTCGCGGGTGACCGTGCGCGCCACGATGAGCCCGAGCTCGGCGGGAGCAGTGGGGTCGAAGGGCGCGAAGTCCGGCACGCTGTCGCGCAACACGTTCGCGAGCACTTCCTGCGGGGTGACGCCGTCGAACAGGCGACGACCGCTGAGCATTTCGTAGAGCACGCAGCCGAGCGCGAAGACGTCGCTGCGTCCGTCCACCGGCTGCCCGAGCACTTGCTCGGGCGACATGTAGCCGAACGTGCCGAGCACGACACCCGCCTCGGTATGCGCAAGCGCCGGCAGCGTCCGCTCGATCGACCCGATCGGCATTCGCTGGGCGGCAAGCCCGAAATCGAGAATCTTCACGGAGCCGTCGCGGGTCAGGAATACGTTCTCGGGCTTCAGGTCGCGATGGATGACCCCTTTTGCGTGCGCGGCGGCGAGCCCGTCTGCAATCGCCGCGGCGATGTCGACCGCCTCGCGCCAGGGCAGGGCACCGGCGCTCAACCGCTGGCGGAGCGTCTCTCCATCGAGCAGCTCCATGACCGCGAAGGAGAGGCCGTTCACCACACCGAGCTCGTAGATCGAGAGGATGCTCGGGTGCGAAAGCGCCGCCACGGCGCGCGCCTCCGACTCGAAGCGCTGGCGCAGCGTGGGATCGGCTGCGACGTGCGCCGCCATCACCTTGATCGCGACGTCGCGATCCAGACGCGAATCACGCGCGCGATACACCTCTCCCATGCCGCCCGACGCGATGGGGGCGACGATCTCGGTACTGGGCAAGCCGAAGGCCGGTGGCAAGTGACACGGTCTAGAGGATCTCCTGCTCGCGATACGCGGCCATGCCGCCGGCGACGTTCAGGACGTGGAGGTATCCTTCGCGAGCCAGGAGGCTCGCGGCAAGGCTCGATCGATAGCCCCCCTCGCAGATCGTCGCCACGTGGGCATCACGGGATAGCTCCCCGAAACGGTCCGGCAACTCGCCAAGCGGGACGTTGATCGATCCCTGAATGTGATCCTGCGACCACTCCTTGGTGCTGCGGACGTCGAGAAGCGTGAAGGGTTCGTGGCTCGCGAGCATTGCGCGAAGGTCCGCTGCCGACAGGCGATCGAACGCCGCGACCGGCAGGCCGGCGGCGCTCCACGCCGCGAAACCGCCCTCGACCCACCCTTCGACGCGGTCCAACCCAACGCGCAGAAGCTGCACGGCAGCCTCTCTGGCGTGCGCGTGTTCGTCGGCCAGCAGAATGATCGGCGTGTTTTCCGCTAACAGCCATCCGGCCCAGTAGCCAATCTTCGGACCGAACGGCACGTTGAGCGCTCCGGCCGGATGACCCGACGCGAACGTCGCCTGAGCGCGAAGATCGAGCAGCAACGCACCATCGGCCGTCAGCGCGGCCGCTGCCGCGGGCCTGATGCCCGGCAGCGGTCGACTGCGATCGAGCAGGCCGAGCAGGGGCGGTCCCTGCTGATTCACGCGCTTCATGCGCGCGAAATAGGACGGCGTTTCGGGAAGATCGGCGAGGACCGCGTCGACGAACTCCTGCCGCGTGGCGCACCGCAGCAGAGGATTCAGCCGCCGCTCGTGACCGATCGTCGAAAACGGTTCCTTGCCGATGCCAGCGCCGCACAGCGAGCCGGCACCATGTCCAGGATGCACCTCCACGTCGTCAGCGAACGTCAGCATGCGCTGGAGCGAGGCATACAGATGATCGGCCAGGTCGCGCGTTTGCGCGTCGCCGAGCAGATCGGGACGTCCGACGGCGCCGACGAACAACAGATCTCCCGTGAAGAGACGCCGCGGGTGCGACGGCAGTTCCGCGAGCATGCAGATGTGCTCGGGCGTGTGTCCAGGCGTGTGCAGGAACGTCAACGAGAGATCTCCCACGACCATCTGTTCGTTGTCCGTGACCTCGCGGTGCGGAAACCCGAGCGCCGATCCGGGCCCGCATCGGACGGGGATGCCCCTGGCCGCGAATTCATGCGCGCCGGACACGAAATCCGCGTGGATGTGGGTTTCGATTGCCGCGACGATCGTGACCCCTGCCTGGCGCGCGGCCTCAGCGTAGACGCTGGCGTCGCGCCGTGGATCGACGACCACCGCCTGGTTCGTTCGATCGCAGCCAATCAGGAACGAGCTCTGCGCGAGCCCGTCGTCGAAAAACCGATGGAACATGAGATAACATCAACTGTTTGCGTGTCCTCAAATCATAGCATCCGCGCAGTCTGCTCGCAGTGGCCATGAGTCTGGCGATTGTTGCCGCTGTCGTCCTGGCGGGAAGTGTGGCCGGCTGTCTTGGATCACTACTCGGCATTGGCGGCGGCGTGTTTCTCGTTCCTTTCCTCAACATCGGGCTGGGCCTCGACTTCAAGGTCGCGATGGCCATCAGCCTGATGACGGTGATTGCGACCTCGAGCGTGGTCTCTGCCGGAACCGCCGGACGCCAACTGATCAATCTTCGGCTCGGCATGCTGCTCGAGATCGCCTCGTCGATTGGCGGCCTGCTCGCTGGCATCACCGTCCAACGACTGACGAGTCGAACGCTCGGGCTGTGGTTCGCGATCGTGACCGCCACGATTGCCGTCATCATGATGTCGAGGCGCGAGCGGCGGAACGTCCTCGACACGTCCGTCGACCCGGGCACACTCGGCGGCAGATTCTACGACGAGGAAACGCAGGCCGAGGTTTCCTATCGCGTGAAACGGATGCCGCTCGCGATGCTCGCCTCGCTGACCGCTGGCGCGGTGTCCGGATCGCTTGGCATCGGCGGCGGGATCCTGAAAGTCCCGGTGCTCAACGCGTGGTGCGGTGTCCCGATGCGCGCGGCCGCGGCGACCAGCGCCCTCATGATTGGCGTGACGGCGGTCTCGTCGGTTCCGCTCCAGTACGCCCGCGGCTACATCGACCCGCCGCTCGCGGCGGCGGCCGTGCTCGGGGTCCTGGCCGGGTCCCGCGCCGGCTTCTGGTTCGGCGGACGGGCGCGCGTGAAGTGGCTCAAAGTGCTGATGGCCTGCGTGCTCGGCGCGGTCTCGACGCTCTATTTCGTGAAGTCGTTCCGATGAAGCTCTGTTTTGATTTTCGATGAACGAAGACACACTCGAACGTCTCGAGGCTCAGCTCGGCAAGCTGCTGCTTGTCGGGGTGATCTCCGCGGCGACGCTGCTCTTCGCCGGCCTCGTCCTGTGGGCGATCAACGGCGATCCGGCCGTCGCGAACGGGTTGCTGAACACCGGACTGATCGTCCTCATGGCCACGCCCATCCTGCGCGTGGTCGTCTCGGTCATCGAATACGCGAAGATCAAGGACTGGTTCTTCGTCATGACGACGCTGGCCGTGTTGACGGTCTTGCTGGTGTCGATCGCGCTCGCCATGGGGAACCGGTAGGACTTTCCGACATCCGACATCTGACATCTGACATCTGACATCTGACATCTGAGATCTGATCTAGATCTGACGTCCGTCATCCGTCATCTGTCATCTGTCATCTACCATCGATCTCGGTATCCCCAAACGCCTCCGGGCTCGAGGGAATGCCGGCTTCGGAGACCGCGGCTTCCGCCTGTCGCAGGCGCTCGCTGGCTGCTTGCCGCATCCGTTCCAGCAGCTCGGCTATCCGCTGCGCCTGGCGGACGATGGTCGTGAGATCCCGTTGCAGGCTCGGATCCGGATAGCCGCGCTCGAGCAGACCGCAGTGGCCGATGATCGTCTGCAGCGCGCCATTGATCTCCGACGCCACCGACAGCGTCAGCTCCGACATCGCCTCCATCGTTTGATAGCGCCCGAGCGTCATCTGCAGCTGCTGCGCGACGACGGCCACCGCGAAGATTTCCGCGATCGGCTGAATCGTACCAGCGTCGCTCGCGTCGAACGCGTTCTTCGCGCGGGCCACGAGGTTCAGCGTGCCGACCGATCGGCCCTTCGAGATCAACGGCACGATCAGGATCGAGCCGAAGCCTGACGTGTGGAGCACATTGGAGTCCAGATAGTCCCCGGCAGTCTCGGAGATGTCGGGAACGATCATCGGCTCTTGCGATCGCACGACGCTGCCGAGCACGGTGCGCTCGACGCGAAACATGACGTCCGGCCTGGGGCGCGCGCGCCGCTCCTCTTCCTGCACGCGCGCCGTGTACGTCTGAAACTCGTCGCCCGCCTCGTTCAGAAGCGCGAGTCCCACCCGGTCGCAGGGCACGATGCGCGCGATGCGCGCCGCGAGCGCCTGAAAGGCGAGCGGCACATCGACCGACTTCGCGACGATTTGCAGCATCGCGTTCTGGGTCTGCAGCTGCTCGATCTGGTCAAGGCTTGCGCGATGCGTGTGCTCCTGCTCGCGAATCCGTCCCGCCATCGATCCGATGCGCTTCGTTGCCAGCACAGCCAGGATCAGCATCACCACCCACGCCGCAATCACCTGCACGAGGACGAGCGGGCGTCGCGGCACACCTCCGGCGACGGACCATGCGGCAATCTCGATGATGGCGAAGGCCAGTACGAGCGCCCAGATGACCCAGACGGGGGTCTGCCGATTCTGGGGGGTCATGACGGGTCGTTCGCGGCCGGAGTGGACGGCACCCGATAGGCCGCCTCAGTCGGCCGAAGCGGCCGATCGAACCAGAGGGGACGCCTGAGGTTTCCAGGGCCCGGCGCGGAACGCGTGCGCACCATCCATTCTTTATACGCCCGGTGCGCCTCCTCCGTATCCACCTCGATGTCGCCGTAGCGATCGTCGGGCCCGGCGGTCTCCAGCCGTACCCGCTGATGCCAGCAGTGCATGCCGCTGACGGGATCAGGCTGCACAGGGAACGTCAGGTTCTGATGAACACCGACCTCGTTCCACCAGATGCGCGACGTATCGGGATCGGCGCTCGCGAAGGCTTGCGCGCCGTGGATTTGACGCATGCGATAGCGGCCCGCCGCGTCGCGGCCGATCGACACGACGGCACTCGCAATCCGTGAGCCTCCCTCACTCTCAGCGAGCCGCCATCGCCCCAGGTGATGAGACATGCCCAGGACGCCTGGGCGGATCCCTTCGGTGACCCATGCGCGCGTGACGAAGTATCCGATCCGCGTCCGCACTTTCACGAGATCCCCGGTTGCAATGCCGCGCGCGCGCGCATCAGCCGTCGAGATCCACAACGGGTTGGAATGGGAGATCTCGTAGAGCCACTTGACCGCGGAGCGCGTGTGCACGAGCGTGGGGAGGCGGAAATTCGGCAGTAGATCGAACTCGCCTTCGTCGCGCCGCAGATCGCGCCAGTACACGTGACCGGGCGAATACGTGGGGATGGCGTGTTCGGGCCACCCCCACGCGGCAAGCGTCGGCGAGTAGAACTCGAGCCGTCGCGACGGCGTGTTGAACCCCGTACGCGCGATACCGTCCACGACGACGCCGGCGGCGGCGCCATGTCGCAACACCGTCTCGCCGTCAGCCGACAATGCGGTGTTCGCCAGATCCTCTTCGGTGAGCGGCCGCTCGTGCGCCGCGGCTATACGCCTTGTCGGAGACTGTGAACACGCCGTACTTGCGCATGTATTGCAGCGGCGTCAGACCCTCGCGTGCGGCAGTCTCCGGCAGGCCTGGGACCGAGTGCTCGAACATCCACCCGTAGTACTCGTCCATCGTGATGGGCGTGCCTGGTTGATACGGACTCTCGAAGTAGCGCCGGATGCCGAGCGCACCATCCGGATCGATCTTCCAGCTCAGGGCCACCCAGAATTCCGATTCCTCCCACACTTCGCCAGGGTTCGCCTCGTGGGTGGCCGCAATCGTCTCGCCGCGTTTCTCTCGCGCGACGCGCAAAACGGGTTGCCGCAATCCCAGCCACTGACCCGCATGCGTTTCCTGGCTCATGGTGTCGTGACGCTCGGTCCCGAGACCCATCGGCAGGATGTAGTCGGCGAACCACGCCGTTTCGCTCCACGTGGGCGACAGCGCCACATGCAACCCGATCTTGTCCGGATCCCGCAGGACCTCCATCCACGTAAAGCCGTCGGGATTCGTCCACAGCGGGTTGTAGACCCGCGTGAAGTACACGTCCAGGCGTCCGCGCCCTTCTTTCAGGAAATGTGGCAGCAGATAACTCAGCTCGTGAAACGCCAGCGGGAACTCACGAGGAAAGAGCAGCTCGTTCCAATAGTCCGGCGGCGGCGCGGGGTTCGGATGCTCGGGAACGAACTTGTTGGCGACGTGAAGGTTCACGCCGCCGACGGTGCCCACGCTTCCCGTCAGCACGACCAGCAGGTACAGGCACCGCGTAATTTGCCAGCCCCACAGGTTGCCGGCCGCAGCCGCGCGCCAGCTGTGGGTCGAGAATCGATCGCCGGCCGCGCCGATCGCCCGTGCAGCGGCGACGATGCGCTCCGCGGCGACGCCTGTTTCTTGTGCCGCATAGTCCGGCGTGAACTGCGCGTAGAGATCGCGCAGCGCGGCGACGAAGGACTCGAAGGCCACCGGCAGGTCGGGCCGCTCGATCCGTAAGTAATCCTGCCAGTTGACCCACCGTCGGACGAATGCCTTGTCGTAGAGCTCTTCCTCGAGCAGGAGTCCGCACGATCGCGAGAATCAGCGCGGATTCGGTACCCGGATAGGCCGGCAGCCAGATGTCGGCCTTGGCCGAAGAGTTCGACAGTCGCGGATCGATCGTGATGAGCGTGGCCCCGCTCGCCCGTGCTTCGACGATGCGTTGCGCGTGGGGGTTGAAGTAGTGGCCAGTCTCGAGATGCGACGAGAGAAGCAGGATGGCTCGGGCGTTGGCGTAGTCGGGCGACGGCCGATCGTCTCCGGTCCAGAGAAAATGACCGAGGCGTGCGGACGAGGAGCACACGTTGGTATGGCTGTTGTGGCCGTCAACGCCCCACGCCTGCAGGACGCGGTTCGCGTAGCCGTCTTCTCCGGGCCGTCCGACGTGATACATCAGCTCATCACGCCGGCCCTCGACGATGGCTTTTCGGATCCGCGCGCCGATGTCCGCCAGCGCGGTGTCCCACTCGACGCGCTCCCATTTGCCCTCGCCCCGCGCGCCGATGCGCCGCATCGGATAGAGGATCCGGTCCGGGTCATCGAGCTGGTTCGGCGTGACGACACCCTTGGCGCACGTGCGACCGCGGCTGCCGGGATGGAGCGGATTGCCTTCGATCTTCCGAACGGCAAGCGACTCTTGATCGACGTAGGCGAGAATGCCGCAGGCGGATTCGCAGTTGAAACAGATGCTCGGGATCACCCAATACTTCCGGCGATCCTTCTTCGGCCAGCTGGTGGACTCGAAGTCGACGTAGTTGTCCCACTGTGATGGGTCGGGGTGTGACGCGAACTTCGTCACTGGTGGACGCTCGTCATCAGCTGAGCGGCACGCTCTGTCCGGCCTCGACCCAGATGTATTCCCATGTGGCACTCCCGGCCAGCGCGAGAAGGGCGGCAATGGCGATCGGAACAACGCCAATCCAGATGCCGCCGAGCAGCAGCGACAGTGGAACGATGCCGCCGGCGGCGATGGCAACTCCCCAGAAGAGCGGCGCCAGTGGTCCGCGACGGATGGTTCGGACCGCGCATTCGTGATGCCGCGTCGGGCTGCGCACGACGATGTTTTCGACCAACAGAATCACGAGATGGCAGACCAGCGAGCCACCCAGGATCACAGAGAGCATCGGACGCGTCGCCGGAGGCGGCGCGGCGCCGATGAACGTCGCGAGCAGCAAGGCCGCCGACCCGGCGGCGCCCGATTGCGCGATGAGGTCGATGGCGGCGTACGGACCCTGCCAGAGATCCCGTGCCAGTCCTTGCGCGAACAGAAAGCCCGTGTACGACGTTGCCAGCACGGCCGTCACGATCACCGGCCAGCACAGCATCGTCAGCACATCGTCGCGCCCGAGCCATCCGGCGAGGAGCCAGACGACGCTGAGCGCGCCATGCGCCGACAGAAACCACGCGCCCCAGACCATCCACGAGCGCCAGTTCGATCGCGTGAGGATGTAGAAGAAGCGCTCGGGTCGCTTCAGGTCCGCGATCAGGACGCCGGCTGTCAACGCGATGAACACGATCGAGATCGCCGGCGCAGCGATGACGACGAGCGGCCCGCCGATCTTCAACAGCCAGAGCATGGCCGCGACGAGCATGGCTCCCGTGGCGACCGCCTTCATGAAGAGGTACACGACCATGTCGGTGCCCCACGGTTTCTCGTGCGGCACGTCGTAGTCGACCCGGGCGTCGCCCGGCCGATCCGGATCCGGCGTCGGCGAACCCAGCGGCCGCAGGTGCACCTGCCCTTCCTTGTAATAGAGCGGTCGGACCGACGCCTCCGGCTGGAGCACGCTCTCGTCGGCGCCGATGTAGAAGACTCGCGGTCCGGTTCCCTTCTCAGGCTTTCTGACGGTGGTGGCCTCCTGCTGGACGATGCGGGCGAGGTCGCTGTCCGGATCGTCCAGGTCGCCGAAGATACGACATTCGGTCGGGCAGACGCTCACGCAGGCGGGCAGCAGCTGATTCTCGATCCTGTTCGCGCAGAAGTTGCACTTTTCAGCGGTGCGCGTGTTTGGATCGATGAAGAGCTGGTCGTACGGACACGCCTCCATACAGGCGCGGCAGCCGATGCAGCGGTCGCCGTGGAGATCGACGATGCCGTCCCGTCGCTTGTACAACGCGCGCGTTGGACAGATGCGCACACACGGAGCGTCCTCGCATTGATTGCACAGCACGGGAAAGAAGAACCGCGTGCGTGTCGGGGAACGCGCCCTTTTCGACCGTCTTCACCCAACAACGATTGACGCCGATCGGAATCTGGTGTTCCGCCTTGCACGCGATCGTGCAGGCATGGCATCCGATGCATTTCCGCAGGTCGATCGCGAACCCATACGTGGCCATCGAGTCTCGCCACTATAGGCTACCGATTGAGACGGATCAATACGACGGACCAACTCATTCCAGCTCGTCGAATGCGCGCGCGCAGGCGTCTCGTTCGTCGCGATCGACAAGCGGGAAGGTCTCGAGCACGTGGGAGAAGCCCGCACCATCGCAGCCGTACAGCCGCGCGGCGCGTGCCTGAAGCTCGGCGTGGGCGCCGGCACGTGGCGTCAGGGCTCGCGAGCGTGAGGGCCAGCGCTGCGATTCGAGCGAAGGCCGCGGAGTCGCGCGCAGGCTTCGGGATGGGCAGCGACGCGACGATCGACGCGGTCACATGGGTGCCGCCGCGCAGGCGCACGAGGTAGTTCGCTACGAAGCTGTTGAATATCCCGCAGAGAAACCACTGTACGTGGAGGTCGAGCGGATCCTTCAGACAGAAGATCGTGTGCGTCGTGACGACGTCAGCTGGCACGATCGCTGCGATCAGCGTCAGCCGATTCGTGGACGCCGCGACCTCGCGGTAGCCGAGTCGCGGCCGGTCGAACGCCGCCGCGTCCCTGCAGCAGACGCCGCGCTGTCGAACGCGAGATCCAGTTGGCCGCGTTCGCAACGTGCACCCGGAAGGGCTCCAGGCACTTGCCTTCGAGAACAGGCAAGCCGTGACGGCCGAAGTGCCGGCGATCGTCGGTCGCGTTCAGCTCACGGCCGAACCGGCAGTTCCAGCCGTCCGCGGAACCGAGCGCCGGCACCGACGAGAGGATCGCCGCGACTATCCGGCGATCGTGTTCTCCACGCAGTTCAGGCACGGCGAGGCTGTCCCCGCTGAATTTCCGGATCAGCGGAACCGGGAGCCTCACGGCGCCGTCAATGGGTCCTTCGTCAGGGATGTCGTCGAGCGAGGCCGGCGAGTGCAGGCCGAAGACCGCCTGCACGTCGGCCGTGGCGTGACCACTGACGGCGGTGAGCAGGAGGAAGCGCACACCGCGATGGATCGGAAACATTGCTTCGCGATTGTCGAACGACAGCACGGCATCGATCGCACACCGCTCGAGCAGCTCGCGTCGCAGGCGAACGCAGCCATGGTCGCTGAAAAGGCCTGATGGAACCAGCAGCCCCAGACGGCCGCGCGGCTGTGAGCAGCTGTAGCACGCGTTCGGTGAAGAGCTGATACAGGTTCGCGTGCCCATCGCTTTGAAGCCGATAGCAGCCGGAGTCGCGGCTGAACCTGGTGAGCGCGCGAGGCGCAAGGTCGTCGTGATCGGTGTCGGGCGACGCGCGAAGCGTGTCCCACGGCGGGTTTCCGATGACGGCGTCGAATCCGCCGCGGTCGAGTGGCACGCCGTCGGCGTCGAAGAACACCTCTGGGAACTCGAGCTCCCAATGGAAGAAGCGCTCGCGCGCGCCGATCCGTCGAATGCCATCGAGCCATTGCCGCTCGACCGACAGCGGCAGGCCCGACGCAAGGCCGCGCGCGGCGGCACTGATCGGTCCCCAGGCAGGCGTGGCATCGATTCCCGCCAACGACCAGAACCACACGGCACACCAGGCGTTCGCGAGCGCCCGCCAGCGAGTGCAGTGGGCTTTCCGGCAACTCCATCGCTGCGAGCGATCGTTCCTTGCGTCTGACGATCTCGACGGTGTCGTCAGCCTCGGTGGCGAGTCGAGTTCGAGGACTCACCATGCTTGCGAGCGCCTGAGTGAGATCCTCCTCCGCGAACAGCGGCATCTCGATGGCTCGTCGACGTCTGGCGCGAACGCCGGGTGGTTGACGCATGACATCGAACGGCCTCGCGCCGACAAGGCTGTTGCCGACTCGAAGGTGATGATCCAGGAAGGTCAGCGGCCGATCCGCGGCCAGCGTCGCGAGCCAGAGCGACAGGCGGGCGAGCTGTACCGCCGTGGGGTTTCGATCCACGCCATAGAGGCATCGCTGCGCGACCGTGCGGCGGAAGCCGGCCCTCGCCGCAGCGTCGACCTGATCGGGAGTGATGGCCCCCTCAGACAGCAGCGCCCGCTCGTACGCGTCTGCAAGATAGCGGCAGGCCGCAACCAGGAACGCGCCGCTCCCCATGGCGGGATCCACGATCTTGAGGTTCAACAGCGCGTCCGCGGACAGATTCTTGATGACCGGCGCAAGGGTCCGGCGGACGAGGTATTCCGTCAGCGTTCGTGGCGTGTAGAAGGTCCCGGTGGCCTTCCGCCTTCCCGATCGCGAGAACACGACCGAGCCATCGGCAATCGTGGGAGCGAAGTCGAGCACGCGCTCGTACACGGCGCCGAGCTGTTCGACGCCGAGGTCGGCATACGCGATCCGCTGACGCCTATCGCGCGCAGCTCTCGTGGTGATGGCGAGCAGGACGTCGCGGATCCGACGATCGTCGATCGGGACCGATTCGGCAAGCGGCGCCGCCGCGGGAGCGAACAGCCGGCCGTTGAACGGCGTGACCCTGAGCGTCCCCGCACGACAACCGCGATGTGCGAGGCGCGAGATGGCCAGGATCGCCTGCCACACGCCCGGCGGCCGCCGGTTGCGCTCGATCCTCGACCTCAGCGATTCGATCGTGTAACTGTTCCTGTAGATCGGATGCCACTGCGGGACGAGCCCGCGCGCTTCGGCGAACAGCAGGAACAGGATCCGAAAGACTACGGTGAGAGCGTTGGCGAGCGCTTCGTCTAAGCCAGGGGAGCGACGGCGTCTCGTGACGAACCCGTCAACGAGATGGAGAAGCGCATCTTCAACGCCCGTTTGCAGCGAGCTGCCGACCGCCGCGCGATGACGGTCGCTGTCGATGACACTCTGCTCCAGCGTCACGAGCCTGCCGCCGTCGCCGACATCCAACAGGCGGACCAGGCTCGTCAACGCCGACTCGTCGTCCTCGATCTCCGCCAACGCGAAGTCCGCCGAGCGACGGGAATACGCACGCGATCGATCCGCGATGCGAATCACCTGACCGTTCAACGCGATCGACCATCGCGGCCCGTCCTGCTCCACAGCCGATGCGAGCCTGATCAGCCGACCGAGGTCCGCCCCCCACCCGCCCACCGCGAAGAACGCCACGCGCGAGCGCTCGCGGTAGAGGGCTCCGGAAATCTCGCGACCCAGAGTCCGGCTCTCGACCACAAGGGTCAGCGTGTCGAAGAGAGGCACGAGGAGGCCGTCGAAAATCCCTCGCGCAGCGCTGGCCGGGCCAATGGATCGAGCCGCCCCGGCGAGCGCGCCACGCAGCCCGAGCAGTCGCGAACGATGGGACGGGTCGATAGTCAGCAGGCCGAGAACGTCGAGCGCGAGGAGAGAGCCGGAGACGCCCTTCATCCGCAAGCCGCCCTGATGATGAGGACGGCCGCGAGCTGATGGCGCCCTTCCAGCGATGCGTCTCGCTGAAGCGAGTCGATCCGCCGGTCGTGCTCGCGCTCGAGCGCCAGACGCGCCTGGTGATCCTCGTCCGCGTCGTGAACGGCCCGTCGATCGAACAGGCCAGGCTGGAAGAGCGTCTCCGGCCTCGTCAGCGATTGGAGAAAACGCTCCCGATCGAGCAGGCGTGCGGTTGCGGCATCGTGCACGAGAGACGGCCCGATCCAGGCACGAGACCGCCCAGGCGTTACAGGCGTCGCAAGACGATGTCTCTGTGCCGCTCGATTGCACCGACCGCCAGGCGCCGCGCGCCGGCGGCGGTGCGAGCGGCGGCGAGGACCCTCTCCTCGACGTGAATCAGGCGGACGTCGCCGTCGATCGGCTGACCGTCACGGGTCGTCGCCGTCCACCGCACGACGAAGACGAATCCTTCTGCGAGACCCTGCCGTGCGGGAATCGTGCTGACCGGGATGTCCGTGACGCCGGACGTGATTGTCGGCAGTCGCGGCAGCCCTGACAGACGTCGGGCCTCGGCCGACGTCTGATCGTCGTCAGTCGGCGCCCGCTCGAGCGTCGCGTGCGATCCCGGATCGTCGGAGGTGTCAGCGGGGATGCCGCCGATGATCAGTCCGGCGATCCGCGCCTCGCCGAGGAACGCCGTCAGACGATCGCGCTCGCCGAGCGTCGCGGCAACGCGATGAAGGCGGCGGATGAGGCGCGCGAGGACGAGCTGCTCGGCCGTGTCTCGAGCCACCAGCGTGAGCGCATGCACGGGCCTTTGCTGGCCGATTCGATCGACACGCCCGATCCGTTGTTCGAGGCGTGCCGGATTCCATGGCAGCTCGTAGTTCACGACCAACCGGCAGCGACCCTGGAGGTTGAGCCCGTCGGCCGCGGCATCGGTGGCGAGGAGCAGGCCGCCGGTCAGATTGAACCGTGTCCGCACGTCCTCGCGCTCATCGGCCGACAGCCCGCCATGCAGCAGGAGCGCGTCAGGAAACGCGCCGGCAAGGTGCGTCAGGGTGTCGCGATACTCGGTGAAGACGATGGCCGAGTCTTCGCGAACGCGACGCATCAGTCGCCGAAGAAACGAGAGCTTCGAATCGAACCGGGATGCGTATCGAGCCGCATCGATGAGCGCGACGAGCCATCGCCGTTCGAGATCGAGGTCGTGCATCCCTGGAGTCGCCAGCACGCCTACCGGTTCCTCGTCGTCCAACGGATCCTCGTCGGCGTCGAACAGTGTCAGCTGGGTCGGCACTGGCGCCGCGCTCTCGAGGAATCGCAATCGGCGATCGAGTGAGCGCAGCGCGGCGATCGGTGACGAGAGTGCACGTTTCCGGAGCACCATCATCGCGAGGCGCACCGCGTCGAGATCTCCAGGCGCGTGACGCCAGACCAGCCGGCTGTAGCGCTCGAGGAGCCGCTGCACGCGTCGTTCGGCGCGGCTGATGGTCACCACGCCGAATCGATGCCGACGCCGGCCCGTCACCGCAGCATCCTGGCGGGAGCGCCGGAACATCAGCGGAGGCCGGTCGCCCGGCGCCGCGCCGAGACCGGCGATCGAGGCCAGGCTCTGCTGATCGCCGGAAAAGGGCGTCGCGCTGATTGTGACCACGCAGCGCGCGCGTCCGGCGAGCATGCTCAGCGCCCGGAATCGGTCGGTGGGTGACGCCGCCGTGTGCACTTCGTCGACAGCGAGGACGTCCCAGACGGGAGGGTCCAGCGAGCGGACGACCTCGCTCCGTTTGATGAAGTCGAGCGACGTCAGGTAGACGCCCGGCAGCGACCACGGATTGATATCGCCGGGGAGGTCGGTCGCCGTTCGTCTCAGCCATCGCGCGTCGCAGACAAGGGCGTCGATGCCGAAATGGAGCAGGAGCTCGGCGTGCCACTGGCGCTTCAACCCCGCCGGGACGACGATCAGGATGCGTGCGTCGGCGTTGCGGCCGATCGCATCCGCAACAATCCAGCCCGCCTGAATCGTCTTGCCGAGACCCACTTCGTCGGCGAGGAGAAGGCGCGCGTGCCCGGCCGCGGCCGCGAGCGCCGGCGCCAGTTGATAAGGAAGGACTCTGGCGCGAACGCGATCGACGCGGAGGCCCTCCACACGATATCGGGTCGCGTACTCCCTCAACTTCGCCGCCCACCGCCGCACTCGGACAGCCCGAACTCGCCATTCCGACTCGACGAGCCTGAATCGATCGATCGGCGCGAGCAGCACGGTCGATCGTGCGGCGTTCGCGAGATGGACCTCGGCGCAGTCCGCGTGGCCGAGGCAAGCGTGAACGCGCCAGCGCTCGCCCCTGGCGATGACGATGGCGCCAGGTGGCAGGAATTGCGCGGCAGAAAAGGCATCCTCCACGCACCTTTCGCGATCGTCGTCCGTGTCGAGCCACATTTCGTGAGGATTCCAGCGAGCGGCATCGGATGGGGCAACGCCCGTGCCGGTCTCGACGAATGCTCGGCAACTCGGGCTCCGCCACGGTTGCGAGCGCGGACGATGGAGTGGACCTGGCGACGTTTGCGGCCTGCCCCGAGGTCGGAAGGCAGTGCGACGCTGACGCTCGGCAGCAGCGCGCGCCGTGCCGGCGTCTATCCCGGTCGAAGCCTGAGACCTGAGAAGGCGTATCGTCTCGGGTGGGACGGGTGGGAGCGATAGCTCACAGCCGAGAGCTGACAGCTGACAGCTGCGAGCTTCTTACTGGTTCGCTTCCCGCTGACGATCCAACGTGCGCTTGGAGAGGATGACTGGTCCGGGCGCGTCCGCGCGGCGCCGTTCCTTGCCGCCAGGCACCCGGACCCGACGAATGCGGCATCCGCGTCCGTAGCTGACCCCCGCGACGTGCGGCGGGACCGACAGGTTCGCCATCAAATGACGCAGCTCCTCGGCCGCCGTCTGCGGTTCAGGCGTCGGCGTGGCTGCTGACGGCCGTGCCGCAGGCTTGGCTTCGGTGCGCGCCCACATCGCGAGCGGCGTGAGCCGAAGCAGCGTGGCTGCGGCCACCTTGTTCCGCCGGCGCGTCGAGGTTCGCGGCGTAGGCTCTTCGACGACCTGCAGGTGAACCGGGGGTGCCGGCTCCGTGGCGTGTTCCTCTCCGTAGAGCCGCGCATCGTGACCGTCGATCAGCGTCACGTCGCTGTCGAGAGCCATGGAAGCGTCCCGAGTCCCAAGTCTCTCGTCCATCGTCTCCAGTCCGATTGGTTCGCCATGCGAGGCGGCGAATGACTCGGGACTTGAGACGAGCGACTCGGGACTCGGGACGCTGGACTCGGGACTCGGGATCGACTGGACTCGGGACTTGCGACGCTGGACTCGGGACTCGCGACGAGGGACTCGGGACTCGCGACGTGGACTCGGACTCGAGACTCGCGACTCGGGACTCTTCCGCCATTCGAACGGCGACGACCACGACGAGGCTGGCTCGGAATCGGCAGACGGCTCGGTCGTGTCGGGCGCAGGCGCGCGAGGCGTCTCCGGCTGCGCGTCCGGCTGTCTGCTGGACTGGACCTGATATTCGAGCTGATCGACGCGCGATTGCAGCGCCGCGACGCCTTCGGCTTTCTTCTCGGCGGCGCGCTGGAGGAACGTCGAGATCTCGTCGGCGAAGAGATCCGGATCGCATCCCGACACGATCGGCTGCGGCGCCTCCTTCTTGCGCTTGAACACGCCGAGCAGGCCGCGACGGCCGCCTGGCTCCTGATCCGCTGCGGTCGACGCGAGCTGCGGGATCGTATGCGTCTGGATGTGATCCGCGCCGTCGAGCCCCCGCAGGTGCGCGATCAGCTCGTCTTCGTCACGCGGCGAGAGCAGCGCGCTGAGCAGCAGAACGTCGGGAATGCGCGTGCCGATCGCGGCAAGCGCCGCGTCGGGTGATTCCACGACCGCTACGTCGGCGCGCACCTTGTCGCGCACGATGCGCTTGAGGATCGTCGCCTGACGCAGATCCGGTTCTATCGCGAGGACGAGGGGCATCAGCTCTTGAACATGAACAGCGTGAGCAGCACGCCCACGGTGGCGAAGACGACCATCGGCGCGTTCTCGATGCTTTGCGTACGCAGCGCCGTCCACAGGGCGCCGCCGACATCGCCGGCGCGGTTGCCGAGATGTCCGACACCGCCGCCCGACACGAGGTCGCTCATACGCTCGCGCAGATTCGGATCGACCGACGCGAGCGCGACGATGATGCCGACGAAGACGACAACTGAGACGCGCGCTTTCACGGACTCCGAGCTTCATTGGAACCTCGCTCCCGGCGGTTGTTGCGCACGGCACTCGCCTGGGAGCACTTCTCTTAGTCGCAAGCCGTGTACCGCGTTCGCACTGCACGCGCCGGAGGCCGGGCAACTAGTTCAATTGCAGGCGTTAGACCCCGCACACCCCGCACGAGGACCGCGAAGCCATGGACGCCGGCGGTTCGGTGGACCACAAATTCGCCGGGGTCGTTACGAAAGTGAAGCCCGCCGATCGCTTGCGGCGGCGGTGCGATACCGGCTGGAGGGCCCGCCTCCGTCGCCGCAAGTGGCGATACGTGGTTGCAGTTGCGCGCGCTCGCGGCCTCATCGCGGCGCGCCGTGGCACATGAGTTGCCTTTTGACAGCCCCGTGACGCGGCAATTGTGCCGCACGGAAACCTGCGGCACCGCCGCACATCGCACCGTCTTCGCGCGGTGCAAATCATTGGGGGAGGATCCCATGCAGCTCGTGAACTTCGTGAAGTCTTTCGTTCGCAACGATGAGGGCCAGGACCTGCTCGAGTACGCACTGCTCGTGGCGTTGATCGCGCTCGTCGCGATTGCCGCGGTCGGTCTCGCCGGCAACAGCGTGAAGACGATCTTCACCAACATCGCCGGCCAGTTGGCAGCCGCCTCCTAGTTGTTACGGGTGCGGGATCGGGCTTCGTGCCCGATCCCGCGCAATTCGTGATTGAAAAGGGGAATGAGGAGAGGCTCCCATGCAGTCGCCAGTAGCAGTCGCCACGTTGATGCGGATCGCGAATCGTCGACTCCGCTCCGCGCGGATCGAGGATCACGGACAGGACCTGCTCGAATACGGTCTGCTCGCCGCCTTGATAGCGATCGTTGCGATCGGCGCGGTCACGACCGTGGGACAGACGATTTATACAGTGTTCTGGCAGAGCATCGCGCAGAACTATTAGGACGTCGATGGTTGCTCTGGGTGTCTTGGCAGTCGGCCTGACGGCTGCAGTTCTCATCGACGTTCAGAGCCGGCGGATTCCGAATTGGCTCACGGCACTGATGGCCGGCGCCGGGTTCGTCATGGCGGTCGGCGGGATGAGCGGCCTGACGCTCGCACAAGCGGCGCTCGGTCTGGCCGCGGGGTTGTTGCTGATGCTGCCAGGCCACGCGCTCGGTGCGACCGGCGCGGGTGACGTGAAGTTGATGGCGGCAGTCGGCGCCATCCTGGGACCCCGAGTGGTGTTCAGCGCGTTTCTGGCGACGGCCGTCGCAGGCGGCATCTTCGCGGTGATCGTGGCCCTGCGGCGAGGCAGATTGCACGCAACGCTCCAAGGAACGCGTCAGCTCGTGGCGTCCCCGATGGCCGCCAAGGAGACGATCGAAGCACCCAACCGGTCGAACCGGTTCGCATACGGACCGGCGATTGCGGTCGGCACACTGGTCGCCGTCCTGATGCGATAGAGAACGACGAGAACGACGTAATCCGTGGTCTTGCGGTTCACGACCATCATGAGAAACGAGAGCTAGGGGATCACATGCGCAGCCGAATTTTTGCCGTTCTCGCGATCGCCGTTCTGGCAGGCGGAGGTCTCGCGTACGGGACCTACAACATGATCAGCAACCAGCCGGTGAAGACGGTCGCCATTCCCACGCAGCCCGTGGTGGTCGCGACCAACGACCTGGCGCTCGGCACCGAGCTCAAGGCCGACGACCTGAAGGTCGTGAACTTCCCGCAGGGACAAGCGCCCGAGGGCGCGTTTCAGCGCGTCGCCGACGTCGCCGGCCGCGGCCTGATCGTCCCGATCGTCAAGAACGAAGTGGTGCTGCCCGCCAAGCTCGCCTCGAAGGAATCGGGCTCCGGCCTGCCGCCGGTGATTCCTGAGGGCATGCGCGCCGTGTCGGTTCGCGTCAATGAGGTCATTGGCGTAGCGGGCTACGTGCTGCCGGGCAACCGCGTCGACATCCTCGCCACCGCGAGCCCGACCGACGCGCACGCCGACACGACCACCAAGGTGATCCTCTCGAACGTCCAGGTCGTGACCGCCGGCACGCGGATGGAGCAGGACCAGGAGAAGGGCAAGCCGATGCAGGTGACGGTCGTCACCCTGCTCGTCTATCCGGATCAGGCCGAGCGCCTCGCGCTCGCGAGCACGGAAGGCAAGATTCAGCTCGCGCTCCGCAACCCGCTCGACACGGGCGCGCCCGAGACGCCCGGCATCAAGACCGCGACGCTGATGGGAATCGCCAAGGCGGCACCCGCGAAGGTCGTCGCCGGTGGCACCAAGAAGGCGAGCGGCCCGGTCACGCAGCAGACGACGGCGCCGGCGCTGCCGACGGTCGAAATCATCCGGGGCGACAAGCGCTCCGCGGAAGTGATCCGTTAAACGGAGCTGAGGAGAACGCTCATGAAACCCCGCCGTGGTTCTGCGCCGAAGATCGTGGCGCTCGTCGTCTACATCATCGTGATACTCGTCGCGACGCCGCAGGCGCAGCAGCCCGCGTCGTTCAGCGGCTCGCCCGCGATCGCGGCCGGTCCGGCGGCGATGGCGCCCGACGCGACCGACATCGATCTGCTGGTGGGACGCTCGACGATCCTCAACGTGGGGGCGCCGATCACCCGCGTCTCGCTGACGGTGCCTGACGTGGCCGACGCCATGGTCACCTCGCCGCAGCAGCTCCTGATTCATGGCAAGACGCCCGGCACGATCTCCATGTTCGTCTGGGATCGCTCCGGCGGCATCAAGACCTACGAGGTGAACGTCCGCCGCGACCTGAAGCAGCTCGTCGAACAGGTGCAGCAGCTGTTCCCCGGAGAGCCCATCAGCATCGCCGGCAGCGGCAAGGACGTCGTCCTGTCGGGCACGGTGACGAGCAAGTACGTCATCGACAAGGCGGCCGACGTCGCGGCCGGCTACGTCGAGAAGAAGGAGAACGTCGTCAACCTGCTGAAGCAGCAGGAGGGCGTGGCGTCGAACCAGGTCATGCTGCGCGTCCGCTTCGCCGAAGTGAGCCGCAACGCGATCCAGGAGCTCGGCGTGAACCTCTTCACGGGCGCGACGGGCTACAAGAACTGGATCGCGCGCACCACGACGCAGCAGTTCACGCGCGCCGGACTTCACCGACATGACGCCGGACGGCGGACCTCAACGACAACCTGACCAGCGCGTCCGGCAAGTTCACGCTCAGCGACTTCCTGAACATCTTCGTGTTCAACAACAAATACAACATGGGCGGCGTGATTCGGGCCCTCGAGCAGAAGGGTCTGTTCCAGAGCCTGGCCGAGCCGAACCTGATCGCGATCAACGGCAAGGAAGCGAGCTTCCTCGCCGGCGGTGAATATCCCTATCCGGTCGCGCAGGCGGGCAGCGGCAATACGACCATCACGATCCAGTTCAAGGAATTCGGCGTCCGCCTCTCGTTCACGCCGACCGTGCTCGGCAACGACCTGATCAACCTCAAGGTCAAGCCGGAAGTCAGCTCGCTCGACTTCGCCAACGGCGTCAGCATCTCGGGCTTCCGCGTGCCAGCACTGTCGACGCGCCGCACCGAGACGGAAGTCGAGCTGCAGGACGGCCAGACGTTCGCGATCGCCGGGCTGATGAACAACACCGTCTCGTCGACGATGTCGAAGATTCCCGGAATTGGCGACATTCCAGTCCTCGGCTACCTGTTCAAGAGCCGCGCGTATCAGAAGCAGCAGACGGAGCTGGTCGTGATGATCACGCCGCAGATCATCCGCAAGGGCGGAACGGGCGTGTCGCAGGGCCTGCCCTCGATCGTGACGCCCTATCTCGGCACGCCCGAGAAAGCCATGCCGCCGCCGGCGCCTTACACGGGTTCGCCGCGCTACCCGGCGACCGACAAGCCGAAGACGACGAGCGAAGTGAGCCGACGCCGTCCGCGACGCCGGCGCAGCCGCAACCGCAGCCGCAGCCCGTCGTGGTCGTGGCCGCCCCTCCGGCACAGCCCGTCGAGCACGCCGCCGCCCGCGCCGATGGCCGTGAGCCAGGCGCCCGCGTCGCAGGCGCCCGCGGAGGCGCCGGTCGTGAAGGCGCAGCCGCTCGATCCGAAGTCGATGGAGGCCGAGAAGCATCAACTCGAAGAAGCGCAGAAGAAGAAGGCGGAGCAGGACCGGAAGAACGCGGAAGCCAAGAAGGTGGCCGACAAGAAGGCCGCTGAGAAGGCCGCGGCCGACAAGAAGGCGGCCGCGCAGCAGGCGATCCTCGACAAGAAGGCCGCCGACGAGAAGGCGATTGCCGACAAGAAGGCCGCGGAAGAAAAAGCTGTGGCTGACAAGAAGGCGGCCGAGCAGCAGGCGGCCATCGACAAGAAGACCGCCGAGGCGAAGGCGCAGCAGCAGAAGCTCGACGACGAGCGCGCCAAGCGCGAAGCGGAAGTCGCGAGGAAGAACGCCGAAGCCGATCGCAAGCAGCAGGACGAGCAGAAGAAGCGCGAGAAGACCCTTGCGGACGCCGCCGAGCGGCTCCGCCAGGCGCAGGCCGCGTATCAGGCGGAAATCGACAAAGCCAAAGGCGGCACCAATGACAAGTCCAAGGGCGGAGTGCAGTAAGGCGACCTGGGGAGGGTAGCAGCGCGAAGTGGGGACGCGCTGCCACGATTCCGCAGCGCGGGCAGACGGCCGGGGGATGTATGGCACGTCAACTTTCACGACGACTCTTCAGACGGCTTCGAAGCTCCAGGGGAGCCACGCTGGTCGAAGCAGCGCTCATCATTCCGCTGCTGCTCCTGATCACGTTCTCCATCGTGGACTTCGGTGCGCTCTTCTACGTCTACCTAGCGCTCGAGAACGGCGTCAGCCAGGCGACGCGGTACTGCCGTCACCGGCAACCTGATAGCCGGCACGTCGGACCGCGTGGGCACGATCAAGGCCGCGATGCGTAACTCTACGCCCACGCTGACGATTCCCGACGGCGCATTCACGTTCGAGCACATGCCCGTAGGGGGCAGCACGTTCCAGGGCGGCGTCGGCGGACCCGACGAGATCGAGAAGGTCACCGTCGACTACACGTGGGGCATCCTGACACCGGTGCTGCGGCCGTTCTTCCTGAACGGCGAGGTGCACTTCCGGGTGTCGTCGATGATGAAGAACGAGAAGTTCCAATGACGAGTGCCATCCGCTTCCTTCGACGCGATCGCGGCCAGAGCATGATCGAGTTTGCGGTCGTGCTGCCGCTGCTGCTCATCGTCGTGCTCGGCCTGGTCGAGGTCAGCTACGCGCTTTACGATCAGCACGTCGTCACCAAGCTGACGCGCGAAGGATCCAACCTGATCTCGCGCGACACGAGCCTGCAGGACGCGGCGTCGGCGCTGGGGCATCTGAGCAGCCGGCCGGTCGATTTCTCGTCAAACTCGAAGGTCATCTTCTCGGTGATCATGAACGTCGCGGCCACAGGCACCAGCAATTATGGCCAGCCGATTCTCTACCAGCGCTACGAGTACGGCGCCATCGGTGGCACGAGCAGACTTTCGACCGGCGGCGGTTCGTACACTGGCGCGCCCGACTACACGGCGACCAATCCCAACGGGGATACGGGCCTTCGCGTCACCAATCTGCCGGCCAGCGTCTCCGTCCCCATCGGCGGCATGGTGTACGTGACGGAAATCTACACTGCGCACACCCTCATCACGCCGTTCAACCGCTTTGGCGTGACGGTGCCCAGCACGCTCTATTCGATCGCGTATTTCTAGCCACGCATCACACCCGAGTGGTCGGGCTTCATTCGAAAAGGCTGCGGATATGAAGAGACAGCGCATGAACATTCGAAGCGAACGCGGCGTGGCCCTGGCGTACACGGCGGTGCTGCTGGCGGTTCTGCTGATCTTCACGGGTCTGGCAGTCGACAGCGGGCGCGCGTACGTCGTCAAGGCCCAGCTGACGAAGGCCGTCGATGGCGCGGCGCTCGCCGCGGCGCGCAATTTGAACGCCGGCGATCCCAGGCAGGAAGCCATCAATATCTTCAGGGCCAACTATCCGGGCGGGTTCATGGGTACCACGTGGGTGACCGACCCGGCATCGGACCCTGGATTCTTCGCGCTCACGACCGATCCTGTGACGGGCGTCAACGTCGTGCGGGTGACGGCGTCCACGATCATGCCGACGACGTTCCTGAAGCTGGCGCAATTCCAGCAGGTGACGGTCAACGCCACAGGTGAAGCCACGCGGCGTATGGTCGATCTCTCGCTCGTGCTCGACGTCTCGAGCTCGATCGGATCGAAATGGGCAACCGTCCGCGATGCGACACGGACCTTCATCAACTCGTTCGACGCCGCGCACGATCGCGTGGCGCTGCTGACCTTCGGCAACGGCGTGTCGGTGCTCGATCCGATGCCGGCCGGCCGCGGCTTCGACAAGACGAAAGTCTGGAACGACGTGCCGTCCACGCTGCCCGGCGGCAGCACGAACATGGTCGAAGGGCTATATCGCGGATGGGACGAGCTGCGCTCGGTGCCCAACGGCAGCCAGTCGAGCCTTCGCATCATCGTGCTGTTCACCGACGGATGCTCCAACAGCGTGCCTGGCAACTACGACGCGGCGCCCGGACTGGGACGTACGCTGAGAACCTGGGACTTCCCGAACCGCGGCGATCCGGACGGCCAGACGCACGACGATCCGCATATCGACGGCTTGTATCCGACCAACAGCGCCAACAGTGCGGGCAGTCCCGCTGTGTCCACGGTGCCGTCGAACTGGAACAACACCTGCGCCGTCACGACGCCGTTACCGAGTTGCATCGCATCGGTACCGTATCTACCTTTGACGAGCTGGCACGCGAACCATCGGAGCTCTGGGATTCCGACGGCGTTTCCGCTGCAGACCAACACGCTGACGGTCGACAAAGTGGCGCAGAGCACGCGCCGTGGACTGAGAAACATCAACACGGGCACGAACCGCTATCCGGCGGAGGTCTACAACATCAACAACGCGGCGCGCAATCTCGTCGAGATCATCGCCAACGCCGCGCGTGACGACGCGGGCGGCGACTACAAGGTGCGCATCTACACGATCGGGATGGGCGAGCCTCGTGCAACTCCTGCTCGGCACGCAGAGCGAGAAGGCGGAAGACATCCTCAAGCGGATGGCGAACGACAAGGCCTCGCTGGACTTCAACCCCGCGCAGCTCGAAGGCCGGTACTTCTTCGCGCAGACGGAAGCCCAGGTGGCGCCAGCGTTCCAGAACATTCAGAATCAGATTCTGCGACTGAGCAAGTAGGGCCACGGAATACGCAGAGGACGCGCGGACACGGAATACGCAGAGGACGCGGAATACGACGCCGGCAGGATCGCTCCTGCCGGCGTTCTGCATTTTGGTCAGTCCGTGTGTGTCCGCGTCCTCCGCGGCCCGGTAGGTCTCCGTCACCGCGTTGGTCGGCGTCCTCCGCGGCCCGTGCGTCGCGCCCACGAAAGCGTTGCGCAATCGACGGAACTGTCAGGCCCGAAGCAGGCCCGCGGCGCCGGTCGGACGGCGTCGAGCCGCAAGTGACGATGCGCCAGCGGGTTGCACCGGCGGCCGGCCTCCGGAGGGGCGGCACACAGGTTGCCATTTCCTGGCGAGCGGCGCTCGCCGCGCGTGTGTGTGGTTTCGGTTTCGTGTCTCCTGAAACGCAGCATTGCCATGGCCCAGCTCACAGCCCAAATCGTCAGCTACGACGAGGAATTCAAACGGCAGGTTTCGCGGCTCCTGCGAGCCTGCGGCGTGCCGGTCGGCATCATCGAGGCACGAAGCGCTGAAGGGCAGCCCGACCTCGTCGTCGTCGATATTCGCAGCGACGCCTCGTCGGGCATGGCGGCCATCGAGCGCCTGCGCGCCACGAGCGCGAGCCTGGCGATCTTCGCGATCGCGACAGCCGCCGAGCCGGACCTGATCCTTCAGGCCATGCGCGCCGGCGCGAACGAGTTCTTCCCCTGGAACGTCGGCGACGGATCGCAGGCCGCGCGCGCCACCGAAGAGGCGTTCCACGGCGCGGTTCGCCGAACCGCCACGCGGCGTGAGGCGGCCACCGCCGGCGCCAAGCCGCCGTGCGTGACGCATGCGTTCCTCGGCGCCAAGGGGGGCGCCGGCACGACGACGATGGCGGTCAATTGCGGCGTCGAGCTCGCGCGCCTGACGAAGCGCTCGACGATCGTGATCGACATGAAGACCTCGCTTGGCGAGGTCGCGCTGTTTCTCGGCGTCCGCCCGCGCTTCACGGTGCTCGACGCGATCGAAAACCTCCACCGCCTCGACAAGGACTTTCTCAAGGAGCTGGTCGCGAAGCACAAGTCGGGGCTGGACATCCTGGCGAGCTCCGAGCAGTTCGATCGTCCGAACGCCCAGGACGCCAGCGCGATCGAAGAGCTGCTCCGCGTGCTGACGCGCGTCTACGACTACGTCGTCATCGACGGCGGCAACACGATCACGGCGTGCGTCGCGTCGGCGCTCTACGCGGCCGACACGATCTTCCTGGTCACGAATCCCGACGTGCCGTCGATCCGCAACGCGCAGCGCCTGGTGGATCGCGTGCGTCAGCTGGGCGCCGGCAGCGAGCGCGTGAAGATCCTGCTGAATCGCGCGTCGGACCAGCACCTCATTGCGCCCAAGCAGATCGAGACCGCGCTGGGCTGCGGCATCCACCACACGTTCACCAGCGACTATCGGACGGTGTCGACGGCGCTCAACTCCGGCGTGCCGCTGACGCTGACCAACAACTCAGAAATCGCGTCGCAGTTCGACAGCTTCACGCGCAATCTCGTCGGCATGTCGGCCGAGGAGGCCAAGCCGGAGCCCGAACGCAAACGCGTGTTCATGGGCATCTTCTAAGGGGAACCGTCAACCATGAGCTCTCCGCTGTCCATCATCCAGACTCCGTCCACCGGAAGCCCGCGGCCGGCGCCGCGGCCGGAAGCGCCGCGGGCGCAGTACCTCGAGCTGAAGGCCAACGTCCACAAGAAGCTGCTCAACCGGCTGAACCTCGAGGCGCTCGCATCGACCGAGCGCGCGCGCGCCGAGGCGGAAATCAAAACGCTGCTCTTCGACCTGATCGCCGAAGAGGGCATGCCGCTTGAGCCTGGCCGAGCGCGAGGTGATCTACGCCGACATCATCGACGAGGTGTTCGGTCTCGGTCCGCTCGAGCCGCTGCTCCGCGACCCGTCCATCAGCGACATTCTGGTGAACACCGCCAAGAACGTCTACGTCGAGCGAGCGGGCAAGCTCGATCGGCTGCCGACGACGTTCCAGGACGACAAGCACCTGATGCGCGTCATCGACCGCATCGTCAGCGGCGTCGGCCGCCGCGTCGACGACAGCTCGCCGATGGTGGACGCGCGCCTCGCGGACGGCTCGCGCGTGAACGCCATCATTCCACCGCTGGCCGTCGATGGCCCGCTACTCTCGATTCGCCGATTCCCCGCAGAGCGACTGAAGGCCGAAGACCTCGTGACCATTCGTTCGCTCACGCGTCCGATGCTCGAGTTCCTCGAGCACTGCGTCCGGGCACGGCTGAACATGCTGATCAGCGGGGGCACCGGCGCCGGCAAGACGACGCTGCTCAACGTGCTGTCGGCGTTCATCTCCGAGCGCGAGCGCATCGTGACGATCGAGGACGCGGCCGAGCTCCAGCTGCACCAGGAGCACGTCGCGCGCCTGGAAACGCGGCCGCCGAACGTCGAAGGCAAGGGCGCCATCCGGCAGCGTCAGCTGCTGGTGAACGCTCTCCGTATGCGCCCCGACCGCATCGTCGTCGGCGAGACGCGAGGCGAAGAAGCGCTGGACATGCTCCAGGCGATGAACACGGGCCACGACGGATCGCTCACGACCGTCCACGCGAACTCACCGCGCGACGCGCTGTCGAGAATCGAGACGATGATCGCGATGGGCGCGACGAACCTGCCGGAGCGCGCGATGCGCCAGCAGATCGCCGCGGCGATTCAGATCGTCATCCAGCAGTCGCGTATGAGTGACGGCACCAGAAAAGTGACGAGCATCTCCGAGATCACCGGGATGGAAGGGGATGTCATCACGATGCAGGAGATCTTCCTCTTCGAGAAGCTCGGCGTGTCGCAGGAAGGCAAGGTCGTGGGCCGGTTCCGCGCGACAGGCGTCAGGCCGAAGGCCTGCGAGCGCCTGAAGGCGTCCGGCATTCACCTGCCGCCTGACATGTTCGAGGGCGTGACGGAGGTCCGCTGATGGCTGGCGCGATTCTGATTCTGTCGACGTTCGTCATCGGCGCCGGCCTGGTCTTCGGAGCCTACTTCGCGGTCACGAAGCTGCCGGGCATGCTGGTGCAGCGCCGATTGAATTCCCGTCTGGAAGGATTGTCTCGGCCGGCCGACGCTGCCAGACGGCGAGACCGCGGATCTCGTCAAGGAACGCAAAGGCGGCGCGCTGCCGATGCTCGATCGGTTCGTCGGCGGTACCGAGCGCGGCTCGGCCCTCGGCAAATTCATCGAGCAGTCCGGCGTGAAGACGAGCGTGAGCGGGTTGCTGCTGATGTCGTTGGCTTCCGCGTTCCTCTTCGGCATGATCATGGCCCTCGCCGTCAAGATGCCGATTGGCTGGTTGATTGGCGGTGCGGTTGGCGTCTGCGTCCCGTTCCTGTACGTCAAGGTGAAGCGCACGCGCCGCCTCCACAAGTTCGAAGAGATGTTCCCCGAGGCGCTCGACCTGATTTCGCGCGCGCTCAAGGCGGGCCACGCGTTTGCGACGGGCCTGAAGATGGCCGCCGACGAGATGGACGAGCCGGTCGGACCAGAGTTCCGGAAGACGTTCGACGAGCAGAACTTCGGTCTTCCTCTGAAGGACTCGCTGAACAACCTGACCGAGCGCATCCCGCTCCTCGACGTCCGCTTCTTTGCGACGGCCGTGCTGATCCAGCGGGAAACGGGCGGCAACCTCTCCGAAATCCTCGAGAACCTTGCGCACGTCGTGCGCGAGCGGTTCAAGATTCTTCGTCAGGTGCGCGTCTACACGGCGCACGGACGGCTGACCGGCTACGTGCTTCTGGCGCTGCCGGCGTTTCTCGCCGTCGCCCTGGCGTTCATCAACCCCGAACACATGCAGCTGCTCTTCAAGGAGCGCATGGGTCAGATCATGCTCATGGGAGCCGCGGTCATGCAGTTCGTCGGGTACATCTGGATTAAGCAAGTCATCAAGATCGAGGTCTAGTCGTGACGATGATGCTCCCGCTGCTGGCATTCGTATTCGGGACGGCACTCGTCGCGGCGGCGGCGTACGCATTCCTTCCGTCCCGCACCGTAGCGATCGATCGCCGGCTCGAAGAGCTGACGATGGGCCGTGAGCCGGAAGAGGAAAAGCCCCGCTTCCAGGGATTCGTCGCCGCGATGAAGCGGCTCGGAGAGAAGGCGCCGAAGTCCGCGAAAGAGCTCGGCTCCCTTCGCCTGCGCCTGGTGCAGGCTGGATACCGCCGTGAAGAGGCGCTGACGATCTTCTTCGGCATCCGCATCGCGTTTGCGTTCGCGCTCTTCGCGCTCTTCGCCTCGTCGATCGTCTTCAAGCCGAATTTCGCGCTGGCGCTCGGCGGCCTCGGCCTCGGCTACATCCTGCCGGGCATGGTGCTCGCGCGCCTGGCGAAACGTCGTGCGCATCGCATCCGGCTCTCGCTCGCCGACATGCTCGACCTGCTCGTTGTCAGCGTCGAAGCGGGCCTTGGCCTCGACCAGGCGCTGCAGCGCGTCGGGCAGGAGCTGGCGTTCGCCTATCCGGAGCTCTCGGACGAGCTCCGCCTGATCAACCTCGAGCTGCGCGCCGGCAAGCCGCGCTCCGAGGCGTTGCGCAACCTGGCCGATCGCACCGGCGTCGACGATCTCAGCTCGCTCGTCACCATGCTGATCCAGACCGACAAGTTCGGCACCAGCGTGGCGCAATCGCTGCGCGTCTACTCCGAGACGCTGCGAACGAAGCGGCGTCAGCGCGCCGAGGAGGCGGCGGCCAAGACCGGTGTGAAGATGGTGTTCCCGCTGGTCCTCTGCATCTTCCCCGCGATCTGGGTCGTCACAATCGGTCCGGCCGCGATCCGTTTCGTCACCGTGCTGTTCCCGATGATCGAGGGCACGAAATGAAGCGGCTGATTGCTCGGAACACGAGCACGGGGCGGGTCGTCGCCGAACGCGTCGGCGTCGCCGCGACCCGCGCCGATCGTGCCGTCGGACTCCTCTCGCGAAGCGGCCTGAACCCTGGCGAGGCGCTCTGGATCGTGCCGAGTCGGGGCGTTCACACCTGGGGCATGCGGTTTCCAATCGACATCGTCGCGCTCGACGGGACCGGCGTCGTCATCGACTGCGTGTCGTCGCTGAAGCCCTGGCGCATCCGCTTGCCGCGCCGCGGCACCGCGGGCGTGCTGGAGCTCGAGGCCGGGCGGCTCGCCGCCTCGGGCACGACGCTCGGGCACCGAATCCTCTTCGAGGCAACGGAAGAATCGGGAGCGCGGAGCTCCAACCAGCCGCAGGAGATGGCACGATGAGCGCGACTGTTGCAACCCTGGAGCGCGCTCCGCGCGCGGACGGCGGTCCGACACCCCAGGCGCCGCCGATGACGCTGGCGGAGACCGGACTGCATCCGGACACCCTCGCGCAGCTCCTTCTCAAGACGCTGGTCGCTGGCGAGAGCAGCGGCACGCAGCTCGCTGAGAGCCTTCGCCTGCCGTATTCGGTCCTCGACTCGCTGATCCAGCATTCGCGCATCGAGAAGCTGATCGAGGTCCGCGGCGCGAGCGGCGCGGGTTCCGCCGGGTACCGGTATTCGCTCACGGATCTCGGACGCGAGCGCGCCATGCAGTTCCTCGACATCAGCCGCTACGTCGGGCCGGCGCCCGTCCCGCTCGCGCAGTACAACGCGTACGTCCGCGCGGCGATGGCCGCCAAGCCCTGGGTCGATCGCGACCGACTGTCCACCGGCTTCGAACATCTCATCGTCAACCAGGCGATGTACGATCTGCTCGGGCCGGCCGTCAACTCCGGGAAGGCGCTGTTCCTCTACGGCAAGCCTGGCAACGGCAAGACCGTCATCGCGGAAGGCATCGGCCGGGCGCTCGGCAGCGACATGTACGTGCCGCACGCACTCGACGTGGACGGCCAGACCATCACGCTCTACGACCCGGTCAATCACACGCTCTCGACGATGCCGGGTCAATCGCAGAGCGTGGTCGCGCCGGCGGTCTACGATCGCCGGTGGGTCGAGATCCGGCGGCCGGTCGTGGTCGTCGGCGGCGAGCTGACGCTCGAGATGCTGGATCTCACGTTCAACCCGATCTCGAAGTTCTACGAAGGCCCGATCCAGATGAAGGCGAACGGCGGCGTCTTCGTCGTCGACGACTTCGGGCGCCAGCGCATTCCGCCTCGCGACCTGCTGAACCGCTGGATCGTCCCGCTCGAGAGCCGTGTCGACTTCCTGACGCTGCATACGGGACGGAAGTTCGAGATCCCGTTCAACGTATTCATCATCTTTGCGACGAACCTGAAGCCGGAGTCGCTCGCGGACGAAGCCTTCCTTCGCCGCATCCCGTACAAGATTCGAGCGAAGAATCCGACGGTCGACGAATACACGCGTATCTTCGAGATGGTCTGCCGGAAGCGCGGCGTGGCATTCGATCCGGTGATGGTCGAGTACCTGCAGCGGAAGTACTACCAGGCGCGCAAGCTCCAGATGCGCGCATGCCATCCACGCGACCTGGTGGAGCAGGTGATCGACATGTGCCGCTATCACCAGCGCGAGCCGCTGATCACGCGCGAGCTGCTCGACGCGGCATGCGGCAGCTACTTCCTCGAAGAATCCCAGTCGCAGGGGAACGAGGTCCAGGTATGAAGCGCGCGGCGTTCGCGGGCCCGATCGCGCTCGAGCGCGAAGCATCCTTCGGTCCGTCGAGTGTCGCGCTGCCGGGCAGTGGTCAGCGCACACGCGACCTCAACGAGCTCGCGTCGAAGACCATCATCGTGACCTTGTTCTCGGTGATGGCGGTCAGGCTGGCGGCGGACTTTCGCGCGACCGGTCACGTCACAGGACTGCTGCTCCTCGCCAGCGAAGCGCTCGTCGTCGTTCTCACGATGTTCAGGCGGTCGGCGGAGACCGTGGATCGAAGCGTTGCCGCGCGCGTCCTGACGGCGTTGTCGATGTTCGGGCCTCCGCTCGTCAGGCCGGTGGCGTTGACTGCGGTCGCGCCGGAGACCTTCACCGCGATGCTCTCGGCCGTCGGTCTGCTGATTGTCGTGGTCGGGAAAGTCTCGCTCGGCAGGAGCTTCGGCCTGACGCCGGCCAATCGCGGCATCGTCTGCACGGGCGTGTACCGGTTCGTCCGCCACCCGATCTATCTCGGGTACCTCATCACGCACATCGGCTTCCTGATGGCGAACATGGCGCCATGGAACATGGTGCTGCTTGGCGCCGCGGACGTCGCGCTGGTTCTTCGCGCGATCCGCGAAGAGCACACGCTCGCGCTCGACCCTGCGTATTACGGCTACATGCAGAGCGTCCGCTGGCGGATCCTGCCGGGCGTGTTCTGACGCTCACCCTCGGCCCCTGATCCCGGATTACTTGAGACACGCGACGGTCGCGCCGAGATGTGAGTCTGGCGCGTCGTAGAAGGCCTCGACGAGCGGATGGCGCTCGAGCGCGCTCTGGACGATCCCGCGCTGGACGCCGGTGCCGCGGCCGTGGATCAATCGGACTTCCCGCAGGCCCGCCTCGTGCGCCGCGCGCACGTATTCGTCGACCACAGATGCCACATCGCGAGGGGCGAATGCGTGCAGATCGAGCACCGGCTCGATAGGGATGCGGTGGGACATACGGCGTTACGAGGTGCTAATGGTGCTAAAGGTGCTGACGGTGCTAAGGGTGCTGGTGCTGGAGGTGCTGGAGGTGCTAACGGTGCCCTGCTGGTGCTAACGGTGCCGTAGCTGTCGCTAACGGTGCCCGCTGTCGCTAACGGTGCCCGCTGCACCCTTCGCACCTTCAGCACCCTTCGCACCAGCACCCTCAGCACTGTCAGCACCTTTAGCACCATTAGCACCTCGTTGAAGTCACAGTCGTCGGTTCACGGTCCCGGGAACACCCGGGGCCCGTGCGCGTCGGCGACGGTCACCGGCTCACCGACGCCTGCCGAGCGCCGAAGGATCGCCGAGGTCTCGGTCCGCGCCACGACCGTCCAGCCCCGGCCCTGAAGCGCGACGACCGTTGCGAGACGCGTCGGCAGCCAGATGCATTCGGCGTTGATCCGGTCCGGATAGTCGAGCGCGGCTCGATCGTTGTTGTAGAACGCGCGGTGATCCTCCAACACCTGCCGACTGTAGATGGTTTCGCGCCTGCCGTCCATCGACACGCGGATGCCGGCTGGTGAGAGATGCCAGATGGCGTACTCCCCCCAGTCGAACCAGGTCAGCACCTTTTCATTCGGGCACGTGCGCCGCACCATTTCGGCGCTGGCCGGGTCCGGCAGCCACGCGCCTTCGAGCTCGATCGCCCGCGTGTGGAGGATGCCCACGATGAACGCGGCAACGATTCCCGCGGCGATGACGGCGCGGCCCAGCGGCACCGGCAGCCGCCAGAACGGCGCGTTCAATCGCTCCCGAATCGCCTGAAAGACGGACAGGATCTGCGGGGCGAGCAGGATGCCGACCGCGGCTTCGAGGAACGCGTCCACGCGGCCGACGCGCCAGGTGGCGACCCCGAGCATCGCGATCATCGCCAGGTGAGACTTCGACACACGCAGCCGCCGCACCGCGATCCCGCAGAACGCGATGGCCGGCAGCAGCAGGTCGAGGACGATGATGCCGATCGGCAGCTGGAGCAGCGGCTTCCAGTCCGTGACGTCGCGACGCTCGGGCCTCACGGTTTCTGCCAGGAAGCGCCACATGCCGATCCCGTATGGGTTCGCGAGCGTGGCGAGGACGGTGGCGATCCCCAGAGCGATCAGCGCGCCGCGTCGTTCAGGCGTCGTCCACACGGCGCCGGCCAACCAGCAGCCCACGCAGGCGAGGCCGACAATCCACGCGCCGTGCAGGTTCACCCACAGCGCGAAGCAGAACGGAATCACGATCAGCGCGCGATAGCGCTGCCGCTCCGCCTCGTAGAGCGCGAACAGGATCACGCAGAAGAGCGGCACCGAGAACAGCTGCGGGCGAATCACCTGCGTCCTGGTGTAGGTGGCAAGCACCACCAGCGTGCAGAGCAGCGCGCGGTCAATCGCTGGTGCGCTCTTCGCGTCGCGCAACGACGAGCACGATCGTGGCGATGATGCCAATCGCGATCAGCTTCAGGATGTTGAGGCCGAGCGGGCCGCATGCGCGGTACGCGACGGCCATCGTCAACTCCGCGAGCCACTCGTGGTTCACCCAGGCGCGATCGGTGGTGAACGAATAGGCGTCCCAGCAGGGGCAGCTGGTGAGTGCGAAGCAGATCGAGCCCGAAGCGGAGGTGTCCCCACAGGTCCGCGTCCGCCGTCGTCTGGGTGATCAGCAGCCAGAGCAGCGCGGCGAACGCGAAGACCAGCAGCGCGGGGATGGTGCAGGCGTGCAGCGCCCGGTCTCGCGACATCGGATCCGAGCGCACGGCTGCAATGGCAGTACCGCCGATCCACGAAAAACAGGCCAGCAAAACCGGCCCGAAATCAGCGCGGCGCCGGCGGAGAGGTCAGCCGATCACGAAATCGGCGCCGACCGCCAAAATTGTCACAGTGTGCGTCAGCGCTCAGCTCTTCGGCGTACGTGGCGGTCACCACGGTCGAGATACCGCCGCGGACCGAGAAATCGCCGACAACCGTCATGCGGCGCGGGTGACAGGCCTCGACGAGCTCGTCGAGGATCTGGTTGGTGGCCGCTTCGTAGAAGATGCCCTTGTCGCGGAACGCGATCAGATAGTACTTCAATGATTTCAACTCGATGCAGCGTTCGTCGGGCACGTAGCTGATCCGGATTTCGCCGAAGTCCGGCAGTCCGGTCTTGGGACAGACGGACGTGAACTCGGGACAGCGGATCGCGATCTCATAGTCGCGGCCGGGCTGCGGATTGGGGAACGTCTCGAGGGCGGACATTGGAAAATTGTAACATTCAGGCCGGAAATCGCATGTTTTCGCGCGCGTGCGATTGACACCGCAAAACGCCGCGCGCTAGGATACGGGCCTGATTGCACGGCAATTTTTCCGCTGGGCCGTTCGCGCGCGCGGCCGCCACGCGGGAGTTTTTCAACGCGCGCCCAAGCAAGGGGAATAGCCGATGGCAGAGGCCCGCAGGATGGGCAAATCCGAACTCTTCTCCCACTTCGCGGATCGCTTCGAGGTGAAGCGAACGCAGGCGCGCGAGTTCTTCGACGAGCTCAACGTGCTTGCCGAGAAGGAGCTCAAACGCTCGGGCGAGTTCGTGCTGCCTGGAATGGTGAAGCTGGTGGTTCAGAAGCGAAAAGCGCGGATGGGCCGCAATCCGGCGACCGGCGAGGCGATCAAGATTCCCGCCAAGACGGTCGTGAAGGCGCGCATCGCCAAACAGCTCAAGGACGCTGTTCTTCCCCGCAAGTAACGTGACCAGCGGCCCCTCGTGATGCCGGATCGAGACCGGCCACGCAGGGGCCGTGGTGTGTACCGCGGTTACGCCGCTTCCGATCGTCGCCGCGCGAGCACGCGGCTGTACACCGTCGCCGGCACGACCCGCATCACCTTCGCCTGCAGGCTCGTCAGCGAATCGTCGTCGACGATGATGCGGTCGCCCGCCGCGATCACCACCTCGCAACTGAAGCGTCGAGTGCCCCGTGCCGTCCGGTGCTCGAAGTAGTGCGTCTGATATCCACGCCCGTCGATTTCGAGATCGAGACTTTCAATCAACTTGCGAAACATGCACCCCTCCCCCAACCTTCTCTGGCCGTTCACAGCCCTCTGCTAAGTGCTCTGCCCAGGCCCTCGGCAGCCGTATCACCCGGCGACCAGCGCAATCGGCCGCGCCTCGGTGCGCGGGAACTCGAGCACGAACGTCGTGCCCTTGCCGACCTCGCTGGCCACGCTGATCGTTCCTCCGAGCTGCTCCACGATCTTCCTGGAGATCGCCAGGCCGAGGCCGAGGCCTCGACGCTTGGTCGTCACGAAGTCCTCGAAGATCGCGCTCAACCGATCCGCCGGGATCCCGCAGCCCGTGTCGTACACACGCACCTGCACGCGATCGGCGGTCGCCTCCGTGGCGGCCACGACGAGCCCTCCAGGCGCGGTCGCTTGAATCGCGTTGAGAATCAGGTTGCGATAGACGCGCCCCAGCGCGAACACATCGCCTTCCATGAACAGCGAGTCGTCGGACAGCTCCGCCCGCAGCGTGAGCCCCGCCGTCTCGGCGTGCTGCTGCATCGTTTCGACGGCGTCCGAGACCGCGCGATTGACGTCCACGGGGAACCGCTCCAGCGGAATCGGACGCGCGATGTTGCGGAGGTCGTCGAGCACGCGCTTGACGATCACCATCTCGCGGTCGACCATCCGGCGGAACGTCTCGCGGTACTCGGAGTCGTCCCACATCTTCATGATCAGCTTGCAGCTGTTGCCGATGTTCTGGATCGGGTGCGACAGATCGTGGACCAGGCCGGCGGCGATGCGTCCGAACATCACCTGCCGTTCCTGTTTCCGGATGTCCTCCTGGAGCTCCAAGAGACGGTCGGCCATCGAGTTGAAGGCGTCGCCGAGCTCGCGAATCTCGTCGTGTCCCGTGAGGGTGACGCGCGTGTCCAGCTTGCCCTCCGCAATCGATCGTGTGACGCGCGTCAACGCGAAGATCCGCCGGATGAACGAGCGGCCCCACAGATACCCCAGCACGAGCGTGCCCAGCAGGGCGAGTCCGATGGCGATCGTCAGCTGGCGTTCCAGCCGGCGCGTGACCGCGAACGCTTCGGCCGTCGGCTGTTCGACGACGACGGTCCAGTTCGGATCGGTCATGCGGGCGGCCACACCCAGCATCTGCTCCCCGTTGTCGTTGTAGTACTCGGCTGACGGCTCCGCGTTGGCGTCCTGACGAATGCGCGCGGCGAACTTCAGCTCCTCGCTCGCCGCGTTCGACTCGTTCGTGGCGATGTGTCGCTTTTCTTCCGGGTTGCCGTGCGCAATCAGCCGCCCGTCGTCGCCCACGATGAGCGCGTAGCCCTGCATGCCGACCCGAACATGGTCGACCATCCGCCACAGCTCTTCGAGCGACAACTCTCCGACGATCCACCCCATCTCCTCGCCGGACCGGCCCAGTCGAATCGAAATCGTCGTGGTGGGCAGCAGGTCGTCGTCGACCTTGAACGCCGCGATGTCCACACCATCGGGCGACCCGACCTGCTTGGGCACCGCGACGGTGGCTTTTCCGGTCCTGCTGGTAACAACGAGCTGGCCGTCCGGATCGAACAGGGAAATCTCGCGAAATTCAGGAAAATCGAGGACGTAGTTCTTGACGATCCGATCCTGCTGCCAACGCTCGAGTCGGCTGGCGCCCAAATCGGAGCCGACGGAACGCAGAATCCGCACGTTGTTCCGCACGTACAGCGAGACGTGTTCGGCGACCTGCGCGGCGACGCGCTCGTTGCCCTCCAGGATCGTCCGGCTGTTGCCAGTGCGCAGCGAGCCGACCGAGACGAGGCCGTAGATTACGAGCGGGCCGACGGCCGCCGTTCCTATCAGCAGGACGAACCGGCCGGTGATCCCTCTCATCGGCTGGCCTGCGCGAGAACGCCTGGCGGGCTTCCACCGCCAGAGCGTGCCCATGACATCGGGATTGGAGTCGGAAGGCACCTCGAACGTGCTGCGCACCGCGCGCGCCGCTTCGGGCCACGCGATGAAGATCGCCGGGGGATCGTCGTAGAGCACCTGCTGCAGCTCGGCGACTGCGGTTCGCGTCTCGTCGTCGCTGTTCGCCACGCGCAGCCGATCGAGCGGCCCGTCCGCGGCGTCGTAGCCCGAATGGAGTAACGGACCGCTCGAATGCCAGAACGTGTACGTCCAGGTGAGCGACCGGGCGCTGACCATCTCCATCACGAACGCATCGAAATTCCCGGTTCGCACGCGCTCGACGAACTCGCCGACCGGAACGGGCTGGATCTGCATGTCCACGCCGATCTCAGCGAACTGCTGCTGGAGATACAAGGCGATGCGATCGTACGCCTGTTCGGTCTCGACGAGGAGGCACGTGAACCGCAGACGGCTCGGCATGCGCTCCGGCCTGCGGCTCACGGTGCACCGTGAGCCCCGCGGCCTCCAGTCGGAGCCGCGCTGCCTCCGGGTTGAACGCGTACTTTCGCTGCGCTTCCGAATGCGCCCAGTGGAACGGCCAGATCGGACCGTCGGCCACGCGCCCGCGGCCGTGCATGGCTTTGGCGACGATCGTCTGCCGATCGACCGCCTGGCTCAGCGCCTGCCGGACCTCCTTCGACTTCAACAGCGGATTACGAACGTTGAAGACGAGCGGGTAGTAGTACGGCCGCAGGAAGCGATAGACCTGGACGCTCGATTCCGCCTCGACGAATTCCACGGTATCGCGGCCCACGTCCTGCAGGACGTCGATGTCGCCGCGCGTCATGGCGGCCCATGCGCCGCGCAGGGTGTCGTACGGCTTGATCTCGAGCGTGTCGATCTGTGGACGGCCTCGATAATATTGGTCGAAGGCAACGAGTTGAGTGGTGGGTTTCAGAGAAGCGATCCGAAACGGGCCCGTCGCCCGCGCCAGCCGATTCTTATCTCTGTCTCTGATTGTGGATTCGGCAAGGTCCGCCAGCAGGAATGCGTTCGGTCTCTTCAGATGGATGACGATGGTGTCACTGTCAACGACTTCGATCCTCGCGACATCTGCGTAGCTCGGCGCTTCCTGCAGGTCGATACGTTTCTGGAGCAGCGAGGCGACGATCGACGCGTCGGCAAGGGTCCCGTCGTGAAATCTGACGCCCGATCGGATGGTCAGTTCCAGCCTGAGGTGATCAGCGCTCCACTGCCAGCTGACGGCAAGGCGCGGCTCCACCCTGCCTGTCCAGTCGATGCCGAGCAGCGCCTCCCCGACGAAGTTGTCGACGAGAACGTTGACGCCAAGGCGAGACCCGCCGGTCACCGTCAGCGCGCCGCCCCACTTGAGCGTCGATTTGTTGGGTTCTGGGCGGGACCGGGCGCAGGACACCAGGAGGCACAGGAGACACACCAGCGCGTACGCGTCCAATCGACGCCCACACGACGGCCACGCACGATGTCCGGACCCCTGGTGGGTCGTAACCAGCTCCGTGGGAGGTGCCGGCAGCGGCAGTCCGCAACCGGGTTCCTCCCTATTATCGACGTTTGATCGCTGAACGTTACGAGCCTTTTTTGGGCCAGGCCGGTAATCCGGCGATTCCGGGCCGAGGCTACTTCGTCGGGTCGGGCGGCGCTTCGGTCATCCAGGGGCACACGCTCATGGTCTTGACCTTGCTGCCGCTCTTCTTCACAACGGTGATCTTCATCGGAATCTCCCAGTCTTTTGATTGAGTGGAAAATGGGTTTACCGCAGGTTGTCGACGACCACGTCCACCAGCCAGGGGCGAAGCGTCGTCGTTTTCTTCGTGTCCTCGGGTTTCTTGCCCTTCATTGATCCTCCTGACACGCGACCGGTCCGGCCGCGGGATTACGCTCCGGGCAACGCGCGGACGGCCTCATCGGCCATCGCGGCGACGCCCGCTTCGAAACTGGGTTTGTGACAGTTGGGCGCGTACATGTCGCCCAGCTCGTTGTGCGACGCGACCGTGCAGCCGCCGGCGCAGACCGGGATGAACGCGCAGTCCTGGCACTGCTTCCAGGCGGACAGGCGCTCGAACTGCTGCAGCGCATGGCTGCGGTACGTCTCCTGACGTCCGTCGATGTGGCCGACCGACTGCAGCGCCTCGCCGGCGAACCCGGGGCAGGCGAAGAGCGATCCGTCCGGTCCGATCGTGTGCGAGTGCGCATGGTGGATCTCGCACGGACCCATGTGCACGCCGTCGCTGGTCGAGAACCCGCGCTTCTTCGTCTCGTCCCTGAGGAACGCCATCTTCTCGTCGACGAAGTTGCACGTGTCGCAGACGCGGTTGACGCCCGTGCCCGCCGACGTCATGCACGCGCCGTTCAACGGCTTGCCTTCCGAGCCGACCACGGTCAGCGGAATCAGCCCCTTCTTCGCGGCCTGCTTCTCGCGGATGATCGGCTTGAACGAGACGCGCGCGAGCTTGTCGGCGAACTCCTGCTCCGCGAGAAAGTCCAGCAGCGCCGGATAGCTCTCCGCGGTCTCCATGTCGAAGTTGCCGCCGATCGACACCTTCGTCAGATGCGAGATCTCACGGATGTTCCGGATGATGCGATCGAAGGTGCCCTGGCCGCCGCGCAGCGGTCGCATGCGGTTGTGCGTGTCGCGGTCGCCGTCGAGCGTGATCTTGATGCCGTTCAGGCCGCAGGCGTTGAGCCGCTCGACCATCTCGGGCGTCAGCAACAGGCCGTTGGTGATGACATTGATCAGCATGCGGACGCCGCGCGCCTGGCACGCCGCCCAGAGCCGCTCGGCGAGGTAGTGCATCACCGGCAGATTGAGCAAGCGGTTCGCCGCCGAAGAATGTCAGCACGAAGCTCTTGGCGCTCAGCGCGTCGAGGCGGGCTTCCGTCCAGTCGGCCACGCGCGCCGCCGTCTCCATCGACATCCGCGCCGCGTTCTTGTTGTAGTCGCCGTGATCGCCTTGAATGCAGTAGTCGCAAGCGAAGTTGCACTGCAGCGTCGTCAGGATCGTCACGCGCAGTTGGTCGGTGCTCTCGCGCACGTCGCGGAAGTAGGCCTCGAGCGCGGTCCGCTCCTGCGCGCGGTCGGGGACCAGGAACCCGTGCTCCCACAATTGATCGATGCTCGCGCGCTCCTCGTCGGTCAGCGGGCGGAGGGCGTCTGGTGACGTGCGCGCCTCGATCTGATCGAGCAGGTCCGCCACGTCCGACGTCACGAGCAACTGCGCATCGGTGAAGGTGTTCATCAGGAACACCTCGTTCCGATCCGCGAGCGCGACACGAACGTTGAACATCGACGCCTGCATGTGATCTCCCACTGTTCCTGGAAAGCCGCTGCGTGGAGTGCGTCGCGGCAGTCGTCGACCGGCCGTGACGATGGCAGAAATTGCAACCGATGTTCCCGTGCAGATCGCGATGTCGAAAGAGTCCTATGGGCAGGAGAGGCGCAGGACTTATTGCACAATTTCCGAGAGGTTCGAGCGGACTCTATGTGATCTGCGTGGGTGCGTCGCTCCCGCGCACAGACCCTCAAACGGACAGGAGTAGCGGCCAACCCATTGGCCGGATCGGCCAAGCGATTGGCCGGTTATGCTCCTCGGAGTTTTCTGGCCAGGTCCCGCAGATCCAGCCGCGACATCTTGTGCTTCAGCGTGCTCAGCGGGATGCCGAGATAGCGTGCGGTGGCGGTCACGTTCCAGTCGGATTTCTCGAGCGCGCGAAGGATGAAGTTCCGTTCGAACGTATCGCACGCCTCCTGGAACCGCGTGTCGCTGGCCGTCGAGGCCGCGTCCAGCTTGGCGAAGTGATACTCCAGGGGCAGGTCCTCGTCCGTTATCCATTCCTTGTCGCTGACCGCGACGAGCCGCTCGATCAGGTTTTCCAGCTCCCGGATGTTCCCCGGCCACCAGTACGAGGCCAGGATCTTCAGGGCCGAATCGGCGATGTCCTTCACCGGCTTCCGGAATTTGCCCTTGTAGCGGCTCAGGAACAGCCGCGCCAGTTCCGGCAGATCGTCGATGCGATCGCGGAGCGGCGGCATGCGTATCGGGATGACGTTAATCCGGTAATAGAGGTCTTCGCGGAACCGCCCCTCCTTGACCGCCTTCTCGAGATCCACGTTGGTGGCGACAATCAGGCGAAAGTCTGTCCGGATTGGCTTCGTCCCGCCGACGCGCTCGATCTCCCCTTCCTGGATGGCGCGCAGCAGCTTCGCCTGCAGGTCGAAGCGCAGATCGCCTATCTCGTCGAGGAACAGCGAGCCGCCGGTGGCCAGCTCGAACTTTCCGAGCTGCTGCTTGTGCGCGCCGGTGAACGCCCCGCGCTCGTGCCCGAACAGCGTGCTCTCCACGAGCTCATGGGGGATTGCCGACATGTTCACCGCAATGAACGGTGCGTCCCCGCGGCCCGACTCGCGGTGCAGCAGCCGCGCGAGGAGCTCCTTGCCGGTCCCGCTCTCCCCGAGGATCAGCACCGTTGCCGAGAGCTTCGCCACCCGCTGGACCAGATCGACGATCTCGCGTATCTGCTTGCTGGGCCCGATCAGGAACTCGCGTTCGCCCTGCTCGGCGACCTGGGCACTGAGCGTGATCACCTGGCGGTTCAGATCCTGACGCTCGCAGGCGTTACGGACAAGCGATCGGAGCTCGTCGTAGTCGAAGTCCTTGGTGATGTAGTGATAGGCGCCGTGCTTCATCGCCTGCACAGCGGTTTCGACCTCGTTGATCGCCGAGATCATGATGCACTCGATGAGGCTGTAGTTCTCCTTGACGATCCGGAGCACGTCGAAGCCGCTGATGCCCGGCAGCCGCACGTCCAGCAGGAGCAGGTCGACGTCCTCGTCTTTCAACAGGCGCAGCGCCGCCTCACCGCTCGACACGCTCACCACCTTGTAGTCCCGCTTCAGGATGGCGGTCAGCGTATCCCGCATGCCCTGATCGTCGTCGCAGATCAGGATGGTTTTGGTGGGCCGGTTCATCGACGACGGCATTGTACACAGGGCGGAACCGATGGGGGATGTCAGATGTCGGATGTCAGGTGACAGACCACGGTGGCGCCTCCGGGACCATTGCTCCGGCATCTGTCATCCGGCATCCCTCATCCCGTTTCCGTGTGGTAACGTACTCCGGTTGTGCTCCAGTGGATCCTTCTCGTCGGGGTCGGCCTGTTCGCCTGGGCGTGCTGGGTGCGCGTCGGCCGGCTGGCGCGCAAGCTCGACGCGCTGAATCAGTCCTACTGGGAATTGCGGTACGACTTCACGCGTCTCAGATCACAGGTGGCGCGACTGGATCCCGCCGAACCAGGAGAAGACGAGGCGCCCGTCCAGCCCGCGACGGCCCCGACGGTGGCGTTCGTGCCGTTGTCGTCCATCCGAAAAAAGGAGTAGACGCGGCCCGGACCGTGGCCCGCGCTCCTCGAACCTCGAGAACCTATGCCCAACGAATACGACGTCGTGGTGATTGGCTCTGGCACGGGCGGTTATGTCGCCGCCATTCGTGCCGCCCAGCTCGGCCTGAAGACCGCCGTGGTCGAGCGCGCGCCGGCGCTCGGCGGGACCTGTCTGAACTGGGGCTGCATCCCGACCAAGGCCCTGCTCGAGCACGCGCACGCGTTGAAGGTCGCGCAGAACTGGAAAGAGTGGGGGTTGACGCTCGGCCAGGTCCTTCGACCGGACTCAGGGCAGGCCTTCGGCATCGACATGGGCCAGGTGCAGGCCCGCAAGGACAAGATCGTCAAGTCGCTGACCGGCGGTGTCGAACTGCTGTTCCGGAAGAACAAGATCGACTGGATCAAAGGCTCCGGCCGACTCGCGGGCAAGGGTCAGGTCGAGATTACCGAAGGTGACAAGCGGACGCTGACCGCCACCAAAGAGATCATCGTGGCCACCGGGTCTCAAGCGCGCAGTGTGCCCGGCATCGAGCTGGATCGCACGCGCATCATCACCAGCGACGAAGCCATCGGCCTCAAGGAGATTCCCAAGTCGATCGCGATCATGGGCAGCGGCGCCGTCGGCGTCGAGTTCGCGTCGATCTTCCGCCGTTTCGGCAGCGACGTCACGCTCATCGAGCTGCTGCCGCGTCTCGTGCCCGGCGAGGACGAGGCTGTCTCGGCCGAGCTCGAGCGATCGTTCAAGAAACAGGGCATTGCGATCCTGACCGGTACCAAGGTGACGAGCGCGCGCAACACCGGGGGCGGCGTTGACCTCGAGGCGCAGACCGCCGACGGGAAAGCGACGAAGATCAGCGCCGAGTATCTGCTGGTGGCAACCGGCCGCGGCCCGGTGACGTCAGGCCTCGGCGCGGAGGAGGCGGGCCTTCACCTGGAGCGCGGCTACGTCAGGGTCGACGAACAGTACCGCACCAGCGTTCCCGGAATTTCCGCCATTGGGGACGTCATCACCTTCGACAAGCCGGGTCACGCTCAGCTCGCGCATCTCTCGTCAGCCGAAGGCATCGCGCTCGCCGAGCGGATTGCGGGTCACGAGTTCCGCGCCGATCAACTACGATCACGTTCCGGCCTGCACGTACTGCGATCCGGAGATCGGCAGCGTCGGCCTGACCGAAACGGAAGCCAAGGAGCGCGGCTACGACGTCCGGACGGGCAGCTTCAAGTTCAGCGTCCTCGGCCGCGCGCGCATCGCCGGCGAGACGGAAGGCTTCGTGAAGATCGTCGCCGAGAAGAAATACGACGAGGTGCTCGGCGTCCACATCATCGGTCCGCGCGCGACCGAACTGGTCGCCGAGGCGACGCTGGCGCTGCGCCTCGAGTGCACTGTCGAAGAGCTGATTCGCACCATCCACGCGCATCCGACGATGTCGGAGGCAGTCGGCGAAGCGGCGCACGCCACGCACGGCGCGGCCATCCATGCGTAAGGAGTGGTCAGTTACCGGTTCCCAGTCTCCAGAAGATCGCAGCTGGACGCTGGCAATCGTCTACTAGCAACTGTTACTGGCAACTAGTTACTGGGAACTGTTTACTGGCAACTGTTTACTGACTCATGCCCAGGCCTTCTGACACGCTCACGTCCACGCAGCTCCTCGAGATGTACTACTTCACGCGCCTCGCGCGCGAGGTGGAGGAACGACTCGTCGTCCTGTTCCGCCAGAGCAAGGTGATTGGCGGGCTGTATCGAAGCCTCGGTCAGGAAGGAGAATCGGTCGCGACCGCGTACGCGCTCGAGCGCCGCGACGCGATTCTGCCGCTGATCCGGAACATGGGCGCGCTCATGACCGTCGGCGTCAGGCCGCTCGAGATCTTTCGCCAGTACATGGCGAAGGGGACCTCCAATTCACGCGGCCGCGATCTGAACATCCACATCGTGCACCTTCCCGATCCCGGCGCCGACGAGCCGGTCATCGTTGGTCCGATCAGCATGCTCGGCGATTCCATCCCGGTCACGGCCGGCATTGCGCTCGGTGCCAGGATGCAGGGCAAGCCGCGCGTGGCGATGGCCTGGATTGGCGACGGCGCAACGAGCACGGGCGCGTTTCACGAAGGAATGAACTTCGCGGCCGTCCAGCGCCTGCCCGTCGTGGTCGTTGCCGAGGATAACAAGTACGCCTACTCGACCCCGATCACGAAGCAGATGGCCATCTCCAGGATTGACGAGCGCGCGGCGAGTTACGGCATTCCTCACGCGATGGTGGACGGCAACGACATGCTGGCGGTCTACGATATCGCCAAGACGATGGTCGATCGCGCCCGCCGGGGCGAGGGCGCGTCGCTGATCGGCGTCGACACCATGCGCATGCAGGGCCACGCTCAGCACGACGACGCGCGGTATGTACCGAAAGCGATGCTGGAGGACTGGACGAAGAAGGATCCGATCCAGCGCTTCAGGCGCGTGGTGCTCGAGCGCGGCGCCGTCCTGACCGAACGCGAGGTCGACGACATCGACAGGATGGCGAAGAGCTACGCAGCCGCCGAGGCCGACATCGCCGTCGAGGAGCCCATGCCGGATCCCGCCAGCGTCGCGCGCGGCGTGTACGCGGGCGACGACTACGCCGTGCCGAAGGTCGAGCTCGTGAAATCGCCGTTTGCCGCGGCCGCCCAGGTGAAAGGCTGACGCGATGGCGGTGATCACGTATCTCGAAGCGATTCGTCAGGCGCTCTTCGAAGAGATGGCGGCAGACGAGCGTGTCTTCCTGCTCGGCGAAGACGTCGGCGTCTACGGCGGAGCCTTCAAGGTGACGGAAGGGTTGCAGGAAAAATTCGGGGAGGGCCGTGTCATCGACACACCGATCTCGGAATCCGCGATCGTCGGGTCCGCGATCGGCGCGTCGTACATGGGCATGCGGCCCGTGTGTGAAATCCAGTTCATCGATTTCATCGCCTGCTGCTTCGACATGCTGACGAACTTCGCGGCGACGAGCCGGTACCGCAATGGCGCCGGCGTCCCGATCGTGGTCCGTGGACCGTCCGGCGGCGGGGTTGGTGGCGGACCATTTCACTCGCTCAACCCCGAGTCGTTCTTCCTCAACACTCCCGGCCTGAAGATGGTCGAGCCATCGACGGCCTACGATGCGAAGGGCCTCCTGAAGGCGGCCATTCGCGACGACGATCCGGTCCTGTACTTCGAGCACAAGTATCTGTACCGCCGGATCAAGGACGAGGTGCCCGACGACGACTATGTTGTCCCGCTCGGAAAGGCGATCGTTCGCCGCGAAGGGTCGGACCTGTCGATCGTCACGTTCGGCGCGATGGTCCACACGGCGCTCGATGCCGCGGCGCAGCTCGAGGCCGAAGGGGTCCACGCGGAAGTCGTCGATCTGCGGAGCCTCGCGCCCCTCGATCGAGAGACGATCCTGACGTCAGTGGCGAAGACGAGCCGCGCGTTGCTCGTGTACGAGGCCCGCCGCACGGGCGGGATCGGCGGGGAGCTCGCCGCGATTCTCGCCGAGGACGCGTTCGAGTATCTCGACGCACCCATCATGCGAATCGCCTCCGTAGACTCGCCGGTGCCGTATTCTCCGCCGCTCGAGGCGGCCTTCCTGCCGAGCGTCGAGAAAGTCGTCGCCGGAGCGAAGAGCTTGGTAAAGTACTGAGTAGAGCTGACAACATGGCCACCAACGTCGTGATGCCCCAGATGGGCGAATCGATCGCCGAAGGCACCATCGTCCGCTGGATCAAGAAAGTGGGCGAGCCGGTCGACCGGGACGAGCCGCTGTTCGAGATTTCGACGGACAAGGTCGATGCTGAAATTCCGTCGCCGGGCGCTGGCGTCCTGACCGAGATCAAGGTCAAGGAAGGGGAGACCGTCCCGGTCAACTCGGTGGTGGCCGTGATTGGCGAAGCCGGATCGAGTGCGGCCAAGACCGATGGATCCAGCGTGTCGGAATTGCCGGAAGCCGTGGTCGGACAGCCCGAGGCGCCCGCAGTGGCCAGCGCGGCGCATGACGACGTGGCGGCGCCACCGGTCAGCAAGGACGATCTCAGGCGTCAGAAGTCCTCGCCCCTGGTGCGCAAGATCGCACGCGAGCACAACGTCGACATCCATCAGATCAACGGGAGCGGGATCAGCGGCCGCGTCACCAAGAGCGATATTCTCGAATTCATCCAGTCTGGCAAGACGGCACCGAGTTCGCCTGCGGGGCAGGCGCGGCCCACACCACAACCGGGCCCGGCCTTTCGTCCAGGCGAGCGCGTCGAGATCGTCCCGATGACGGTCATGCGGCGGAAGATCGCGGAGCACATGGTGCTCAGCGCTCACACGTCGCCGCATGTGTATTCCGTGTACGAGGTGAATTTCGGCCGCCTGGCGCAGCTGCGCGAGAAGAAAAAGGGCGATTACGAGCGTACGGGCGGCAAGCTGACCTACACCGCGCTCATCGCGCGAGTCGTCGTCGACGCGCTGCGCGCGTTTCCGATGGTCAACGCCTCGATCGACGGCGACAACATCGTCTACAAGAAGGACATCAATCTTGGGATTGCGGTCGCGCTCGACCAGGGCTTGATCGTTCCGGTCATCAAGCTGGCCGACGAAAAGAACCTGCTCGGGTTGAGCCGCGCGATCGAAGATCTCGCGGCTCGTGCGCGGTCAAAGAAGCTGAATCCCGACGATGTGCAGGGTGGAACGTTCACGATCACCAATCCTGGCGTCTTCGGCGCCGTCTATGGCCTTCCGCTGATCAACCAGCCTCAGGTGGCAATCCTCGGCGTTGGCGGCATCGAGAAACGTGCGGTCGTGATCGATGATGCGATCGCGATCCGTCCAACGTGCCATCTGTCCCTCGGCTACGACCACCGGTTGATCGACGGCGCCGATGCCGGCCGGTTCCTCTCGTTCATCAAGGAGCGGCTCGAGAAGTTCGACGAAGGATGGATGTAAGGCGGCTCGGAACGCTCGGGTATCAGGAAGGGCTCGACCTTCAGAAGCAGCTCGTCGACGACCGCAAGGCTGGGCTGATTGCCGATCAGTTGCTGCTCCTCCAACATCCCGCCGTCGTGACGCTCGGCGTCAGGTCCCGCAACGATCGATCGCACGTCCTCGCGACACCGGAGGCGCTCGCGGCGGCCGGCGTAGGGCTCTTCGAGACCGGGCGTGGCGGAGATGTCACGTATCACGGCCCCGGCCAGCTCGTTGGCTATCCCATCATCGACTTGAAACCTGATCGGTGCGACGTGCATCGGTACGTGCGCGACCTCGAGGAGGTGCTGATCCGGGCCGTCGGCGTCGTTCGGCATCATTGCCACGCGTGTTCCGGGCCTGACGGGCATCTGGGTCGGCGACGCGAAGCTCGCGGCTATCGGCGTGCGCATTTCGCGCTGGGTGACGAGCCATGGCTTCGCGCTCAACGTGAACACCGATCTTTCGCAGTTCGACCTGATCGTCCCGTGCGGCATCACCGACAAGGGGGTCACCTCGATGGCCAAACTGCTGAGCCGATTCGTGCAAATGGCTGAGGTTGAGGACGCCATCATCCTCGCCTTCGCCGAGGTCTTTGGGGGCTGACCCCTCGTCCGCCCTTCCGTTGCTCAATTCGGGTCTGAGCTCCAGCAACTACCTGAGCCAGCATCGTTTGGCCGCTGAGGCCGAGAACCGGGAATAAGACCCCGGCTATCGGTGTTTTGGATTTCACGGAGGCCACAGATGCGTCAGCAGCAAGACGAGCGCGATCTGATCGGCCGCATGCGCGCCAGGGACGGTTCAGGAGTCACGGACCTGGCGGCGACCTACGGCCCACGGATCCAGCAGCTCGCCTTTCGTTATCTCAAGAACTGGGAAGACGCCGAGGAAGTCGCTCAGGACGTCCTGATGAAGGTGTATCGGAAGATCGATGCCTTCAGGGGGGACGCCGCGTTGTCCTCGTGGATTTACCGCATCACGTTCAACACCGCGATGTCGCGGCTTCGGACGGCGCGTTTCAGCCGTCCGGCCGAGGTGCACACGGCGGATCTCGAAACCGAGTCGCAGGAGCGGCTCACCGGTCGAGCCGGCCGACTGGGCGTCGCTTGCCGACGACCAGGTGATGCGGGCGGAAATGCGCAACAAGTTGATCGACGCGCTCACCCACCTGCCCACGGTCTACCGGGTTCCGGTGTTGTTGCGCGACATTCAGGGGCTCTCGACCGAAGAAGCGAGCGCCGTGCTGCGCGTCAAGCCGCAGACCCTGAAGTCGCGTCTGCATCGGGGACGGCTGATCCTGCGCCGGCATCTCGGCGATTTCGCCGGCGGTCTCGCCCTGCACGATCGCGATTCCGTGAACTGAGCTATCGCAGTCCGTTCTCGAACGCCGTCCGCTCGTGACGGCTGAGCGCGGGTTCCAGCACCGTTTTCACCCCGCCACGCTCGAACATCACCGGCACGGCGGCGACCAGGCCACGACCGTGGCTCGCGTCGTCGATGCCGGCGAAGCACGTGTAGCGCTGCCGCGATCCCAGCGCGACGGCCTCGGCGATCCGGGCCGCCGCGCTCGCAAGCGTGTACGACGACGGCGGCCAGAGTGCCGGCAGCCTCGACGTCACACCCGCCATCTGGTGGGCCGGCAGCACTCGTGCCATCGGCTGGTGGAATGCGCTCGCCGCATCCCATCCAATTACCACGTGATGCGGCGGAACCCCGGCAATGCCAATCGACGAGATCCATCGGGCTCGCGTCGAGCAGCGCCGCCACGACGGCGGTCACCGCGGACTCCAGCGCGAGCGGAGCGGATCCAATCAGTCGCGCGGGCGCTATCCGAAGCTCGGTCAGTCCCCGCATCGATCAGCTCGCGCTGATCTCCGCCGGCGAATACGAAAGGCGCCGTCGTCTCGAGCCTCGCGATCTGTCGCAACAAGGCAAGCCCGTTCTCGCCAGCGATCGTCGCCGGCGGCGTGATCGGCAAGCACGATCGCGTCAGCGCCGGCCGCGGCGGCATAGGTGGTCGCCGCGCTCACGCGGGTCGCGAACGGTTCAATCGGGCCCGACTGCAGGATGTCGAGCGCCTTGCCCTCCGCGACCTTCCCGTCGGGATCGATCAGCCGGACGTCGCCAATGCGATTGCGCCGCGCCAGCACGTGCGCGAGCGCTCCCCCGAGCGGACCGGCCCCGATCACCGCAATCATCGGCATGCGAGGTGGAATATTCTATAGTGCCTTTCACACGTCCGCCTTCAATCGGGTGTTCATCATGAGCTCGCAGGTTGCCATCATTACGGGAGGTTCGAAGGGAATCGGTCTCGCGATCGCTCGAGCGCTGCTCGATCGCGACATGCAGGTCGTCATCAGCGCCCGCAAGCAGGACGAGCTGACGCGTGCGCAGCAGCAGCTTGGCGGGAGCTCCCGCGTGCACGCCGTTCGCGGCGACGTGGGCGTGTCCGGCGACGCCGAGCGGCTGATCAACGCCGCCGTGCAGCGGTTCGGCGCCGTCGACGTGCTGGTGAACAACGCCGGCGTCGGCCGACTGGCCAACGTCAGTGAGATGAGCCTCGACGACTGGCGGCAGATGATCGACACGAACCTGAGCGGCGTGTTCTATTGCACCCGCGCGGCGATTCCCGAAATGAAGCGGCGCGGAGGCGGGTGGGTCATCAACATCAGCAGCCTTGCTGGAAAGAACTCCTTCGCGGGCGGTGCCGCGTACTGCGCGTCGAAAGCCGGCCTGAACGCCTTCAGCGAAGCCCTGATGCAGGAAGTCCGGCACGACAACATCCGCGTCAGCTACATCATGCCGGGCTCCGTCTCGACCACCTTCGGCGATCGGGGCGTCGGCGGCGAGGCCGATTGGAAGCTTTCGCCCCAGGACGTCGCGCGCGTGCGTGACCGATCTGCTCTCGCACGATCCGCGAAGCCTCCCGAGCCGGATCGAGCTCCGGCCGTCGCGCCCGCCGCGTAAAGGCTGATTCAGGAGGCATCCGAGTGATCCAGCTGTCCGCCCTGTTCGTCCTCGCCGTTCTCTCAGCCCAGTCGCCATCCCCAACGTCGCAGAGCGCCGTCGAAGCGGCAATCGCCCGCGTCGGCCCGAGCCTCGTGCGGATTCACGTCGTGATGGTCGACCACGCCGCCGGGCGGGAGATCAAGCGTGAAGCCGCCGGGAGCGGAACGATCATGTCTCCCGACGGGTTCGTGCTCACGAACCATCATGTGGCCGGCCGCACGCGCTCGATCACGTGTACGCTCGCGAATCGCGAGGAGGTCCCGGCCGATCTCGTCGGCACCGATCCGCTCTCGGACCTCGCCGTGTTGAAGCTCCGGCCGGCGAAGCCCGCGGTCTATCCCGCGGCGGTGTTTGGAGATTCGTCGAAGTTGAGGGTCGGCGATCCAGTCCTCGCGCTCGGCAGCCCCCTCGCGCTCTCGCAATCTGTCACGATGGGCATCGTCAGCAACACCGAGATGATCCTGCCCGGCATGTTCTGGCCGTTCAACCGCATGACGCTGGACGGCGAGGACGTCGGATCGATCGTCCGGTGGATTGGGCACGACGCACCGATCTTCGGCGGCAACTCGGGTGGACCGCTCGTCAACCTCGCGGGCGAGGTCGTCGGCGTCAACGAAATCAGCCTCGGCCTCGCGGGCGCGATCCCGGCGGACCTGGCGCGCGAGGTGTCGGCGGCACTGATTCGGGAAGGCCGCGTCCGCCGCAGCTGGATCGGCCTCGACGTCCAGCCGCGGTTGAAGAACGATCGTTCGGCGACCGGCGCATTGGTCGGCAGCACCATCGAAGGCTCGCCGGCCGCCAACGCCGGCTTCGTTCCCGGCGATCTTCTCGTGCGGCTCGACGGCCGCGCGGTGAACGTGCAGTTCGCCGAGGAGGTGCCGCTGTTCAATCAGCTCGTGATGCGGCTGCCGCTTGGCCGGCCGGTCGAAGCCGTCGTCGTGCGCGCGGGACACGAGAAGACGTTCACCGTCGTTCCCGTCGAACGCGCGAACGTCGAGACCACCGTCAAGGAGTTGCCGGAGCTCGGCATCACCGCATCGGATCTCTCCTTGTGGTCGGCGAAAGAGCTGCGGCGCGCCAGCACGGACGGCGTACGAGTCCGGGACGTCCGGCCCGGCGGCAGCGCCGCCGAAGCCAAGCCGTTCCTGCAGGACGACGACGTGATTGTCGAAGTGGACGGGAAGCCCACGCGAACCACCGAGGCGTTGTCGGTGTTGTTACAGCAGATCGTGAAAGGCCAGACGGAGCCCGTGCCGGCGCTCGTGGCGTTCGATCGCGCGGGCGAGCGGCTCCTGACCGTCGTCAGCGTCGGCGGTTCGGTGCTGGACGATCCGGGGCGCGAGGCCACCAAAGCCTGGCTGCCGGTGAGCACCCAGGTGCTGACGCCGGAGCTGGCCGACATGCTCGGCGCCAAGGGGCGAACGGGATTCCGCGTCACCAAGCTGTTGACGGGGACCTCGAAGGCCGGAGCCACGGGACTCCAGGTTGGCGACATCATCGTCGCCGTCAACGGCGATCCGCTCGAAGCCTCGCAGCCATCCGACGCCGACCTGCTCGCGACGACCATCCGTCAATACAAGATCGGAACGGACGTCGAGCTCGACGTGCTGCGCGATCGCGAACAGCGCAAGGTGGTCGTCACGCTCGGTCCATCGCCTCGGTTGCCGCGCGAGATGAAGAAATACGACGACGAGACGTTCGAGTTCCGGGTCCGTGACGTGTCACCGGTCGATCGCGAGCGGTCCGGATGGCCGGCGGGCGAAGGAGTCCTCGTCGAGTCGGTCACGGAGGGCGGGTGGGCCGCGCTGGCGCACCTGGCCGAAGGCGATCTGATTGTCGCGATTGACGGCGAGAAAGTCGCGGATGTGGCGGGCGTTCAGGAGAGAATGACGAAGCTCGCGGCCTCGAAGCCGCCGTCGATCGTGCTCTCGGTGCGGCGGGGCATTCGTACGTTCTTCGTGGAGATGCAGACCGCGTGGGGTGGGGAGAGATGAGAAGACGATGCGGGATCCGGTACGCGGGACGAAGGACGAAGGACGAAGGATCGAACTGATGAAGCAGACATTGTGTGTCGCGGCATTCCTTGCGGCGTTGCCGTTCCCGGGAGTCGCGCAGACCGACAGCCGCACGGCGGCACGCGAGATCGTGCGCAAGTGGCAGGACGCGATCGTCACGGTGCGCGTCACGCTCAAGCTGCGCATGTCGATGGGCGGCCGCGAGATGAACTCGAGCGACGACTCGGTCGATACCGTCGGCACGGTGATCGAGCCCACCGGCCTGACGGTCGTGTCGTTGGGCGCGCTGAATCCTGGCGCGACGATGAACAAGATCATGGGCGCCGCGGTGTCGGGTCAGGATCGGCCGTCGCTGAGCAGCGAGCCGACGGATGTGAAGATCCGGATCGCCGACGGCCGCGAGCTCGCCGCGAAGATCGTCTTGCGCGACGAAGACCTCGATCTTGCGTTTCTGCTGCCGACCGGGAAACTCGACAAGCCGCTCACGGCCATCAGCCTGGCCGATGCCAGCCGGCCCGCGCTGCTCGACGAAGTCGTCGTCCTCTCTCGCCTCGGCCGCGTCGGCGGCTGGACGCCGTCGGCGGTACTTCAGAACATCACGGCCATCATCGACAAGCCGCGCACGTTCTTCGTCGCCGAGGCCGGCGCCAGCGCGTCGATGGGCACGCCGGCGTTTCTGCCGAATGGAAAGGTTGTGGGGTTGCTCACGCTCAGATCCGTCGACCCCGGTCGGCCCGGCATGATGGCGATGATGGGGACGACGGAGGGTCTCGGACTGCTTGCCAGTCATCCTGCCGGCCGCCGACGTGCTCGAGGTCGCCAAGCAGGCGACGGCGAAGTAGCGGCGATGGATGCGATCGCGCATTACAACCTGATCGAGCGAATCGGCAAAGGCGGGCTCGGGGAGACCTACCGCGCGCGCGACACCCGAGTGGGGCGCACCGTTGCGCTGAAGCTGGTGGACGCCGACGTTGCGCCCGACGCCGAAAGCCGTGCGCGGCTGCTCGGCGAGGCCACGATCGCCGCAACCCTCTCCCACCCGAACGTCTCGACGTTGTTCGACACCGGCGAAGCGGACGGTCAGGTCTACCTGGCGTACGAATACGCGCCGGGGCATCCGATGCTCGAGGAAGTCGCGGGAGGCGCGATGAACCCGCGCCGCGCGCTGGAGCTGGCCGTGCAGCTGGCCGACGGCGTTGCGGACGCGCACGCGCACGGGATCATCCACGGCGATCTCAGGCCAGGCACCGTCATCATCACGCCGAAGGGCAGCGCGAAGATTCTCGATTTCGGATTCGCGCGATGGACCCGCGGAGGAATGCTGCGCGCGCAGGCGTCACACGACCCCGACGGGCTGCCGGCAGACGCTACACGCGTCCTCGCGTACCTCTCGCCTGAGCAGGCGCTGGGCGGCACAATCGATTCACGCACCGACGTGTTCTCGCTGGGCGTGATGATTTACGAGGTGCTGACCGGCCGCAACCCGTTTGCGGCTCCGACGGCCGCCGCGACCGGTCGTCAACGTGATCCACGGTCCGGTGCCCGCCGCCGTCGGAGGTCAACAGCAACGTACCGGCCGAGCTCGATCGGATCGTGATGCAGGCGCTGGTGAGGGATCTCTCCCAGCGGCAGCAGAGCGCGGCGCTCCTCTCCGCGGAGCTGCGCGGCGTGCTCGATCGGATGGAGCCTCGCCCGGCCGATCCGCGCTCCGACCCCTCGTCGCTGCTGCCGCTCGACGAGCGCCCGGACAAGTCGCCGGCCGCGGTACTCCTTCTGGGCGGCCTCGGCGCCGCAGCCGCCGCGGCAGCGATCGTCTGGTGGTGGCTCAGCCAGTAGAGAATTGGGAATCGGGTAATTGCGTAATTGGGTAATTGGGTAATTGGGAATCGGGAAATCGACACATGACGAATTACCAAATTACAAAATCTACCAAATCACCCGATTACTGAATGACCAGATCCCTGAGTCGCTCAGCGTCGATGTTGGCGCCCGTCAGGATCGTGACGACCCGCTTGCCTTTCACGTCCAGCCGGCCGCTCGTCAACGCCGCCAGGCCGGCGGCCGCGGCGCCTTCGATGACGAGATGCTCGTTGCCCAGCGCGCCGACGATCCCGCGGCGCAGTTCGTCTTCCTCGACCACGTCAATGCGATCGACGACGCGCCGCACGATGTCGAAGGTGATGGTGTCGGGATCGAGGTTGCCCGTCAGCCCGTCGGCGATCGATGGGCCGACCTCGATCGTCACGAGATGCCCCGCCTCCAGGCTCGTCGTGAATGGGCAGGACGCCGCAACCTCCACGCCGACCACTTGTGTCGACGGCGATCGCGCCCTGGCGGCGATGCCGATGCCGCTGATCAACCCGCCGCCGCCAACCGGCACCACGACGGAGTCCACCGCCGGCAGATCGTCGAGCACCTCGAGGAAGATCGTGCCGGCGCCGGCAATCACGTCGGGATGCGAGTAGGGGGAAACGTAGACGGCGTCACTCTCGGCCGCGTGCTCTTTGGCCCGACGCTCGGCCTCGTCGTAGTTGGCGCACGGCCGCAGCTCGGCGCCGGCGGCCCGAATCGCGTCGACCTTCGCGCGCGGCGCGTCGGCGGCGATGAACACGGTCAGCGGAATGCCAAGCGATTCGGCGGCGAAGGCGAGCGCGCGTCCGTGATTACCCGCCGAAGCCGTGACGAGCCGCAGGCTGCTGTTCGACGCGCGCCTGGAGCTTCAGCGCCGCATTGAAGGCGCCCCGAATCTTGTACGAGCTGGTGGGCTGGACGATTTCCAGCTTGAGATAGACCTCTCCGCCGGTCACCCTCGAGAGCCAGTCGGATCGCCGGAGCGGCGTCCGGAGCACCAGGCCCTGCAGCCGTTGTGCGGCCGCGACGATGTCGTCGATCGTCGTCAGGGTTGCGTCGCTCCGGAGAGAAGGATGTCGGCGAGCCGCCCGGCAAACGCGGACCGGGGCAGCACCTCGTCGGCCCCCGCCTGGCGCGCCGCGTCGATCAAGTCGACGTGCACGTGCGACGCGAATCCGATCGTGCGGGTGGACGCGATGTCCGGATCCGCCTTGAGCGCGGCGATTGTGTTGACCGGGTCGGTCTTGGCGCTGTTCAGGTCGAAGATCACCAGGCCCGGACGAAGGCGGCGTGCCTGCGTCAGGATCTCTTCGGGCGTGCGCGCGAACTGGACGTCGGCGCCCACCTGCTTCGCCGTCGCCCGGATCTTCGAGCTGAAGAGAAGGTCGTCGACCGCGGCCAGAATGGACATCCTGCGATCATATTACGTCCGTCGCTCGCAGCGGCTCCTGCTGGTAGAGGGCTTTCGTGCTCGAATAGGCCGCTGCGGCGAAGGTCAGCACCAGACAAGCGATGCCGCAGAGACCGCCCACGTCGAATAGCAGCCAGCGCGATCCGAAGAGCGTCACCGTCGGCGACCGCAAGAGCGCGAGCGCGCCGGCGGCGAGGAGGATCCGCAGCTCCGTCGGTCCGACGTGCCAGAACGACAGGCGGAAGGCGCCTCGCGCGTGCGCCGAGAGCGCCACCTCGATGACGAGCAGGTAGTAGGCGCACAGGAACGCGAGGCCGATGCCTTGCGACATGTGCTGACCGAGAATCAGGCCGGCGATGAGCGCGGCAAAGCCGATCGCGTCGAGGACGTGGTCGACGTAGTACCCGTAGCGCGGGCGCTCTACCCGTCGGACACGCGCCAGCGTTCCGTCGAGGCTGTCGCCGAACCAGTTCAGCGCGAGCAGCGGAACCACGCCCGCGATGGCAAGACGCGAGTATGCGCCAGCCCAGAAACAGACTCCCACACCGAGCATCGCAAGGCCGCCCAGAACGGTCAGGTGATCCGAATTGACGGTCTGCGGCAGCCGTTCAGCGATCCAGATCAGCAGTCGCTTCTCGGCGCCGGCAAGGACGCTGGTGTTCACTCTGACGGCCAGTTGGGACGAGGCACTCGGGGTCATACCCAGGAAGGCGAGAAACGCCCATCGATCGGCTCAGCGTGCAGTATCCTGCCGTGATGATTCTCGAGACCCGGGCCGTGCCTCCGTTCTTCAAGAACGGCTACGTGGTTGGCTGCGAGGAGACGCGCGAGGGCATCGTGATCGACCCCGGCGACGAGGTGGACGATCTGCTCGACGCCGTGGCGCTGCACCGGCTCTCGATCAAGTACATCCTGCTCACACACGCCCATCTCGACCACATCACGGGGGTCGGCCGCGCGAAGTCTGCGCTCGGCGTTCCGGTCGGTCTCCACCACGACGACAACTTTCTGTACGAGCGCATCGTCCAGCAGGGCATGGCGTTTGGTTTCCGGACGGAGAAACAGCCGCCCGTGGATTTCTTCTACGAGGGTGAAAACCCGGTACGCTTCGGGCGTTACGAGGTGCGCGTGCATCACACTCCCGGGCATTGTCCCGGTGGGGTGTGTCTCGCGGTCCGCCGTGACGGCGAGGAGCGACTCGACGCTTTTCGTTGGCGACACGCTCTTTGCCGGATCGATCGGCAGGACCGATCTGCCGGGCGGCAATCTCGAGACGCTGCTGTCGTCAATCAGGCAGGTGCTCTTCGCGTTTCCCGACGACACCGTCGTGCTGTCCGGTCATGGAGAGCCGACGACGATTGGAAAGGAACGACGGACGAACCCGTTTCTACGTAGCGCAGGGCTGCGCTACGTCGATTTTTCCACCGTCAGCTCGACGCGCCCGACGCCGAGCCGGTCGCCACCCTTCAGCAGCGCACGCTCGACGCGTTCGCCGTTGACGAACGTGCCGTTGGTGCTCTCGAGATCCAGGACTTCGAGCTCTGCCGCCCCTGCCGTGAGCCGGCAGTGGACGCGCGAGACCAGCGGCGCATCCATGATGAAGTCGGCGCGCGTCGCGCGGCCGACCGTCTTGATGCTGCCGGGCAGAATCCGAAACGTGAAAGGGAACTCTGCGCCGTCAGCGGTTCTGAGCACCCACACTCAGCAGCTCCTTCACCCTGGGATGCACGACTTCGCCGCCGCGCGTCAACAGCGTCTCGCGAGTGATTTCGTCCGACGGGTTCAGCTCGAGCGACGCCTTTGGCTGCGCCGTCCTTGCCGAGCAGGTGCGCGAGGAACGTGGTGATGGTCTTCGAATACATCTGGCTGGCGTGATACGGGATGCTGGCGGCCGGGTTGCTCGGTCCGAGAATCGTGATGCCCTTGTGGACGACGACCTGGTCCGGCTTCGTCAGCGCGCAGTTGCCGCCACGCTCTGCGGCAAGATCGACGACGACGGAACCGGGCGCCATGCCGTCGACCATCTCCTCGGTCACGAGAATCGGCGCCTTTTTTCCTGGTATCAACGCTGTGGTGATGACCACGTCGCTCCCGGCGACGACCCGCAACATCATCTCCCGTTGACGCCGGTAGAACGCCTCGTCCTGCGCCTTCGCGTAGCCGCCCTTGTCCTCGGCATCGCCAGTTTCGAGCGCCATCTCCACGAAGCGCGCGCCCAGGCTCTGCACCTGCTCCTTGACGGCGGGCCGTACGTCGTACGCTTCGACTTTCGCGCCCAGCCGCCGGGAGGTGGCGATCGCCTGCAAGCCGGCAACGCCGGCGCCGACGATGAAGACTTTGGCGGCGGAGAGCGTGCCGGCCGCCGTCATCAGCATCGGAAACATCCGGGGCAGCGAGTCGGCCGCGAGCAGCACTCCTTTGTATCCAGCGATGGTTGCCATGGCCGACAGCGCGTCCATGCTCTGCGCGCGTGTGATCCGCGGCATGAGCTCCATCGACAATGCCGCGGCGCCGGTCTGCGCGATCGCGCTGATCGCGTCGGGCGATCCCAGCGGATCGGCGAAACCGATCACCGTCTGGCCGGACCGCAGCAGGGAGAGCTCAGGTGGAACGGACCGAACCTGCAGGATGATGTCGGAGGTCGAGAAGACTTCGGACCGTGCGGCGATTTGCGCGCCGGCCTGCACGTATGCGGCATCGGGAAATCCCGCTGCCGTTCCGGCCCCCTGCTCGATGATCACGTCGAGGCCGGCTTTTTTCAGGAGGGCGACGCCCGTCGGAATCAACGCGACCCTGGTTTCCCCAGGCCAGGTCTCTTTCGGAGCTCCCACTCTCATGGCACGCCAGTCTAGCCGAAATGCTCCAGGGCCTCGCGGTCAGAAGCTCTTTTTCACCCACTCGATGATGGCGTCCGCCACCTTGGGTGAGACCGAGTGGTCCTTCAACGAGGCGTATTCCGACACCTCGCCCGTCGTTGCCGGCACCAGCAGATGATTGATGCCCGGAATGTGGACCTCTTCGACCGGCCCGGCCTTCTTCCGCGCGCGGCCCAACTCGGCGAGTCGATCGGCTTGCGCGGGCGGAACCTGCGTGTCGAGATCGCCCTGCAGGACGAGTAGCGGTTGCTTGGTCCGGCTGACCACCTCCGACGGATCGTAGCTGAGGAGGCTTCGGAACCACGGAGTGTCGGCCTGCTTGCGCAGGCCGGCCGGGATGTCTTCCCAGCCGCTTCCGCTGACGACGGCCGCCTGAATTTTCTTCTGCAGCTCGATCTTGGCCTGCTTGTCGGCGTCCGAGAGCTTCATCTGATCGAGCGCGTGACGCTGCTGCTCGAGGACGAGATCGGCTCCCGTTGAGCCCGGCGCCGCCATCGTGACGATGCCGTCGATCTTCTTCTCGCGTGCCGCCGCGATCAGCGCCACCGCGCCGCCTTCGCTGTGCCCGCAGACGATGATTTTCCGCTCGTCGACGTCCTTGCGCTGCGAGAGCCACTTCACCGCCGCTATCACATCGTCCGCGTAGTCGGAGAGCGTCGCGGTCTCGGTCCGTCCGCCGCTCTGGCCGATCCCGCGCTTGTCGTAGCGGAGGACGACGAACCCGTTGTCGGCGAGCGCCTTGGCCAGCTGCGCGAAGATGGGAATGCCGACGACCGTTTCGTCGCGGTCCGTCTGGCCCGATCCTCCAACCAAGACGATCGCTGGAGAGCGGAGGCGGTCGGCAACCGCGGGCGGCGTTGTCAGCGTGCCGACGAGATTGAACCCGTTGGCAGGGATCGAGACGTCGACGTCGGTCGGGTTGCGGACCGTCGTCGATCGCACCGCGACGCTCGATGCGTCGTCTCTGACGACCGTCAGGCCCGCGGATGGCAGTTCGAGCCGGACGAATCGGGCGCGGTTGTCGATGCTGATCGAGCCGTCGAGCGGTCCGCCCGGGTTGTTGAACGTGACGTCGAATCGCCGGACCTTCATGGACCCCGACGGGCCGGTGAGCGTCTGCTCGGTGATCTCTCGGACCCTGACCTTCACCTCTCCCTGCGGCGCGACGTACACCGGGATCTCGGCGTCGACCGTGCTCGCGGCGAGGTGGACGGCGAGCGCTTCGTAGCTCGCGAAGAAGTTGTTCGGAAGAACGACCGTGCGCGCGCTGATCTGATCCTCCTTCGAGTTCGTGACGCCGTTCTGGCTGACCTCGTTGATCGCCGTGGTCATGCTGAACGACGTCGCGAGGCGCGATGCCGGCGTTTCGGAGCGTGGCTTCGATCTTCAGCTCGAGCGGCTGCCAGTCGTCGGTGTACTTCATCTCGAAGCGGCGGATGGTCAGGCTGATCGGCGCGCCGAACGTTCCGCTCGACGTGAGGATCCACCCGGAGCTGCCGTGCGAGAGCGTGACCTGCTCGCGGCCAACCTGGATCCCCTTCAGCAGAATGTTGAAGATCGCGTCGCCGGTTGCCGGTGCCGGCAGGCTCTGCTGAGCAGCAGCGGGCACGGCGGCGAGCAGCGCCACCATGAGGGCGGTACAATGAAAACGCATTGAAACAGGATAACAGCAACGGATACGTCGGACTGAAATCGGGTGCGGGGCTGGTGGATCGGTCCCATCTCGGACGGCTCCTGCTGACCGGCGCGGATCGCCGTGCCTACCTCCAGGGGCTCCTGACGAACGACATCGAAGCGCTGACGCCCGGTACCGGCTGCTACGCGGCGCTCCTGACCGCCCGAGGCCGGATGGTCACCGACATGCGCGTCGTCGAGCTCGGTGATGCCGTGCTGATCGATCTTCCGGCCAGTCTCGCCGAGACGGTCCGCGCGCACCTCGACAGGTTCGTCTTCAGCGAGGACGTTCAGGTGCGGGACGTGACCTCGGAACGTGCCGAAATCGGCATCTACGGTCCGGATGCGGCGGCAACAGCTTCTCGTGTGCTGCATCCAGGAATCGATCTCGGGTCGCTTCCACTGTTCGGCAGCGTCCGCCTGCGGTATGAGGACCGCGACGTGATCGTCGTGCGGAGCGACGAGCCTGGAGTAGACGGCTACGACGTTGTGCTCGACTCCGCTGATGGCGGGTCGCTGACGGCCGCGCTGCGGACGGCCGGTGCGATTGACGTGAGCCCCGAAGCGGCCGAGATTGTCAGGATCGAGGCGGGCCGGCCGCGATTCGGCGACGACATGGACGACGGAGACGATTCCGCTCGAAGCCGGCATCGAGGATCGCGCGATCTCGCGAACGAAAGGGTGTTACGTGGGGCAGGAGGTCATCGTCCGCGTCCTGGATCGCGGGCAGGGTCGCGTGGCCCGTCACCTCGTCGGACTCAAGTTGTCGTCCGACGTTCCGCGCGGCAGCGCCATCGCCGTGGGAGAACGCGACATCGGCCGGATCACGAGCGTGGTGCATTCAGCGGCGCTCGGCCAGTGGATCGCGCTCGGGTACGTTCAGCGCGACCACACGTCTCCGGGGACGATCTGACGTCGGGCGGGGCCCCGGCGTCGTCAGCGACCTGCCGTTCGTCTAAGTAAATTTAACCCTCGAACTCCGTCAACGGTCAACCGTCGACTCGCTACTCCCGACCGCTCTCGATCCTCGACCTGCGGCCCTCGATGAGCGGCCTCGAGATGGTCGAGGGATGGGTCAGCGCAAATGCCTTTACCACGGCTGCTAGGCCTGCAACAACGCGATCAGCGCTTCGTCTGCCGGCGGGAAGGCGAGCGCCTTCAGCTCGTCGCGAGTGACCCACCGCATTTCCTGCCCGAGCAGCGGTGTCGGGGGAGCCGCGAGACGGCACGCGATGAAATGCAGCTCCACGGTCCGCTCAGGGTAATCGTGCGACACGCAGAGGAGCTCGGCGCCAGTGATCGCGACGGTCCCCAGTTCCTCCGCGATCTCGCGTCGAAGACACTCCCCGAGATCTTCGGAGGGCTCACACTTGCCGCCTGGAAACTCCCAGTAGCCCTCGAGGTGCACGCCCCGGGGACGCCGGGTGACGAGAAATCGGTCGTCCTCCTCGATGACCGCCGCGGCGACGACGACGAGCGGCCGCGTGACGTCGTTCATGCGCGTTCGTTGTCGGGGTTGAACGGGTAGGCCGCGCAATCCCGCCGCATCGGGCAGAGCAGGCACTTGGGCTTTCGAGCCACACAGACCGTGGCCCCGAAATCCATCAGCGCCTGGTTGAAGTCGAACACGTTGCGGTGCGGCAGGACCGTCCGCGACATGTCCCAGAGCGAGCGCTTCATCGCGTGCGACTTCGGATTGCCCCGTCCAACGAAGATGCGAAACAGCACCCGCGCGACGTTGGTGTCGAGAATCGCGGCGCGCTTGCCGAACGCGAAGCTGAGCACGGCGCCCGCCGTGTATTCGCCGATGCCCTTGAAGGCGAGCGAGCGAGGTTTCGTCCGACGGGAGTGCGCCGCCATAGCGCTCGACCGATTCGCGGGCAATCGCATGCAGCCGCCGCGGCCTGACGTTGTAGCCGAGAGGACGCCAGGTCTCGGAGACATCCCCTTCCGGCGCCGCGGCGAGGGCTTCGAGCGTCGGGTACTTGTCCAGCCACTCACGATACTTCGGCAGCACGCGATCGACCTGCGTCTGCTGGAGCATCACTTCGGACACGAGGATGTGGTACGGATCGGTCGTCCGCCGCCAGGGGAGATCGCGTCCGTTTCGCCGGTACCACTCGAAGAGCCGCCGTCGGAATTTCTGTCGTGCGCCCGGAGGAATGGAGACAGGAGTCCGAGCCCTTATAATCGTCACCGGGTGAAAATCTACACCAAGACCGGAGACGCAGGCGAAACCAGCCTCTTCGATGGTACGCGTGTGCCCAAGTCGGATCCCCGCGTTGCCACATACGGCGACGTCGACGAGCTGAACGCCTGGCTGGGACTCGCACGGGCGTCGCTCGAGGACACCGAGCTCGTCGAGATGCTCGAGCGCATCCAGCGAGATCTGTTCGCCATCGGCGCGCGGCTCGCCGATCCGGCGCATCGCATCGCCGGGCGTGTCGAAAAAGGCGGCGGTGTCCGGCGACGATGTGACGCGGTTGGAGCAGTGGATCGATGCGCTCGAAGCGCAGCTGCCGCCGCTGCGACGGTTCATCCTCGCGGGCGGATCGACGGGCGGCGCGACACTCCATGTCGCGCGTACGGTCTGCCGCCGCGCCGAACGGGCGATGGTGACGCTGGCCGCGACGACAGGGCCGGACGCATTCGAGCCGGAGCTGCTGACGTACGTCAACCGGCTGTCGGACCTGCTCTTCGTCATGGCGCGCAGCGCCAACCTTCGATCCGGATCAACGGAACTCGAGTGGTGAGCACCCACGCAGCTCGAACAACGAACCCCGAACTCGCGTCCGCCTATAGCTACTGCGAGCGTGTTGCGCGTCAGCACTACGAGAACTTTCCGGTGGCATCGTTTCTCCTGCCTGCCGCGGCCCGGCCACATATCGCTGCGGTCTACGCGTTCGCGCGCGTGGCCGACGACCTGGCCGACGAGGGGGACGTGCCGCCTGCGGAGCGGCTCGCCGCGCTCGACAAGTGGAGCGCCCGGCTGCTCGCGGCCGCGTACGGCGAGCCTCACGCCCGTGACGAGCATGCCAACGTGTTTCTCGCGCTGTCGAATACGATTCGGACGTGTCGTCTTCAAGTGCCGCTCCTGCAGGATTTGCTGAGCGCGTTCCGGCAGGACGTGACCGTCACACGTTACGAGAGCTGGGCGGACGTGCTCGACTACTGCCGTCGATCCGCCAACCCTGTCGGCCGGCTGGTGTTGAAGATTGCGGGGTACGAGGATCCGGCGCTCGACGTGAAGGCGGACGCCGTCTGCACGGCACTGCAGGTGACCAACTTTCTGCAGGACCTCCAGATCGACTGGCGCCGCGGCCGGTTGTACGTCCCCCGCGAGTTCTGGCAGCCCGCGGGTGCCCGCGAGAGCGATCTCGACGCCGCGCAGCTCACTCCTGAATGGCGTGTCGCGGTTCGAGAGGTGGCTCGAAGGACGCGATTGCTGTTCACGACCGGGCGGAGCGTGTGCGACGGCGTCGACGGGCGCCTGCGCTTCGAGCTTCGCGCGACATGGCTCGGCGGCATGCGAATCCTGGACCGGCTCGAGCGTGCGCAGTTCGACGTCTTCGCTCATCGTCCGACTCTCGGCGCGACGGACGCGGCCGCGATTGCCTGGCGCGTCATCCGGTGGAGTTGACGCGGCTGTGGCTCGCGACACCAGCTTCTACTACTCGTTCCTCGTCCTTCCGCCAGAGAAGCGACGCGCGATCATCGCCGTCTGGGACTTCTGTCGCGCGGTTGACGATGCGGTTGACGAGGCGGCGGGGACCAGCGGACGGTCAGGCCGCACGGGAGCTGGCGCGCTGGCGCAGGGAGCTCGCGCGATGCTTCGAGGGAGACGTTCCCGAGACGCCGCAAGGGCGCGCGCTGCAGCCTCTGATCGATCGGTTCACGCTTCCACGGTCAGCCTTCGAGGCCTTGATCGAAGGCGTCGAGATGGATCTGCTCTCCGCGACGCTACGCCACCTTCGCCGAGCTCTACGAGTACTGCATCCGCGTCGCGTCTGCCGTCGGGCTGATGTGCATCGAGATCTTCGGCTACCGCAACCCGGCGACTCGGCGACTACGCGATTGAGCTTGGAGTGGCGTTGCAGCTCACGAACATCCTTCGGGACGTTCCCGGCGATCTGTCCCAGGGCCGGCTATACCTGCCGCTCGAGGATCTCCAGCGGCACGGGTGCAGCGAAGACGATTTGCAGGCAGGAGATCGCCCGCGCTGGTGGTGGCGTTCACTCGCCTGCCGTCAGGAGTCTGCTCGCGAGCCAGGCGGTGCGGGCACGCCAGTACTATGCCCGTGCCGAACGGGACGCTTCCGCGGGAGGATCGCCGTCGCATGGTCGCGGCGGAGATCATGGGAGCGATCTATCGCGGCATCCTCGGCCGGATCGAGGAGGCGGAGTACGACGTCTTCAGCCAGGTGATTCGCGTGCCGCGTCGCGAGCGAGCGTTGATCGCCGCGCGCGTGTGGCTGCGCACGCTGGTGCTCGGCCGCTGATCGGGCCGCGGATCACGCGGAACACACGACGACCGGGCCGCGGACGACGCGGAATACACGATGACCGGGCCGCGGACGACGCGGAATACACGGATCAGGAACGACATTGAAATCGACATCTTCCCAGGCTCCCGTCGATGTCGCCGTGATCGGCGGCGGCGTGGCGGGGTTGTCGGCAGCGAGCCTGCTCGCGGAGGCGGGACAGCGAGTGATCGTGCTGGAAGCCCGAGGTCAACTGGGCGGGCGAGCGACGGCGTTCATCGATCGCGCAACGGGCGAGCGGGTCGATAACGGCCAGCACGTCCTCTTTGGCTGTTACCGCGAGACGTTTGCATTCCTTCGTCGAATCGGCGCCAGCCCGAACGTTCGCGTGCAGCCGTCGCTGCGGGTTCCTTACCTCGACGCGGCCGGCAGACGCACGGTTCTGGCGTGTCCGAACCTGCCGTCGCCGCTGCACCTGCTCGCGGCGGTGTTCCGATGGGACGCCCTTGGATGGAGCGATCGCTTCCAGGCGATTCGCGTCGGTCGTGCGTTGATGCGAGCGCGGCGCGGAGCGGCCGGCGATCCCGAGGAGACAGTTGGCGCCTGGCTGGATAGGCATCGAGCAGCATGGACGGCTTCGCGAATGGCTCTGGGAGCCCCTGGCGGTGGCGGCCCTGAATCAGTCGCCGTCCGAGGCGGCCGCTGCGCCGTTCGTGCGCGTGCTCGCCGAGATGTTCGGGTCCCGGCAATCGGATGCGTCACTTGCCCTGCCCGTGACGCCGCTCGACGAGATGTACGCGATCCCCGCGCAACGGTATATCGAGAGCCGCGGCGGGGAAGTGCGCGTGCACGCGCGGGCCCGAATACATCTCGAGTCGGATCGGATTGTCCGACTCGAGGTTCGAGACGAGGCGATCAACGCGAACGCCGTGATTGCGGCCGTCCCATGGTTCGTCGTCTCGACGTTGTTCGACGGCGAACGGTCGGCGCTCGACACGCTAATCACGAATGCGGACCGCATGGAATCGAAGCCGATCGTCACGGTGAACCTGTGGTACGACCGGCAGGTCATGGACGAGGAGTTCGTCGGCCTGCCCGGGCGCGCGATGCAGTGGGTCTTCGACAAGCGGCGGGCGTTCGGCGAACAGGCGTCGCATCTCTCGCTCGTGTCGAGTGCCGCCTCTGATCTGGTCGGGATGGAGAGCGACGCGCTCGTCAGTCTCGCCGCGCGCGAGGTTGCCGAGGCGATTCCCGGCGCGCGTGACGCGGTGCTGCGCCGCGGCACCGTGATTCGCGAGAAGCGCGCGACGTTCTCCCTGGCACCCGGTCAGCCGTCCAGGCCCGGTGTGACCACGCCCGTCCGCAATCTGTTTCTGGCCGGTGACTGGATTGAGACGGGGCTGCCGGGAACGATCGAGAGCGCCGCCCTTGCCGGCCACATGGCCGCCCGCGCCTGCCTCGCTCGGGCGCCAGCTCAGCCGTAGATGGGGTCAGATCTCGATTTTCTAATTCGGTTGCGACGCGACTCGAAATCCTTAGAGAAATGATTAGAAAATCGAGATCAGACCCCAACCTCGGCCCTGTGCCACAATCGAAGGCTTGGACCGCGCCATGAAATCCGTCGTCGTTCACTACCAGGAGATTGCGCTCAAGGGAAAGAACCGTCCCTGGTTCGTTGCCCGGCTCGCCCGCAACGTCCGGCAGGCGACGTCGGACCTTGACGTCGCCGACGTGCGCGTGCTGATGGGACGGCTGGAAGTCGTGCTCGGCACGTCCGCTCGCTGGGAGGAGGTGAGCGCTCGCCTGACCGACGTGTTCGGGATCGCGAACTTCGCCCGCGCGGGGCGGGCGCCCCTCGACGTCGACGCGATCGCGCGCGCGATCCTCGACGACCTGGGGACCGTGCAGCCGGAGACGTTTCGCGTATCCGCGCGCCGCGCCGACAAGCGATTCCCGCTCACCTCGCCACAGATCGAGCGCGAGGTCGGCGGGCGGATCAAGGAAGCCAAAGGCTGGCGCGTCAATCTCGACGAGCCCGCGTTGACGATTCACGTCGAGGCGCTCATCGAACGACGCGTTCTACTTCTTCGGCAAGCATCGCGGCGCCGGCGGCCTCCCCGTGGGATCCAGTGGACGCGTCGCGTGCCTGCTGTCTGGCGGGATCGACTCGCCGGTGGCGGCCTGGCGAATGATGCGGCGCGGCTGCCGCGTGCTCTTCGTGCACTTTCACAGCTACCCGATTCTGTCGCGCGCGTCGCAAGAGAAAGCCCGCGAGCTCGCGCGACTGCTGACGCGCTTCCAGTTCGAGTCGAGGCTGCTCCTGGTCCCGTTCGGCGAGATTCAGCAGCAGGTGGTGCTGACCGTCCCTCCGCCGCTCCGGGTCGTCGTCTATCGCCGTCTCATGGTGCGGATCGCCGAACGCATCGCCCGGCTGCACCGCGCGCAGGCGCTCGTCACAGGTGAAGCGGTGGGCCAGGTCGCGTCGCAGACGCTCGAGAACCTCACGACGATTGGGTCCGTCGCCACGTTGCCGATTCTCCGGCCGCTGATCGGGATGGACAAGGAAGAGATTACCGTCGAGGCGCAGCGGCTCGGCACCTATCCGGTCTCGATCATTCCCGATCAGGACTGTTGCACGCTGTTTACACCGCGTCATCCGGCCACGCGCGCGCGGCGATGGGATATCGAATCGGCCGAACAGGCGCTCGGCATCGACGAAATTGTCCAGCGCGCGACGGACGCGGCCGTCCTCGAACGCTTCACGTTCCCAGCCCTCCGCCAGCAGGAAGCCGCCCACGGATTGCTGCCGGCCGATATACAATAAGCGGCTCGGACAGCCTGCACCGGCCGCGCAGAGCTTGCGGCCACCAACATGATGAGGCAGACCTGACGGTCTGCGCTACGTCGCACGAAAGCTTCGAGAAGATACGCCATGCTCACACCTGGAAAACTGACCGGCATGAAGGCCGTTTCGGACGCGCGCGGCGTGATTGCCGCCGCCGCCATGGATCAACGGGGATCGCTTCAGAAGGCGCTCGCCAAGGAACGCGGCAGCGCCGTCAGCGACCGCGAGATGGAAGACTTCAAGGCGATCGTCGCGGAAGTGCTGACGCCGCACGCGAGCGCGATCCTGCTCGACCCGGAGTGGGGGCTTCCCGCGAGCAAACGCCGGGCGAAGAACGCCGGCCTTCTGCTCGCGTACGAGAAGACCGGCTACGACAAGACAGGGCCCGGGCGGCTCCCGGACCTCCTCGACGAGTGGTCCGTTCGTCGCCTGAAGGAAGTCGGCGCCGACTGCATCAAAATCCTGCTCTACTACACGCCCGACGATCCGCAGGACGTCAACAACAAGAAGCATGCGTGGGTCGAGCGCATCGGCGACGAGTGCCGGGCCAACGACATCCCGTTCTTCCTCGAGCTCGTCGGCTACGACGAGGGCCTCGACGAGAAGGGACCCGGAGTACGCGCGCAAGAAGCCCGACATCGTAATCGGCAGCATGCGCGAGTTCAGCAAGGACCGCTACAGCGTGGACGTGCTGAAGGTCGAAGTGCCCGTCAACATGAAGTTCGTCGAAGGGTCAGGCGTCTTCGGCGGCTCGAAGGTGCATTCGAAGGAAGAAGCGAAAACGTTCTTCCGGCGTGCGGCGGAAGTCGCCTCGCGACCGTTCATCTACCTGTCGGCCGGCGTCAGCAACGCCGAGTTCACGGAGGCGCTGGAGCTCGCGGCCGAAGCGGGTACCCGTTTCTCGGGAGTGCTCTGCGGCCGCGCCACGTGGAAGGACGGCATCCCGATCTACGCCAAGCAGGGACCCGACGCCTTCCGCACGTGGCTGCAGTACGAAGGCGTCAAGAACATCGAGAACGTCAACCATCACCTGAAGGCGGCGCACCCGTGGTACGCGTTCTACGGGGTCAAGTCGGCGGACGCACTGGCAGGCGCGGTCCTCTGAGGGACGCGCCGCCCGTCAGCGTTTCTTCAGGATCTCGACGCCGCTGACGTTTCCAAGACAGGTATTGCCCGAGTACGGCACGCGAATCGAATCCGTGCCGAGCTCGGCGGTGCCGGTCAGCGTAATCGCACACGGCGAGGGGACGCTCGGTCCCGTCGCATTTCCCGCCGCGCTCCAGGCAATCGTCGACCCGTTCAGTGACGCCTCAGCGGTACCGGCCACCACCAGGTTGTTCAGGCACGTCGCGCTGAACGATCCCTTGGCGGTCGTCGACGTCCGCTCGGTGACCGTCCACTTGAAATCCGTGCACGACGAGGCTGAGGGCGCCACGGTCGCGGATGCCCACGTGCCCATGAGCGCGCTCACCCCCGCACTCGAAGGGCTCGTCGGCGAGCTGGTGTGCTCGTATCCCGTACAAGCGGCCACGGCGGCCGCGATCAGAGCAAAGAAACCACAGGCAAAGAGACGGTTTTTCATGAGACCCGTAGAGAGTTCGCAGGGAGCCCAGGGTTGTGGGGACGCTCAGTATAGCAGAGACCCTGCCGCCGCAAAGCGCCGCAAGACCATCGACCCGGAGCCGTGTTCAGGTGCGGCGCGCCTGCCGCGGAACGTGCCGGACGCCATCGAGATAGTCTCGAAGCGCCTCGGTCGTACTGCGGAAGGCGAGCTCGTTCCACGGGATCGTATCGGCCTCGAAGAGCCTGGCCTCCAGGCACTCCTCGTCGCCGCACAGCTCGCCGCCCACGACCGACGCGGCGTAGACGACGATGATCGGCGAGCTGCCGGAGTACGAATAGATATTGATGAGGCCGTCGAGCCGGATCTCAAGGCCGGATTCTTCGCGCGCTTCCCGAATCGCGGCGGCCGTCAGCGCCTCGCCGCGATCGACATAGCCGCCCGGGAACACCCAGAGGCCATAGCCTGGCTCGATCGCGCGGCGCACGAGCACCAGCCGTGAATCAGGTGTCTCGATGATGGTGCCCACGGCGACCTTCGGATCCAGGTAGAACACGAAACCGCACTGCGCGCAGACGAGCCGGTCGGGGTCGGTCGCCTTGAGGCTGCGCTGCTCGAGCGCCCCGCCGCACGTCGGACAGAATCGGTACTGGGCCATCCAGATGTAGCTTAGGACGTTCTGTGACGCCTTGAGCGCCGCTCCGTGTGAAATAATTGAGGGTCATGTCGATCCTCAAGGTCGCGCACATGGGTCACCCCGTGCTGCGGACGCGTGCCCGGCCTATCGATTCCCGGGAGATCGGTACGCCGCGCATCCAGCAACTCATCGACGATATGGTCGAGACGATGCGCGAGTATCAGGGAATAGGGCTCGCAGCGCCGCAAATCCACGTCGGCCTGCGCCTGTTCGTCGCCGGACTCCCGCCCGATCCCGACGAGGAACCGGAAGACGGCGAGGAGGAAGGCGCCCGCGTGCCGTTGATGGCGCTGATCAATCCCGAGATCAAGCCGATCGGCACCGCGACGAAAGAGGACTGGGAAGGGCTGCCTGAGCATTCCCGGCATTCGCGGGAAGGTGCCACGCGCGACCGCCATCGAGGTGAGCGCCTACGATCGCAAGGGGCGCCGGCTGGAGATGCGCGTGCAGGGATTCACCGCCCGCGTCGTGCAGCACGAGACGGATCATCTCGACGGCGTGCTGTTCTTCGATCGGATGAAGTCGTTCGAGACGCTGACGTTCCTGGACGAGTTCAGCCGGTTCTGGAATGCCCGGGACGTGACGGAGGAATAGAGTTAGTCGTCCTTTCTCCGTCGCGCGTCCAGCGCCCGCTCCGACTTCAGGCGCTCCAGCTCCACCTCTGAGTGATCGGCGAACGTCATCGCCGCGGCAATCGCCGTGTGGCGCGCCTGATCGGCGATCAGCCGATGCATCTGCTGGCAGACGCGCCGGTACGCGGGATGGCCTTGCGGCGCCGTGCGCAGCTCGATGACGTGCATGGCCTCGCGCGCGTTCATCTCCACGTAGAAGCGAATCCGGTACGCCATCGAGACGGCGTATTGCGCGGCGTCAGCCAATCCTGCCGAAGCGAGCGACTCGTGCAGTGACGCCGAGTCGTCCATCACCCGCGTCCAGTCGTCCAGCACGCCGGCGTCGCGAATCGCATCCGGCTCGGTGTAGCCATGCCTCGTCGAGAGCCGCTGCCACTCGATCGTCAGCAGGCGATGTCGCTGCAGGTCGCGGAACGCGCCGTAGTCGGTGAGGACGTCGAACCGGTAGCTTGTACGCTCGAACGCGCGTCCCGGCTTGTGACGCCGATTGCCGCGCTCGCCGAGGTAGGCGCGGAGCACGGCCGCACGGTCGTCAGCCGACAACCGACGCGCGATGGCCAGCAACTGATCGTCAGGCACCATCGTCGCGGCATAGAGCGCCGCGGCAACGACTTTCGTTTCTCCCTCGTTGTCGAAGTCGGTGAGCGTCACTTCTTCGCGGGGCTCCGCCGGCAGGTCGTCGATCAGGTACGACGCAACGGCCGCCGTGCGTTCACGTGTGTCGGCGAGGTACGCGCTCCACCGCCCGCCCCGATCGGCCTGATCGACGCGCGCGAGAAACGCCGGGATGACCTTGCGCAACTCGGTGAGCATGTCGTCCGCGCACTGGCGGACTTCTTCGAGGGGATGAGCGCGCATCCGCAGCAGGAGTCCTTCGAAGCCCTGGCCTGTTCCGTAGATGCCGACGTTCGACTGCGTTGACGGCGGGCAACATGCCTCGCAGCGTGTCGAGCGCCTTCGCTCGTGTCGCCGCTCGATGCACGCTTTCCGAGTCCTGGTCGCCTCGCGGGTACCGCTGCGCGAAATACCGCTGCATCGGGTCGATCAGCCGCGCATACGTCTCGAACGTCCGGTCCATCGTCTCGACGTAGCGCTCGCGCAAGCGCTCCTTCGAGCTCCGCCGGCACATGGTATCGCCAGCGGCCGTGCAGCTTGTCGGTGTAGGGCACGTAGCGCGTCGACTGCTCCAGGTACGCCATCAGGCGGCCCCACTCGAGGACCTTGGTCAGCACGTTCGACACGTACTCGCACGCCACATGCGCGCCGCCAAGCTGGGCGACCGAGTCGTCGCCGTACTCGTTGAAGACCTTCGAGTACAACCGTTCCGCGCGTCCGACTCCCACGGCGGCCGGCGCGCTCGATCCCGCCTGCCACGTCCTGCGCGAACTCGTCAAGGAACAGCCGTCGCAGCGATTTCGCGGATCGCGAGTAGCGCGCGAAGAGCGCACCCTTCACGGTCTCGGGCAGATTCGTCAACGCGAAGACATGCCGATCCGTGTTGGTGAAATACGGCTCGAGAACCCGTCGCTCGGCATCGGTGAACGTCTCGGGGAGGCGACAGCGAGGTCGGCACGGGCCGATTGTACAATGCACGCGTCATGGCCGACTTCGTTCACCGTCTCGAGGTGCGTTTTCGCGACTGCGACCCGATGGGTCACGTGAACAACGCGGTGTATTTCACGTATCTCGAGCAGTCGCGTTTCGCCCACTGGCGCTCGCTGTGGCCGAGAGGCTCGGAGACCTGAGCTCGTCGAAGGACGCCGCCGAAGGTCGGGACGTGCCGCGGCACCCGGTTATCCCAGGCGTGATCCTGGCGCACGCCGAATGCGACTACAAACGTCCCGTGAAGTACGGCGAAACGATCGAGATTCGCCTGCGAGTCGCGAAGCTGGGCCGCACGAGCTTTCAGGTACCAGTACGAGATCGTCGATGCGGAACAGCGGTCCGTGGCGACCGCCCGGACGGTGCAGGTGATGTACGACTACGAGAACGCCCGGCCGATGCCGATTCCCGACGACATCCGCCACATCCTGACGAGCTCACCGGCCACTCAGCGCTAGCAGGCAGTCGCCGATCTATGACCGCCCTGCTGATTCCCGCCGGCAACGCCTCGGAGTGGACGGGACCCACCGGGAACAACACGTGGCTCCTGCGCGGTCGCGACCCGGCGCTCGTTGACGCGGGCGTGGGCCTGACGACCCACCTCGATGCGGTCGCTGCCGCGCTCGATGGCGCCCCGCTGGCCCGGATTCTCATCACCCACGGTCACGCCGATCATGTGACCGGGATTCCAGCGCTGCTGGCGCGGTGGCCGGCCGCGACGGTCGATCAGCAGCCACCCCGATCTCCCGATCGTCAGTCGTCACGAGACAGTCACCGATGGCGCGGCCATCCCCGCGGGCGACGGCGTCCTGCGAGCCGTCGCGACACCAGGTCACGCGCCCGACCACCTGTGCTTCTTCGACGAGTCCACTCGCGATCTCTTCTGCGGCGATCTGGCGCGGCACGGCGGGACCATCGTGATTCCCGCGAGCACCGGCGGCAGCCTGCGCGACTACCTCGCGTCCCTGCGCCGGGTCCGCGCCCTGGCTCCGCGTCGGCTCCTCCCCGGCCACGGCCCCATCGTCAACGACCCCGCCGCGCTGGTGGACGAATACCTCGCGCACCGCGAGGCGCGCGAGCAGCAGATTCTCGCAGCCATCCACGCCGGAGCCCGTACACCTGACGAGATCGTCGATCGCGTGTACAAGGGACTGACCGATGCCCTTCGGCCGGCCGCCGCCGAGAGCGTCGCCGCGCACTTGATAAAGTTGCGCGAAGACGGCCGGCTCTAGACATCCGCGTCCGTGGTGTGTGCGTTGTCTGGGAAGTCTCCGGCTAATCTGTCTGTGGCCTCTGTGGCCTACAATGTCATTCGATATGAAGGGTTATCCGAACGCCAACCTGCTCGCGTCACCCGGCGATCTTGCCGAGGCGCTGAAGGGTGAGCGGCCGCCGCTGGTCCTGGACCTGCGCGCGCCTGAGGATTTCGCGAACGGTCACATTCCGGGCGCCGTCCACCTCGATCTGTGGGGCGTGTCGTTGATCGATACCGATCCGGCGCCGCTCCGCGCGTTCATGTGGATGATCGATCATCTCTTCAACCTGCGCGGCGTCGACGCCTCGACGCCGGTCGTCGTCTACGACCATCAGTCGGGCGTGCGGGCGGCGCGCGCCTTCTGGTTTCTCGAGTATTTCGGACACCCGTCCGTTCAGATGCTGGACGGTGGCTTCACCGCGTGGGCGCGTGCGGGCCTGCCGGTCTCGACTGAGGCGCAGCCGCCTGGAAAGAGCACCTGGACCGGCACTCCGCAGCCGGCGGTCATTGCGACGTGGCGGGACGTCAAGGATCGCCTCGGGAGTCCTGACACCGTGCTGCTCGACACACGAACCGACGGGGAATACCAGGGCACGACCGTCCGCGCCAAGCGCGGCGGAGCCATCCCGGGTTCCGTGCACATCGAGTGGACCCGCAACCTGACCCCCGAGGGGAACTTCAAGCCCGCCGCCGAGCTCCGTGAGATGTACGAATCCGCTGGCGTGACGCCCGACAAGGAGGTTGTGACATATTGCCAGGGAGGCTACCGCGCCGCGCACGGCTACCTGGCCCTGCGGCTCCTCGGCTACCCTCGCGTCCGCAACTACACGGGCTCCTGGAAGGAGTGGGGGGACAGAGAGGATTTGCCTGTAGAGAACGCGTCGTGCTGAAGGTGCTGAAGGTGCTAGGGTGCTAAGGGTGCTGGTGCTGGAGGTGCTGGGGGTGCTAATGGTGCGGCGCGAGTGCTAAGGGCGCGGCGCGAGTGCTAAGGGCGCAGCGCGAGTGCAGTGCGTGAGCGGTGCTCAAGGTGCAGCGCGAGTGCTCTGGCTGCAGTGCGAGTGCTCTGGCTGAAGTGCGAGTGCGGACTTTAGCCGCCTGCGTCAGTGGGGTCCGGACGTTTGAGCGACTGTATCCAACGAAGATTTGCAATCATGGCACGACCGCACAAGCCATCCATCTCGAAGGCGAGTTCTGCCGAGAAGTATCCTCGCTGTCGGCCTTCTTCGATGCCGTCCTTTGTTTCTCCCAGCGACCCTCGCGCCGTGTTGAAGTACGGGCGTTGCTCACGATGCCTGTACTTGTAGAACCCCTCGGACTGGTTTCGACATGCGGACGAGATCGCGTCGCGCAAGTTCGTAGTGAACCGTTGATCCTGCGCCGCCGACGAGCCGTCGTTCGTGTGGGCGATGATCAGCTGTCGAAGCTGATTCGCAAGTTGCCAACAAATGAGCTCCGTATGCGACTTCGGCACGCCGCCCGATTATCCAGACCCATGCCAGCCGAGTTTGCCGGGCTTTCGTGGGTCAGCCACATGCGGCGGGTCGAGAGGATTGCACAAGTTGCACAGATGACCCCACGAACCCATAGCACCTTTAGCACCCTTAGCACGAGCACCCTTAGCACCCCCAGCACCCTTAGCACCAGCACCTTTAGCACCCTTAGTCACCCTCAGCACCCTTAGCACCTCACGATCACCATGACTTCAGTCATCGACTTCATCAACACACATCGCGACCGGTATGTCGAGGAGCTCAAGCAGTACCTCGCCATTCCCAGCATCAGCGCGCTGCCGCAGCATCAGGACGACGTGAAGCGCTGCGCCGAGTGGACGGCGGAGGAGATGCGGCGCATCGGCTTGCAGAATGTCCGGCTGGTCGAGACGCCTGGCTTCCCGGTCGTGTACGGCGACTGGCTTGGCGCGCCCGGCGCGCCGACGATCCTCTTCTATGGCCACTACGACGTGCAGCCGGTGGATCCGCTCGACCTCTGGGAGTCTCCGCCCTTCGAGGCGACCGTGCGTGACGGCGAGATCTACGCGCGCGGCGCGGCCGACGACAAGGGGCAGGTCTTCATGCACTTCAAGGCGATCGAGGCGCATCTGTCGCAGAACGGCCGCCTGCCGGTGAACATCAAGATCATCCTCGAAGGCGAGGAGGAAGTCGGCTCCGCGAATCTCGACAACTTCGTCAAGGAGCACGCGGACGAGCTCAAGGCCGACGTCGTCGTGATCTCCGATTCGCCGATGTTCGATCGCGGCGTGCCGTCGATCTGCTACGGGCTGCGCGGCCTCGTGTATTTCCAGATCGACCTGCGCGGAACCAAATCCGACCTGCACTCGGGCTCTTTTGGCGGCGCCGTGGCGAATCCCGCGTTCGTTCTCGCGAACGTCCTCGCGCAGATGAAAGATCGCGGCGGTCACGTGAAGATCCCCGGCTTCTACGACGATGTGCGACCGTTGAGGGAGGAGGAGCGGGCGCAGTGGAAGCGGCTTCCCTTCAACGAGAAGCGATACGCGAAGGAGCTCGGCGCGCCTCGCCTGTTCGGCGAGACCGGCTACAGCACGCTCGAGCGTGTCTGGGCGAGGCCGACCTTCGAGGTCAACGGGCTGCTGTCCGGCTTTACCGGTGAAGGTGCCAAGACCGTCATTCCTGCCGTGGCGATGGCGAAGGTCAGCATGCGGCTGGTCCCCGATCAGCATCCCGACAAGATTGCGGCGCTGTTCGAGGAGTACGTGAAGAAGGTCGCGCCGAAGACTGTTCAAGCGACCGTCACGCGGATGCACGGCGGCAAGCCGTGGATGACCGACTTCGACAACAAGTACGTGCAGGCGGCTGGTCGCGCGATCGAAAAGGGCTTCGGACAGACGCCGGTCTTCAACCGCGAGGGCGGGTCGATCCCCGTGGTGGCGACGTTCCAGGAGATCCTCGGCCTGCCGTCCGTGCTCTTCGGCGTCGGGCTGCCGGACGAGAACGCCCATGCGCCGAACGAGAAGCTCGATCTCGCGAACTTCCACGGCGGGATCATCGCGTCGGCGTTCCTGTACGACGAGGTGGCGAAGAGCTGACATGCGGGTCCAGGCCTGGCCGGTTGTCGTTGGCGTGATCGCGCTGACCGTCGGCTGCTCTGGTGCGTCTCGGGATCGGGTCGGGCCGAGTGTCCGCGGGACCTACGACAAGACGTCTGGCAAGCTGACCCAGATCGCGTACGACCGCAATCACAACGGAAGGCCCGATACCTGGACCGACATGGATGGCTCACGGCCGATCGCCTCCCGCATCGATCAGGATGAGGACGGCACGATCGATCGCTGGGAGTACTACGACGCCGCCGGCGCGCTCGTGAAGAGTCGGCTTCTCCCGAAGGAACAACGGCACGCCCGACGCGTGGGCGTACTCGCGGCCTGATGGATCGCCCCTGCGCATCGAGACCTCGTCGACGAGCAATGAGTCGGCGATCGATCGGCGCGAGTTCTACGAAGGCGGCCAAATCGTCAGGGTTGAAGAAGACACGAATGGCGACGGCCAGCCCGACAAATGGGAGACGTACGAGGGAGGCGCCGTGAAGACGGTCGAGATCGACGAGAACCACGACGGCCGGCCCGATCGCCGATTGACCTACGCGAACAGCGAGCTGGCGACCATCGAATGGGAACCGGATGCCACCGGTCGGTACCTGAAGAAAGAAGCAGCGGCGCGATGACGGGCCGCTCAGCACTCAGTCAGTGCCACCCGACCAGCGTCGCCAGGCGGTGCAGCAGCCGCGGCTGCGTGCGCGCCAGCGTGGCCTGATCGAGGATGTCGAGGCATTGCGAGATGCTCTCGGCCGTGCCGATTCCCAGCTTGCGCGCGCTCAGCGCGGCGATTTCGTCTGACGGATCGACGATCAGCAGCGGCTTCGCGCCGGACTCGGACTTCACGTCGATGCAGTTCCGCGGGCTGTCGTCTACGTGATAGTCCAGCCGCAAGGCACCAGCCGCGCCGCCGCGCGATCCCGGAATCACGAGCACCGACGGCAGGTCGAAGCCTTCGTTCACCAGCCAGCGCTGCGTCTGCCGCTGCACCGTGTCACCCGCGGTCCACGGACGCTGCGTGATGAAGAAGACCTCCCACTTGTGACGCAGCATCAACGTGTGAATTCTGTGGACGGCGCCGCTCTCCAGCGGCTTCAGCAGCGTCCAGAAGTCCGGCGTCCGCTCGATGGCCTGCCAGACGGCGTCCCGCCGTCGACGCAGCTCAGAGGGATGGGCGATGCGGTGCCCGACAGCGCTGCCACGAACCGGATCGGCGTTGGCGTCCGCCTCCTCGAGCGCCTCATCCTCCGGATCGCCCGTCTGTAATGGCTGGTCGGGCACACCAAACAAGCGCGCTTCGCACTCCCGGTATGCCGAGGCAAAGTCCGCGAGGACGCCGTCCATGTCGAAACCGATGCGAAGAGGCACGACTGTATCGTAGCCCACACGCCGACTCGAGGTGCTAAGGGTGCTGGCGTGCTGACGGTGCTAATGGTGCTGGTGCTAGGGGTGCTAATGGTGCTGGCGTGCTGGTGCTGGAGGTGCTCACAGGTGCTGGCGTCGAGGTGTTAGAGGACTAGGCTCTGCACCGTTAGCCCTCTAGCACCTCCAGCACCAGCACCATTAGCACCGTCAGCACGCAGCACTCTTCGCACCTCGTCGCTGTCATAGAGTGCGTCGAGCGACGGGATGAAGCGGACGCCCTTTAAGCGAATCGGACGCTCGACGTGGAAGCACGCCTGCGCTCAGTTGAAACCGGCCACCCGCCGTCTGAGCGCCTTCACATGCTCCCAGATCTGGGCCGATTCCGACGACGGCTCGTCGTCCTCGGCACCTTCCGATTCCAGGTCCGGCTCTTCGCCGTCCGGGTCCGCCGATTCGGCGCGCGGCATCAGTCGCAGATAAGCTTCCAGATCGCGGAGCGCCGCGGCGAAATCCTCCATGTGATACGCGAGCAGGCCGCGATCGCGCAGCTCCGAGAACGCCGACGGATCGACGGTCAAGAGGAGATCGGCGATGAAGCGCGCCTGCGGAAACGAGCGCATCCGCACATACAGCCGCTTCAAGTTCACCAGCATGCGGACGATGATCTGCTGCCGGGTGGCGGTGGCCAGCAGCGTGGGATCGAACGCCGCTTCGTCACCGACGTGCTGGCGCAGCAGCTGCCGACAGTCGACCTCGGAGAGCAGCGCGCCGCTGTGAAACGGATCGACGATCAGATCCTCGATGCCCGGCTCTGCAATCGCGCGCACGAGAAAGTGGCCGGGGAAGTTCACCCCTTCGAGGCGCAGACCGGCACGTCGTCCCACCTCGAGATAGACCACCGCCAGACTGATGGGAATGCCGGTCCGCCGGTCGAGGACTTCGTTCAGGAAGCTGTTGCGCGGGTCGTCGTAGTGCTCGCGGTTTCCGGTGAACCCAAGCTCCTCGAAGAGGTATGCGTTCAGCGTCGCGATCTGCGCATCGACGTTGTTTTCCCGGCGGGCGTGCAGACGCGCGGCCGCCGCTTCCCCCATCCGCTCGAGGCGTTGCAGGTATGGCTCGAGATCGAGTCCGGGGTACTCCACGCGCGCGATCGCGAGCGCCGCGGGCGCAATCGCCTGTCCCGGACCGTTGAGCGTGCGCGAGCAGATCGCCCGCGACCTGATTCGAGCGGGACTGGAGGGAGAGCGGCACGACCCCGATCATAGCGCCAAACGCCCGCCGCCCACCGGTCACCCGCGCAGGGTGTGGGTCTGTTTGATGAGATCCGTGTTCAGCTCGTCGAGTGAATCGACCACGAGGTCGGCGTCGCGAAGCGCGTCACGGGGGTACGTGTGAGTGATCGCGATGGTGATCATGCCTGCAGAGCGGGCGGATTGGAGGCCCCACTGCGAATCCTCGATGGCGACGCAGTCCGCCGGGGCGACACCGTGCAGCTCCGCAGCGCGAAGATAGGGATCCGGTGCCGGCTTCGTCCGGTCGGTGTCTCCAGCAGCGACGATGAATCGAAACGCGTCGTGCAGGCCGCCGCCCCGCAGCATCAGCTCGATTTCGTGACGCAGCGCGCCCGACGCGATCCCGAGCGGCCACGCCGCCGACAGCCGCTCGACGCACGGCACGGCTCCCGGGTAGAGCACGTCACCGCTGGACACGAGCGCCTGGAACCGGCGCGTCTTCTCCTGCATGAGGACCTCGATTTCCTCGTCGCCGAACAGCAGGCCGTAGTCGGCGGCAATCCGGCGGAACGCTCCCTCGTCGTCGAAGCCGAGATAGCGCGCGCAGTAATCCGCTTCGGTCAGCGTGACGCCGTGCGGCGAGAGGATGTCCTGGTAGCTCCGGAGGTGGATCGCTTCCGAGTCGGCGAGCACGCCGTCGAAGTCGAAGACGATGGCGCGAACCATAGAACTGTTGACCGAGGTGCTAGGGGTGCTAATGGTGCTGAGGGTGTTACAGGTGCTGGTGCTAAGGTGCTAGGGGGCGCTAAGGGTGCCAGTGCCAGGGCGATAGAGGGTGCCAAGCATGCGCTTGCCAAAGGTGCTCGTGGCACCAGCGCCGGTCCCACGGTGCCGGGTAGCACCTTTAGCTCAAGCACCTGTCGCACCGGAAGCACCTCTAGCACCAGCACCGTAGCACGGCCAGCACCAATAGCACCGTTAGCGTCTCGTGAGCAGTTTGCCATCACCGGTTCGGCTTCGCCAGCTGCTCCCCCGCCCGAACCGGCAGCTTGAGGCGGTTTTCCGCCGGCGGATACGGGCAGTCGTACGTCGGGTTGTAGAAGCAGAACGGATGAAAGGCGCGGTTGAAGTCGATGTCGTAGATGCCGGTCGCCGTGCGATCGAGCTCGAGATACCGCCCGCCCGGATAGGTTTCCGTTCCGTTCGTCATGTCGCCGAACGGCACGAACAGCCGGCGCATGTCCGGCTGATCGGCCTCGACGAACGCGGTCAGCGTGAGCGGACGGTCCTTCAAGGTGAACGACAGCGTCCCGACGCGGCGCATCTTCCGGAGCTGGCCCGTTGACGTCGGCATATCGAGCGTCGGACCTCCCTGAACCGGCGTCAGCTCGGCCCCGGTGCGATAGGACCGATCGATCGGAAAGTACGCAAGCGCAGGAAACGTGGCGCGCTTGTCGGCCGGCACAGGCGAGTCCGGCGCTTCCCGCATGTAGCGATCCTTTTCCGCGTGCCAGGCGCTGATCTCATCCTCGTAGGACAGTGGCGTGCGCGCGCAGCCGGACGCGGCTGACCAGCAGCAGCAGGACCGGCAAGACGGCGCAGCAGTCTCGTCAGCGCCCGTCTCCCTTCAGCTCGGGAAGCGACGAGATGTTCCATCCGCCGCCGAGCGCTTTGATGAGCAATACGCTCGCGCTGAGCCGGCGCGACAGGATGTCGGCGGCAATCCGCCGGCTCGAGAGCGCTGCGTTCTGCGCGGCGGTCACCTCGAGGTAACTCGCGACGCCGCCGCGATACCGGTTGTTCGCCAGCGTCACCGACCGATCCGCCGCCGCGACCGCGCCCTGCTGGATGTCGGCCTCCTCGCGCAGCACCCGCAGCGCCGCCAGGTTGTCTTCGACCTCCTGGAGAGCGGTCAGCACGGAGCCCTGGTAATCGGCCACCATCTCCTCGTAGGCCGCCTGGGCCTGCGCCGACACCGCTTGGCGGCGTCCGCCGTCGAAGATCGTGGCGACGGCGGCAGGACCCACGGACCAGAACGTGCTCAGGCCGGCCAGCCAGCTCGTGAGCGACGCACTCTCGAAGCCCGCCGACGCCGTCAGCAGCAGCCGCGGAAAGAACGCCGCGCGCGCCACGCCGAGCTGCGGCATTCGCCGATGCGACGCGTCGCTCGGCGGCAGCGATGTCGGGCCGGCGCTCGAGGAGATCACCGGGAAGACCGGCCGGGATCTCCGGAGGCAGGCCGGTCAGCGGCGCGACCGTGAGCGAAAAAGACGATGCGGGTGCGCCGACGAGGGCGGCAATCGCGTGCTCCAGCGCAGCGCGCTGCACCATCAGGTCCTTGGCCTCGGCGCGCGTGCCCTCGAGCTGAGTCTCGGCAAACGCGACGTCCGCCTGCGACGCGATGCCGCCCTTGAACCGGGCCCGCGTCAGCTCGAGCGCACGCTGAAACGCCGTGACGGCGGCGTCGAGGATCTGCTTGTCGGCCTCGACGCCACGCAGCTGGAAGTAGTCGAACGCCAGCTCGGCGTGCAGCGAGAGGCGGACGGACTCCAGATCCGCAGCGCTCGCCTGCGCGCTCGCACGGCTGGCGTCGACCGCATAGCGGATCCGCCCCCAGACATCGGCCTCGTACGACACGTCCACCGGCAGCACGTATTCCGAGATGCGCTGACGCGCGATCGCGTTCGCGCGGTTGGCCGACGACTCGGTTTGTGTGATCGATGGCGACGTCGTGACCTGCGGATAGCGATCCGCCCGGTTGATGGCGATCGCGGCACGCGCCTGCGCGAACCGGGCCTGTTGCGCCTTCAGGGTCTCGCTCGACACCTCGATGCGGTCTTCGAGCGCGTTCAGCTGCTCGTCCTGAAAGACGTCCCACCACGCGCCGCGCACGGTTTGATCGGCCGGCAGCGCCGCTTTCCAGTCGGCATTCTCCTTGAAGGCTGGCGGGATCTGCGATGGCGCCGGCGGCGTGTATGTGACTTTGTTGGCGCAGGCGGACAGCGCCAGCGCGATGAGGACCGGCGCCGCCCGCTTCACGGCTGTGTGCCCCGGCCGGCGGCATCGGCCGCCACGCGCACGACCTGCCCCGAGGTCAGCGAGTCGGGCGGATTGACGATCACAGACTCGTCACCGCTCAGGCCCGCGAGGACCTCGACGGTGTTGCCGAAATCGCGTCCGAGCGTCACCGGAGCCAGCGCCACGCGCCGATCGTTGACGACCGCGACGCGGACGCCCTCCGCCCGAAAGATCAACGCGTTCACCGGGAGGCGGAACGTGCTCGCACGCGTCGGCAGCTTCAAGTGCACTTCCGCGTACGAGCCCGGGCAGCAGCTCGCCCGCGGGATTGTCGAGATCGATCTCCACGAGCAGCGTCCGACTCGTCGGATCGATCGACTGCGACGTTCGCACGAGGGTTCCCTTGAAACGCTGACCCGGCATCTCTTTCAGCTCGATATCCGCCTCGAGCCCCTCCCGGGCCTCACGCGAGTAGTCCTGCGGGATGTTCACGTAGACCCGAAGCTTGTGCGTCGAAGCGATGTGGAACAGCTCCGTCGGGTTGCTGGTCCCGATCAGCGCGCCGATGTCGGTGCTGCGCGCCGTGATCACGCCGTCGAACGGCGCGTAGATCTTCTTGAACGCCTGAAGCTGCTCGAGCCTCCCGACGTTGGCGAGCGCCGACTGCACTTCCGCCCGCCGCGCGTCGTAGGCGCCGTTCGCGTTGTCCACGTCCTGTTGCGCGACGGATTCGCTCTTGATCAGTTCGCGATACCGATCGGCGGTCGTCTGCCGCCAGCTTCGCGTTGGCCCGAGCGGTCGAGAGATCCGCGCGCGCCTGCAGCAGCTGCTGATCGATCTCCGGCGTGTCGATCTCGGCCAGCAGCTGGCCGGCCTTCACGCGCGATCCGATGTCCGCATGGCGCTGCTTCAGGTAGCCATTCGTGCGCGCGAAGATCGCGGCATCGGTGTACGGCTGCATGTTCCCCGGGAGTGAGAGATCCTGCTGGGCCGCCGACTTCTCGGGATGCGTCACCGCAACGGTCGGCACCGCCAGGTCGCGCGTTTCGCGGGTCAGCGTGGTCAAGGCCCGGGCCCGCGTCGAGATGCCCCAAAGCGCAGCGACGCCGGCGGCCGCGAGCAGCACCGCGACCACGATGAGCGGCCCTCGGGCCTGCCGGCGAACACGCGGACCTTCAGGCCGCGGATCCGGCCCTCTATCAGTCGAATGCGGGATCGATGAGTCGTTCATGCGACTGTTTCTGACGGGTGTCTCCCGTCGCGGCGTCCGTGGAGGATGGCAAAGACCGCCGGGACGAAAAACAGCGTGGCGACGGTCGCGAGCGTGAGCCCGCCGATGACCGCGCGTCCGAGTGGCGCGTTCTGCTCGCCCCCCTCGCCGAAGCCGAGCGCCATGGGAACCATCCCGATGACCATGGCCAGCGCCGTCATCAGAACGGGCCGGAAGCGCGTGAACCCCGCGTCGAGCGCGGCGTCAACCGCCGCGCGCCCCCTGCCAACCTCGTCCTTCGCGAAGCTCACGACCAGAATGCTGTTGGCGGTCGCGACGCCCATACACATTATCGCGCCGGTCAGCGCGGGCACGCTGATCGTCGTGTGCGACAGGAACAGAATCCAGACGATACCGGCCAGCGCCGCGGGAAGGGCTGAAATGATGATGAAGGGGTCGAGCCACGACTGGAAGTTCACCACGATCAACAGATACACCAGCACAATCGCGATCGTCAGGCCGGCCAGCAGGCCGAAGAACGACGTCCGCATGGTCTCAATCGTTCCGCGAACGACCATCTGCGATCCCCGCGGCAGCTCCTTTCGTGCGGCGTCGAGAATCGGTCTGATGTCGTCCGCGACGCCGCCGAGATCGCGGGCCTGCACCGCACCGTAGATATCGATCACCGGCTGGATGTCGTAGTGGGAGACCACGGCCAGGCCCGCTTCGCGATGCACATCGGCGAAGCCCTCGAGAATCTGCGGCCGGGTACCGCTGTTGTCGCTGGCAATCTGGATGTTGCCGAGGTCCTGAAGCGAATCCATCCGGTACTGCGGCGTTTGCGTTGCGACGGCGTAGGTGACACCGGTGGTGGGATTCAGCCAGAACGTCGGCGAGGTCTGGCTGCTGCCGCTCAATGTGATCAGCAGGTTGTTGGCGATGTCGCGCTGGGTGAACCCGGCCTGGGCGGCGCGCGTGCGATCGACGTTCAGCTCCAGCGATGGCTGATTGGAGACCTGATGCACACGCAGGTCGACGATCCCAGGAACAGTCGACAGGCGGTTGCGCAGCGTCGAGGCAAACCGCCGGTTCGCCTCGATGTTGCGGCCGACGACTTGAACGTCAATCGGCGCGGGCAGCCCGAAGCTCAGGATCTGGCTGACGATGTCGGAGGCGATGAAGGAAAACTGGACGCCGGGAAAGCGGTCGTTCAGCGCGATCCGTAGGTCGTGAATGTACTCGGCCGTCGGCCGGTGATCCTCGGTCAGCGAGACGAGGATGTCGGCGTCCTGAGGGCCGATCGGCGCGGAGTTCGTGTACGAGAGGTTCAGACCGCTGTACGGCAGCCCGATGTTGTCGATGAGGCTGGCCAGCTCTCGCGAGGGAACGATTTCGCGCAGGACCTGGTCGACCTGATCGCAGATGACCGCCGTCTGCTCGATGCGCGTGCCGGTCGGCGCGCGGATGTGCAGCTTGAACTGGCCGCTGTCGACCGCAGGAAAGAAGTCCTGCCCGACCCACGGCAGCAGCCCGAAGGAGACGACGCAGAGGAGGAGAAAGGCGCCCGCGAACAGCCGCTGGCGGTCGAGACATCGCTCCAACGTGTTCCTGTACGCGCTGCGAATGCGGAGGAATCCATCGTCGATGGTGTGTTGCAGCCGTCCAAGGAATCCGCGCGGGGCCTCGGCGTGGACCGGCTGATGCGGCTTCAGCAGGTACTTCGCCATCGTCGGAACGAGCGTCCGCGAGAGCACGTACGACGCGAGCATGGCGAAGACGACCGCTTCCGCCATCGGTACGAAGAGATACCGTGCGACGCCGCTGAGGAAGAACATCGGGACGAACACGATGCAGATGCACAGCGTCGAGACGAAGGCCGGAATGGCGATCTGGTCCGCGCCGTCGAGGATCGCCGGGACGAGCGGCTTTCCCTGCTCCAGATGCCAGTTGATGTTTTCTATCGCCACCGTCGCATCGTCCACCAGGATGCCGACCGCGAGCGCAAGGCCGCCGAGGGTCATGATGTTGATCGTTTCGCCGAGCGCGCTCAGCACGATGATCGACGTCAGGATCGACAGCGGAATCGACACCGCGATAATGACCGTGCTGCGCCAGCTGCCGAGGAAGATCAGGATCATCAAGCGCGGTGAGACACGCGGCAATCACCGCCTCGCGGATCACGCCGGTGATCGCGGCGGTGACGAACACAGACTGGTCGGCCAGCGGCCTGATCTCGAGCTCGGGCGGCAGGCCGGCCGAGATCTGCGGAAGCGCCGTTTTGATCCGCCTGATGATGTCGAGCGTGGATGCGTTACCCGACTTGAGAATCGTGAGCATCGCGCCGCGCTGGCCGTCCACGCGAACGATGTTCGTCTGCGGCGGATAGCCGTTGCGGACGTGCGCGACGTCGCGAATGTAGATCGGGGTGGTCCCAACCGTCTTGATTGGAAGGTTGTTGAGCTCCGCGACGTTGTCGGGGCTGCCGTTCAGGCGGACGTCGTATTCGATGTCGCCGATCTTGGAGGTGCCTCCCGGCAGGATCAGGTTCTGCACGCTGATCGCGTTCACCACGTCGTTTGGCGACAAGCCTTTGGCCTGGAGCGCTGCCGGATCGAGGTCGACCTGAATCTGCGGTTGTTTGCCGCCGTACGGCAGCGGGATCGACGCGCCTTGCACGGTCGCGAGCTGCGTGCGGATGAAGTTCACGCCGAAGTCGAACAGCTGCTGCTCGGACAAGCCCTTGCCCGACAGACCAAGCTGGAGGATCGGCACGCTCGACGCGTTGTAGGTGATGATGAACGGCGGCGTCGTGCCCGGCGGCATCTGACGAAGGTCGCTCTGCGCGATCGCGGTGATTTCAGCGATGGCCGCTTCGACCTTCGCGCCCGGCTGGAAGAACACCTTGATGACCGCCGTGCCGCGCAGCGTCTGCGATTCGATGTGCTCGATGTCGTTGACGGTCGTCGTCATCCCGCGCTCGAAATTGTTCACGATGCGGTACGACAGCTCGTCGGCGGACAGGCCGCCGTAGTTCCAGACGACCGTCACGACAGGGATGTCGATGTTCGGGAAGATGTCGGTCGGCGTCCGCAGGATGGCGATCGGTCCGACGAACAGGATCAGGACCGCCAGCACCACGAACGTATAGGGCCTGTTGAGCGCGATTCGAACGATCCACACTGTTGGGAGCCTTGCTAAATAGGACGACGGCCTAGGGGACTCACCTATTATACGTGCGCGTCCTGTCTCGTAAGACGCGCACTGGCGGCCGCACGTTACAGCGCGACAGACGGCGATCAGAACGGATAGCTCTTCCGCTCGACCGCGGCGTCGGCGAGTTGACGCCGGAGCGCGATCGTATTGGCAGGGGCGATCTTCAGCAGACGCCGAAGCGCCGCGAGCAGCGTGCGCAACGTGTCTCCGTCCGCCATACCCGCGAGAGCCGTCCTGGCGGAGTGCTCCACGCGATCGGCCGCGTCGTTGACGAACACGCGCGCAGCGGCGACGTGCAGACGCCTCCGCTGCCGACGCCGATCCCGGCCTGCTCTGCGCGCGCGACCGCACTCTCGGCGCCGTACGCGTCGATCAGGATATCGGCGGCGGCCATCAGCACTTCCTGCTGCTCGCTCAGTTGCTCGCCGTAGGTCTGCAGCGCGGTGCCGAGCACCATCAGGCCGACTTTCTTGATGGCGGAGACGGCGCGGCGCTCGGCATCGAGCGGGCCGTCCGACCCGAGGTCGAGCGACGGCGGCGCCATCAGTTCGTCCATCAGCCCCTTCGCCGCGGCGATGAGCGGCGGATCGCCCTTCAGCGCGCGCCGCACGAGCATGCCGGGAATCAGCAGCCGATTGATTTCGTTCGTGCCCTCGAAGATGCGGTTCACGCGTGCGTCGCGGTAGTGGCGCTCGGCCGGATAGTCCCTGACGAACCCGTTGCCGCCGTGAATCTGCACGTTCTCGTCGAGCACGAAGTCGAGCGTCTCGCTGCTCGCCACCTTCAGGATCGACGATTCAATCGCGAACTCTTCGAGCGCGGCCAGAAGGTCGGCGGCGTCGTGGCCGTGCTGCAGCCGCTCGTCCACGAGGCCCGTGGTCCGATACAGCATGGCTTCGATGGCGTACTGCCGCGCGATCATGTCGCCCAGCTTCTGCCTGATCGCGCCGAACGCGGCGATGGGCTTCCCGAATTGACGCCGCTGTGAGGCGTAGCGCGCCGCTTCCGCGATGGCCAGCCGCGCGCCGCCGCTGCACATCGCGCCCAGCTTCAGCCGTCCGTAGTTCAGCGTGTTGAACGCGATCTTGTGTCCCTTGCCGATCTCGCCGAGCAGATTCTCCGCAGGCACCCTGGCGTCCTGCAGAATCAACGGCGTTGTCGACGATCCCAGGATGCCGAGCTTGTGCTCTTCCTTGCCCGTGCTGACGCCGGGAAACCCCCGTTCGACGATGAACGCGGTGAAATCCAGGCCGTCAATCTTGGCGAAGACGATGAACACGTCGGCGAAACCGCCGTTCGTGATCCACATCTTTTCGCCGCTGAGGACGAAGCTGCCGTCTGGCTGACACGTCGCTCTCGTTTTCGCGCCGAGCGCGTCCGATCCCGATCCGGATTCGCTGAGCGCGTAGGCGCCGATGATCTCCCCGGCCATCAGGCGGGGCAGATATCTCTGCTTCTGCTGTTCCGTGCCGAAGCAGAGGAGCGGCGTGATCGTCAGGCCGGTCTGCGCGCCGAACGTCGCGGCGAACGACGCGCAGCGGCCGACCGCCTCGCCGACGATGACCGACGACACCTTGTCGAGGGCGAGACCACCGTACGACTCGGGAACATCTGTCGCGAGGAGGCCGAGCTCGGCGCTGCGCTGAACGAGCGTTCGCGCGCACGCCCAGTCCTTGCGCTCCAGATCGTCGAGGCGAGGCATCACGTCCTGGTCCACGAACTGTTCGGCCGTCCGGGCGATCAGCCGCTGTTCGTCGGAGAGGCGCTCGCGGGTGAAGACCTCACCGGTCTCCTCGATCAACCAGGCGCCGCCGCGCGGTGTGCTCGCTACGGTCATAGTCCCTCGCAGCTCTGCAAACGGGTTCAAAAGTCGGTGCGGCCTCTGTCACACTACGCGCGCTCGAACACCGCCGCCGCGCCCATTCCGCCGCCGACGCACATGCTCACGAGCCCGTACCGTCGTTGGCGACGCCGCATCTCGTAGAGCAGGGTCGTGGTCAGCTTGGCGCCGGTGCAGCCGAGCGGATGCCCGAGCGCGATCGCGCCGCCGTTGACGTTCAGGCGGTCGGGATCGATGGGCAGCTCCCGAAGGCACGCCAGGACCTGCGCGGCAAATGCCTCGTTCAGCTCGATCGAGGTCGAGTTGATCGAGCGTCAGCCCTGTGGCTTTCAGAATCTTCCGGATCGCGGGGACGGGACCGATGCCGAAGCGTTCGGGCTCCACGCCGGCGGTGGTGAAGCCGACGAAGCGTCCAAGCGGCGCGACGCCGAGCGCGCGGGCCCGGTCGCCGCTCATCACGACGACGGCCGACGCGCCGTCGCTCGTCTGCGACGAGTTGCCGGCGGTGACCGTGCCGTTCACGTGAAACGCCGGTCTGCAGCTTCGCGAGCGCCTCCATCGACGTGTCCCGCCGCGGCCCCTCGTCCTCGACCACGGCGTCGGCCTGGGGTCTGACCTCATCGTGGATCCGCATTTGTGGCTGAGGTCTGACCCCAACCGCGACGAGCTCGTCGGCGAAACGGCCGGCGTCGATGGCGGCGACCGCCCGCTGATGGCTCCGCAGCGCGAACGCATCCTGCATCTCGCGCGTGATACCCGATTCCCGCGCGTGATTCTCGGCAACCAGGCCCGTCGTCAGGTACACGTCGGGATAGTCGTCGACGAGCGTGGGGTTCGGCGCAATCTTGTGGCCGCCCATCGGCACGAGGCTCATCGACTCGGTGCCGCCCGCCACGATGACGTTCGCGGCGCCGACCATGATGCGCTCCGCCGCCAGCGCAATCGCCTGCAGGCCCGACGAGCAGAAGCGGTTGATCGTCATCGCCGACGCGCTCACCGGAATGCCCGCGCGCAGGCTCGCGATGCGCGCGACGTTCAGGCCCTGCTCGGCCTCGGGCATCGCGCACCCGAGAATCACGTCGTCGATCTCCGCGGGATCCAGAGCAGGGACGCGCCGCAGCGCTTCGGCAATCACGAGCGCCGCCATGTCATCCGGCCGCGTGGCGCGCAGACGTCCATTCGGCGCCTTGCCGACGGGCGTCCTGACCGCGGAGGCTACGAAGGCGTCCTTCATGATTCTGACGGCTCCCGGCCTGACGCTGGATCGCCCACCTCGGTGAAGTCGGCGAGCAGGTCTTCGAGCGCCTCGCCAACCTCCGCCGTGTGACCGTCGAAGAGATGATCGGCCGCGTCGATCACCACGAGCTCCTTCGGCTCCTGGAGCTCGCCGTAGAACTTCCACATGTCCTGAATCGGGCAGATGTCGTCGGCTTCACCCTGAACGAAGAACTTCGGCTTCGTGCTCTTGAGCGTGCGCGAAAAGTCGTAGCCGGCCTTGGTGACTGGCGGGGCAATCCCGATCAGCACGCTGACCCTGTCGTCGCTGGCTCCCGTCTCGAGCGCAATCCAGGCGCCGAAGGAAAAGCCGGCCGCCCACAGCGGCACGCCCGGATAGCGCGCGGCCATGTAGTCGAGCGCCGCGCGAAAGTCCTCCATCTCGCCAGGGCCCTGATCGAACGTGCCCTCGCTTCTGCCCACGCCGCGGAAATTGAACCGCAGCACGGTACAGCCGATCCGCGCCAGGCCTTTCGCGCCCTGATAAACCGCCTTGGTGTGCATCGTGCCGCCGTGCGTGGGCAGCGGATGCGCGAACACGACGGCCGCACGCGGCGGCGTCGACGGTTCGTCGATCATCGCTTCGAGACGACCGGCGGGCCCCTTCAAATCATGAATCGCTGGCATTGACGAAGTCGCTCACAATCCGCGCAAACCGGTCCGGCTGCGTCACGAGACCAAGGTGTCCAGTCCGTTCCATCATCTGATACCGAACGCCTGGAATCAGCTCGATGTACTCGCGGGTCGACTCGACCGGGATGACGCGGTCCAGCCGTGGCTCGCCGGTCACGAGCAGGGTCGGCACCGTGATCCGCACAGCCTCCCCGCTGAAATTCGGCTCTTGCTGCAGGAGACGGATCCGTTGCGCCATCAGCCCGGGCCACATCGGGAACCACAGCGCCCGGCCGAGATAGCCGAACGTAAACCCGATGCGCGCCGGCCACGTCGGCAGCGCTTCGTAGATCTCGGCGCCGAGCCGCTCGAGCGCCGTCACACAGAACGCCGCCACCGACGACCACGGCCGCTCGATGTACGACGCTTGACGCGCGCTCGGCGTCCACGATGGTCCGGGGGCGGACGCCAAGACCAGGCTGGACACCCGCTCAGGATATCGCGCCGCGTACCTCGCGGCGACGGCTCCGCCAAATGAGACACCACAGAGCGCCACGCGCGCCAGGTTGGCCTGCGCGAGCACGTCGTCGATCTGCCTGGCGAACACGTCGAAGCCGAGCGACGGGTCCATGCGCGTGCCCGACCCGAGGTCGCCACACAGGGAATAGCTGAGCGTGCGGCAGCTGCCCGAAAGCGCGTCGAGCGCCGGACGCATCCACTCCCAGCGCCCCTGGACGCCCGGTATGACGAGAAGAGGCCGCCCAGTGCCGCGATCGAACATGTCCGGCGCCTAGTTCCTGAGCGGCTTGCCCGTCTTCAGCGTGTGGGCGATGCGCTCGAGCGTCTTCCGCTCGCCGCAGAGGCTGAGGAACGCCTCGCGTTCGAGGTCCAGCAGCTGTTGCTCACTGAGCGTTGCCGCCGATCGAGTCGGGCCGCCTGCGAGGATGTACGCCAGCTTGCGGCCGATGAGCGCATCGTGATCGCTGATGCGACCGGCGCGCCAGGCGATGTGCACGCCGAGCTTCAACGCGGCCAGTGTGCTCTCGCCTCCAACGCGAATCGCATCGCGCGGCCGTGCGGGACGATAGCCCGTTGCCGCGAGCTGGAGCGCGCAAGCCTTGGCGTCCGCGAGGAGCCGGTCCCGATTCATGGTGATGGCGTCCTCGCCCCGCAGATAGCCGATTCGCCGGGCGTCGGCGCCGCTGGTCGAGGTTTTCCCAAACCCAATCGTTTCGAAGACACGCTGGACCTGAGGCAACGGATCGACGCCGTCAGAAACCGCGTCCATCGCGCGCGCGAGCATCTCTTTCGTGCCTCCACCAGCAGGAATGAGGCCGACGCCGACTTCCACCAGGCCCATATACGTTTCGGCGTGCGCCTCCACGCGCGCCGCGTGAAGGGCGATCTCACAGCCGCCGCCCAGCGTGAGGCCGGCGGTTGCCACCACAACCGGCACGCCAGCGTGCCGAATCGCGGAGGTCGCCGATTGAAACGCGCGCACCATCAGGTCCACCTCGTCCCAATTGCCTTCTTGCGCCTCGAGCAGGAGCAGCAGCAGGTTCGCGCCAGCCGAGAAATGCATCGCCTCGTTGCCGATGACGAGCGCAACACCCTTCTCGGACGCCTCCTTGATGCCCGCGTGCAGCATCTGGATCGTATCGCCTCCGATGGCGTTCATCTTGGAGTGGAATTCGACACAGAGCACGCCGTCGCCGAGGTCGACCAGGTTCGCGCCAGCATTGCGCTGTCAGCACGGGCGCGCCGCTCAGCCGCGTGGCCGGCGTGGCGACTGGTGCCGGCGGTCCCTTCAGCGCATCCATCAGAGCCAGCGGGCCGATGTCCCACCCGAAGCCCCACCGCATCGCGCGGTCCACATCGTCAGGCGAATGGGCGATCTCCGGCGCAATCCTGGCGGCGTACTCCAGCGTCGGTATCAACGTCGATCGCAGGAAGGCTCCGACCTTGTCCTGACCCCTGATCAACGTCCGAATCCGATCCCGGGCAGATTCGATCGATTTCGCGGCGTCGAGCGCTGGCAGCCGCACGTTCTGACGAGGGCGGTACTCCAGCGTGCGCGGATCCAGCGTAAGGATGTCTTCTCCGCGTTTCTCGTAGAAGCCGCGGCCGGCCTTGGCTCCTGTCATGCCGCGATCGATCATTCGACCGACGAAATCGGGCAGCTCGAAGTGCGCGCGTTCATCATCGTCTGAAAGCCGCTCGCGGAGGTTGTTGGCCACGTGCGCGATGACGTCGACGCCTGCGATGTCCATCGTACGGAACGTCGCGCTCTTCGGGCGGCCGATCGCTGGTCCGGTGATCGCGTCCGTTTCCTCGATCGTGACGTCTCCCCGCTCGACGGCACGGAGAACCTGAACGGCCTCGAAGAGGGCGATGCGGTTGCCGATGAAGTTCGGCGTGTCCCTCGCCGTCACGATGCCCTTGCCCAGGCGCACTTCCGCGAACGTCGCGATCGCGCGAACGGCGGCGGGATTGGTCTCTGCCGTCGGGATGATCTCGAGCAGGCGGAGGTAGCGCGGTGGATTGAAGAAGTGCGTGCCGAGGAAGTGCCGGCGGAAGCTCTCCGATCGTCCTTCGGCGATCGCACCGATCGGAATGCCCGAGGTATTCGAGCTGACGATGGCGTCCGCGCCGCGCAGCGCGTCGATCCGCGCGAGCAACGCCTGTTTGGCGTCGAGCCGTTCGACGATCGCCTCGATGATCCAGTCGGCCGGGCGCACGAGGTCGAGGTCTTCGTCGAAGCTGCCGGTCCGAATCAACGACGCGAGGTCGGGTGTGAAGAACGCGTCGGGCTTGATCGTCCGCGCGCGCGTCAACCCTTCGCGTGCCGCGTCGCGCGTGACGTCCAGCAGCGTGACCGGAACACCGGCGTTCGCGAGGTGCGCCGCCACCTGTGCGCCCATCACACCCGCGCCCAGCACGGCGGCGGAGCGAATCATCATGGCCATCCCCTCATTTATCACGGTGCGGTTCGGGGTCGTCCCAGGGCCCGTCACAGTGCGTTCGAATTCGGACAGTTGGATTCCAAACGCCATTTTTTTGGTTTTACCTCAGCATTTGATTTGCTAAGTCACTCAAAACAAAGCGGCTATTCAGCTTGCAAAACGGCTGCGCTGCTTGCATAGTGTGTCGTCCGATTCGGTTCAGCGTCCGGTTCCGCGAAAGGAGGCTGCGCTCCTTCGTTCGTTGGTCACGGCTCTCAACCCAACGCTATTCGCTCGTATTTCTATCTTGGAGGATGGAGATGAGTTTTCGAATGGCTCGACCGATCGTGCTGTGCCTGACGCTCGTCGCGTTATGCGCCGCGCCGTCGGCGGCACAGGTCTACACGGGAAGGATCGACGCCAGTGTGACGGACAGCACCGGAGCGGTGCTTCCGGGGGTCAATGTGGACATCAGCGGTCCACAGAATCGAACTGCGGTAACCGACGCAATCGGTGAGGCGCACTTCCTCAATCTGGCGCCTGGAACGTACACCGTCGGCGCCAAGATAACCGGTTTCACCGATTACTTGAATAAGAGCGTCAACGTCGGGGCCGGCGCGAGCGTGCCACTGAAGATCGCCATGGCGATCGGCAGTGTCGCCACGCAAGTGCAGGTCACCGCCGAAAGCCCCATCCTCGATACCAAGAAGATGACCACCTCGACCAACGTCAGCGTCGAGGAGCTTCAGAACATTCCATCCGCACGCGACCCGTGGGTCGTCATGCAGACCGTTCCAGGCATCATCGTCGACCGTGTCAACGTCGGCGGTGCCGAGTCCGGACAGCAGTCGGCCTATCAGGCGAAGGGGGCGTCCGGCGGCGAGAACACGTGGAACATGGACGGCGTCGCGATAACCGACATGGCCGCGCTGGGATCGACACCGACCTACTACGACTTCGACATGTTCCAGGAGATGCAGGTCACGACCGGGGGGGCGGACGTCCAGAGTGCGACTCCAGGCGTGCAGCTGAACATGGTTCTGAAGAGCGGTAGTAACACGGTGCATGGTTCTTCGCGTTACTACTTCGAGAACGAGGACCTGCAGTCGAACAACATGCCGGACGATCTTGCGGCTTCCATTGGCGGAAAGAGCGGCAAGGGTAATCGCACAGACCAGTACAAAGACTACGGGGTCGAACTTGGTGGTCCTATCATGAAGGATCGCCTCTGGGCCTGGGGGGCGATCGGAAAGACGCACGTCGACATCATTACGTTGACGGGTGTTCACGATCGGACCGAGTTGCAGGACACGTCCTTCAAGGGCACCGGTCAGATCACCAACGGGATCCGCGCGAACTACACGTTCTTCCGCGGCAACAAGGAAAAGTTCGGCCGCGGCGCGAGCGCGACACGGCCTGACGAGACGACCTACAACCAGTCGGGTCCCACAACCTTGCAAAAAGGCGAGGTCAACTTCGTGGTGGGAAGCAACCTGTTCCTGGTGGCGAGGGGTTCGCACGTCCACGGCGGTTTCTCGCTTGCGGCTCGCGGCGGCCCCGACACGCAGATCTACATCGACGACGGTGGCGTATGGCACGGATCGGCCGACACGTACATCACCGAGCGGCCCCAGGACAACATTGCCCTCGACGGGAACACGTTCCACGGCCACCACGAGTTGAAGTTCGGCTTTGGCTGGCGCAAGGCGTCCGTCGATTCCAGTGACGTCTATCCGGGCAACGGGCTCATCACCAACTTCAACGGCTACCCCGACCTGATCGCGAAGATCACCCGGCCAAATCGCCTTCAGACCGACGCGGTCTACTGGAGCGGATATCTGGGCGATACCTGGACGAGGGATCGGATGACGGTGAACCTCGGCCTGCGGTGGGATAGGGCCGCGAACTCGATGGGATCGGCCTCGGTCCCGGCCAGCTCCGTGCTTCCGGACCTCCTTCCGGCCCTCAGCGCCACACCTGTCGACGACGCGATCGTGGTGAACGCGATCACCCCGAGGGTCGGCCTCACCTACGCGCTCGATTCCAATCACAAGACGATTGCGCGCGCGAGCTACGCGATGTTCGCGTCGCAGCTGAACGCAACCGCGGCGGCTGTCATCTCTCCGATCCAGTACTCCGCGATCTACTACTACGCCACCGACACGAACGGCAACAAGATCGCGGATCCCGACGAGGTTCTCTACAGCCTCGGCAACATCGGCTACTACGGGTTCGATCCGAACAATCCGAGTCGCCTCGACACGATTAACAAGATCGGCGATTACGGGACACCGCGTACGCAGGAAGTGATGGTCGGACTCGACCACGAGCTGATGACCAACTTCGGGATCAGCACCACGTTCACCTACCGGACCTTCAATCACTTCAACTGGAACAGCACGATCGGCGTCAATTCGTCGAACTACCAGCCAGACCGGAACGTTCACCGGCAACGTGGATCCGATCGGGCAGTTCAGCATGCCGTTCTACGCGATCGATCCGAACGCGGTGCCACCCGGTGGCGGCACCAGCTACGAGGAGCGGAAGGGATATCACCAGCGCTTCATCGGGTTCGAGGCCAGCGCCGTCAAGCGCATGTCGAACAAGTGGATGGCCCGCGTGGGGTTCTCGACGAACTCGCACAAGGAGTACTTCGACGGCCCCGACGCGCTGGACGATCCGACGCACACGATCGCAAAACCCCAGGATCGACGGCGGAACGGTCCTGACAGCGGCTGGCGGCAGCGGCAAGAGCGGCATCTACCTGGTCCTGCCGCAGTACCAGTTCTTCGCCAACGGCCTGTATCAGGGACCGTGGGGCCTGAACTTCGGGGCGAACTGGCTCTATCGGCAGGGGTATGCCGATGCCGTACTACCGCAGCAACGTCGCCACGACCGACGTGCTCTCGAACAACAAGAGCGTGCTGGCGGTGGGAAATGTTACCGATTTCCGGCTGCCGGCCGTCAGCTCGCTCGACGCGCGGGTCGAGAAGGCGATCAAGATTCAGCGCGCCAACATCATGCTGGATCTGGACATCTTCAACATCTTCAACAACGCAACCGTTCTCGGCCGTCAGTACGACATTCGCCGCACTGGCCCGACCGGTTACAACCAGGTGCTGGAAATCATGAACCCCCGAATCCTGCGACTCGGGGCGAGGATCAACTTCTAGGCCGAGATCGCGGTTACACTGGACCCCGGGGATCCTTCAGGTTCCCCGGGGTTTTTCTTTTTATGGCCTTGCCGGTGCCTGCCCCCACGAGGGACCACGTTCATGATCCGTTCACGCGCGCTCGCGACGGCAACTGCCGCCGCCGTATTGCTGGCCGCCTGTGGCGGCGGAAGCGGCAATAGTTCGACGCCTCCCCCCTCGGGCGGCGGGGGGACCCCGACCACGAATCCCTGCTCAACCGCGCTGACCGCCGAACAGGCAGAAGCCCCACTCCTGGGCAGCGTTGCTGGCGGCGCAGGTCCAACCGTCACCGACAAGAAGACCAGTATTGACGGAGATCCTCGCGGACGCGTGCGGAGGCGATGTGGCTCCATCAGGCCGGGGAGGAACAACGCGCGCGCGGGACGCGGACCAGCGAGACGGCTCCATCCACCGCGATCACCAGCCCCGCGCCCGTCGCCGAGGACGTTGGCAACATCGCGGTGATGCAGGATACGGGCGACATCGTGCTGCCCGCCAACAACTTCGATATCCGCAGCATCGGTCTGCGATTCACCCGAAGCGGCGGCGGCTACAGCGTGAGCAAGATCGACGCGAACTTCCGCTCGACACTCGGCACGCAGCTCACGCTCGGCGACGATGACAGTTCCCAGGTCAACATCCCGTTTTCCTTTACCTTCTACGGCACGGGTCAATCGGCGGCCTTCGTCAATTCGGACGGTAACATCACGTTCGGCGAGGAGGATCGGTCGAGCACCGAACGAAACGTGTCGCGCCTGCTCACCGGACCGCCGCGCGTGGCGCCGTTCCTGGCCGACCTGGATCCGTCATCTGGCGGCAAGGTTTTCGTCAACGCCGCCAACGATCAGTACACCGTTACCTGGTGCAGCGTCCATGGCTTCGACTCGGCTCGCACCGTGACTGTGCAGGCGACGCTGTTGCCGGACAATTCCATCGAACTCAAGTACGGCGCCACCGTCACTCTGGCGGACGCTGTCGTCGGGCTGTCGCCCGGGCGCACGGGCAATTTCACGACGATGGATCTGAGCACGACGACGCCGTCGTCGGCCGGTGCGGTCGCGATGGGTGAGCGCTTTGCGCAGGCGGGCTCGCTGGATACGGTCGCCATCGGCAATAAATTCTATGCGTCGCACGGCGACAACTTCGACCAGATCCTGCTGTGGACCGATCAACCACTGATTCGCGATGCGTTCGCATACGAGACGACCGTGGCCAACGAAATTACAGGGATTGGTCAGGATGTCTACGATCTGTCCCAGCAGTTCGGCAGCGGCGGGCGTCTCCGGTCGATGGTCGTGATGGACTGGCTTGGCAAGTACCCGGAGGATCCAACGCAGAAGTTTCTCGGCGAGAACAACACGCTGAGCGTCCTGGGCCAGGAGGTCGGCCATCGCTGGCTCGCGTATCTCGACTTCCGCGATCACACAGGAGCGCGATCCGACGCGCTGCTCGGACGCGACCTCGCCCACTGGAGCTTTTTCTTCAACTCAGACGCGTCGGTGATGGAGGGGAATCAGATCGACGATCTCGGCGGCGGCCAGTTCAAGACCTCGGATGCCGTCAAACGCTACAGCCGGCTCGATCAGTACGCGATGGGTCTGGTGCCGGCCAGCGCGGTACCCACGTTCTTTTATGTTGAGAACCCGGTGTCGACGAAGGCCAGGGCCGACGCTCCGGAAATCGGCGTGTCGTTCAGCGGCACACGCCGGGATGTGTTGATCAACGACGTGATTGCCATTCACGGCGCGCGAAGTCCCTCGTCGGACACCGCGCCCAAGACCTTCCACCAGGGGTTCGTCTATATCGTCAGCAACGGCCGCAGCCTCGACTCGTCGCAGGTCACGAAACTGGACAACATCCGGCGGCAGTGGGAAGGTTTCTTCCGTACGGCGACCGATAGCCGCATGACGCCGAATACGTCGCTGCGCTAACGGAAAGTGGAGGTCGAAGGCGCAGATGGCGCTACCTGACTATGACCAGTTCAGCGCCGTCAGCGCTTCCTTCGCCTGCTGCACGTACGGACCGCCGATCTCGACGTATCTCTTGAAGCTGGCCACCGCTTTCCGGCGATCGTCGTCGCCTCCCATCCATTTCTGCGTTTGAGGGTTGTAGCGCTGCAGTTTCATCAGCCGCATCTGGTGGGCGCGGCCAAGATTGAAGTAGCCGAGGCCGTCGTCGGGTGAAAGGGTCGTTGCGCGCTCGAAAGATTCGATAGCGGCGTCCAGGGCACCGCGGCGGACTTGAATCACGCCGATGGCGTTCTGGATCTCCGCATCGTTCGGCCACCGACGCTCCGCGTCGCGCAGCACCTTGATCGCGGTGGTGTCCTCGTGCTGCGCGATATAGGCATCCGCCAGGTTGAAGTACACCGTTTCGAATTCGGGTGCGGCCTGGCGAACGCGCTCCCAGGACTGGGCGGCGTCGCGGTAGCGGCGCAGCGCCAGATCGGACAGGCCGAGGACGTAGTGGACCCACGCCTGGGCGTCGGGCGCCGCGGCTGCTGTCGCGAGCTCGCGTGCGGCGGTTTCGACGTCGCCGCGCTCGTATGCGGCCCAGCCGGCCTGCGCCGCATCCGACGAGGGCGCCTTGTCCTTCCCGAGGGCGAGCGCCATCTTCCCCGCGTCAATCCGTGTCCGCACGGCCGGGGACGCGGCCGCAGAAACCGCGCCCGCCGCGCGCGGAGCACCCGCGTCCGCATCGGAAGAGGCAGCCGCGGGCGCTACAGTCTCAGGCGTCGGGGCGCCCGCTGTTCCGGTGTCAGCTGGCGAGGTCGGGTCGGGCCTGGGAGTCGAACCGGCCACAGACGGCATTGCAGCCGTCGGGAGTCCTGACGGCGATGGCGGTGGCGGCACGCTTGGGACTGCCAGCAGCCTGGCGGGATCGACGGCGAGGTAGCCGCGTCGGGCACGCACCTTCGTGTCGGGCCGCTTCACCTTCACCGCAATCGACCGATACTTGCCATCAAAGCGTTCGTTGGTCGGGCTGTAGGCGATGACGTAATAGGTACCAGCGTCACGCTGAATCTCGTCGAGCGCCCGCGCGAAGTTGTTCTCGTTGCGAATCGCAAAGCCGCCGGTGTCGACGGCAAGGCTGTTCGTGCCGTCCTGCTGCGCGTCGAAGCGCATCGTGGCGCCCATCGGACTATCGACGAGCGCCTGATCGACGATCTCGGCGACCGGCCCCTTGTTGAGGCCCCGCGCGTCGAGCGTGTAGAAGTGCGCTCCGGCGCGCGCCGCCTGCCCGACCGCCTGACGGAGCTCCGATTCCTGATTCTGCAGCACGAACCCTTCCGACAGGAAGACGATCGTCTTGGGACCAGCCATCCGGGCGAGCCCTTTCGACAGGCCGTCGACGACGCTGAGCGTCTGCAGCGTCGCGGTCCGGTAGTCCACGACCATGCGCTTGGCTTTTTCCATCACGAGCGCGTCGAGCGGCATCTTCTTGCACGCATCCGGATCGTCGTTACACGCCCGCTGGACGGCCGCCGCGAGTGCATCGCGTTCCTGATTGACGATCCGAAACGCCTCCAACTCGTCCTGGAGCCGCGGCCATTCCCGCAACTCGAGCTGACGGCTGCGCAGCTGGCCGGGAATCTTGATCGCCGCCGCGGCCGCTCGCAGCTCCTCGCGATTCGATGTCAGGCGGTTATTGGCCATCCTGCCGTCAGCGATGATTCCGCCAACGTCACCGTCGTGAAACCTGTCCGCAATGAACTTGACGACGGCGTCGCGCGAGCGCTGGAGCGATCCAGGGGTGAGATGGGTCGTGTCGAAGACGAACACCCAGACAGAAGGTGCTGAAGGTGCTGGCGGTGCTAATGGTGCTGGGAGTGCTGGTGCTGGGGGTGCTGGACGTGCTGCGGGTGCTGGTGCTAATGGTGCCGAAGTAACCAGTACCGCGGAGAGGATCCGTTGAGGAACGCCGTCCTCGGAGAGCTGGAAATCGTCAGGCGTGAGGTCGGTGACGAATTGTCCGTTCTTGGCGATAACCCGGACGTCGACCTCCACGGCCTGGACGCCTGTCCGGAACGGCTGCGTCTGGTCCTGGGCCGGCGGTTGCGCGGCGGACTGCGCAACGACCACCGCCAACAGGAGCGTAGCGAGATGACCCATGGCGTTCGCCGTGTCATGATTTCATGTTCACGATCACGAGGTCGTACTTGTTCTTCCCGCTTTTCTGCAGAAAGACGATCTTCGCGCCATCCGCCGACCAGGCCGGCAGAATGACGTCCTTCGTGCCGGCGATCTCCTGCTTCTGTCCCTGCTCGTCCATCACCGACAGCCGGCCGGCTTGATTGCGGTACGCGATCATCGGCCCGGAGGACTCCGGCGCCCACCCGAAGGTATATCCGGGAAGGAACTGCTGATTGACGAATTCTCCGACGGTCTCGCTCTTCAGCGTCAAGCTGATGACCTGTTGTTTCTGCATCTGCTGGGCGCGCATCGCCACATCGTCTGCCGAGGTACCGGCTGTTCCACCGACGTCCGAGCCGCCTCGTGCGAGCGCTCCACCCATTGGTGCCGACGTTGACGTGCTCGTGCGCTCTTCTTTCTTCACGTCGATGCTGAATGCTCGCGATCCGGGCGCCATTCTTGTCGGACTTCCAACGCCAGTAGTCGGTGGCCCAATCGGGAGGGGCGCTGACCGACTCGAGCTTGCCACCGGTCAACTCGAGCACGAAGTAGCGCGGATTCTTGATCATTGCCTGACTGTCGCGTTCGGAGCTCTGCAGGAACACCCTCATGGCATCCGGTGACCACGCCAGTTGCGTCGGCTCGCCTTTGAGCTTGCCGCCGTCGATCGTGCCCGACAAGACGGGATGGGATGGCTGGAGCGACTTGACGCCGGATGTCTGAAGCGCGGACGTGAACGCCAGCGCAAGGATGACGAACAGCTTCATGGTGTTCCGCCTATCGTTTGTCGATTTCCATCAGCTTCGCCTGCAATTCCACCGAATCGGGAAGGGCAACGAGACCCGCTCGGAGCGCCTGGGCCGCAAGCGCGGGCTGTCGAAGCTTGAGATACGCGTCCGCGAGCGCCAGATGCGCGGGAACCATCTTCGGATCGATCGCTGCGGCGGCGCGCCAGGCACCGATCGCGTCCCTGTCGGCACCCGTATACTCGTACGCCCAGCCAAGCACGAACGCCGTCGCGGCGTTTGTCTGATCGAGTTTCATGGCCTGGCTCAATTCGGCGGCGGCAGCGGCGTAGTCGGCGCGCGCGAAGTGGTCGAATCCCTTCACGGCGTGGATGGCGGCTGGCGTGGTGGCCTGACGCAGTTGTATCTGCGCTCTCTTGACGAAGTCACCATCCAGCACGTCGCCTGGCCTCGGCAATTCGCGCTCCGCCACCGCACTCGGAGCCGGAGCGGAGCCCGGATGAACATCGACGTCGCGACTCAAGTCGGCCACCGCTTCGTCGCCCGATCGGATGCGGACGCGGGTGATGTACGCGCCTGGTGGCACCTCGGTCAGCGGCAGGGAGAACGTCACCCGTCGAAGGACGCCGCCGCCTGCAGCCTCGGGCTCGGACAACGTTCCCTGCACGGTTGCGACGGGTTGATCGGATCCGGCCGGGACGAGCGCCGCCGTGGTCGAGAGCCGCTGCAGCTGGTCCCCAGCGCGTGCGTAGGCTTCGAGCTTTCCTGCCAATCCGTCTTCGGAATATGCCTGGGCGCGGACGGGCAGCGATCCGGTCGCGGAGCCGAGCACCAGATCGCTGACGGAGATGTCGGGCCCAGAGAACGGCCGTACCTCCAGCCGCCGGTCCGCACTCCCAATGGTTCCACCCGGCTCGCGCACGACCGTGCGCATCAGATAGGTCCCAGGTGTCAGCTCGAACTGAACATGGAATGTCGCAACGCCCGCAGACGCGCCAGGAGCGGCCTGCGCTGGCAACCGCATGGTATCGGTTCCGCTTGCCGCAACGCGTCCATCGCGCACATCGCGCACCACGAACACGACGTCTGCCGAATCGTGAGCGGCGTCCCGCACCGGCAGGTCGGCTTCGAGTGCGAGCACGACTCTGGCACGTCCAGTGGTGTCCGAGCGCATGGTGTAGGTCGTGTATCCCACCCGAAGGCCCTGCTGCACGAATGGTGCGGCGAGCGCGAAATCAATCGCGCGGCGTCGATCCAACGGTGCGGAATCACGCGGCACCGCGTAGCCGGTGCGGGCGCTCACATGGGTGCCCTCACGCGTCACTCGCACGCTGACTCGACGATACTGACCGCGGTTGGCGGTCGCCGCCTCGCTCGGCTCGAAGCCGACCAGGTAGTAGTCCTGGGATTGATCCGCAATCTGGTTCAGCGCCTTGTCGAGCTGTTCGGCGGCGTCGCGCAGCAGCAGCCCGTCGGTCTCCACCGCAAGACTGCCGAGCGGCTCCGACCGCACCAGGATCTCGGTCGCCTGATTGGTCGCGGGCATCAGGGGCTGATCCAGCTCCGAGCGATGCCGGTTCATGTCGAAGGCGTAGACCACGGCGTAGCTTTGTGCGGCGGAGGCAGCCACCTGTTCCACCTCGCGGGTGACATTCTGCTGATGAAACCCCTCCGAGAACAGAATGAGGGTCTTCCGCCCCTCGATTGTCCTGTACTGCTCGATCACATCCGCCAGTCGCTGGAGAAACTGCCTGGAGTCGGCGTCGGTCTGGGCCACGAGCGTTCTGGCGTTCTCCTGAATCACCTGCCGCGAGACAGCGGGTGATTCGGTCTGACGACTCGCCGCACGGTCCACGAGTCCCGACAACCCCGAGCTCTGAGACGAGCCGACGTCGGCAGTCAGGTCAACGGACTGACGGGTGAGCACATTTGTGATTGCCTGGTCGTTGCCGTTGGAGATTTCATACGCTTCCTCAACCGAGAGGCGGCCGGCGGCGGTGGACACGTTCCGCTCGAGGGCGCCGTGGACCCTCTGGAGGGCGGTGAGGGCGCGGTTGCGATCCGCCGTGAATCCAATATCCGGTCCGGGCCCGGGAAGACCGACGATGGCGATGCGATCGGACGGCCGGACTCGGGTCTTGATGAATGTTTCGGCGGCGCGCCGCGCGACCTGTTCGTTGCCAGACGTGATGTGGTTCTGGTCGAACACCAGCAGGTACAGATGCCCGCGTGGAGTGCCTTGATTACTGGTGACCTCCGCTGAGACCGCCCGCAGCGCCGCGTCGGCGTAAGCGCCGGCCGGCTCGGTGATGTGTTGAAACTGCAGGAGCGGCCGGACCTGGCCGCCTTCCAGGATCTCGATTTCCTGCGGGCGCAAATCGATCACGGGACGGCCAGCCGAATCGGTCACCCGCACGTCGAAACGGACCAGGTCCACTCCCGTCCGAAAGACCGGGGGTTGCGCGGGTTGGTCCTGTTGCTGGGCCGACAACGTGACTCCGGCCGCCGCCAGCCACACGAGACAGGCACGCATGTCAGGGGATTTTAACCTGCCGAGCCCTCTCTGGTTCGCCAAACATCGTCCACAGCTGGGCGGCGAGCGACCGTCCTTCCGGGGTTGGCGCGATGCGTAACAACTCGTCGATGGCCCGCTCGCTTTCGGCGTCCCGGCCCATCGCGCGATACAGCATGGCGAGGCCGGCCCGCGCCCTGGTGTTGTAGGGGAACACCCGAATCTCTTGAAGCAGGTAGGGCTCGGCCTCCGCGTAGCGCTCGAGCCTGGCCAGCGAGTCACCAATGTAGTAGTTCAGATCGTTCATCTGGAGGGTGCGTCCTTCGAGTTGCTGCCGTGCGCGCAGCAGGACAGCCAGGGCCTCCGCGTAATGGCCTTCGTTGTAGAGAAGCAGGCCCTCGACGTAGAGAGGCATCGGCAGGGTTGGGTCCGCGTCCTGCGCCAGCTTCGCTTCCCGCAGGGCGGCCTGACGATCGTGGCGGGCCAACGCAATCTTCGCGAGGAGCTCGTGCGCTCCAGCCGGCGCCACGCTTACGGCCAGCATGGCATGTTTCTCGGCCTCGTCGACTCGACCCAGACGAAGCAGACCGCCTCCGGCGCCGAGCAGGCTTCCGGCGTCCTTGGGATTTCTCTTGATCACTTCTCGGTACGCGTGCACAGCCTCCGCCGTCATGCCCTGGCGCAGCAGTACCTGGGCGAGCTGCAGCCAGACGTCACTCATTTCGGGATCTTCGGCGAGCAGCTCCCGGTACAGAACCGTCGCGTCCGCGAACTTCATCGCGCCGGCGAGATCCGACGCCTGTCGGTATTTCTCGAGCACGTGCACTTTGTCTTTCGGATCTGGAAGCGAATCCCCGGGAAGCGACAGCGCCGCGTCGTTCCCGCTGCCGACGTAACCGAGCGCCGAGAGTCGCTGTCGATCCTCATCTGATACTGCCGACGGCGCGGCGATCGACGTGCCTCCTATCACTTTTTCGAGGGCGGTTCGCATGGCCTGGCGAACCTGAGGCCGGTCGGCCGCGATCGATCGGGATTCGCGAGGATCGCGTTCCAGGTCGAACAGCTCGTCGCGCGGCGCCCGGATCAATCGATAGCGGGAATCTGTCAGCGAGTACAGCTCGCTCCAGCCGAAGTGATACCGGGAATACAGCGCCTCGGCATAGATGCCGGTGTCGGCGACCGTGCCGGTTCCGTCGAGCAGCGGCTTGAGGGACCGGCCGTGCAGCGACCCGGGGATCGGCGCTCCGATCAGATCGAGGATCGTCGGCGCGACATCGATATGCTGAACCGGTGCGGCGACGCGCAGCTGCTTGTGGTGGCCGGCCACCTTGATCATCAGAGGGACATGCGTCGTTTCCTGATAGAGGAACATTCCGTGTTCCTGCTCGCCGTGATCCCCGAGTCCTTCTCCATGGTCCGCCAGCAGCAGGATGGTCGACCGATCGTAGAGCCCGGATTCGCGAAGGCGCCCGAGCAAACGGCCGACCAGCTCGTCGGCGTAGGCGATCTCGCCGTCGTACGGCGCATACATCGCATAACGCGCTGGCGGTGCATAGGGCTTGTGCGGCTCGTAGAAATGGAGAAACAAGAAGAATCGCCGCTTCCCCCTGGCGTCGAGCCACTTGTCGGCGGCCGCCAGGGTCAGCGCGCCATCCCGCTGAACCTGCCCGATCGACAGCTCCGGTGACGCGGCCGGCAGATCGCTGTCGAACGTGTCGAACCCCTGATCGATCCCGGTCGCCCGGCGAAGCACGTATGCGGACACGAAGCCGGCGGTGGGCCAGCCCAGATCGTGCAGCGCGCGCTGCAAAAACCACTGTCCGCTCTTGACGGTGAATCCGATGTTGTCTCGGACACCGTGTTCGACCGGGAGTTGCCCGGAGAGGATGCTGGTATGCGCGGGCAGCGTCTGAGGCGTATGTGAGTACGCGCGATCGAACACCACCGAGTCGGCCGCCAGCGAATCGATGTTCGGGGTCTGCACCTGACGGTATCCGTAGACCGGCAGATGGTCCGCCCGCAGAGTGTCGATGGAAATCAGAATGACGGGTCCGTCCGCCGGGGAGGTGGTGCGATGCCTGAGAGCGATCCAGGAAATGCCGAGCGCGCCGAGGAGGACGAGCCCGAGCAGAAGACTACGGCGCATGCTTTGATGGTCGAGACGCAACCGACCCCAACATCCTCCTTACGCGGACGATGTCAGGGCCGTACTGGCCAGCCGGGGCCTCACGGATGAAGCGCTCCAGGTACGGACGCGCCTCATCCTGCCGTCCGGCGTTCGCCAACTCGGTGGCCAGGTTGTAGAGGGCATCATAGTCATGTGGCGCGAGCTCGACGGCGCGCTTCCATTCTGCGAACGCCTCGTCGGGCCGTCCGGACTTGAACGCCAGCACGCCGAGTCCATTGTGTGCCCTCGCCGATTTCGGATCGAGCTCCGCGGCTCGCGCAAGTGCGCGTTCGGCGGCTGCCGGATTTCCGCGCTGCATCTCCAGCGTCCCGATGTTTTCGAGCGCCTGGACGTTGGCCGGGTTGTCGGTCAGGGCTCGCTGGAAGGCGGTCGCCGCACGCTCCGTCTGGCCCGCTCGCGCATACGCGATTCCGAGAGCGTTCAAGGCATCTGGATTCATCGGCGACGCCCGTACAACAGGCTCGAGCAAAGCGATCGCGTCCGCAGGACGCCCCGCTTCGGCCAGGTAGGAGCCAAGCTGTGTCGTCATGCCAGGCTCGACGGCATCCGCATGAAAAGCGCGCTCGAGCGTGTGGATTGCGCCTGCGGCGTCGCCGCTTTGCCATTCCAGGAGCGCCAGGTTCCGGTACCCGATCGGCATCGTCGGACGCTTCTGAATAACGCGCTCGTAGATCGCGTTCGCCTCGTCGTGGCGTCCGAGCTGCCACGCCTCGATGCCCTGCTGAATCCATTGATCGAGCTCGATCAGGTTCTTGGGATCGTCGGCCTCCGTGTAGTGAGCCTTCTGCACCGCGCTGCCCGACACGTATCCGAGCGAGCGCAGTTGCGCGGCGACCTCCGGCGACTCGGTCGAGCGTGCTCCTGGCGGTGCAGCATGGAGGTCCTGCAGACGTGCCTCGAGCGCGCGTCGGCGATCGGATCGGCGATCGATGAGATTGGTTCGCTCGAGCGGATCGGCCGCGAGGTCGTACAGCTCAGGGATCGGCAGATCGACGTATTTTTCCTTACGGGCAATCACTCCCTGAAGGGGGGCCCAGCCGCGATTCAGCATCGCCGACATCGCTTCGAAATACGACGAAGCGTCGGGATCCGCCGGCGCGCTGGCACCTGGCAGGAGCGACCCGCCGCGGAGCGAGGAAGGTGCAGCAATCTGTACTGCGTCCAGCATCGAGGGGACGACGTCGATATGACGCGCCGGAAAGCTCGACACGATGCCGTGGGCGGTGGTGTCCCGCAGCTGGGAGCCGGAACGGAGCTGCGTGATGATCAAAGGCACACGCAAGGTCGACTCGTACGCGAACAGCCCATGGGTCAGCTCTCCGTGATCGCCGAGTCCCTCGCCATGATCTGCCGTGACGATGACCAGGGTTGGGCGTGAGCTGGAAGCCGCGACATCGAGCAGAGGACCTAGTGCGTGGTCGACATACGCAACTTCACCGTAGTACGGCTTCCCTCGATATTCCTCGTCGTAAGGAGACGGGGGCGTATAGGGGGCATGCGGATCGAAAACGTGCACCCATGCGAACCATCGGCCTGGCTGGCTGCGGAGCCACGCGAGAGCCGCATCGACGACCTCTCCGGCCGGCCGTTCCGCCAGGGCGAAGTCGGACGTATTGCCCGTCCGACCGAATCGGTCATCGTAGACGTCGAATCCGTCGGCCAGGCCAAACCGCCGCTCGAGAGGGATGCCACCAACGAAGGCTCCAGTGGCGAATCCCTGCTGTTTCAGCAGCGTCGCAACCGTGGTAGTGCCCGGCTTCAGCCGATACCCGCTGTGGTCGCGGACCCCATGCTCGTACGGGTATGTTCCTGTCAGGATGCTGGCATGCGAGGGACGCGTGAGTGTCGCGTGCGCGTGCGCGAATTCGAAACGCAGCCCTATCGTCGCAAGGTGATCCAGATTGGGCGTGCGAGCCTGCCCGCCGTACGCGCCGAGCGCATCCGCCCGGAGCGTATCGATTGTGATGAGCAGCAGGTTCTGGTCTGGCTGGCGCTCGATATTGGCGCCCCGCGCCCGGCATCCCGTCACCAGCCAGGCCGATACCAGGAGGCCGAAGATAGCGACGGCCAATCGGATGACAACTCCGTGGCGCGCTCCCGGAGAAGATAGGAAGTTGGCTATCGTCCGCGCCAGCCTCACTTCCGTCCCACGCGCTCGAGCCCGGCACGCGCCTTCGGGTTCTCGGGATCGGTCTTCAGAACCGTGTTGTACTCGGTTGCGGCCGCTGCGGCATCGCTCGTCCGCTCGTACAGGATCCCCAACTGCAGATGCACCATCGTCAGGCTCGGCACATCGGCGGCAATCGCGCGGTACATCTTGATCGCCTCGTCGACCTTCCCGTCGGCTTCGAGCGCCGCGGTGTCGTCGAGCCGCCGCTGAAGGGCAGGGACGTCGAGAGACGTGAGCGGGCCGGGCGGCGAGATCTCGCGCTGTGGCTGCAGGACCACCGGCACCGCCTCATTCGTCCCGAACGTCTTCGTGGCCGACTGCACAGCGCCCGGTTCGAAGCCAGGCGCCTGGACGACGAAGATCCAGACGCCGCCGCGCAGACCGAGGAACGAAAACTGTCCCTTGGCGTCCGTCGTGGCCGTTGCCGACGACGGAGAGGCGTTGGGATTCTCGGCGGTGACGGTCGCGCCCTTGATCGGGTGGCCGTCGGCGGCCTTGACGGTTCCAAAGACGTGGCCTTGCGCCAGCGCCGGGGAGCTGGCGACGAGGACCAGCGCCGCGCCCAGGAAAACGGGAGTGAGTCGGCTGAATCGCATCCGCAGACCTCCGCGGCTGAGACGCCCTCCGCGTCCGTGGAGAGCGGAACCCGGAAAGTATAATCCAGACCTCATGCTCTCAAGGTTTGCCAGAACTGTCCCGATTGCGGCGGTGGTCGCTTGCCTGGCGTCGCCGTTGGCGGCCAGCAGACAGGCCTCGGCGCAGGATCCGTCCGCCACCACCGGCATCGACACCTCGCGGTTCGACCTCATCCGCCCCACGATTGAGCGAGCCATCGCGGACAAGAAGCTTCCCGGCGCCGTCGTGCTGGTGGGACGCGGCGATCGCGTGCTCTACGAGAAGGCCGTCGGCAACCGCTCAATCGAGCCCGCGGTCGAGCCGATGACGGTCGACACCATTTTCGACCTGGCGTCGCTGACCAAGGTGATGGCCACGACGACGAGTGTGATGAAGCTGATGGAGGATGGTCGGATCCGGATGAACGATCGGGTCGCTGCGTTCATTCCGGGATTCGAGCGCTATGGCAAGGCCGACATCACCATCCGCCACCTGATGACGCATACCTCGGGCCTTCGACCCGATCTCGATCTGGCGGATGCGTGGGCCGGTCCCGACGTGGCGATCGATCTCGCGATCGAGGAAGTGCCGACGTCGAGCGCGGGCGAGCGTTTCGTCTACAGCGACATCAACTACATCCTGCTCGGCGACATCGTCCGTCGCGTGAGCGGTCAGCCGCTGAACGAGTTCGCGCGGAAACAGATCTTCGAGCCGCTGGGGATGAAGGACACGATGTTCCTGCCGCCGGAATCGTTGCGGCCGCGCATCGCGCCGACCGAGAAGTGCACACCGTATGGCTGGCCGTGCGAGGGCTCGAATCTGCAGATGCTGCGCGGCGTCGTGCACGATCCGACGGCCAGACGGATGGGTGGTGTTGCGGGTCACGCGGGGCTCTTTGGCACCGCTGCGGACGTCTCGATCTTCTGCCAGATGCTGCTGAACAAGGGCACGTACAAAGGCACGCGCGTGCTGTCGCCGCTGACGGTGGACAAGATGACGACCGCCGCCGACGGCCGTGGCGGCCGCGGGCTCGGGTGGGACATCGACACGGCGTACTCGTCGAATCGCGGCGAGCTGCTCCCGATCGGATCGTTCGGCCATACCGGCTTCACCGGGACGAGCCTGTGGATCGATCCTGACACGGGGTTGTACGTGGTGTTCATGTCGAACCGCGTGCACCCTGATGGGAAGGGCGACGTCACACCTCTCCGCGCCTACGTGGCAACAATCGCGGCGTCGGCGCTCATCGGCGTTCCCGATTCCCTGCGCGAACGCCGTTTCACGTCGACGACGCTGAACCCCGGAGGATCGACGGCACCTCGGGCGACGTCGCCGGTGCAGACCGGGCTCGACGTCCTCCGCGCGCAAGGCTTCGCGCCCCTCGCGGGCAAGCGCGTCGGCCTCGTGACCAATCACACTGGCCGTGCGCGCGATGGTGCGACGGCGATCGACCTGCTCTTCGAGGCCAAGGATGTGAAGCTGGTCGCGCTCTTCAGCCCAGAGCACGGCATCCGAGGGATTCTCGACGAGAGCGTGCCGTCCGCGCAGGACGACAAGACGAAGCTGCCGATCTTTTCGTTGTACGGCGAGACGCGGCGTCCCACGGATGCGATGCTGGATGGGATTGATGCGTTCGTCATCGATCTTCAGGACATCGGCGCGCGCTTCTATACCTATCCGGCGACGATGGCGTATGTGATGGAGGCGGCGGCGAAGCGCAAGATGCCCGTGTTCGTGCTCGACCGGCCGAATCCCGTCAACGGATGGCAGATCGAGGGGCCAACGCTCGATCAGGAGTCACTGGGGTTCAACGGCTACGTGCCGATGCCGATCCGCCACGGCATGACGATGGGGGAGCTCGCGAAACTGTTCAACGCCGAGAACAAGATCGGCGCCGACCTCACCGTGGTGCCCATGCAGAACTGGAAGCGCGACGAGTGGTTCGACGATACGGGCTTTGCGTGGATCAACCCGTCGCCGAACATGCGCAACATGAACGAGGCGGCGCTCTATCCGGGGATTGGGGCCATCGAGGGGACGAACGTGTCGGTCGGGCGCGGCACGGACACGCCGTTCGAGCAGGTCGGCGCGCCATGGATTGACGGCGTTCAACTCGCGGACACGCTGAACGCGCGCGCGATACCCGGGCATCCGGTTCTATCCGGTCCGCTTTACCCCGACGTCCAGCAAGTATGCGAATCAGGAGTGCCAGGGCGTGTTCCTGATCGTCACCGATCGCAACGCCCTGCATCCCGTCCGTGTCGGGCTGGAGATCGCCGCGGCGCTCGACGGCGCGATATGGGTCGCAGTATCAGATCGACACCGCCGCGCGTCTGCTCGGGTCGCGCGACACGCTGACCCGCGTGAAGCGCGGCGACGATCCCGCGGCCGTGGCGGCCTCGTGGAACGACGCCGAGGCCCGCTGGCGGACGCTGCGGGCGAAGTATTTGTTGTATCGGTAGAATCCGCGCAGCCGCCTGTAGCGACGACAAAGGCACTAAGACAACCAAGGCCACAAAGAAGACAACCAAATGTTCTTGGTGTTCTTCGTGTATCTTGGTGTGCTTAGTGTCTGTCTCGTGACGTCTATCTCGCTCGCTTCTTATCCACGTACATCCGCTCGTCGGCCGCCTGGACCAGCGACATCACGTCGCGTGCTTCGAAGGGCACTTCCACGCAGCCGATGCTCAGGCCGACGCCCGCCGGCAGGTCTGCGAGCTCGGGCGACGCGTCGAAGGCCGCCTGCAGCTGACGGCCGCGCCGCTCGGCCTCGGCCTGGCCGCACGTGATCAGCACCAGAAACTCGTCGCCTCCCCAACGAAACACGTAGTCCGCCTCGCGGATGTTCTGCAGGAGGAAGGCGGCCACGTCGCGCAGCACGCGGTCACCGACTTCATGACCGAGCGTGTCGTTGATGACCTTGAAGCGATCGATGTCGATGAACAGGATCGACAGCGGCGTTCCGTAGCGCCGATGCCGTTGCAGCTCGCGCGTGATCACTTCCTGGAAGAAGCGACGATTCCGGCATCCGGTCAACGTATCCGTGATCACCAGGTGACGCAGATCGCTTTGCGCCGATTCCAGCCGGCGGTTCGTGCGCCGCAGCTCGTAGGTCATGTCCTCGAACGTCATGAGCTGCATGCCCAGCGCCGTCACCAGGATCACGACCGAGATCGTGAACAGCGCGGGGGCGGCGCCGGGGGCATCGGGTTGGCCGACCATGGCCGGCAGCCACACGTTCACGCCGGCCAGGATCAGCATCGTCACGCCAACCAGGCCGGCGCCCAACATCCGAATCTCTCGAAGGAGCAGCAGGTGTGCCGCGCCTGCCGCGGCGAGCGCGCCTGCGATCAGCACGTGGCCAGGAGCGAACACGGCGTAGGGGCCGAGCGGGACCGGCGCCAGCGTGAACCAGATGGCCACCGGCAGCAGGACGAGGCCGTACTCCCGCCGCAGGAGCGGCCGATGGCGGTACGCATCGGCGGCGATGACGAACGAAAGCGAGCTCAGAATCGCCAGGAACTGCGACGCGCCGTACGCCATCCAGCCCAGCTTCTGATTGACGTACGGACGCGCGGCCAGGAACATCGATGTCGAGAGCAGCACCCACCCTGTGATCCACCACAGGATGAACAGCCGCCGGCGGTATGCGTAGAGCAGCAGCAGGACCGCGGCGATCACCATCGCGGCGGCGCCCGCCACAATGCGTGGGTTGACGAAGGCGGACTGCGGCGTGATCCCGGGCGGGGTCTGCAGAAGAAGGACGCCGGCAAACGAAAGAATTGGTCCAGCCATCATCAGCTTCGCGGCCACCGGGTCGGCGTCGCGTGTGGTCAGCTCGACGTGGTAACGATCAAAGAAGGTACCAGAGGGTGGAGCCGCTCTGGCGCCCGGGGCCGGGTGATTGTGCGATTCAGCTCAGTACAGACGATAGAGCATGAAATACACGACGACGCCGGTGACCGAAACGTAGAGCCAGATCGGGAGCGTCCAGCGCGCGATGGCGCGATGACGGTCGTAGCGGGCGGACAAGCCACGTGACAGGGTGATGATCGCCAGCACGGGCACGGTCGCCGCGAGGACCGTGTGGGTGAGAAGGACCCCGAAGTAGACCAGCCGAATCGGTCCCTGACCCGGGAAATGCTTCGACCCGGCGTGCGCGTGGTACACGAGGTAGGACGTCAGGAAGAGGACCGACGTGCAGAAGGCCGTCAGCATCACGGCGCGGTGCTGTGCGATCCGGCCGCGCCGGATCAGGATGTAGCCGACGGTCAGCAGGATCGCGGCGGCGCCGTTCAGCGTCGCGTTGACTGCGCTCGGCAAGATCGGCGATGCCTCACGTCAGCTGGCCTGGCCCTCATCAGTCCTCGGTCGCGATCATCAGAATCCAGATCAGCGGAAGGTAGATGATCGATCCGAAGAAGACCCGGCGTGCGTCGCGGACGGAGCGCGTGTTCGCGAATCGCACCGTCAGCGCGACGAAGAGCAGGCCCAGCACGAGCGCGCCGCCAAAGTAGGTCTTTCCCGCGAGCCCCATGAGCGTCGGCGCGAGGCTCAGCGGGACGAGCGCCGCCGCGTACAGCACCGACTGGCGGCCCGTGCTTCGTCCGTCCGGATCGATCACCGGAAGCATCGGATAGCCGGCCCGCGCGTAATCCTCGCGATAGATCCAGGCAATCGCCAGAAAGTGCGGGAAGCTGCCAGAGAAAGACGATGCCGAACAGGATCCAGGCGTTCGTGGACAGATCCTCGCGCGCGGCCGCCCATCCGATGATCGGAGGAAGCGCGCCGGGGATCGCGCCGATGACCGTCCCGAACGACGACCGCCGTTTGAGCGGCGTATAGACGACGACGTAGCTGGCCAGCGTCACGAACGCTACGCCCGCGGCGAGCAGGTTTGCGGCCGCCGCGAGGATCAGCAGGCCGGTGACCGCAGTTGCCGTCCCGAACACGGCCCCCTCGACGGGCTGGAGCCGTTGATCGGCCAGCGGCCGGAGCCGCGTGCGTCGCATCAACGCGTCGAGGTCGCGCTCGAACAGCTGATTGAAGGCCGACGCGCCGCCGGCGACCAGAGCCGTTCCGAGCAGCGTGCCCGCGAGCCGCACGACACCGAGGCCCTCCACCCCAGCCATCCAGTAGCCGGCCAGCGCGGACGCCACGACGAGGAAGTTCAATCGTGGCTTCGCGAGCGCGACGAAATCGCGCATCCGCGCCCGAGTGCCGACGAGCGCGACGGCGTCCGTTCTCACGGCCTCACCTCGGCGCCGACCATGCGGCGTCCGCGCGAGTCGGCCGCCCGACGCGACGTCTCGCGGGCTTCACCGAACCGCTCGCGGAACGTGCGAAGCGTCAACACGACCGAGGTTCCCAGCACCAGGGCGCCATTGACGACGTGTGCCGTGTTGATGATGGGCTGGAGCGCGCTCAGACACGACGAACGCGCCGAGCACGACCTGGACGCCGACGCATCCGAGGAGGAGGGCAGAGGGACGCACCAGCTCGCGTCGCGTTCGATGGTGGTAGAACACGTGCGCCACGGTGGCGAGCACCAGGATCGTCACGACCAACGCTCCGACGCGATGCGCGAAATGAATCGCGATACCCGCATTCCAGATCGGCGGCACGAGGTGTCCGAACGCCAGCGGAAACGTCGGGATCGCCATCCCCGCATTCGTATGGCGCATCGTCGCGCCGAGGATGATCTGCGTGTAGACGAGGCCGGTCGTCAGCGCGGTCAGCCAGGAGAGCGTCGGATCGTGAACGGGAGACGCGGCATGTCGCCATCCGGGTGACGTGACCAGCGCGAGCGTCACCGTGAGGCAGAAGAAGATCTGCGCAAGGCCGGCGTGGCCGATCGAGACCGCCGGCGGCAGCTTCAGGAGGACCGTCAGGCCGCCCAGCAGGCCCTGGAGCACGACGGCGCCGAGGCACGCCCACCCCAACGATCGCACCCACCTGCGCGTGTCGACCCGCCAGGTCCAGACCGCCAGGATGATCGTGAGGAATCCAACCGTGCTCGCCACGAGGCGATGGAAGTGTTCGTATCGGATGCCGCCGACCCACTTGCTCAGCGGAAACGTGAACATGTTCCAGCCGTAGGTCGTCGGCCAGTCCGGCACCGACAGCCCCGATCCGGTACTCGTGACCATCCCGCCCGCGGCAATCAGCAGGAGGGTGAGTGCCGCCACGAGCTTCGCGAAACGGTTGTGCCAGATCATGGATGTCGGATGTCAGGATGTCAGATATCAGATGTCAGATGTCAGACTGTCAGATGTCATCCGTGTCAATTCGCTGCCTTGAACGTGAACGTGATCTCCTTGTTTTCCTTCGCGCCAATCGTGACGGTCTGGCTCTGCGTGCCTAGCTTTTCGTGGACGGCGTCCACGGTGTAGGTGCCGGGAGGCACGTCGCGGAGATTGAACTTGCCGCCGCCGGCGCTGACGGCGAAGAACGGGTGGTTGACCACGCCAATGTAGGCGTGCATCCACGGGTGCACGTCGCACTTGACAGGCATCAGCACCTCGGTCGTCGTCAGCGCAACGGTATTCTTGATCCCGGGCAGCGGCTGGCTGAAGTTGAATTCCTGGTTCGAGTGCCCCATGCCGTGCACCGTGTGCATGGTGCTGTCGTCGTTGCTGATCTCGAGCGGCTGGCCCGCGCGGATCCCGGCGACGTGCGGTACGTAATGGCAGCCCTTCTGCTCGATCTTCACGGGCGTCGCCGGCGTCTCGAACGCGTACTTCGCACCCAGATCGTCCTTGATGTAGACGAAGACGTTTTCGAGCCCCCCTCCGTCGACGACGAACGTTTCAGCCGCGGCGCCGTCCTTGTTCGCGCCCGCGCAGACCGGGTCGGATGCCATATGCACCACGGGGTTTTGCGGCACGGTCCCCTCGATGGCGACCTTCCCGGCGATCGAGCCGGTCGTGGACGCGTCGACCTTCGCGGTGCCCGCGCTCGCGGCTGGCGTCGAGGCGGGTTGCCCGGAGCCACTGCCGCCGCAGGCAAACGCACCCGAGGAGGACCACTGTCGCTATCGCGAGGAGAGGGCGGACCATAACCTTCCTTGAATATCACACTTAGGCCGGGCCCGACGAGCTTGGGCGCGGGGCCGTCGACGACACACGGTCTTCACGGGCCGCGGAACACGCGGAAAGCGACGTCCAAACTCTTTTCCGAGTAGTCTAATCCCTCAGGTGTCGACCTCGCTCCGTCCCACCGCGTTTGGCGTCTTGACGCCGCTTGTGCTCGTCCTGTTCGTCGCGGTCGGCCTTGCCGCCGCACCCCAGCAGCCGACCGACGTTCCGGTCGTCTCACTGGAACGCATACGGGAAGGCCTCCAAAGGACTCCTGCGCTGAAGCTCGAGGTCCAATCGCCGCCGCACGTCGCTGTCTTCAAGATGAGCGTGGAGCAGCGGGTGTTCGTGCTGACCTTCGAGGAACAGCTTCACAAAGACTTCGATCTGACCCCGATGCAGCGGCAATCAGCGAATTGGGCGTCGGCGTGCTGCGGGCTCGACGTCGGCCAGGTGGTGAGGGGCATTCAGCGCGCACGCCAGCGCCAGGAAGAACGCCGGATCCATGAACAGGTGGCGCGGGAGCTCGCTGAAGTGGAAGCGGCCTGGAAGAAGCCCGAGTAGGCGCCAGTGTCGCGAGAGATCGTTACCGACCACAGCCTCCGGACGGTTTCCAGTCAGAGAGTATGCCTCTCTCCTGAGCCGAATCGTGGATGACCAGAGCGAACGCACGCCTGAGCGTCGTACCAGTGACGTTTAGTTCCATTGGAGTATTCGATGGCACCGTCATGGTTCCTCCGGCCCGAGCCCTGGTGGCGCCAGCCGGAGTCTCCAGGCACTGCTCTCCCGCCAGCACGTACCAGCCTTCGGGACCCGGATGTGTATGCACCCTCGAACTGTCGCCGGGCCGCATGACAGCGTAGGAGAGAACTGCAGCGTAGCTCTCTGCTGCGGGAAGCTGCAGTGGTCCGACGATGGCGATGGCTTCACCTCCCTGCGGAGCAGTGTTTCGGGGACCGAATTCGGAGAGCCAGATTCGCCCGGCTTCCTCCACCACAATTCCGGTCGAGCTCTTGGCCGCCTCCGCAGCCTCCCTGCTTGGAAACACGCGCAAATGCCAGTAGACGGATGCTTGGCTGAAATGAAGTCCGGTGACCATCCCGATGTTGAAGCAGCCGAACTCCGGTCGCTTCTCGCCAGGCGGCACGTCCACGCAGGCCACTCCGCTCAAGTGCTCGTGTCCGGCGGTGCCGGGCGCCTGAGCCCGCAGTTGGCCGATTTGCGCGATTTGAAAGGCGACGAGGAACAGTACCAGTACGCCGATGAGTGGAGTTCTGACCATGTCCGATTCTCCGCAATCAGAGGAACTGGGCCGTATTTACTGACAATTTCGGATTAAGCGGGCGGCGAGGTGGCGTCTCACAGCAGGAAGTCGAAAAGGTTCGCGATTGGCATCTCCAGCAGAAAACGGATCCGGTGCGTCAGCGGAGAGCTTCCGAGGAGGGCCGAACGCTGCACGATCGTGCCGCGCTCGATGACTCTGCCGGACGCGGCTTCGCGCGCCGCGATGCTCGCCAGCACCTCGGCCGCGAGATCCTTTTGTCCACGGCACACCAGCATCAGCTCGGAATTGAGATTGGCGGAGCGTGGATCGATGTTGTACGTGCCGAGCAGCGTGGTTTCGCCGTCGATGACGCCGCGCTTGGAATGCACGCCCCACCGCGGCGTGCCGCCGCGGAGATTGGTGCTCTGCGAGGGTAGCGGCGCTCCGCCGTACGCGGAGAGCGTGAGGCCGGTATCGGCCAGTGAGCCGAGCCGGGGATAGAGCGCCGCAACGGCGTACGAAGCGTCGGTGGAGGCGAGGCTGTTGGTCAGCACGCGTACACGCACGCCCCTCTTGTGCAGGTCTTCGAGCACGGCGTAGCCGCCGGCTTTGATCACGAAGTACGGCGATTCGACGACGGCCTCCTGTTTCGCGCGGCGCAACTCGTCAACGATCGCGTTGAACACGTTCCGGCTTTTCTCTCCCTGGTTCGGGAAGTCGGTGACGAAGCGGAGGTCCCGGCATTCGTGAGCCTGGTGCGACTGCCGGTATGACTCGCCCGCCGCACGCAGTCTCTCGAGCAACGCGACATCACCCGCCTGCGGGACCACGAACCTCGCGGCCTCGTCGTTCGGTTCAGAATCGAGCGCGGGCTCGGTGGCGAGCCGGGAATTCCAATAGACGTCGAAACTCTGGAGGACCGTTTTCACGATCGGCCCGGTGACCTCGAGGTCGGAGTCGAGGAAGTTGTAGTGATCCGAGAGATCGAAGTAATCGTTGGCGATGTTGCGGCCGCCGGTCAGCACGGTCGCTTCGTCGATGATCAGGAGCTTGCGGTGCGAGCGGTGCTGGATGCTGACCAGCCGGTAGATGGCGCTGGTGTTGTAGTAGCGCACCTTCACGCCGGCCTCGCCGAGCAGCCGCGCATAGGCGGGTTTCAGCTTGAACACGGGGGCCGAGAAGTCGACCAGGATGCGCACCTGCACGCCCTCGCGGGCCCTCTTGATCAGCGCCTGGGTGAGGAGGCGGGAGGCATCATCGACGTCATAGATGAAGAACTCGAGCGCGATCGACTTCCTGGCGGCTCCGATCAGCTCCAGGCGACGCTGAAAGGATGCGGCACCCTGGTCGAAGTGCGTGATCGTGTGAGGCGCCGTGGAATGCGCGAGCAAGCTTTCGTCGACCTTGGGGTTCTCGCGCACGACCCACTCGAGGACGGTGAGCCCGATCGCGAATACGAGATAGACAGCGAGGATCGCCCCGATGACGCCAAGGACGATCTTTTTCAAGAGCCGCAGGGCCCGCATGGCCCCCAATAGTAGTGAGGGAACGCTTCGGCGGCACGAAAAAATCTGATAGAAGGACTCATGCGAATCTACAACGTCCTGGGATATTCGGCCCTGGGTCTGCAGCTGGTGTTGTCGGCCTGGCTCGCGCCGCCGTCGCTCGGCCCGTGGTGGGGCATGGCGATCGGGTTCGGGTATCTGGTGATGTCCTGGTTTCTCGCGGGCGTCTATCTATCCGACGTGATGCACATGGGCATCACGCACGGCGCCCTGGACTACAAGGAGTGGTTCATCAAAGGCGTGACGCTGGTCAACAACACCGTCGGCGTGTACGTCGATCCGGTCAGCTGGGTCAATCGTCACCGGCTGCACCATCGCTTTGCGGATCACGACGGCGATCCGAACAAGCTCGATGGCGACGGCTTCTGGAGAACGATGTACCTCTGTCTGTTTCCCTACAAGACCACCATGAACGTGGCCAACGACGACATCCTTCAGACGTGGCCGTTCCGGCTGGTGTCGCATCCGCTCTTCATGGTGATCTCGCCGGTGTTGAGCTGCGGTCTGCTCTGGTTGTTCGTGCGCGACTGGCCATTCGCCATCGGCGTGTGGCTGGGCACTCGAGTGTTTGCGCTGTGGGTGAACATGGTTCAGAACTACTGGACGCACGATCGCCGCTGGGGCACGAGGCGTTACGACGATCCGGACGACAATGCGATGAACATCGGTGACTGGCTGCCGGTGATGGCGACGTTCAGCGCCTGCTGGCAGAACAACCATCACCACTATCCTCACCTGCTCCGCACCACGCACGGTCCTGGTGAGTTCGACTTCGGCTACATGACGGTCCGCGTCATGAGCGCACTGGGACTCGTCAAGCCGTCCGGGACCGGCACGGACAAACCACGTGACGTGGTGTCGGAGATCGCGCTGTAGACTTATCCGAGGGGCTTACGCCCCTCGGACTCCCCTGCGAGCCTCACTCGCTCGCCGCTTCGCCGGCTCGCTCCGTTCGTGCTGGCTCGCTCGCTGTCGCTGCGCTCGAGTCCTGATTTGCGAAGACACGTCTAGATCTCAACGCTACGCCGCGTCGCGCTTGAACGGCGCAAGCAATTGCGCTGAAGAAGCCTCGCGGCACCGAACCGCCGACCAGGCCGTAGCGCTGCGGCCAGGCGTCTTTCGGAAGATAGTGGGTGCCGAACCAGCGATCGATGAACGGCAGGTGGATCGCGAAGTTGACATCCACCGCGTTCGGATCCGCCGCGTGATGCCAGTGGTGATAGCGCACGGTCACGAAGTACGGCTCCAGCCAGATTGTCCGCGGTCGAAAGTCGGTGTGGCAGAACGTGGCGTGGAAGGACACGAACACGAGGTAACCGGCCAGCGTCGCCTGCGAGAAACCGAAGAGCGTCATCGGGATCATGATCAGCCCTCGGGTGATCAGGATGTCGACATAGTGCGAGCGTGATCCGGCCACCCAATCCATCGTCTCGATAGAGTGATGGATCGCATGAAAGCGCCACAGGAATGGAATGCGGTGAAAGGCGCGATGAATGGCGTATTGCGAGAGATCGGCGACGACAATCGCCAGCGGCAGCTGGATGAGAAACGGCAGGCTTCCTACGGTGTTGACCAGCCACGGAATCGCCAGCCACCTGGACGCATAGGCGGCCGGCACGACCATCGCCAACGTGATCAGCTGGGCGGGCAGGTGCGTGGCCACGAAGTAAAACAAGTCCGTGGTCCATTGAGGCCGAAACGTCTTCTGATCCGGATGCAGCGGCCAGAATCGTTCCACCGGCAGAAAGACCACGGTCATCACGAACAGATCCAGCAGAAACCAATCCAGGCCGAGACCGAATTTCGATGGGACTTCGTCCGGCAGCGGCGTGCTGCCGCCGCCGATGATCGCCGCCAGCAGTCCGAGCGACGCGCCGGTCACGGCCAGGACCTTGCGCTCCCTGAGGAGTCCCGAGATGGCGCCGAGCACGATGGCGAGGACGATGGCCCCCTGGATCAGCGCCCGAATGATCGTCATCGGATAGACAGCGCGCGCGTCGGGCAGGGAGAGCAGCCCGGGGAAATGCAGACACAGCGCGCCACCGAAGCCGAGCAGCCCGAAAAAGACCGACGCGGTGCCGCTGATCCAGCCGGTTCCGAAGTCGCCCGGCTCCGAATCACCGAAGAGTTTTTCGAAGAATGCGTCGGACATCCACGCTCCCACCAGCTCGTCGATAGGCCTACGGAATGTTATCGGCGGGACGATTGACGGGCCATAGGGCATCGCGTGGAGCGACGCCACAATCCCTTCGCGCGGGCACGTTACGTCGCACACGCAGCCGCGCCCCCCACGCTCGCGAGCGTCGGCGGACCGGCTATTCAACGGGGTTTCCGTCTCGAGAAGAATCGCTGTGCGGCCCGTTCGTTGATATGAGCGCGCCGGCTCAGCGTCGCGCGCGAGAGCGTGAGGGAGTTCGAGCGGAGAAGCCCCTCCAGTAATTTTGGTACCGATCGCCCTTCGAAAACCTTTTCCGACCCATCAGCAGCACGACGACGAGGTCGCTTCTGGATTCCTAGACCAGATAAGAACTACAACGGCTGTGTTCTTATCTCATAATGCTGCTTAGTCTGGAACCCGGTCGACCCGCCGAATGCCCCTGTTTCGACCTGTTTCGATCTGGTCAGGTCATTGCCTGCACCAAGAGACGAAGGGCCTGCGTCCTTAGCAGGCTCTCACGCCTCAACCGGCAGACGGGACTTTGGCGCGTGCGAATGCTCGCGTCCGGCGCGCCGTGCGCGCACCAGCAGTCCATGTGTGCCGCACCAAACGCCGGAGGCATTGGAACGATGAAGACCTCTTTGCGACGCTTGCTGGTTGGCGCACTGTTCGCCTTCGTGGGCGCGCTTTTGATCGACGGCACCGCGCACGCGCAGGCCGGTTGCACGGGTCCCGACCCATTCGCGGCGCTCGGCGGCGGGACCTGCTACAAGGGCGGCTGGTTCCCGCCGGGCATGGCGATCCCGGGCGGAGGTGCGACCACCCCGTTGCCGGCGCCAGCGGCGCCTTCGGCCTGCACGACGCCGGACCCGTTCGCGGCGCTCGGCGGCGGGACCTGCTACAAGGGCGGCTGGTTCCCGCCGGGCATGGCGATCCCGGGCGGCGGAGGTGCGACCACCCCGTTGCCGGCGCCAGCGGCGCCTTCGGCCTGCACGACGCCGGACCCGTTCGCGGCGCTCGGCGGCGGGACCTGCTACAAGGGCGGCTGGTTCCCGCCGGGCATGGCGATCCCCGGCGGCGGAGGTGCGACCACCCCGTTGCCGGCGCCAGCGGCGCCTTCGGCCTGCACGACGCCGGACCCGTTCGCGGCGCTCGGCGGCGGGACCTGCTACAAGGGCGGCTGGTTCCCGCCGGGCATGGCGATCCCGGGCGGCGGAGGTGCGACCACCCCGTTGCCGGCGCCAGCGGCGCCTTCGGCCTGCACGACGCCGGACCCGTTCGCGGCGCTCGGCGGCGGGACCTGCTACAACGGCGGGCTGGTTCCCGCCGGGCATGCCGATCCCGGGCGGCGGAGGCGCGACCTCGCCCAAATCCCCTGTGACCTCGCCGAAATCCCCCGTGACCGCGCCCGAACCGATCCCCGCCTCCGCCGGAGCGGTCGGCCTTCGCGTGCTCGAATGGAACGTGCATCACGGTGTCGGAAGCGACGGCCACTACAGCCTCGATCGCATCGCGACATGGATCGCCAGGATTAACCCGCACGTCGTCATGCTCAACGAGGTGGAGAAGAACACCAGCTGGGGAAACGAGGATCAGCCCGCGCGCTTCGAAGCGTTGCTCGAGGCGAAGACCGGCCGGAACTGGTATCGCATGTTCACGCAGGAGTTCGGCGACTCGTCGGCGAACGGAAAAGGCCATCTGATTCTGTCGGTCTACCCGATCGACGCGGTGAGTCGCATCGGCATCACGCCTTCAGACGGGCTGAAGGGAGCTGGGGCCGCCGGCGAGGCGTCAATCACCGTCAACGGACGGAACATCAGCCTGGTCATCGCGCACCTCGATCCCGAGAGCCAGACGATGCGCCTGACCCAGGCGAAAGACGTGATCAGTTGGGCCGCGAGCTACGCGGAGAACCGGATCATCGCGGGCGATATGAACGCGTGGCCCGACCAGTCCTCCATCGCGGAGTTCGCCAAGACGTACAACGACTCCTGGGCGGTGGCCGCATCGCACGGGACCGCGCAGTCGGTCGCGGGAATCAGTCCGAGCGGCGCTACGAGGAATGGGCGGATTGACTACATCTTCTATTCGAAGGACGCGAGTCAGCTCGTTCTCAAGTCGTCGAAGGTGTACGACACGCGCGACGCCTCGGGCTACATGCCGTCGGACCACCGCCCGATCGTGAGCACGTTCGAGGTGCGCTGAGAGAAGGAAAGATTTTGGTACCGCTACGGGGATTCGAACCCCGGTCCCGTGGCTGAGAACCACGTGTCCTGACCCCTAGACGATAGCGGCACTCGCGTCTGACAAGAACTATCGATTTTAGCAATGTGCGGGCGGAGGGTCAATTTTCCCGGTCGAGCGGCTGCTCGAAGCGCGAAGGTCGGCCGCAACGGCTGGTATCATTCCCCCCATGCGTTACGTCGCTGGACTCATTCTTCTGCTCCTGCTCGTCGCCGGCGGCGCGTTCCTGTACGCCGGACGCCTGCCGGGTCCCTCGATCGACATCGCAAAGCCCGTCAAGTACGTCGGGCAGGCCACGCCGGTCGAGGTGGCGGTGACCGCGCCAGGTGCGCACGTCGTCGAGACTCAAGATCCTCTTCGAGCAGAACGGCAAGCAGACGCCGCTCTTCTCCCTCGATGCGCCAGGGTCCGCGGACGTGAAGCAGGAGAGCGCGGATCGCGTGCGCGTGACGCGCGTGATTAACCGGGAGAGCGTCCCTGACCTGAAGAGCGGGCCGGCGCGGTTGCTGGTTACCGCCGCACGTCCGGTGATGCGTGGTTTCCGCACCGTCGAATCCAGCACCACGCGCGACGTCCAGGTCCGCCTGGAGAAGCCGACGGTCGCGGTCCTGTCGACGAAGCACTACGTGAACCTGGGCGGCACCGAGGTGGTCGTGTACCGGGCGACGCCAGTCGGACGTCGAGTCCGGAGTGCAGGTTGGCGACCTCACGTATCCGGGCTACCCGGCCAGCGGCGCAAAAGTGGAGGGCGTGCACATCACCGATCCCGCCGTGAAGGTCGCGTTCTTCGCCTTGCGGTTCGATCAGGACGTGAACACGCCGATGGTTGCGTACGCGAAGGATGAAGCCGGCAACTCTGCCCGCGCCGAATTCGATCATCTGACGTTCCCGAAGCCGTTCAAGAGAAGCCGCATCGAGCTCGACGATCGGTTCCTCAATCGCGTCGTGCCGGCGATCCTGGAGACCAGCCCCGAAATCACACCAGACGGGGATACGCTGCAGAAGTTCCTCGCGATCAATGGCGACCTCCGCCGCAAGAATGCGGAAAAGATTCAGAGCCTGGCCAAGCAGACCTCGCCCGACATGCTCTGGGCGGGCGTCGTGTTCCATCCGTTCACCAACAGCGCCGTCGAGGCCGCGTTCGCCGATCAGCGCACCTACGTCTATCAAGGGAAGGAAGTCGATCGTCAGGTGCATCTCGGCTTCGATCTCGCACGAACGGTGAACTCTCCCGTCGTGGCCGCGAATGCCGGCAAGGTGCTTTACGCCGCTCCGCTCGGCATCTACGGGAACTGCGTCGATCGTCGACCACGGCATGGGCGTGCAATCGCTCTACGGGCACCTGTCGTCGATTCGCGTGCAGGTCGGCCAGACCGTCGCCAAGGAGGAAGAGCTGGGCCGGAGCGGGATGACCGGGCTCGCCGGCGGCGATCACCTGCACTTCACCATGCTCGTGAACGGACAGATGGTGAACCCCGTGGAATGGTGGGACGCGCACTGGATTCAGGACCGCATCCTTCGCAAGCTGCGCGAGGCAGGAGGGAGTCCGACGCAGCAGTAATGGGGACTGACGTGGAGCTGGTCCGCACGTGGCGCTGACCGCCGTCGGCGCGGTCCTTGTCGGGTGGCTGCCCGGCGCCATGGTCTTCAGGCTGCCGCGCGCCGAACGCGATCGACGCGCCGCGTTGCCGGCGGAGGAACGCGCGTTCTGGGCGATCGTTCTCAGCCTCGTCTGGTCGCTGATCGTCGTGCTCGTGCTGGCGTCCCTTGGCGACTACCATTCAATCGACTGATTCTGATCAACGCCGGGGTCTGCGCGGCCGTTGCGCTCCTCTATCGATCGCGGCTCTCGTACGAGGGTCGCGCCGCCGCCATTTCGCGCTACGCCATCCTGCCGGTCGCGCTGGTGGCTCTTGGCTGGTGGCTCTTCCAGCCGCCTGCCGAGTACGTGATGGGCGGCAAGGACCCCGGCGTGTACATGAACGAAGGGGTCCAGCTCGCCCAGCGAGGTGCCCTCGTCATCGACGATCCCATCGTAGCGGGCGTGCCGTCCCGAGTTCCGCGACCTCTTCTTCCCCCAGCACAACCAGCGGACCTACTACAGCACGCGGTTCATGGGCTTCTTCATCCAGAACCCGGCCCGAGGCACGGTCGTCGGCCAATTTCCGCATCTCTTTCCCGCGTCGATTGCGATTGGTTACGGGCTGGACGGCCTCACCGGCGCGCGACGAACGGTCAGCGTCTGGGCCGTGCTCGGGCTGATCGCGGTGTATCTCGTCGGTGCGCGCCTGATCGGGCCGCTCGCCGCGGCGGCCAGCGTCGCGCTCCTCGCCATCAACGTCGTCGAAGTCTGGTTCGGCCGCTATCCGAACGCCGAAATGGTCATGCAGGCGCTGATGTTTGCCGCGATGCTCGCGTTCGCGCGCGCGCTGGATGGGGGATTCCGCTTCTTCGGACCCTTGGCGGGTGTCCTCGTCGGCCTTCAGCTGTTCCTGCGGTACGACGCGATTCTGGCTCTCGGGACGTTCGCCGCCGCCGCCACGCTGGCGCGGTTTGCCGGACGTCGGGCGGGTTGGGGCTTCGGTCTGATGCTCGTGGCGACGGGCGCGGCTGGCTTCTGGTATCTCGCAAGCCGATGGCCGCATATTCGGAGGGATTCATCGGCTATACGCGGGATAAAGGAGGACTCTGGCTCCTGGCGGCTGGTGTCGTGGTCGCGATCGCGTGCCGACTCCTCGCCAGATCGACGACGTGGTCGGCGCGTGTTCGGCAGACGATTCCCATGGCGTTCGCGATCTCTCGTTCTGCTGCTCGCGGCGTATGCGTACTTCTTTCGCGAGCCAGGCGGACGGACGGCTGCCTTCGACGCCTACGCGATGCGAACGTTCGCGTGGTACGTGACGCCGATTGGTCTGGCGGCGGCGGTGCTTGGCTGGGCGGTCCTCGTTCGACGGTTGTTCTGGCAGGATCCGGCCTTCTTTCTCACCGTGACGACGTACAGCGTCTTCTTCTTCTACAAGATGAGGATCGTGCCCGAGCACTTCTGGAGCACGCGCCGATTTCTGGCCTTCACGCTTCCCGGGCTGATGCTCGGTCTGGGCGGCCTCGTGCACACCGTCGCCGCGCGACCCGTGCTGTGGCGACGGCTGCTCGCAGGCGCCGTTGCCGTTGCGCTGTTCGTCCCGCTCGCGGTCAGTTTCTGGCGCGCGGCGGCTCCCGTCCGCGCGCACGTGGAATACGCGGGGCTCATCCCGAAACTGGAGTCGCTGGCGGGTCGATTCGCCGACGACGATCTCGTGATCGTCGAGTCGAGGAACGCGTCGGACATGCACGTGCTTGCGCTCCCGCTCGCATACATCTACGCGCGCAACGTCCTCGTGCTCAATACACCGCGGCCACCGAAGCGTTCGTTCGAGGACTTCGTCACGTGGGCGCAGTCGAAGTACTCGAACGTGTTCTTTCTCGGAGGCGGGGGAACGGATCTGTTGACGAGGAATCTGACCGCGGAACCTGTCGCCAGCGAACGCTTTCAGATTCCTGAGTACGCCTCGCCAAGGGACGCCTATCCCAGCGGCGTCCTGCGAAAGGAGTTCGACTACGGCCTCTATCGGATCAAGCGATCCGCCTCACCCGTCACTGGTCCGATTTCACAGCCCATCGGAAGCCTGGACGATCTCGCCGTCGTCCGCTTCAACGCCAAGGAGAAGCGTGACGATGGGCTGGTGTTCCGCTGGACGACGAACGTGTCGTATGTCGTGTTGCCGACCTTCAGCCCCGACGCTCGCGAGGTGACGATCTGGATGAGCGGCGGCGGGCGGCCAGCGTCCGAGGCATCACCGGTCGTGACCGTCGCGCTGGACGATCATGTGCTGGGCACGGCAACGCCTGTCGATGCCGTCAAGGCGTATACCTTCAGGATTCCGCCCGACGTCGCCAATGCGGCCGGGGCGCAGGAGGAACCGCCGCGCCTGCAGCTCCGGGTGGCGACATGGAATCCTGGCACCGCACTCCGCGTCAACGACACCCGCAATCTCGGCGTCATCGTCACGCACGTCGATGTCAAATGAACGGCCCGGGGGTCGGCTCTGGGGTCAGACCCCAACTGGCGCTACACCCTGTAGGGGTAGGACCACAGTGAAGCCCCCATTAGTTGAAAGGCCTCGCGAAAAACGGGGTCAGACCCCAATCCGCACCGCGCTCAGGCTCTCGATCGTCGTTTGGATTGTGTATGCGGTCACGGCCGGCGGCAGCCTCGCTACCGCTGACGCGGTCGCAATGCTCGAGCAGGCGAAGAGCATCGTCGATCGTGGCGCGCTCGACATTCCCGCGGTGTGGTCGCTGGAGGAATGGCGAGGACGCGACGGCCGGTATTACTCGCCGTTCGGCATCGCGCAATCCGTCTACGACATTCCCTGGCTCCTCATTGGTCGTTCAGTCCGAAGGTCAGCGGCAGGCGGCTCCCCGATCCGGACGCGTTGGCGAAAGCGCTCGTCGCGTTCGGTAACTCGTTCGTACGGCTGCCGCTGTCGGTTTCGCGTTTCTTCTCGCCGTCAGCATCTCGAACGATCGTCGGGCCAGCGTCGCCGCGGCCCTCGTGCTCGCATTTGGCACCCTCCTGTGGCCGTACTCGAAGTACGGGTTCAACGCACCACTGGTCACGCTCGGGCTGACCGTGGGTGTCTACGGCTTCGTCGCCGGCACGATGACGGCGTCTGTGCCGACGCTGCTCCTTGGCGGCGTCGGCTTCGGGCTGGCGCTTCTCACGCGCCACGAAATGATCCTCGCATCCGTCGTCGGGATCGTCTGGCTCCTGACTGAAGCGAGACAGCAGCGGCTCGATCGGCGCCATGTCGCCGCCGCGTCGGCTGGCGATCGCCGCCGCATTCATCGTCTGGGCCGTGCTGAACGTCGTCCGCTTCGGCAATCCGTTCCGGACCGGCCATCATCCGTCGTTCTCGTTCGGCGGCTTCCTTGGGTTCAGCATTTCGCCCTGGGGTGCGTTGCTGTTGTACTCGCCCATCGCGGCCGCCGGTCTGGTTATCGCGTGGCGCAACCGGCGATACGCGTGGTGTCGTCTCCTTCTTGCCCTTGTTGCGGTCCTCGGAATGTTCTACGCGTCGCTCGACGACTGGCTGGGTACGCGTTCGTACGGCCCGCGCTATCTCGTTCCGCTGCTTCCCCTGATGATTGCGCCACTGGCCCTATGGTGCGGAACAGCGCGCTCGCGGGCGGCGACGCTGATTGTGGGCGGAGTCTGCGCGGTGAGCGTCCTCGTTCAGCTGCCGCCGGTGCTGGTCGAAATCTCCCATAGCCGCATCGCGTCCGGGAAGCCCGCGCGACCGGAGCATCTGCTCGATTGGGATTCCTCGCCGTTCGTCGTGACGTCGCGAAGCGCGATAGCGGCGGTGCCAACGAACGTCGCCTATCTGTCGGGCGCCGCGTCACCGCCGACGATGCGCGCAAGCAACGCGCCGCTCTCGGAACGCGTCGGCTTCAGCCTGGACTTCTGGTGGCTCTACCTTGTCTACCTCGGTGCGATCCCGCTCCGCGTCGCTCTTCTCACCGTGACCGTCATGGTCGCCTCAGCAGCCTGGCTCGGCGCGGCGACTGTGGGTCGATCTACCTCGCTGACGTCGAGGTCTGTCGGCCGTGCGGAAATTGCCACTCGTCGAAATCACTCGTGCTGCAGATTCTCAAGACGCTTCCGCAACCACCAGTCGTTTTGGACTTTTGACGCGTCACATCTGCCGGCATGTCTTATGAAAGAGGACGATGTAAACTGCAGGAACGAAGCTGATGCCAGAGACACTACGAACGCTGTCGGTGGCGCTCGGCGAACTTCGGTCGTCGGTCGACCACCGGTTCGACCAAGTCGACCAGCGGTTCGATGCGACGGAGCGGCGCATCGATGAGCGCTTTCGGGGCGTAGACGAACAGTTCGTCGAACAGCGTCGATACACCGAGTTCGCCTTCGAAGCCGTGAACAATCGGATCTCATCGCTCGAACACCGGTTCGAGCGCCGTTTCGATCGGCTTGAAGAGAAGATCGATCTCTTATTGCGGTCGCGTTCCCGCGCGCGCAAGCGCACGTAACTCGAAACGTCCTTGTTTCCTGACTCCATCCGCAAGCTGGTCGCGGCCCTCGGTCTTGGCGCGCTGGCGGCGCTGACGGTTCTTGGCCTCCATGCGGCCGGCTCGCTCGACGTCGCCGAACTGAAGGCGTACGACTGGCGGATGCGACTGTCGGCCGACGCCTCATCCGCGTCTCACGACATCGTTCTCGTCGAGATCACCGACGCCAGCATTCGCGACCTTTCCCAGATCTTCGGCCACTGGCCCTGGCCTCGCGTCGCGTTCTCCAGCGCCCTGGACTTTCTTCGCCGCGCCCCCGCCAGGGTGGTGGCAATCGATCTGATCTTCACTGAGCCGGACACCGTCGCGCAGTACGACCTCGGCGGCGAGAAGATGTCAGGCGCCGAGAGCGATCGCGCGCTCGGCGAGGCGATCAAGAGGCAGCGGCAATGTCGATCCTGCCCGCCGACACAGTCAACGAGGGCCTCGTCGGCGGACAGGATGTGACGACGCACGCGTCGTGGCGCGATCCCGGGTATCGACTGGGACCGCGCATCGAGGAGCGGCCTGTCATCCTCGCGCCCCTCCAGCCGCTCACCGACGGCGCTGCGGCGCTGGGGCACAACTTCCTCGCCCTCGACGGAGATGGTCCTGCGCGACGCATGCCGCCGTTCGTCAGAAACGGCACGCGCTTTCTTCCGTCGCTCGGGATTGCCGCGGCTCTGCAGGCTGGCGGCTTCCGGCCGGACGAAGTCGTCCTCGACGGAGACGACATCCGCGTCCGCGATCGGCACATTCCGCTCGTGCCGCTGCCGGTGAAGAACAGCGCGAATCCTGCTGTCAGCCACGATCAGTTGACGATGCTGATCGACTACCGCGCGCCGGCTCTGGGCGACACGACGCCGTATCGGAGGTTCGAGCTCCGCCACCTCCTCAAGTCCGAGGGTCAGCTTCTCGACGGCGAAAAGCCGTTGATCGATCCCGCGGTCTTCAAGGACAAGATCGTCTTCATCGGCCTCAATGCGTCTGGTCTCGGCGACGTGTTCGTCACGCCGTTCGGATCCACGACGAGGATGCCCGGGATTCAGGTGCACGCCAGCATGGCCGACAGCCTGTTGTCGAATCACTTCATCCGCCCCGCCTCCGATGGGTCTCGAATCGCGGCGGTGGCGATTGCCGCGCTGTGCGTGGGTGTCTTCGCGGCGTTTCTGCCGTTCACCGGCGCCGCGATGGCGACCGCAGGCGTCCTCGGCGGCTGGGTGTGGCTGACGCTGGGCGCGTTTCGCGGCGGCCGCTGGCTGAATCTCGTGGAGCCGGTCAGCGCAGGGGCGATCGCCCTGTTTGCAGGGACCGCCTATCAGTATTTCGTCGAGGACCGCGAGAAGCGGAAAGTCCGGAAACTGTTCAGCCGATACGTGTCGAAGGACGTCTACGCGGAGCTGCTCGCACATCCCGAGCGGGCGGAGTTGGGCGGGGCGCGGCGCGAGATGTCAGTCCTCTTCTCGGACATTCGAGGGTTCACGAACGTCACCGAGCAGGGGGAGCCTGAGGCGATCGTCGGTCAGCTGAACGAATACTTCGCGAAGATGGTGGAGGTCGTGTTCCGCCACAGCGGCACGGTCGACAAGTTCGTCGGCGACATGGTGATGGCGCTCTTCGGCGCGCCACTCGACGACGAGAGCCATGCCGAGCATGCGGTCCGCGCGGCGTGCGACATGGTGGAGGAGCTCGGGGTCCTGAACACGCGCTGGGCGTCGGAAGGGCGGCCGCAACTCGATATCGGAATTGGCATCAACTCGGGCGACATGATCGCCGGGAACATCGGGTCGTCGTCGATCATGAGCTACACGGTGATTGGCGACAACGTGAACCTGGGGTCGAGGCTCGAATCGCTGAACAAGGAATACCGGACCCGGATTATCATTAGCGACGCTACCCGCAGCAGACTGAAAAGCGCCTACGAGACCCGGCCGCTGGGCGACGTGATCGTCAAAGGCAAGACACGGCCCGTGTCGATTCACGAAGTGATCGTCCGCGACCCGCTCGTCAGGCGCGAGGAACACATCCTATGACCCGACAACTCGTATTGGCGTCGGTCGTTGTCGCGAGCCTTGTGGCCGCGAGCGCCGGCGCACGCGCAGTTCGGCAAGATTCTCGATTCGGCGAACAAGGCCAAGGACGCGAAGGACAAGTTCGACGCCATCAACATGTCGGACGCGGACGAGCGCAAGATCGGCGACGAGGTCAGCACGAAGCTGCGCACGCACTTCGGCGTCGACCAGGACAAGGCAGTGACGACTTACGTCTCGCTTGTCGGGACCGTGCTGGCGAAGGCCAGCACGCGCCCGAACCTGAACTGGCAGTTCATCGTGCTCGACACGGACGGCGTGAACGCCTACGCCGCGCCCGGCGGCCTCGTGCACGTGACGCGCGGGTTGCTCGGCCTCATGAAGTCGGAAGCGCAGCTCGCCGACGTGCTCGGCCACGAGATCACGCACATCACCGCCAAACACACGGTGCGCGCGATTCAGAAAGCGCAATACGGTCCAGTTGGGCGCCGAGCAGACGAAGGGCGGGTGCGCTGGCGAGCGCCGCGGTGAGCCAGATAGCCGGAGGCGTCGTACAACGATCCTGTTGCAGAACAAGTTCGATCGGAACGACGAGATGGAGGCCGACCGTGTCGGCATCGCAGCTCGCGAGCAAAGTCGGCTACTCTCCCAGCGCGCTCAGCGACGTGCTGAAGGCGCTCGACGCGCGCAACACCAGCGCCGCGCAACCGAACGGCCTGTTCGCCTCGCACCCCGACACCCAGGCGCGCCTCGATGGCATCGCGAAGACCATCAAGGAGCAGAAGCTCGCCGGCACGGCCATCGTCGCGGCCCGTTACAAAGAGCACATCACGTGGGACGCCAAACCGGCGGCCGAAATCACGACGGTTGATGCAGGCGCGAAGGGTCTCACCGGCGGCTCGTCGCCACCGCCACCGCCACCCAGCCTCGAGCGCCTCGACTGAAAAGAAAGACGACGACAAGGACAAGGACAAGAAAGACGCGGAGCAGCCGAAGAAGAAGGGCGGCTTCCTCAGCAAGATGAACCTCTCGGGCGGAAGCCAGGCGCAGTCGTCGCAGACCGTGGCGTCCGCAGGCGGCCGCGCGGTGGGCAACGACAACAACGCCAAGGGCGGGTCCAACCCGCAGATCGTTGGCGTGACGATCACGCCGGCGGATCTCGAAGCGTTCAAGAAGGGGATCGTCGGGTAGCGCCCGGATGCCCCAACTCACAGGTCAGCTCATGCTGAGCGTCGCGGCCATTGCCGTGACGCTCGGCTTCAGGAGCCTGACCGTCAATCGCCTGGTCAAGCGGAAGCTCCGCCTCTCGCTGGTCCTGCTCGTCGCGTCGCTGGGCATCAGCGTCCTGCGGCTGCTCTATCCGTTCTTCTCTCCGGACGTCGGCGGCCGAGCTCGAGGCGATTCAAAACCTGGCGCTCGCCGCGGCCCTCATCAACGTCTCGGTGCTGGTCGCGATCAACCCACTACGGTTCGACCGCGTACCCGATCGGTTTCCCGCGATCCTGCAGGACTTCATCGTTATCGCCCTGGTCCTTGTCGCGTCCACGTTTTTCAGCGATCGCCTGCTCACGACGTCTGCGGTCAGCGCGGTTGTGCTCGGCTTCGCGCTCCAGGACACGCTCGGCAACGCCTTCGCCGGCCTGGCAATCCAGAGCGAGAAGCCGTTCCACGTCGGCCACTGGGTCCGCGTGGGCGAGTTCGAGGGTCGCGTCGAGGAAGTCACGTGGCGGGCGACGAAGCTTCGAACGAAGAGCGGCAACTTCGTCGTCCTGCCGAACAACGTCGTTTCGAAAGAAGCGATCACGAACTACTCGGAGCCGAACGCGCCGACCAGGCTCGAAGTGCAGGTCGGTGCCGGCTACGAGGTGCCTCCGAACGTCGTCAAGGCCGCGGTCCTCGAGGCGCTCCGGAACTCGTCACGTATCCTGCAGGAGCCGCTGCCGATCGTCGAGCTGCTCGCGTTCGATGCGTCGGCGATCACCTACCTGGCCAGGTTCTGGGTCTACGACTACGAGCACGACGACGCGGCGCGCGATGAAGCGCGGACGGCGATCTACTACGCCTTCCAGCGGCACCGCATCGAGATTCCGTGGCCGATTCAGGTCGAGTACTCGAAGGAGGTTCCGCACGAGGATCTCGAGGCGCGCACGCGCGAGCAGGAACGTCTGCTGTCCACGGTCGATCTGCTGGCGCCTTTGTCGGCCGACGTCCGTCAGGAGCTCGCGGCGTCGACGCCGCTGACGGTCTACGGCAGCGGCGAGGCGATCGTCAGGCAAGGGGAGCCCGGCCAATCGATGTTCGTCGTCTGCTCCGGAGCGGTTCGCGTCGTGCTCGAACCCGGCGCGCCAGGAGATCGCGCGCATCGAACGTGGCGGGTATTTCGGAGAGATGTCGCTGCTCACGGGCGAGCCGCGCTCGGCGACCGTACTGGCCGCGGGCGACGTGTCGGTCATCGAGATTGGCGCCGAGCTCTTCCGGCGCATCGCGGCGGAGAATCCGCACGCGATGGAGCAGATCGGCATGGCCGCGGTGGCGCGCCGCGCCGCCCTCGAGCGCATCAGGACCGCCACGGCTGGCGCCGTGACGGTCGAGACGAATACCTTGCTGGCACGAATGAAGAAGTTCCTGGGATTCGGCGGCTATTCAGGCTGACGACCCGGCGGCCGCGTCCTTGCGGCGCCTTCAGTACCGGCCGCCCAGCTCGCGATACGCGCGCTCGTACCCGTCGCGGAACCCGCTTCGGTACTGATCCTCGTAGACCTGCCTCGAACCGTACCGATCGTCGTAGTGGCGGTCGCCCGAGCGATACCATTTCTGCCGGGCGTAGTCGGGATACTTGCCGTCGCGCGCGTCGTCGCGCCCCTTCTGGTAGCCGTCGTTCACGCCATTCTGGAACGCGTAACTCGAGCCGTACACCGACCCGTTGCCGTATCCCCGATTCGCCCCGGGATAGCGGGGGTAGCCCCAGCCGGTGTCGCGCCGCGGCTCGACACGTCCTCCGTAGTACGGCCCACCCGAGTAGCCGCCGTTGGAGCCATAGCGGTCGTAGGCCGTCCGGTAGCCGTCGGCAAAGCCGTTGCGGAACATGTCGCGATAGAGGTTCTTGTCGCCGAAGCTCCGGTTGTAGCCGTTGTCGGCGTTGCGATAGTCCTTCTCGCGCTCGAGATCCAGCGCCCGGCGATCGCGCACGGCATTCTCACCACGCTCGACTCCCTTGCGGTAGCCGTTGTCGTAGGCGATGCGGCGCGCGTCGCCGTACTGCGCGGATTCATCACCCGAACCGACCGTATATCCCGGATGCGGTGTCATCCAATCGTTGAACTGTTGCGCGCCGGCAGGTGCCGCCGTGATGAGCAACGCCGAGCACAGAGCAAATGAGCGTATGGACATGGGCTTCGGTCCTCCCGCCCTCGAAAAGAGCAAGAACCTTACCCATGCCAGATCGAAAAAAGACGCCGGAAAAACCGGGACGATCCGGGAGACGGTCGCCGGGCGGGGACAGCTACTGCGACCAGACGAGGACACGCTCGCCAGCGCGTCCTTTGTGGTCGACGATGAGCGTGGGACCGTAGCGCTCGAGGTCCTCGACGGTCAACTTCATGTCGCTGAGGTCGAACGAATCGTGACCGATGTCGACGCGGCTGCCGCGCATCTTCAGTCGGAGAAGCCAGAACGGGATGTCCATCTTCACCACGCGTCCTTCGTCTGGATCGAACGCCATGACGTTGAGCGACTGCGGCCGCCGATCGCTCGTCGGCCGATCGGTATTGGCATGCACGAAATGCCCCCGCTCATCGAGCTCGATCAACGGCTTCTGGTTGGTGAACTGGCGCCGCACTTCCTCGAAGTCCGTGACGGCTGTGGCTGCCGACACCGTCCGAACGTCGATGTGCGTCTTCGCGAACCAGAGACCCGCCGCGGCCATCCCGACGAGGCCCAGGACGCACATCACGACAACGCCGACGACGATCCAGACCCAGGTCTTCAGTTTGCCGGCCATGGCTCAGTCTCTCTCTATTTGACGACGGATTTCGACTGTTCGACGCAGCGGGCATCGTCGGCCTTCTGGCAGATGGAGGCTGCCTGCGCCAGCCTCGCGCTGCGCGGCCGCGCGATCGCCCTCGCTCACCGCCAGGCGCGCCAGCTCGAGATGGGTTCTGCCCTGAATCCAGTCCGGGGCGTCCCCCGTGAGCGCCGCGCCGAAATCCTCTCGCGCGTCCCTCGCACGGCCCAGGCGTGCGCGCGCCATGCCGCGGCGATAGTGCCAGACCGCGACTTCTCCTGGCATTTTGCGACGGTCATCGTGCTCGAGCATGACGAGGCCTTCGGACAAGAGCGTGTCGGCAAGGGCAGGCTGATGGCTTCGGATGGCGGTCGCCCCCGCCTCGAGCAGCACGATCCGGTTGCGCGGATACATCCGGTGCAGGTCGTCAAGCACGCGCAGCGCGTCGGCGTAGCGCTTCTCCCTGTTGTAGAGCAATACGAGAGCAAAGAAGGCGTCGGTTCGTTCGTCGGTCTGCGCCGTGGCGCTCTCCTCGACCAGCCGCAGGCCCCGTTCCTTGCCGCCTCCGAATCCCGCCACGTAGGCCATGACGCGCATCGGCAGCGCCAGCGTAGACACCAGATAGCGATACGTCCCGATGATAAGACCCGCTTCCTTGCGCTGCGGATCGAGTTGAAGCACGCGTTCCTGCTCGTCGTAGCTGTGACGCGCCACCCTGAAACCCGCCAGAAGACTGCCTTCCACCGAGGCCACGTACGACGCCTGGAGTCCCAGCGCCTGCGCCGAGGTCGTAGTGCGCTCCCGCGTCGCGAGGCCGCGCTTTCACTCGGTCTTCGGCGAGCTTGATCGCCACGGCGATTTCCCGCTTGAACTCGGCGTCCAGGTCCGCCGGCGGCCGAGCGATGTCCACCCGCGAGCCGGAGACACGGCCCAGGTAATGATCGACGGTGACCGCTCCGCGCCGATAGAGGATGTCGAACCAAATCGCGGAGGCCAACGCCCGGTGGTTCGCCGGATCCGTCGGATCGGCGACCACGACCTGCCGAAGGATCGCCAGCGCACGATCGTGATCGAGGTTGTACGTCAGGTTGGCCGCTCGCGCCCGCAGTTCGCGGCTGGTTTCGGCGCGCGCCGGCACTCCCCAACACCACACCAGCCACGCTGCGATCAGCAACGCGACTGGTTGACGCCGCCCCATGAGGACTATGATAGCTGCGGTGCGCACACGGACTGTGCGCGAGGAGGTCCGATGCCACGTGGCCGACCGAAGAAGAAGGGCAGTCCTGCCCGGATTCAATCGGCAGAATTGATTAACTGGGCCCTCGGCGGAATCGAGCGCGAGATTGCCGAAACACGCGTGCGGCTTGCGGCGCTCGTCGCGCAGGCCGGCCTTCTCCGGCGACGCGCCGGGCTGGGTCGTGTCGAGCGGCCCCGTGCCCGACACGCTGGTCGGCGCCGTGCCGGGACCGAAGGCCCGACGCCGCCGTCGAAAGCTGTCGGCCGAAGCCAGGAAGAAGATCTCGGATCGGATGACCAGGCGCTGGGCGGAGTGGCGCAAGAAGCACCCCAAATAGACCAGCAGCCGCTGGTCGATTTCCAGACTACAGAACGAATCCTCGACCCAGGCCGCGTGCGACCGCGCGGTCGTACGCGAGACGCGCGGCGGCGACGTCTTCGACGGCCATCCCCAGCGACTTGAAGACGGTAATCTCGTGACGCGTGGCGCGCGCCCGGCCACGCGACCGCCGAATACCTCTCCGAGCTCCCCGACGATGTGGGACTGATCGATGGCGTTTTCCCGCATGGGAATGACGAGGTCGCCGGCTTCGGCCATTGCGCCGATCCGCGAGTCGACGAAGACACGCGCGCTGCGGACCAGGGCCGTGTCCATCTCTCGCTGCGTCGGTCGACACGAGCCGACGGCGCAGATGTGGGCGCCATCCGTGACATCCTGCCGGCGCAGCACCGGATCGGTCGCCGCGGTGACGAGCGCGATGATGTCCGCGCCGCGCGCCGCGTCCGACGCCGATGCCGAGGCCATCATCGATGCGCTGACGTGCGGCTGCATGTCGGCGATCAGCTGATCGACACGTGCCCTTGGTCGGCCCCCAGATCCGAATCTCGGACAGCGTCCGCACGCGCTGCAGGGCCTCGATATGACTGCGCGCCTGAACGCCGGAACCGAGCACGGCGAGGACACGTGCGTCCTCGCGCGCGAGCCGGCGAGCGGATGCCGCCGACACCGCGGCCGTCCGTGCTTCGGTGATGTAGCGTCCGTCGAGAATGGCCTGCAACGCACCCGTTCCGGGATCGAGCAGAACGATCGTCGCCAGGTGTGTCGGCAGGTTCTGCGCGGCGTTCGTCTGATAGACCGTGACGAGCTTCGCGCCGAGCATTTCCGGCTCGCCGACATACGCCGGCATCACGCCGACAAGGCCATGCCGCGCGCCGACCTCGAGGACCGTGCGCAGCGGCTGCTGCGCCCCGCCCCCGGAATACTGCGTCAGGGCGCCCTCCATGGCGTCGATCAGGTCGTCCATCGAGAGGACGGCGCGCACGTCGTGTTCCGAGAGCAGCAACGGCATCGTTCGAGTGGGTGGTGGCGTCACGTTAGCACACGTATGGGGGCATGCTAGACTGCCACCTTTCCACCGCCAATGGGGGCGTGACAATGGTTGGCCAGACGGTCGGCAAGTACCGCATCGTCTCCCGTCTCGGTCGCGGGGGCATGGGCACCGTCTACAAGGCGGTGGACGAGACGCTCGAGCGCGAGGTCGCGATCAAGGTGCTGAACCCCGATCTCGGGGATCCCGAGATCCTGAAGCGGTTCCGCGCCGAGGCGATCACGCTGGCCCGCCTGAATCATCCGAACATCGCAACGTTGTACGAGTTCGCCCAGCACGACGACGATCTGCTGATGGTGATGGAGTTCGTCGGGGGAGAGACGTTCGATCGCCTGTCGGATCGATTCGGACCGCTGCCATTCGACCGCGCCGCCTCGTTGTGCTCGCAGGTGCTCGACGCGCTCAGCCACGCGCATCGCGCCAGGATCGTCCACCGCGATCTGAAGCCCGCCAATCTGATGGTCACCGACTCCGGCCTTGTAAAGGTGATGGACTTCGGCATCGCGCGCATCGCCGGGACCGAGCACCTGACGACCGACGGCTACATGATGGGCACGCCCGCCTACATGGCGCCGGAGCAGGTTCTGGGCAATGAGGTGGACGGCAGGGCCGACATCTATTCGATAGGCGTCGTGCTGTACCGATTGTTGACGGCCAACCTGCCCTTCAAGGCCGACACCGCCATCGCCATGGCGCAGAAGCAGGTCAAGGATCCGCCGACGCCGCTGCGCCAGTTCAGGGCGGAGCTTCCGTCGTGGTGTCAGGACATCCTCGACCGGGCGCTCGCCAAGGCACCCGAGGAACGATTTCAGACGGCCGACGAGTTCCGGGCGGCGCTCGGGCACGCCGGCGGCCGCAATCGCAAATGTCGGTTCGACGACGGTGGCGGCGGCGGAGCTGACGGGGATGTCCGGAATGGACGTCACCGTTCCTCCGAACGTCATGATCACTCCGGTAACGGGCGTTCGTCACGTCGGTCCAGTCTCGGTCGAGTCCGTCGGACACGCCTCTCCTGTTGCCGTGCCTCCGGCGCCTGCCGTTCCGGAGCCGCGCCCTCCGATCGGTCGTGCAAGCGCACAGCAGCTGGCGCTGCCCGTTGCCGCTCTCGTTTTGATCGTGGCGCTCGGCATCGGCGTGACATGGATGCGTCGTCAGCGAGGCGCGGCGGTTTCCACACCGCCGGCCACACCGTCGTCGGTCGATGCTGGTGTCTCACCGACGGGCGCTGCGCCTGTTCCGGCCGCGCTTGACGTGACCCTCCAACCGGCGGCACCGCCAACACCGCCGCCGGCGGCGAAGCCGACGTCGTCGGCACCCGGGCCAGCGGTCAAGCCCACTCGCGCGGCAGATGTTTCCAAGCCGGTCGGGGCGAAACCGGACGCCACCGTTGCCAGTGCGCCGACTACGCCTGCCGAGACGCTCCCGGTCCGCGCAAGCTCGCCGCTCATGCCTCCGCTCGTGTTCAAGTCCGTCGATCTGCTGATGGTCGACGGCCGGAAGACGCGCGATCGTGACGCGGCACTGAGGCTCGCGGACGGCGCCGTGCAGGTACTCGACGGCGAGACGCGCCTGCGGACCGCGCCGTACGACAGCATCATCGCGATCTATCATTCGCACTCCCGCGATCCGCAATGGGTCACCCCCGGCGGCACCGCCGTCGCGATCGTCAAGGTCGAGGCCAGCAAGTTCAGGTTGTTCAAGGGGGATCGCGACTGGGTGACGGTGCGCACGAAGAGCGAGTTCATCATGCTGAAGCCCGATTCGTCGTCGGTGGGCCAGATCGTGTCGGCGTTGGAGTCGCGAACGGGTCTGAAGGTCATTCGCGTGGGCGAGAGGAACTGAGCTGTTCGCGGTCAACTTCACCGACGTCGTAGGCGTGCCGCGCCGGGTCGTACTGCGGGAAGGCGAGACGCTCATCGGTCGCGCGCCCACGTGCGACATCGTCATCATCGCGCCAGGCGTCTCGCGTCAGCATGCGAAGCTGAAGCTCGCCGGCGGCCTCTGCGTGCTGGCCGATACGGGCAGCCGGTACGGCACCGAGTTGAACGGCATGCCGCTGCTCGGGGAGACCGCACTGAAGGCCGGCGACGTCTTTCGCTGCGGTCAGGTCACGCTGTCGATCGAGCAGCGCGTCGAGAGCAATGAGCTGCTCTCGGAGCACCATCAGCTCCTCGAGGATTCCGGCACGCTGGTACGGAAGCTCGACGCTGGCGAGCTTGACGGCGCCGGCGGCGGCCGGCGCGCTCAGGATCCCTCCAGGAACGGACGGGCCGCACTCCCGTCGTCGCGCGAGCGCCGTGCCGCAACCGATCGCCGGGTGGCCAACCGCGCATACGCGGGCCCCGATCGACGCAAGGCCCGCGATCGGCGTCAGCCGAGGCTGCTCCGTCTCCTGAGCGAAATCGGGAAGACCCTCGTCACCGTCCAACCGCTCCCGCAGATCCTGACCCGCGTCGTCGACCTCGTCTTCGACGTCGTTCCCGCCGAGCGCGCGTTTCTGCTGCTGCGCGACGCTGCCGATCAGGCACTGACCGCTCGCGTCCTGCGAAACCGCGACGGCTCGGCACCGCAGCAGACGACCTTGAGCCGGACGATAGTGAATCGTGTGATGCGCGAGCGGGTCGCGATGCTGGCCCAGGACGCGTTGTACGACTCGCGTCTGGACGCGGCCAGCAGCATCCAGGCGATGCACGTCCGCTCGTTCATGTGCGCGCCGCTCTGGAATCGGAATGAGGTCATCGGCGTCCTCTATGTGGACAGTCCGCGCTCGAAGCGGTTCGTTGCCGACGATCTGGACGTGTTCGCTGCGCTCGCGAACTACGCGGCCGTCGCGATCGAACAGGCGCGGATGTCGGAGCAGCTCCTGCAGGAAAGCAAGTGGCGTGAGCGTTTGCAGCGCTATCACTCGCCGGGCGTCGTCAATCGGATCCTGCTCGGCGGATCGGGAGTTGGCTCACCGCTCATCGCGCAGGAGCGCGACGTGACGGTGATGTTCTGCGACATCGTCGCCTTCACGGCGCTCTGCGAGGGGATGAAGCCGTATCAGGTGGCGGAGCTCCTCAATCAGTACTTCACGCGGATGGCCGAGTGCCTGTTCGAGCACGAGGGGACGCTCGACAAGTTCATCGGCGACGCGATTCTCGCCGTCTTCGGCGCGCCGTTCTCTCAGGAGGATCACGCAGACCGTGCGGTGCAGGCGGCGCTGTCGATGCGGCGATCGCTCGCGGAGATGAACGCGCTGCAGCCGGAGCGGACCTTCCGGATGCGGATCGCCTTGAACAGCGGTCGCGCGCTGACGGGTGATATTGGATCGCCGCGCCGCCGCGAGTTCACCGTGCTGGGCGATGTCGTCAACATCGCCTCGCGCCTGGAGTCGTCGGTGTGCAAGCCCGATCAGATCATCGTCACGCGGGAGACGATCGACCGCCTGACGCAGCCGATTCCCTCAACCTCGCTTGGACGAGTGAGCGTCCGCGGCCGTCAGGCCGAGGTGGATATCTTCGAGCTGTAGGGCCTGCGGCGCTTTACAGAAGCTCAGAAGGGCAAGTCTGAGGCCAGGGATCCTACCAGCCCGCGGCCATGCCGTCCTTGCGCGGGTCGGATCCGGCCATGAGGACGTGCGTGGCGGGATCGATCAGGATCCCTTGAAATCCGCCGAAGACGCCGATCTGATTGATTAGCTTGTGGCCTCGTGTGCTGAGGCCGAAGCGTGCGTCGGCCGGGATCGCGGACTCGAGCGCGAGGCCGTCTGGCGTGTGGCGGAAGCGCGCGACTTCTCCGGCCTCCTGCACGTTCATGCCGAAGTCGATCAGGTTGAGGAGCACCTGGACGTGCCCTTGCGCCTGCATGTCGCCGCCCATCACCCCGAACGAGAACCACGGGCGGTCGTCCTTCAGCACCATCGCGGGAATCAGCGTGTGGAACGGACGCTTGCCGGGCGCGAGCTGATTCGGGTGTCCGGCTGTCGAGACGAGAAAAGGCTGCCGCGATTCTGCAGCACGATGCCCGTATCGCCGGCGACGATGCCCGAGCCGAAGATTTCGTAGAGCGACTGGATGAGCGAGATGACGTTGCCCTGCCCGTCGGCCGCGGTGAGGTAGACCGTGTCGCCCATCGCCTGGGGATGCTCACCGGGTCCGGGCGTTCGATCGGCTGTCGAGGGTCAGCGGCGCGTGTATTCGCGCCGCGGTTGATCGCGCGAGATTTCCCGGCGACGAGACGCGGCGTAGTCTTTCGACAGCATCTTCGCGATGGCGGCCGGCGGCGTCGTGGAGGGATCGCCAATCCACGCGTCGCGATCGGCAAACGCAATCCGCTTGGCCTCGACGAGCAGGTGCAGGTAGGCGGCGGTGTTGTGGCCCGAGCGCCTTCAGGTCGTAGCCCTCGAGGATGTTGAGCATCTCGAGCGACGCGATACCCTGGGTGTTCGGCGGCAGCTCGAGCACCTTGTAGCCGCGATACGTCGTCGAGAGCGGTTCGACCCAGTCCGGGTGATTGGCCGCGAAGATCCTGGGCGGTGATCAGGCCGCCGCGCTTCTGCAGCTCGTCGGCGATCGCCTTGCGCGATCGGGCCCTTGATAGAACGCGTCGCGGCCGCCCTTCGCGATCTGCTCGAGCGATGCCGCGAGCGCCGGATTCTTGAACACGTCGCCGGCCGCTGGCGGCTTGCCGGACGGCAGCAGGACCGCAGCGCCGTTGGGGATCGCTCGCCAGCAGGTCAGCGACCTCGCGCCATTGCCACGACGACGATCTCGCTGACCGCCGTAGCCGTCGCGCGCGTAGCGGATCGCGGGCTCGAGCGCCTGCGCGAGCGTGATCGTGCCGTGCTTGGTCAGCAGCTCGTTCCAGCCGTCCACCACGCCGGGCACGCTCACCGACAGCGGCCCGCGCAGCGGAATGCGATCGGAGGTGGCGCTTCTGAAATTCCTCGAGCGTCGCGGCCGCCGGCGCGCGTCCGCTCGCGTTGAGGCCGTGGACCGACTGCGTTCTTGGCGTCGTAGAGCGATCGCGAACAGGTCCCCGCCGATCCCGTTCATCGTCGGTTCGACGACGGACAGGACCGCGGCCGCGGTGACGGCGGCGTCGATGGCGTTCCCGCCCGACTGCAGGACTTTGAGGCCGGCGGCTGTCGCGAGCGGCTGGCTGGTGGCGATGGCGCCGTTCCGCGCCATCACGACCGATCGCGTCGCGCGCGGATTCGGCGCGGGCCGGTCGCCGGGGAGCTGAGGAGTCAATGCGGTGCTGCGAGCACCATCGTGAGAACCGTCAAGGCGCGCATGGCGCATTGTAGCCCCCCTGAGCAGTCGCGGGCACCCCGGCCGATAAACCGGTCCAGAACTGGATTCGCGGGTGCAAGGGCGTGCAGAATCGTGAAAAGGGAGCCGACGTGTCCAAGGGCAACATCCTCCGGGAGCAGATTGCGGCGCTGGTTCGCCAGTACTACCAGGCGCAGTTCTCGAACCGCCCCTTCAATCCCGCAAACGATCTGACCCACTACGCCGGACGTGTGTTCGACGCGGAAGAACTGTGCAACCTCGTCGACGCCAGCCTCGACTTCTTCCTGACGGCGAACCGCTACGCGGAGCGGTTCGAGACGGATTTCGCGGACTACCTCGGCGTTGCCGACGCGCTGCTGGTGAACTCGGGATCGTCCGCCAACCTCGTGGCCCTGACCGCGCTCGACCTCGCCGAAGCTGGCGAAGTCGGCGGCTTCGGCCAGGCGACGAGGTCGATCACGGTCGCCGCGGGGTTTCCGACGACGCTCGCGCCGATCCTGCAGAACGGGCTCGTGCCGGTGTTCGTCGACGTCAACCTTGGCGACTACACGGCCGATCCCGATCAGCTGCGAGCGGCGATCGGTCCGAAGACGCGCGCGATCATGATGGCGCACACACTTGGCGTGCCGTTCGACCTGGACGTCGTCGGCGATCTCGCCAAGCGCCACGATCTCTGGGTGATCGAGGACAACTGCGACGCGCTCGGATCGCGCTACCACGATCAGCTGACCGGCACGTTCGGCCATCTCGCGAGCTGTTTCGTTCTATCCCGCGCACCACATCACGATGGGCGAAGGCGGTGCGGTGGTCACCAACGACGACGAGCTGGGCCGCATCGCGCGCTCGTTTCGCGACTGGGGCCGCGACTGCTACTGCGCGGGCGGCGAGAACAACACGTGCGGCACGCGGTTCAGCCAGCAGTTCGGCACGCTGCCGCTCGGGTACGACCACAAGTACGTCTACAGCCACATCGGCTACAACCTGAAGGTCACCGACATGCAGGCCGCGATCGGATGCGCGCAGCTGGAGAAGCTCGACGGACGTTCATCGCGCGCGCGCCGGCGCCAACTTCGATCGACTGATGGACGTGCTGCGTCCGTACGAGGACCGGCTGCTGCTGCCGACCGCGACGCGCGCATTCGAGCCGTCCTGGTTCGGCTTCGTCATCACGGTGCGCGAAGGACGCCGGCTTCACCCGCGCGGACGCTGGTCAAGTTCCTGGAGGCGAACCGCGTCGAGACGCGGAGCCTGTTCGCGGGCAATCTGCTGCGCCATCCCGCGTTCCAGGACATCCCGCACCGCGTCGTCGGCGACCTGACGAACACCGACACCGTGATGAACGACACGTTCTTCATCGGCGTCTATCCCGGGGCTCGACGCGGCGCGGCTCGACCACATGGCCGGCGTGTTCACAGCTTCATGAATGGCGAGCGCGCGGCAGGCGGGGTCGCGTGACGCATGCCCGTGCCGCAGAAGCTGCGCGTGCCTCGTCGAGCGCATCGTCGCGCACGGCGAGCGCGTCTATACCGTCGCGCTGCGCCCGAGCGCGCCGGTGCCGCGATTCCGCGCCGGGCAGTTTCTCCACCTGGCGCTCGATCCGTACGACCCGAGCGGATTCTGGCCGGAGTCGCGCGTGTTCTCGATCGCCAGCGCGCCGGCGGATCGGACGCGTCGTCGCGCGATCACCTACGCCGTGCACGGGCCGTTCACGACGCGCATGGAGCGCGAGCTGCCGAGGGAGCGACGGTCTGGATCAAGCTGCCCTATGGCGACTTCGTCGTCGACGGCAGGACGCGACGTCGTCCTGTTCGCCGGCGGAACGGGCATCACGGCGTTCACGGCGTTTCTGCAGTGGCTGACGCCGGAGTCGGCGCGGACGGTGATCGCTGGCGTACGGCGCGCGCACGAGCGAGCTCTTGATCTATCGCGACGCGGTCGACGCGTGTGCGCAGACGGCTGCCGTCGCTCGAGTGTCACGTACTTCGCGAGAAGAGGTGGACGCGGTCCATCCGATCGAGCTGCGCAGCGGGGCGGGTGTCGGTGGAGGCCGTTTGGCCGCGAGTCGCCGAGCCGTCGAGCACGGCGTACTACATCGCGGGGCCGCCGCCGATGCTGCGCGGCATCGGCAACGACCTGCGCGCGCGCGGCATTTCTCCGGAGGCGATTCACATCGACGCCTGGGAATAGGCACCGAGCGACCGCGCCGTTCTGGCGGGACCGGCCGGTGTTCGTGACCGGGGGCACGGGGTTTCTCGGCGGCTGGCTCGTGAAGCGCCTCGTCGACTGCGGCGCCGACGTCGTGGTGCTCGTACGCGACTGGGTACCGCAGTCCGAGCTGGTCGCGACGGCGCTGCTCGACCGCGTGCGGGTCGTCCGCGGCGACATCCGGGACCAGGAGGTCGATCGAGCGCGCCCTGGGCGAGTACGAAATCGTGACGGTCCTGCACCTGGCGGCGCAGGCGACCGTGGGCGTGGCCAATCGCAACCCGGTCTCGACGCTCGACACCAACATCCGCGGCACGTGGGCGCTCCTCGAAGCCTGCCGGCGGAGCCCGCCCGTGCAGGCAGATCGTCGTCGCTTCGTCCGACAAGGCGTACGGCGATCAGGCGAGCTGCCCTACACGGAGGACGCTCCCGTGCTGCGGCCGGAATCCGTACGACGTCAGCAAGTCGTGCGCGGACCTGATTCGCGCAGATGTACGCGAAGAGCTACGGCTTGCCCGTGGGCGTGACCCGCTGCGGAAATTTCTACGGCGGCGGCGATCTCAACTGGAACCGCATCGTGCCTGGGACGATTCGATCGGTCATCCGCGGCGAGCGACCGATCATCCGTTCCGACGGCCAGTTCACGCGCGACTACCTGTACGTCGAGGACGGCGCGCGCGCCTACATGCTGCTCGCCGAGCAGCTTGCGACGACAGCCCGCGCTCGCCGGCGAGGTGTTCAACTTCTCGTACGAGCGGCGGATGACGGTGCTCGACCTCGTCGGGCAGATCCTGGCGGCGATGGGATCGGACCTCGAGCCCGACATCCGCAACGAGGCGTCGCACGAGATTCGGATCAGTATCTCGACGCGGCGAAGGCGCGACGGATGCTCGCGTGGTCGCCGGCGTTCACGCTCGAGACAGCCTGCGCGCGACGGTGGACTGGTACCAGGGGTACTTGCCGTGAGCTGACGACGCGTTCCGGTCGTGATCCTGTGCGGCGGCGCCGGCACGCGGCTCTCCGAGCAGACCGAGATGCGGCCGAAGCCGCTCGTCGAGATCGGCGGCCGGCCGATTCTCTGGCACATCATGAAGCACTACGCGCAGTACGGCTTCAACGAGTTCGTGCTCGCGCTCGGCTACAAGGGCGACCAGATCAAGCGCTACTTCCTCGACTACCACGCGGTCGGCCAGGACATGACCGTCTCGCTCCAGAGACGGCCACGTCGTGCCGCTGAACAACTACCGCGAGCAGTGGACGGTCCATCTCGTCGACACGGGGAAGGGGACGCTGACGGGCGGCCGGCTGCGGCAGCTGCGCGCCGCTGATCGGCGGCGGCACGTTCATGCTCACCTACGGCGACGGCGTCTGCAACGTGCCGATCGACGCAGTTGCTCGCGTTTCACCGTTCGCGCGAGCGCGCTGGCGACGCTGACCGCGGTCCGGCCGCCGGCGCGGTTCGGCGCGCTGGAGTTCGACGGCGACGCATTCGCCACTTCAAGGAGAAGTCCACGCTGCACGAAGGCTGGATCAACGGCGGCTTCTTCGTCGTCGAGCCGGCCGCGCTGGAGTACATCAAGCGCGACGTCATGTGGGAGCACGCGCCGATGGAGGCGCTGGCGGCCGCCGGGCAGCTCTTTGCGTATCGCCACGAGGCGTTCTGGCAGTGCATGGACACGCTGCGTGACCTGCGCTACCTCGAGTCGCTCTGGGACGCCGGGCAGGCGCCATGGAAGACGTGGTAACGATGACCACGCGGAATCCCCTGGCGCGCGATCTCGATCAGGTGCTCGCGCGGACGGCGACCTGTGGGAAGAGCTGCGCGGCGCGCGCCTCTTCATCACCGGCGGGACCGGATTCTTCGGCTGCTGGCTGCTGGAGACGCTTGCTCTGGGCGAACGATCGCCTGAAGCTCGGCGCGTCGGCCGTCGTGTTGACGCGGGATCGCCGCGCATTCGCGAAGAAGGCGCCTCACCTCGCGGCGCATCCGGCGTGACGCTGCACGACGGCGACGTCCGGACGTTCGCAGCTTCCCGGCCGGCGCGTTCACGCACGTGATTCACGCGGCGACGGACGCGAGCCGCGCTCGTCGAGCTGACCGCATGCGCGATGTTCGAGACGATCGTCGAGGGCACGCGCCGCACGCTGGAGTTGCGCGCCAGCTCCGGCGCCACGCGCTTTCTGCTGACGAGCTCCGGCGCGGTCTACGGACGTCAGCCGCCCGAGCTGGCGCACGTGCCGGAGGACTATCACCGGCGCGCCCGACCCGACCGATCCGCGCCAGGTCGTACGCGCGAGGGCAAGCGTGCCGCGGAAATGCTGTGCGCGATCTACGCGGACGAGGACTGCAGCCGACGATCGCGCGGTGCTTCGCGTTCGTCGGTCCGTATCTGCCGCTCGACGCGCAGTTCGCCGTCGGGAATTTCATCCGCGACGGGCTGCAGGGCGGCCCGATTCGGCGTCGCGGGTGATGGCACGCCGCACCGTTCGTACCTGTACGCGCGCCGATCTCGCGGTGTGGCTCTGGACGATTCTGTTGCGGGGCCAGCCATGCGTCCCTACAACGTCGGCTCGGAAGCGGCGATCACCATCGCCGACCTGGCCCGGCTGATCGCGTCGCGGTTTACCCCATTCCCGAGGTGCGGATCGCGGGCACGCCGGTGCGGGGCGGACGGCGGCAGCGGTACGTGCCCAGCACCGCTCGGGCGCGCAGCGAGCTCGGGCTTGACTGCGACGGTGGGTCTTGAATCGGCGATCGACCGAACGGTGGAGTGGTATGGACGCGCGCTCAGCTGAAGCGCGCACTGAGCGCGCGCGGCCCGCCCGATCGGCGCCGGGGAGCCCTGCTACGTCATCGCCGAGGTGGGCATCAACCACAACGGCGACATCGGGATCGCCAAGCGCCTGGTGGACGCGGCGGTGGACGCGGGAGCGGACGCCGTGAAGTTCCAGAAGCGCAAGCTGCACCGAGACCTACAGGCAGGAAATCATCGACCAGCCCCGTCATGGCGAGCAGGGCCTGCAGTACATCGTCCCCATGCTGATCGAGTTCGAGCTGTCCGACAGCGAGTTCGTCGATCTGTTCGCCTACTGCCGGTCCCGGAGGATCACGGCGCTGTGCACGCCGTGGGATCGGGGCGAGCGTCGACTTCCTCGAGTCGTGCGACGTGGCCGCCTACAAGATCGGATCGCCGGACCTGACGAATTTCCCGTTGATCGAGTACGTGGCCGCGACCGGGCGGCCGATGCTGCTGTCGACGGGGATGTCGACGGAAGAGGAAGTGCGCCGGACGCTCGCGTTTCTCGACCAGTGCGGCGCCGAGTACGCGCTGTTCCACTGCGTCAGCACGTACCCGGCGGCGCCGGAAGAGATCAACCTGCGGTTCATGGAGCGGTTGCGGGAGTGGTCGGCCGGCCGGTCGGGTATCCGGTCACGACACCGGAACGGCGATCTCGCTCGCGGCGGTGGCGATGGGCGCGCGGATGGTTGAACGCCATCTGACCCTCGACCGCGGCATGCGGGGCCCCGATCACAAGGCCAGCCTCGAGCCGGAGCCGTTCGCCGAGCAGGTGCGCGCGATCCGCGAGGTGGAAGCGTCGATCGGCGTTCCGCACCGTTGGATCACGCGCGGCGAGACGCTCAACCGCCGCGTCCTGGCAAGAGTCTCGTGGCCGCGGGCGCCATCCCGGCGACAACGCCGATCACGCGTGAGATGATCACCAGCAAGAGTCCCGGGCTCGGCCTGTCGCCGCAGTTCGTCGACAAGCTGCTCGGCCGCCGCCTCGCGCGCGCCATGAAGCCCGACGACGTGTTCCTGCAGTCCGACATCGAGGACGTGATGGCGCGCCGCGAGAGACGCGCCGATCGACGTCGGCGCACCGTGGGGCATCGTCGCGCGCTTTCTCGATTTCGCGGCGCTCGAGGAGGCGTTCGTGCCGCTCGGCATGCGCTTTGTCGAGTTCCACGTCAGCGATCGCGATCTCGACGCCGGCGCCGTCGGGCTATCACGGTGGACGAAAGCCGTTCGGCTTCGTCGTGCACGCGCCCGAGTACGCGCACGACGTGCTGATCGATCTGTGCGCCGAGGACGACGCGCAGCGCGAACTGTCGGTGCGCGCATCCAGAAGACGATCGATCTGGCGCGCGACCTCGCGCCGCTGTTCGCGTGGGACCGTCGCCTGTTCCCGCGCGGCCCGAAGATCGTCATGCACGTCGGCGGCATGTCGCCCCGGCCCGGCGGCTACGACGTCGAGGCGGCCGACGACCGCCTGCTCGCCGCACTGAAGCGGCTCGACACCGCCGGCGTCGATCTGCTGCTCGAGAACCTGCCGCCGTACCCGTGGTACTTCGGCGGCCGCTGGTTCGGCCACATCATCTGCGACTCGGAGAACACCGTGCGCCTCTGCCGCGAGTCCGGCCTCGGGCTCTGTTTCGACACGTCGCACGCGGCGCTGAGTGCGCGAAGAGCGGGGCGAGCCTGCAAGAGTTTGCGGGCCGTCACGCCCTACGTGCGGCACCTCCACGTGTCGGACGGCGCGGGCACGTCGGGCGAAGGGCTGCAGATCGGCGACGGGGCGGTCAACTTCGTCGCGCTCCTGCCCGTGCTGCTGCAGTCGCATCCGACGTTGATTCCGGAGATCTGGATGGGACATCACGAGAACGGGCAGCCGTTCCGTGTCGCGCTGGAACGGCTGACCGAAATCCACTGGGCGAGTCTCGTGCTGCGGCCAGCCGGTCGATCGCCGCCTGCGTCCCGACCTGCGCGCGCTGACGGTGACGAACGATGCCAGGCTCTTCACCACGCTGCGCGTAATCGACAGCAATCGCATGGGCATCGCGTTCGTGCTCGACGGCCGCCGCCGCGTCGTCGGCGTCGTCACGGACGGCGACATCCGCCATGCCTTCGTCCGCGGCGTGAACCTGCACGACGACGTCGAGAAGGCGATGACGCGAACGTTCGTCCATGGCCAGGCCGGCATGTCGCCGGAGGACTTGCGCGCCCGGCTGCCCGGCCGCACACAGATCATGCCGATTCTCGACGCGGACGGCCGCCTCGTCGACTTCGCGAGCCCTGAAACGATCGGACGGCAGGGCGGCCATGACGGTCAAACTCTCCGACTGCATCTTCCGCTTCATCGCCGCGCAGCGGCGTCAACACGTGTTCGAGCTCACGGGCGGCGGCGCGATGCACTTGAACGATTCGCTCGGGCCGATGGCGCGGCCTCGAGTACGTCTGCACGCAGCACGAACAGGCGGCGTCCATGGCCGCGGAATCGTACGCCAAGATCACCGACGGCCTCGGCGTCTGTCTCGTCACGGCAGGTCCGGGCGGCACCAACGCGGTGACCGGCGTCGCCGGCGCGTGGCTGGACTCGACGCCGATGCTGGTGCTCTCGGGCCAGGCCAAGCGTGCCGACCTGAAGGGCCGCACCGGCGTCCGTCAAATGGGCGTCCAGGAAGTGGACATCGTCGCCATCGTCTCGCCGATCACGAAGTACGCGGTGACCGTGATGGAGCCGGCCGACATCCGTTTCCATCTCGAAAAGGCCGTCTATCTGGCGCGCACGGGCGGCCAGGCCCCGTGTGGCTCGACCTGCCGCTCGACGTGCAGGGCGCGTCGATCGACGAGGCGTCGCTGCGCGGCTTCGACCCGGCGAGACGCGCGATCGCCGGGTGGCACCGCGGCGGAGATCGCCGCGGCCGTCGCCGAACGATCGAGCTGCTCAATTCGGCGGAACGGCCCGTCGTGCTGATCGGAAACGGCGTCCGGCTCGGCGGGCGCGCGCGCAGATGCGCGGCTGATCGAGCGGCTCGGCGTGCCAGTGCTGACGACGTGGCCGGCGCACGACATGGTGCCGACGACCATCCGCTGTTGGTGGGCCGGCCCGGGCCGATGGCGCCGCGTGGCGCCAACTTCACGCTGCAGAACTCGGACTGGCTGCTCGCGATCGGGGCGCGGCTCGACCTCGTCGTGACCGGCTACGCGCCGCGCAATTTGCCCGCGCGGCCACGAAGATCATGGTCGACATCGACGCGCCGAGCTCCGCAAGATGGGCACGCGATCGAGGTGCCCGTCCATGCCGACGCGCGCTTCATCGAGGAGATGCTGCGCCAGATCGACGCGTCGCGCCGCGCGATCGGCTGCGTGGACCGCGCGCTGCCGGCGAGTGGCAGACGCTATCCCGTCGTCCTGCCCGAGTATCGCGGGCTGCCGGACGGCGTGAGCACATACGTGCTCGCGGAGGCGATCGCCGAGCGTCCGCGCACGACGACGTGATCGTGTCGGGCAGCTCCGGCGCCGGCGATCGAGATCTTCTGCCTCGCCGTGCGCTGAGGGAGGGGCAGCGGCTGTTCCTCACGACCGCGCTCGGCGCGATGGGCAACGGCCTGCCCGGCGCTGATCGGCGCGTGCCTCGCCCACGGACGGCGGCGCACGATCTGCGTCGACGGCGACGGCGGGCTGCAGCTGAACATCCAGGAGCTCGAGACGGTGCGGCGGCTCGACCTGCCCATCAAGCTGTTCGTGGTGAACAACGACGGCTATGCGTCGATCCGGACGTCGCAGTCGCGCTATTTCGGCCGGCTGGCCGGGGCCGACGCGACGAGCGGCGTGACGCTGCCGGCGCTGCGCAAGGTGGTCGAGGCGTACGGGCTGCCCTACGCGCGACATCGAACGGATCGCGATCTCGTCACCGCGTGCGCGAGCTGCTCGACGCACCGGGCCCGGTCGTCGTCGAGGTGATGGCGCCGCGCGAGGAGCCGCGCGCGCCGAGCCTGTCGTCGATGCGCAAGCCCGACGGGTCGATGGTGTCGAAGCCGCTCGAGGACCTCTGGCCGTTCCTGCCGCGCGACGAGTTCCTGCGCGAACATGATGGTTCCGCCGCTTGAGGAATGAGGTGCGGATCCTCATGGCGGGTCTCGGCGCCATCGGGCAGCGCCATGCGCGCAACCTGCGCGCGGTCCACGGCGAGGGCCTCGAGCTGCTGGCGTACCGGCGGCGACGGCTGGCGCACGTCGTCACGGAGACGCTGGAGCGCGACGACTCGCGCGACGTCGAAGCGGAGCTGGGCGTCACGGCGTTCAACGATCTCGACGCGGCGCTGGCGGCGCGGCCGGACGCCGTCTTCGTGTGCACGCCGTCGAGCCAGCACCTCGAGATCGCGCAGCGCGCCGCCGAGGCCGGCTGCCACCTGTTCATCGAGAAGCCGGTCGTCGCACGCGATGGACGGCGTCGACGCTCTGCGCGACACCGTGCGCGAGGGCTGTGATGGTCCTCGTCGGCTGCCAGTGGCGGTATCACCCGGCCGTGCGGTGGCTGCGGGAGTGCTCGAAGCGCGGCGCTCGGGTCGTTGACGGGCGCGAGATCGACTACGCCGAGTATCTGCCCGACTGGCATCCCTACGAGGACTACCGCACGTCGTACGCGGCGCGCGCGGACTCGGCGGCGGCGTCGTGCTGACGCAGATCCACGACTACGATCTCGCGTGGTGGCTGTTCGGCCCGCCGGCACGGTCGACGGCGCCGGCGGACACCTGAGCGATCTCGAGATCGACGTCGAGGACACGGTCGAGGCGCGGCTCGACGGCGGCGCGTGCCGGTGCGATCCGGCAGACGTTTGCGTCGCGGCCGCCGCGGCGCACGATGCGGTGCCCGGCGAGAACGGGGTCGGTCGCGCTCGATCTCCTCGCCGGCGCTGCGACATCGTGGGTCGCTGCGCCGAGCCGCTCGACCTTGCGGGTATCAGCGCAACCAGATGTTCCTCGACGAAGCGGCGCATTTCCCGGCGTGCGTCGACGGCAAGGCGCGACCGGCGTGCCGCTCGAGGACGGCATCGCCGTGCTGCGGCTGGCGCTGGCGGTCAAGGTGCGATGCGACCGGCCGCACGGTGGAATCATGAGCCAGACGCTCGATTTCTCGCTGCAGGGTCGCGTCGCGATCGTCACCGGCGGCGCCGGCCTGCTCGGCGTCCGGCACGCGGAAGCGATCGCCGCGGCCGGCGGTGTGCCGGTGATCGCCGACATCGACGGCGAGGAGGCCGAAGCGCGGGCCGCCGAGGTAGCCGGGCCTCCGGCGTGCGCGCCCTCGGTATCGGCTGCGACGTGACGCAGCGCCGCGTCGATCGCGCTGCTCGACACGGTGCTGGCGCGGCCGGCCGCGTCGACATCCTCGTCAACAACGCCGCGAACAACCCGAAGGTGGAAGCGCCCGGGCAGGAGTTCTCGCGCCTCGAGCAGTTCCGCGATCGAGCAGTGGAACGCCGATGTCGCCGTCGGCCTGACGGGCCCGTTCCTGTGCGCGCGGATCATCGGTGGCCCGCTCGCGGCAGCAGCGCGCGGGGTCATCGTCAACATCTCGTCGGAATACGGCGTCATCGCGCCGGACCAGCGCCTGTATCGGAAGGCGGGCTGCCGGCCGACGAGCAGCCGGTCAAGCCCGTCACCTATACCGTCGTCAAGGCGGGCCTGCACGGCCTGACGCTTTACCTCGCGACGTATTGGGCCGAGCGGCGTGCGCGTCAACACGATCACGCTCGGTGGCGTGGAGAACGGCCAGCCCGCGGAATTCATCGAGCGCGCGGCTCGCGAAGATCCCGTTGGGGCGCATGGCGAGCCCACGATTTTCAAGGGGCCCTCGTGTATCTCTGTTCGGACGCCGCGTCGTTCGTGACCGGCGCCAACCTGGTCGTGGACGGCGGAAAGACCATTTGGTGACGATGCCGACGAGCTCGAGGCGATGCTGGCGAGCGACCCGGCGACGCGTCGTGCGCGCCGGGAGCGCCCGAGTTCGACCGGCTCGCCGGCGGACGCGCGCATCGTGCTGCTCGGCTCGGGCGGCCTCGGCCGGCGGGCGCTCGCCGGCCTGCGCCGTCAACGGCGTCGAGCCGCTGGCGTTCGCCGACAACGCCGTCGCCGGCAGGAGACGCGATCGACGGCGTTCCCGTGTCTCTCCCCGGAGGCGGCGGCGCGCCAGCACGGCGCGGGCGCGGCGTTCGTCGTCACGATCTGGGGCGCCAACAGCCCGCATCGCTTCGCGCATTCGCGGCACAGCTGCAGGCGCTCGGCTGCGACGTGGTGCTGCCGTTTCCGCCGCTCTTCTGGAAATAGCCGACGACGGTGCTGCCGTTCTACTGCAGGATCTGCCGTCGCGGCTGATCGAACGGACGCGACGACGTCCTCCGCGCCTTCGATCTCTGGGAAGACGAAGCTCGCGCGCCGAATACGTGGCGCAGGTGCGCTTCCGTCTGGCCGACTTCGACGGCCTCTCGCATCCCGTCGCCATCCGCAGTACTTTCCCGACGACCTGTTCGCCTGGTCGGACGACGAATGGATCGTCGACGGCGGCGCGTACGACGGCGACATCGATCCGACTCTGCGCGTCACGGCGATCGTTCGGCACATGTCCTCGCGCTCGAGCCGGACCCGGCGAACTTCGCCCGGCTGCAAGCGACGGTCGCGCGTCCTTCCGCCTGGACGCGCGCGAAGATCGAGTGCCGACAGGTGGCCGTGGCGTCCGAGCGCGGCACGCTGTACCTCGATGCCACCGGTACGGCGTCGAGCGCCACAGCGCGACCGTCCACGGCGGCGTCGCGGTGACTGCCGAGACCGTTGAAGCGCTCGTTGGCGGCGCACAGCCGACCTTCATCAAGCTCGATATCGAGGGCTTCGAGATCGACGCGCTTGCCGGGCGCGCGCGGACGATCGACGCGACGCGCCGGTCCTCGCGGTCTGCGTCTACCACCGGCAGGATCATCTCTGGACGGATTCCGCTGCTGCTGCGCGAGTGGCGCGAGGACTACGCGTTGTTCCTGCGGCCCCACAACGAAGAAGGGTGGGACCTTGTCTGCTACGCCGTTCCGCGCGCGCGCTCACGATGGGCTCGCGTTGACCTTTCTCACACGTCGCGACGCTGCCCGGTCTGCGGCAGCGCCCACCCCCCGCTGCTGTTCCACAGGAGTTCGCCGCCGTCGAGCAGGCGACGCCGGTCACGGGCTACGACGTCGTCGTCTGCCACGCTGTGGCTGCGGCTACGCCGACGGCATTCCCGAATCAGGCGGCGTTCGACCGCTACTACCGCGAGATGTCGAAGAACGAGTACGCGCAGCGCGGACGGCGCCGAGTCGGACTACGACGCGCGCGGCTGGCGCTGATCGCCGACATCATCGCGCCCCACCTCCCGCCGCCGGACGCCCGCATCCTCGACGTCGGCTGCGCGAGCGGCCGGCTGCTGGCCAACCTGCGCGACCGCGGTTTCGCCAACGTCATCGGCCTCGATCCATCGCCGGCCTGCGCCGCCGCGGCCGCCGCCTCTACGCCATCGACGTCGGGACGATGACGCTCGCCGAGATCGCCGGAACCGGGCGAGCGCTTCGACGTCGTGATCATGGTCGGCGTCCTCGAGCACCTGCGCGATCTCGACGCGCGTTCGCGCACTGCGGTGCTGTTGCCGGGTGGGCTGCTCTATGTCGAAGTGCCGGACGTCACGGCGTTCGCAGACTGGCCGAACGCGCCGTACCAGGATTTCAGCACCGAGCACATCAACTTCTTCTCGCCGATCTCGCTCGACAACCTGATGCGACGCACGGCTTTACGCGCGTGTTCCTCGAGCAGAATCATCGCGAGCAGAGCTACCGGACGGTGATGTCGAACATCTCGGCGGTCTACCGGAAGGGACCGCGACGCCCGAGCCGGCTGAGTTCGACCCGACACCGCGGCGGGGCTCGAACGATATATTGCTCAGTGCGCGGCCGACGACCCGGCTGCACGCGAAGATCGACGCGATCGTCGACGACGGGCGGCCGATCATCGTGTGGGGCGTCGGCACGCACACCAGTCGACTGATGGCGACGAGCCGGCTCGCGGAAGCCGACATCGTCGCGTTCATCGAGTCGAACTCCCGCTACCACGGCAAGACGCTGCACGGCCGGCCCATCCTCCCGCCGGCGGCGCTGAAGGAGCATCACCGAGCCGGTGCTGATCAGCTCGCGCGTATTCCAGAAGGAGATCGCCGATCAGATCCGCAACGACTCGGATGCGCGAACGAGCTGATCCTTCTCTACAATGTCTGACACCCGAGGATCACCGTCCTGACGCCCTGCTACAACGAGGCGGAGAACGTCGAGGCGCTGTACGAGCGCGTGCGCGGCGGTGTTCCTGGCCTCGAGGGTACACCTACGAGCACCTGTTCATCGACAACGCGTCGACCGACGACACGGTCGCGAACTCGCGGATCGCGGCGCGCGACAGGAACGTCAAGGTCATCGTCAACACGCGCAACTTCGGGCACGTCCGGTCGCCATACCACGCGCTGCTGCAGTGCCGCGGAGACGCCGTCATCGGCATGGCGGCCGACCTGCAGGATCCGCCCGAGCTGATCCCGGCGTTCCTCGCAAAGTGGCGCGAGGGCTACAAGGTCGTCCTCGGCGTCAAGAGCGGCGAGCGAGGAGTCGCGCTGATGTTCGCCATCCGCCGGCTGGGCTACCGCGTGATCGATCGGCTGTCGGAAGTGAAGCAGGTCCGCAACAGCACCGGCTTCGGGCTCTACGATCAGACGTTCGTCGCCGTGCTCCGGCGACTTGCCGGATCCGTATCCCTACTTCCGCGGCATCGTCGCGGAGCTCGGCTTCGCTACGCGACGGTTCCTTACACGCAGCCGCAGCGGACGCGCGGCGTCACGAAGAACAACCTGTATCGCCTCTACGACCTCGGCGTCCAGGGCATCGTCAACCACTCGAAGATTCCGCTGCGGCTGGCGACGATCCTCGGCTTCTTCAGCTCGGTCGTCAGCCTGGTGGCGGCGTTCGTCTATTTCGTGATGAAGATGTTGTTCTGGTACCACCTGCCGATCGGCGTCGCGCCGGTCATCATCGGCGTGTTCTGCGTCGCGTCCGTGCAGCTGTTCTTTCTCGGCGTCCTCGGCGAGTACGTCGGTTCGATCTACACACAGGTCCGTAACCGCCCGCTGGTCATCGAGCAGGAGCGCATCAATTTCGACCAGTGCCGGACGCGGAGCGTGACGGGATCGCGCCGGACATCTCGACGCGTCGAAGCCGCCGTCGGCGATCCCGCGCGCGGGCTGCCCGAGGAGGTCTTTCTCTTCGTCAGCCGGATCACGCCGCTCATCAACGTCGATCTGCTGATCCAGGACGATCGCTCCCGGACGCTGCTCACCTGGCGCGACGACGAGTTCTTCGGCCCGGGATGGCACGTGCCTGGCGGGATCATCCGCTACAAGGAGACGGCCGCCGATCGCATCCGCGCCTGCGCCCGCGAGGAACTGGGCGCCGACGTCTCTTTCGAGCCGGCGCCGCTGCTGGTGGCCGAGACTATCCGCGCAGGACGACGCGCGGCCACCACATCTCGCTGCTGTTCCGCTGCCGGCTGCTGAGCCCGCTCGACGAGGCCAAGCGCGCGGGCGCGCCGCTCCGCCCCGGCCAGTGGCGCTGGCACGACCGCTGCCCGCCCGATCTGCTCGAGGTCCAGCGCCCGTACGCGCGGTTCTTCTGATGGCCGCTGCGCCCAAGCCCGCGGGCGTCCGAACGATCTCGCTCATCGTCGCGGCGCTCTGGCAGCTGTGCTGCTCTACTACTCGCTGCGCGGCATCGAGTGGCGCCAGGTGGGGCGGATTGTCGGCGGCGCCTCGCCCGGCCTGCTCGCCCTGGCGGCGCATTGCCACCATCACGCTCTTCCTGCGCGCGTGCCGGTGGCGCATCCTGCTCAACGCCGAGGGGCGTCAGCGTGCCGACCGCGTTCTGGGCCACCGCGGCGGGCTACTTCGGCAACAACTTCCTGCCGGCGCGCGCCGGCGAGCTGGTGCGCACTTTCATGATCAGCTCGCGCAGCGGCCTCGGCAACGCCTACGTGCTGGCCACCGCGCTGTCCGAGCGCGTCGCGGACGCTGGCGCTGGTCATGATCAGCGCGGTCGTGCTGCTGATGCTGCCGGCGCCGCCAGGATGGCTGGCGGGCGCCGCCCGGCCGTTCGCGATCGCTCGGGCTGCTCGGCGCGCTCGGCATCGCGGTCCTGCCGCTCTGCGAACCGCTGGCGCGGCGGCGATCGAGCGCGCGCCGCTGCCGCACGCGCTGCGTCCACGCTGCTCGCCGCGATGGAGCACGGCCTGCGCGGCATGCGTGCCTTTCACGACGCGCGCCGGCTCACCGGGTTTCTCGCGCTCACCGTCGTCATCTGGTGCCTGGACGCGCTCGGCACCGTGATCGGCGCGGCGGCGCTGGGCTTCGCATCCGCTGCCGGTGGCGTTCCTGCTGATCGCCGGTTGGGCCTCGGGAGCGCGCTGCCGTCGACGCCGGGATACGTCGGCATCTACCAGTTCGTCGCGGTGACGGTGCTGACGCCGTTCGGTTCAGCCGCACCGACGCGATCGCGTACATCCTGGTCGCGCAGGCGCTGAAATTACGTCGTGATCGGATTCTGGGGTCGTTGGGGCTGTGGCGTTACGATACCGCGCTCCGCCTTATGCGACGATCGCGGTCCGCACGCCGATCGACGTAGACCGCCCGGCCACCCCAACAGCAGCGACACCGCAGCAGCGTGATCTCAGCCCCGCGAAGCCCGGTGCTTCGTAGGTGAAGCGGACGTTCGTGCCGGCCGGCACTCGGCCCCGCGCAGCGACATGTTGGCGCGATAGACCGGCGTGGGCCGCCGTCCACCTCTGCCGTCCAGCCCGGATAGAACGTGTCGGCCAGCAGCAGGAAGCCGTCCGCGGCGCGGCGGCGTCGATCACGAGCTCCCGCGCGTCCTCGTGCACGATGGGCGGTCCCGTCCCGCGCGGAGCCGCCGCGGCTTCCGCGACCGGGACCGGCGGCGCGTCGGCGACGTCGTGCAGGAGGATCTCGCCATCCGGATCGAATCGTCGTCGAGCAGCCCCCACCGCTTCGTTCTCGCTGTCACACGGCGCTGCCGCGACGAACGCACCTGGCCGCGTCGACGCGGTAGACGTACGCGCAACCCGTCGCCGGCGGCGGCAGCACCCACCTGCTAGGAACGGGCTGAGCACATGCGTGACGCCGTAGGTGCTCACGGGAGGAGACGCCGGGTGCACGCGCAGGGTCTGCGCCTTGAAGTCAGGGCCGCCAGCAGAGGAACGACGCGCCTCCCGGTTGTGGTCGCCCCAGACGTCCACATACCAGCGCGCCGCGATGCCGGCGTAGCAGTCGCCGACGGCATTCCCAGAGCCCGCCGCCGAGGTTGGGCTCCAGGACCGCGCACCTCGAAGTACGGCCCGACGTCCGCCCAGCCGCGCGCCCGCTGGAACCCGCCGGTGGATGTCGCGAGCCGCGGCGTGAACGTCCGCGGCTCGGCGGCGTCGCCCCGCACGATGCCACGCTCGCCGGCGGGCGAGCCAGTCGCGGCCGGCACGATCGGGTTCTGCCGTGGCTGATGGAGAAAAGATCGAGGCGGTGAGCGGCAGACCGCAGCGACGATGACGACGGAATACGGAGGATGACGGCGAATGGGCTCCCGACTGTCGGGCCAGCGCCGCCTAAGATCGCCGCGCAGACGCGTCAGTCCAACCGCCGCCAGGAGCGCGAGGCCCAGCTCCACGACGATCAGGAAGCGCGTCGGGAAGCGAAAGAGGCTCATGCCGGGGATCAGCAGGTAGGCGACGCGAAAAACCGGCGTGGCCGCCCCCAGCACGAACAGATAGCCGACGAGCGTCATGCCCGCCGTGAACGCGACCACCGGCCGGCGCCATCGCGAACCCCGCCGTAGACCGCCAGCAGGGTGTCGCGAGGCCGACGTAACCATAGTCCTCCCAGAAAACGGCGGCCCCCTGTAGGTGTTGTTGGAGATGTCACCGTGGATGTAGGCACAGGAACGTCAGGACGTTCGGCGGCCAGTAGGCCAGGCGCGTCGACCACGCCCAGCCGAGCGCCTCGGCCGATCCGAGATCGTGCCCAGCTTCGACAGCGGCAGCAGCACGATCGCGCCGGCCGCCGCGCCCAGGCGGTGCGACAGCGATGCCGCCGAGCAGCATGCCCACCGGGCACGGACCCAGCGCGTGCCGATCGCCGACGGCGCGGAACAGCGCGAACACGCCGTAGACGACGCGCAGATGTAAATCGACTGCGGAAACCGCAGAGCACCTGCTCGGCGAAGACCAGGCCGAATGCCCCCATGAGAGCGGCGGCTGGCGATCCTGGTCGGCGCACCGCGAGCGCGCGATCGAGCAACGGCAGTCCCACCGGGAGCCAGACGACCGTCGAGACGATCGCCAGGTGCTTCAACTGACACGCGATGTAGCCGAGCCGGCGAACGCGATGCCCGCGAGGACGGCGCCGGTCCGGTCGGCGCCGAAGCGGCGGGCGAGTCCGTAGGCGCCGTGCGCGGCGACGAGCAGCAGCACGATGACGAAGAGGTCGAGCGCCGCGGCGGGCGGGAAAGCGCGAACGGGCCCAGCCCGATCGGATCCATCGCGACGCCGGCGAGCGGCAGACCGGAGCAGAGCTGATTCGTCCAGGCGGGGGCTGGCCATGCCGAATCAGCTGCCCGGCCAGGACACGTCCCGGCAGTTCGCCGTTGAAGATGTCCGACGCGAAGTAGTCGTCGGTGACGAAGACGACGCCGAAGGTGAGGAGGCGCCAATACGGCAGCAACGCGCACAGCGTCAAGGCGACGCGGCCGAGCGTCTCGGCGCGGACCTCCTCGCGCGACGTTCCGGCATGAAACCAGGAGCTGAGGGCTGCGGAGCAATGTGAGATGCAACGGATGGACGTCGCGAACCGAATATCGGTCCCACAGCCCAAACCCGGTAGATTTCGAGGAAAAGGTGTGAAATCGCGGTCGGACTAAACCGCAGGCGGCGGCGTCGTCTAAGTCTATGGAAGGGACGGTACACACCATGTTCGTTGAAAAGAACGTTTCCGGGAACGCCGACTTGCTCGTCGCGATCCTCCTCGTCGTCACGATTCTCGCAGCGCTCGTGTAAGCCGTTAGTCAAACCGCCCTGCGCGGTCTGTCCAGCTCTCCGCACGAGTCCCTACTGAATCTTGACGTCCGAGGTTACCGCGCTTGCCGCCAGGTACGTCTTGCGCGCCCGTGCCGTCATGCCCGGCTTCTTCACGCGAACCTCGAGCTTGTGCACCTTGCCATCGAGCGTCTCGGGTGAGAAGCCGAGCACATACATGCTGTGGAGCTCCAGCGCGACGCGCGTGAACGTCTCGTTCAGGTCCGCTGTCTTCTTCAGCTCGAAATAGCCGCCGCCGGTATCTTCGGCGAGCTTCTTCAGTCCACGGTCGGGCTGGCTGCGGACGCGCTGCTGTCCGTTGAAATACTCGTTCACCAAGCCCGATCGCGTAGACCATGACGTCTTTCGCCCGCGCGCGATCCATCACCTCGACCTGACGCCAATCTTGCTGGCGGTGTCGTCACCGTCGGTGAAGACCAGGACCACGCGGCGGCCGTCGAGGTTCTCCAGTCGGGCGAGACTCTCGTCGACGGCATCGTAGAGGCGCGTCGGATAGCCGAAGTCGAGCTGTCTTCAGCAGGTACGACACGAGCGCATCGCGATCGCTCGTGAACTCGGTCGCGGGATGGAACTCGATCTTGTCGTTGAACGCGCCCACCTGGCCCTGGTCCTCGGGCAGCAGCCGAATCAGGAACTGCTCGGCCCCTTCCTTCACAAGATCGAGCGCAGACGGTCATGCTGCCGCTCGTGTCGATCATCACGACGGTCGTGATCGGCGTCGGCTTGTTCTCGAAGATGTTGATCGGCTGCGAGCTTCCCGTTGTCGAGGACCTCGAAATCGTCCTGCACGAGATCGGGGACGAGCCGCCTCTGCAGATCCGTGACCGTGACGTAGACCGGGCACGGACGCGGTGGCGACCTTGAACTTCTGCTGCGCGGCGGGCGCAACAAGGGCAACGGCCGCGAACGACAGGGCGAGAATAGGCTGATACGACGCATGATGCTGGTCCTGCAGGCGATGATCCCACTATACAGCGGTTGGGAGGTCCGATGGCACGATGACGGAGGTCGAGGATCGGCCTCAGGTCTCGACCATCCGTCCTCGGCCCCGGTCCCCGGTCTTTCGAGCTAGAATCCCCCGCATGAGAGCGCTGTATCTGATTCTCCCGATTCTCGGGATTCTGGTGCTCGCATATCGCTATTACAGCGCGTTCATCGCCGCGCGCGTGCTGGTCCTCGACGACACGCGGGTCGACGCCGGCGCACACCCGCGCCGACGGGCACAACTACCATGCGACGACCAGGTGGGTGCTGTTCGGTCACCATTTCGCCGCGATCGCCGGGTCGGGTCCGCTCATCGGTCCGGTGCTGGCGGCGCAGTTCGGCTACGCGCCCGGGCTGATCTGGCTGGTCGGCGGCGTCTGCCTCGCCGGCGCCGTGCACGACCTGATCATCCTGTGGGCGTCGACGCGCAGAGGCGGCAGCTCGCTGGCCGAGATCGCGCGCGCCGAAATCGGACCCGTCGCGGGAACGACCGCCGCGGTCGCAATCCTCTTCATCGTCATCATCGCGCTCGCCGGCCTGGGCCTCGCGGTCGTGAACGCGCTGTCGCAAAGCGCCTGGGGGACGTTCACGATCGGCGCGTCGATTCCGCTCGCGATCTTCATCGGTCTGTACATGAACCGGTTTCGGCCCGGTCACGTCGCCGAGGCGACCATCATCGGCGTGGCGGGGCTGCTCGCTGCCGTGATCCTGGGCAAGCCGATCGCGGCATCCTCGATCGGCCACTTCTTCCAGTTCTCGCGCACGCAGCTGATCGTGCTGATGGCGGCCTACGGCTTCGTGGCGTCCGTCCTGCCGGTCTGGCTGCTGCTCGCGCCGCGCGACTATCTGAGCTCGTTCATGAAGATCGGCACGATCGCGACGCTCGTCGTCGGCGTGATCATCGTCAATCCCGTGCTGCAGATGCCGGCGTTCACGCGCTTCACCGGCGGCGGTGGTCCGATCGTGCCGGGGCCGGTGTTCCCGTTCGCGTTCATCACGATTGCCTGCGGCGCGATCTCGGGGTTCCACGCGCTGATTTCATCCGGCACGACGCCGAAGATGGTGAACCGCGAGTCCGACATCCGCGTGATCGGCTACGGCGCGATGCTGATGGAAGGGCTCGTCGGCATCATGTCGATCATCGCCGCGACGTCGCTCGCGCCCGGCGACTACTTCGCGATCAACACGCCGCCGCACGTGTTCGCCAATCTCGGGATGCACGTCACGAATCTGCCGGCGCTCGAAGCGGCGGTCGGCGAAAGCGTCGAGGGACGCACGGGCGGCGCGGTCTCGCTGGCGGTCGGCATGGCGCAGATCTTCAGCGGGCTTCCCGGCATGCGCGGGCTGATGGACTACTGGTATCACTTCGCGATCATGTTCGAGGCGCTGTTCATCCTGACGACGATCGATGCCGGCACGCGCGTCGCGCGCTTCCTCGTCGGAGAGTTCCTGGGCCGCGCATACGCGCCGTTCGGCCGTCACGAATGGATGCCCGGAGCGATGATCTCGACGCTTCTCGTCGTCGACGGCCTGGGGCTATTTCATCTGGGCCGGGAGCATCTCGACGATCTGGCCGATGTTCGGGATCGCGAACCAGCTGCTGGCCTCCGTCGCGCTCGCGGTCGGGACGACGATCATCATCAACGTCGGGCCGCGCGCGCTACGCCTGGGTGACGTTGGTGCCGCTGTCGTTCGTCTCGGTGACCACGCTGACGGCCGGCACCCTCAGCGTGCGCGACAACTTCTGGCCGATGGCGACAGGCGCCCAACGAGGCCCTGCACGTCCAGGGCTATCTCGACGCGGCGCTGACGGTCGTGATGATGGTCTGCGTGCTGGTGATTCTGTCGAGCGCGGTGGCGCGCTGGGTCGCCGTGCTGCGCGGCCGAATCGCGATCGTGCCCGACGTGCCGATGACGGCGTGAACGGCCGGCTACTCGCTTCAGCAACCCCTCGACGGCCACCGCAATCGCCTCGGCCATCTTCCTGTAGCCCGCGACATCCGGGTGCAGGCCGTCAGGCGAGCCTGCGAGCAGGTCCGGGTTGCCGGCATCCGCGACCGCCGCGCGAGTGTCCACGAATCGCATGAGCCGATCGGATCCGCTCTGCTTCCGGATCCAGTGCATTGATCTCGTGCATGCGAGCGTTCTGTTCGGGCGTCGCCGTGTTGTAGGGAATGATGCTGCCGGCCACGACCCGAATGCCGGCCTCGCGTGCGCGACGGTACATGCGCGGCGAGCTCGGCTTCGACGTGCTCGGCGCTGCGTCCCTGATACACGTCGTTGACCCCCGCAATGATCACCACGACGGCCGGCCGTCTCGCCACGACGTCGTCTTCGAAGCGCGCGCGGATCTGATCGCTGCGCTGCACCGTTGACGCCCTGATTGACGACGTCCCAGCTCGCGATGGTCTTTCATCAGCCAGTAGGCATACTGGCTGGTCTCGTCACCGCTGCCGTGCGGCGGCGATTCGCGCGGCGACTTGAACGCCGGCGTCCCCGCCGTCGTCGAGTCCCCCATCGCGACGATGACGACCTTGGTCGAGCTGTGGTCGAGCGATGCATCGACGCGAGCGCCAGCAAGAGCGCCGAATCACCGAACCCGCCGATTCATCCGTCATCGAGTCGCATCATATCGATCTCTCCGTCCGTCGCCCCGCTCCAGCAGCACGCGGACACGCGGCGTGCCTCGCGTCGACCGTCGTGCCGTTGCGCACGACCGGGATGTAGCCTTGAGCGCGTACTTGCAGCGCGTACGTGCCCGCGGCGAGATCGCCGAACGCGAAGCGGCCGGTCGACGTCGGAGCGGACGACGACCTCGTGGTCCTGCACGCGTCACCGCGATCTGCGCCCCTTCGACCGGCGTGCAGACGATCGTCAGGATGTCGCCGCGCAGCCTGTCGTCCTGCAGGCGGGACGACTGGAGTACGACCCGCTGTCGACGATGACCGGGTCGGCGACCGCCAGCTCGGAGGATCGAGCGTAAGCGTGTGCGCGTCGCGACGCGCCGGTGCCGACACGGATCCCCGTTCGGGTGAAGGCGCGAAAACCGGGCAGACGCGCCGTGATGTCGGTACGCGGCCGCTCGCCTGACAAGCGCGAGCGCGAATCGTCCCTGCGCGTCGGATCACGGCAGTCGGCCGAGCGTCAGGCGACGAGATGCGAACGCCAGGGACGGGCGCACAGTTCGTGTCCTGCACGAACCCGACGATGTAGGCGGTGAGGCGGACCGGCGTCGCCGAGCGCGGCGCAGACGATCCCGAGCAGCGCCGCAGCGCAGCGTCATGGGGCGGCCTGGAAGACGGCGGTCGACGGTCCGCGCTCGGCTTGCAGCTTCTTCGAGACCTTCTCGACCTCCCGCATCACGCGCAGCACGTTCTGCCCGAGGATCTTCTTGATGTCCGCGTCCGTGTAGCCGCGACGCAACAGCTCCGCCGTCAGGTTCGGGTACTTCGAGACATCGTCGAGATTCAGGACGACCTGTGTGATGCCGTCGAAGTCGCTGCCGATGCCGATGTGATCGATGCCGGCGACTTTCCGGATGTGATCGATGTGATCCGCCACGTCGGTGATCGTCGCCCGCGGCGCGGGATTCGCGGCCGTCCACGCGTCGACGGCAGTCTTCACCGCGGCGGGATCGTTCGGGTGCGCCGCTTTCTGGCGATCCTGCTCGGCCGTCTGCGCCTTGTTCCACTCGTTGACCTTCGGCGAGAGGAAGCCCGGGACGAACGTGACCATCACGACACCGCCATTGGCCGGCAGCATTTGAAGGATGTTGTCCGGCACGTTGCGCGGATGGTCGTTCAACGCTCGTGCGTCCGAATGCGAGAAGATCACCGGCGCCTGCGTCACGTGGAGCGCGTCAGCCATCGTGTCCGGCGAGACGTGGCTCAGGTCCACCAGCATGCCCAGCCAGTTCATTTCCTTGACGACCTCTTCGCCGAACGGCGCGAGGCCACCGAACTTCGGCGCATCGGTGGCCGAGTCCGCCCACGGCGTGTTGCTCGAGTGGGTGAGCGTCATGTACCTCGCGCCCAGCCGATAGAACATGCGCAGGTCCGCCAGCGAGTTGTCGATGGAGTGTCCGCCTTCCATGCCAATCAGCGAGGCAATCTTCCCTGCCTTGAAGATCCGCTCGACGTCGGCTGCCGTCAGGGCCAACTCGAACGTCTCCGGGTATTTCCGGATCATCCGGTGGACGTGTCGATTTCTTCGAGCGTCGCGGTGACGGCGGCTTGTCCCTGGAGCTCGACAGGGCACGTAGACGGACCAGAACTGCCCGCCGAGGCCGCCGGCTCTGAGGCGTGGGATGTCCGTCATGATCGACGGTTGCGGCTGCCTGATGTCGAGCGTTGCCAGGTCGCGCGCCGCGTTGTGCTCGCGCAGGGCCCAGGGGTAGTCGTTGTGTCCGTCGATCAGGGGACTCTGCTTGTGGAGCGCCCGCGCATGGGTCAGCAGCGCCTCGCTGGGCGCACCTGGTGCCGTGCCGGGCTGTTGGGAAACCGTCACGCGCAAGAATGGCCGGAGGACCAGGACGAGTGCGTATCGAAGCATGCGTCATGGTAATACGGTGGGCTTCGTTGTCGGGCCATGGGAGTCAGACCCAGGTCCTATCTCCGACTTGACCGGTCGGACTTCGCGACACTACACTGCTCAACAGCCCTGGTCGATTGCGGGTCTGCCACGGAGGCACATGCTGCAAGCGTTCGTCATCACCCTTCGTGAAGGGCTCGAAGCCTTTCTCATCGTCGCGATTAGTCTCGCCTACCTGAAGAAGACCGAGCGGCGCGAGCTCGTGCCCGCCGTGCACTGGGGCATCGTGGTGTCGGTCATCCTGAGCATCGGCGCCGGCCTGCTGCTGGCCCGCGCCCGCAATCAATCTCTCTGGGAAGGCATCCTCGGCATTGCCGCCGCCGTGCTGGTGGCATCGTTGACGGTCCACATGTGGCGCGCGGGTCGGCACATGAAGAAGGACATCGAGGGTCGGCTGGCCGCGTCGTCGGTCAAGACCGGGACGGCGGCCTTCGTGGGCGTCTTTGCTTTCACGCTTCTGATGATCACGCGCGAGGGCATGGAGACGGCGATGCTCGTGAACGCGCTGCTCTTCAGCGCGCGGGCGGTCGACATCGCCAGTGGCGCGATCGGCGGGACGATCGTCGGCCGCATTCATCGCCTGGCTCTGGTCGCGCTACGGCTATCGCGTCAACCTCGCGCGATTCTTCCAGGTGACCGCGATCTTCCTGCTCGTCTTCGTCGTGCAGCTGTTGATCTACGGCTTCCACGAGCTGACCGAAGCCAACGTCTTCCCGAACAGCGAACGGCTCCACTGGGCAACCGAGCCCTACGGGCCTGACGGCATCTACGGCCGCTACCTCACGTATCTGCTCGTGGCGCTGCCTCTCGCCTGGCTGGCGCTGTCCAGCATGTTCGGCCGGCACGCCGATCGGCGCTCCCAAGCGGCCTAGTAGCGAAGAACGCCCGCCTCCACGGCTTGTCGAGCGGGCAACGCCGTGGCCTCGCCGGAGCCGCTGCGCGGCGATGGCGGGAGCGTCGGGGACCGAGATTTGATCGCAATCGCACCGGCTACAATGGCGCGATGAAAGCGCCGACCCACGTCGAGCTCGTCTGGGAACACGATCTGGTCTTCGGCGGCCGTTCGGGCGCAGCGTCCATCACGCTCGACAGCGCGGGCCAGGCCGGACCCTCGCCGGTCCAGGCGCTCGCGTTTTCGCTCGCCGGCCTGCATGGGGATGGACGTCGTGCACATCCTGACGAAGGGCCGGCACGATCTCCGCGGGCTGGCGATTGCGCTGGTTGCCGAACGCGCGCCCGAGAACCCTCATCGCGTGACGGCCGTGGACATGCGATTCACGCTCACCGGATCCGTCCCCGATGCCCAGGTCCAGCGGGCCATCGATCTCTCCCACGAAAAGTACTGCTCCGTCTGGCACTCGCTGCGCGAAGACATCACCCTGACGACGCACTTCACGGTGGCTCCGCCAGCATGACCTCGTCCGCAGCCCGGCGGACCTATCTCGATGTGCTGCGCGGCGTCGCCGTCCTGATCATGATCGAGGCGCACGTGATCGACAGCTGGACGACGGCGGCCGATCGTGGTTCCAGGGCATTCGGTCGCTCACTGATTCTCGGGGGCTTCGGCGCGCCGCTGTTTCTTCTTCTGGCGGGCGTCGCAGTTGCGCTCTCGGCCGGCTCGAAGGCGCGGCGACTGGGTGACGATCGTCTGGCCGCACGCGCCGTCGAGAAACGCGGCCTCGAGATCTTCGCGCTGGCGTTTCTGTTCCGGCTGCAGGCGCTTCTCATCAGCCAGTCCCCGCTGTGGACGCTACTCAAGATCGACATCCTCAACATCATGGGGCCCGCCATCATCCTGACCGCGTGGTTGTGGGGCGTGGCGGGATCGCGGCGGCGTCGGCTGCTCGCGTATGCCGCGGCAACCGCCATCATCGCGTTCGCGACACCAATCGTTCGCGCGCTGCCGGCGTTGGCGAATCTCCCGGATTTCATCGAGGGCTATCTTCGACCGATTCCCGGGCTGACCAACTTTGCGGTATTCCCGTGGCTGGCGTTCGTTCCCGCGGGCGCCTTCATTGGCGTGCTGCTCGACGAGGCCCGTGAGCCGTCAGCGGAAATGCGCGTGAACCTCGCGCTGGGTGTGGCTGGCGTGTGCCTGGCGCTCGGCGCCTACTGGGCGTCGTTTTTCCCCTCTCCGTACGCGCACTCCAGTTTCTGGACCAGCTCGCCGAGCTTTCTGTTTCTCCGACTCGGGGTCTTGAGTGCGGCCGTCGCGGTCGCGTACGCCTGGGAGCGGCGGCCGACGGCCGGCCGCCGGTGGAGTCCGCTGCGATTACTCGGGCGCAACTCGCTGTTCATTTACTGGATCCACGTCGAGATGGTGTACGGCATCGTCTCGACGCCGCTGCATCGGCGGCTTGCGCTTCCACTGGGCGTGGGTGGCGCTGGTCGTGTTCTGGGTCTTCATGGTCGTCTGCGCCATGGTCAAGGAGCGCACGGTGCGGTGGTGGAAGGCCGGCGGCTTCGGCGCCGGTGGCAGTCCGTCCACTCGGCGGACAGGAATGGCCGAGGCGTAACGTCCCATTCATCAGCCGTGGTGTCTACTTCATCAGACGGGTTAGCGTCGAAGGTTCCTACGAAACAGGGCCGTCTGACGCGGTTCGGCCTGGATCGTAATTTGCCTCTCCAAGGGTAGGGAACCCGGTGTTCCCAGGAGGCCCGGTCATGAAGATACGAACGCTGGCCCTTCCGGCGTGGGTCAAAGACGAGCAAATGCTGCTGAGCTACCTGACGTCGGCCCACGAGGGCCATCCCTATCCGGAGGATGTTCTCGACGCGATTTGCCTGATTACTTCCTGGATCCTGATAGTCGTCTCGGTTTCAAGCGTCGTCGGCGTCGTCGTCGACGCCATCTTGCGCTGACCGCGAGACGGGTCGGGAGCCAGCCTGACCGATAGTGTAACTCTCCGTCTGCCGGTAAGGAGTTTGGCGGCGAGCGCCGGATCTCGTGGTGAAAGCCTTGAGATTCCGGCGCCGACACAATATAAACAAGGGCGACTGGAGGCCCATTGATCAGCGTTGCCGCTATCAGGATGCAGCAGTTCGGTGTGCAGTTCTATCAGGCGTCGCTCTCGGCCAACGACATCGACAAGCTGGTCAGGTTCGAGGTGCTCAGCTATGGCGAGCAGGCTCAGCCGGTTCGCGGCGGACGCAAGAAGAACGTCCCTCCAGCCCCGTCCAAGGTGAACTGGGACCTGCTCGAGCGGCGCATCGCCTCGAGCGAGAAGGCCTACCAGCGACAGATCATCCGCCGCAAGATTGACGAGCTCGTCCAGTACTACGAGCAGTGCCGTCAGGCGCGCGACCTGCCGTCGATTGCCGGCGCCGTGATCATCTCCTGCGACGAGCCGCTCAAGTTCGAACCGGTCGAGGATGGTTCGCCCCTCGGAACGCTGAAGGTGCCCGAGCGCGAAGGCATCCTCCGCGCGATCGATGGTCAGCACCGGTTGCTGGCGCTTCACGCCGACATCGAGCGCTTCGGCGACGAGCGCTTCACGGTGCCCGCGGTGATCTTCGATCGTCTGCCGGAAGATCACGTCGTCCAGATGTTCGTCACGATCAACGCGAAGCACACGCGGCTCAACGCGTCGCACCTGGTGTCGCTCTCCGGACGTCAGCTGTACCGCGATGAAAACCTCGCCGCCGCGCACGACGTCGTCCGGGCGTTGAACGATCGCGAGGATTCCCCGCTCTACGACGAGATCAAGCTCCTCGGCGTCGGCAGCGGACGCGTGGCGCAGGCACCGCTGGCGCAGGAGCTCAAGAAGCTGTTCGCGACGGAGGCGTTCGGGCCTGGACGTAAGGGTGAGGCGTTCCGCGAAGAGTCGAAGAAGTTCTTCGTCAACTATCTGAAGCAGGTGGCGCAGGTCTTTGGCGCTGCCTGGAACGGTCGCAAATACAGCATCAAGAGCGCGACCGCGCTGCGCGCGTTCATCCGCGTCGCGCCCGACGTGGTGAGGCGGCTCGATCAGGAGCACGCCGACCGCACGGATTTCCGGGCCATCGGACGCGTGATTTCTCCGTGGGGACGACGGATCGGCGACCTGCGGTTCGAGACGGAAGGCGCGTGGAAGCGGGGAGGGACAACCGTGGATTCCCTCGCGAAGGAACTCCGGTTGGCGTTGCAGTATCCCGAAGGCGCGGCGGTCTAGCGCCCGATGTCGGGAAAGAAAAAGGGCACCGCCTCTCAGCGGTGCCCTTAGGTTTTGCGGGCGACCCGGCTCCCCAGCAACTCACGGCTCCCTGCCGTAAATATTACAGGCCGCCAGCGCCATCCCATTGAGCAACTGGCGTGCCGCTGATTTTCCGAAGCATTTTCGCGATTTGCCGCTCTTTCCGCGATCCGGCGTGCCGAGATGCGCTCGAAATCGTCCTCTCGATTACAGTTTTGGTTTTGCCGGCTGTCGACTTGGGGTCGACCCCATTTGGCGACCATGGCGCGGTGGCGTGGGGTCAGACCCCAATTGACACCTGGTCGCGGCGTCATTACGCTCGGCGTCCTGACCGTGAGTCGCCGTCTGGCCATCGACATCAACTGCGACATGGGGGAGTCGTTCGGCGCCTGGCGCATGGGGGCTGACGAGGCGGTCATGCCCCACATCTCGTCCGCCAACATCGCCTGCGGGGCGCACGCCGGCGACCCCGTGGTCATGCGGCGGACCGTCCGTCTGGCGCGCGAGGCCGGCGTCGCGGTCGGCGCTCATCCAGGCTTCCCCGACTTCCAGGGATTCGGCAGACGCGAGTTGAAGATGGATCCCCGCGAGGTCGAGGACTCGATCATCGCGCAGATCGGAGCGCTGGCCGGCATCGCCCGCGCCGAGGGGGTGACGCTGCGTCACGTGAAGGCGCACGGCGCCCTCTACAACGCGGCGGTTCGCGACCGGGCCCTGGCAGACGCCATCGCGCGCGCCATTGCCGCCTTCGATCGGTCGCTCGTCATGTTCGGCCTGCCGAACTCGGCGCTGATTGACGCGGGGCTCGCGGCCGGCCTGCGCGTCGCGGCCGAGGGCTTCGCGGATCGCTCCTACGAGCCCGACGGCTCGCTGACGCCACGGTCGCAGGCGGGCGCCGTCATCCACGATCCTGACGTGGTCGTCACGCGGGCGATCCGGATGGTGCAGGACGGCACGGTCCTGACGGTGCACGGGCAGCCGCTCGCGCTTCACATCGACACCATCTGCGTGCATGGCGACACTCCGGGCGCCGACGGCCTGTTACAACGATTGAGCGCGGGTCTGAAGGCCGCGGGCATCGACCGACGGCCGGTCTCCATCGCCGCATGATTGACGACCCGAGCGCCGTTGCGACAGCCGGTGGCGACCGCGGGTCGCTGCTCGGCTGGTGGCGACAGGCGGACGCGGGGGCACAGCGAGCGCTGGTGGCCGGCGGCCTTGGCTGGATGCTGGACGCCTTCGACGTCATGCTGTTCGCGCTGGTGCTGCCCGCCGTCAGCGCCGATCTCGGGCTGACGAAGGCGCAGGGCAGGCCTGCTCGGATCGGCCATGCTCGTCGCGGCAGCCGCAGGAGGCATTGGCGTCGGCTGGATCGCCGATCGGTTCGGCCGGACGCGGGCGATGATGCTCAGCGTCGCGCTGTATTCGATCTTCACCGCCGCGTGCGGGTTTGCCACGTCCTTCGCGTCCTTCCTGATGTGTCGCACGCTGCTCGGCCTGGGCATGGGCGGCGAATGGACGAGCGGCGCCGCGCTCGTGTCGGAGTGGTGGCCGACCGAGCATCGCGGCAAGGCGCTCGGCCTCATGCAGAGCGGTTGGGCGATCGGCTACGCGCTTGCCGCGCTCGTGTCCGCCATCGTGCTGCCACGATTCGGATGGCGTGCGGTCTTCTTCATTGGAATCCTGCCCGCGTTTCTCACGCTCTGGATCCAGCGTCGCGTCTCGGAGCCCGAGATCTGGATCGGGCGCGGCGCGATCGTCGCAGAGCGCGCCTCGCGTCCCGTCGCTGTTCGCCAGCGGCATGGCCCGCGTCACAATCGTGCTCACGCTGATGAACACGTGCACGCTCTTCGCGTGGTGGGGTTTCAATCTGTGGCTTCCGAGCTATCTGAAGGCACCGCCGGCGCAGGGCGGAATCGGGCTGGGCGCCGACGGCCGCGTCCGTCTTCGTCATCGTGATGCAAATCGGCATGTGGTTCGGGTATGTGACGTTCGGATTCGTCAGCGATCGGTTCGGCCGCCGGCGCAGTTACGTGGCGTATCTGATCGCCGCCGCGGCGTTGCTCGCCATCTACGTCACCGTGAGGGTTCCCACCGTACTGCTCCTGCTCGGTCCGCTTGTCGCCTTCGCAGGCACCGGCTACTTCAGCGGATTCGGCGCCGTCACCGCAGAGATCTATCCCACGGCCATCCGGGCGACGGCGCAGGGGATCACGTACAACGTCGGTCGGCTGGCAAGCGCTGTGGCTCCGTACCTGGTGGGGTCGCTTGCGGAGCAGCGGGGCTTCGGCTCAGCCCTGCTCGTCTGCTCGGCGGCCTTTCTCCTTGCCGCGGTCGCGTGGATCTGGATTCCTGAGACGAAGGGACGGGCGCTCGTCTGAGCGCCGAAGACGCGGTGCTATACTGCCGCGCATTCAGACCCGACCTCGACGATCGACACCAGCCAGCCAGACCAATTTCAGGAGCGTTGTCATGCGTGCTCGTACCGTACTCGGCGGTATTGCTTGCCTGCGCGATCGCGGCACCAGCGTTCGCGGGTGATCTGACGATCGTGTCGAAAACCACAACGACCGGCCCCACGGCCAAAACCGGAACCTCGACGATGTACATGACGGCCGCGAAGATTCTGACGCAGCAGGAGCGGTCGAACGTGCTCGTCGATCTCGCGTCCGGCACCTTCACGTTCATCGACCCGGAGAAGAAGCAGGTACTGGACGATGACGAAGGAAGACATGGAAGCGATGAGCAAGGCGATGTCGGCCAAGATGGCGGAAATGCAGAAGGATCCGCGCGCCGCCGCGATGATGCAGAACATGATGGGGACGATGGGTACGGCCAAGCTCGAGGCCGGCACCGAGACGAAGACGATCGCCGGCTATTCCTGCACGCAGTACACGCTCACGATGGGCGAAACCATGAAGATGGTCTACTGGACGACGACCGCGCTGCAGCCGCCGTTCAGCCCGGAGCAGATTTACAACGCCGAGACCGGCATGCTTCGAGCGAACCCGATGTTCAGCCGCATGTCCGCGATGTTCGACGAGATGAAGAAGATGAAGGGCGTCCCGCTCGCGACGACGACGACGATGGCGATGGGGCCGATGCACGTCGAGAACTCCTCGGAAGCGACCGAGGTCAAGACGAGCGCGATCCCCGCGTCGACGTTCGAGATTCCGAAGGACTTCACGAAGGTCGACTCGCCGATGTCGAAGATGCTGAAGCACTGAGTCATCATCGACCGGTCGCGACCCTGCCACGCGGAGTGCCTGATCTGTGCGCATGCGCCGTGTGCTGCTCCTGTTCTTGCTCCTGGCGGTATCGCCCGGCTGCCTGGTGCTCTCCCTGCAGCCGGCGTACGACGACGAATGGCTGGCGTGGGATCCGAACCTGATCGGCACGTGGCACGATGCGGACGACAACGCGTCGTTGAAGATCGACGGCGGCGAATGGCGAGTCGTACCGCGTTCACTACGAGCATCCCATCGAGAAAGGCGACCTCACCGCCTTTCTCACGATCGTCGGCGACGCGCACTATCTCGATCTGATGCCGCCGAAGGGGCAGGATCATGGCGCGTTCCTGACGCCGCTCCACGCGATGCTGCGCGTCGAGCTCTCAGCCGACACGCTGACGCTGACGCCGCTCTCGTACGACTGGTTTGCCGATCTCTTGAAGAGGGATCGATCGCCCGGCGATCTCGAGGCGGTCTTCGATCAGCGTCAGAACGTGCTCATCGTGTCGCCGACGTCGGTGCTGCGCGCGTGGCTGCGGAAGCGGCCGGCAGGGAGCGCCGTCTGGGGCGCACCGGCGACGTTCACTCGAGTAAGACAGTAGATCGTCAGGACGATCGACGCGAAGTGGAGAGACCGATGAAACGAGTGATGGCGATTGCCGCGGCTTCTCGCGATAGCGAGCGTGCCGTGCGCGGCTCAAAACCGCAGCGAGGACGACTACACGCGCTACGAGCTGCTGGCACCAGAGACGGCCAGCTTCAAGATCGTCTACGACGTCACCGCGGTGACGGCCGGCGCGAAGTCCTTCTTCAATCCGATCCGGAAAGGCAGCGAAGCCAGCGACGAGTCGGTCATCGATCTGATGACGGGCGGAACGCTGAAGTTCCACGAGGTCACCGGCGCGGAGGCGCGCGATGCCGGCCTCGATCGAGCGGATCTCGACACGCACTACATCCAGGTGGAGCTCGCGCGGCCGGTTCCTGAAGGCGGCGAAGCGCGCATCCGGATTCTCAAGACATACAAGGACGCCAAGAGCTACTACCGTGAGGGCGATCTGATCGTCTTCAATCGCCCGCTCGGCATCAAGCGCAACGCCGTCGTGCTGCCGAAAGGGTACGCGCTCGTCTCTGCGAATATCCCGGTGCAGGTGATCGAGGAGAGTGATGGCCGCATCAGCGTGAGCTTCATGAACGCCAACCCCGGTGAAGCGCCGCTGATCGTGAAGGCGCGTCTGCTGCCGTCCACCGGATCGGCACTGCGGCGTCGGCAGCGGCAACGCCCGGCGCACTTCCCACAGCGCCGCCGGAGAGCGCCCCGCGCGAGCGGCCGATGAACGAGATTCGCGTCAGCGAGCGTGCGTTTCAGGATCGCGAAATCGTGTACTTCCTGAAGGAGCCGGAGACGCACGCGTTCTCGCTCTATCACGACTACACGGAGACGCGTGAGGGCGTGGACAAGTACGTCAACGTCGTGCGCGCGGGCAGCACGGTGTCCGAGCCCTCAGCGAAAGTGCTCGACACCGGCGAAGTCTTGAAGACGGAGATCATGACGGGGCGTGACACTGGCGCAGCGAAAGGTCCAGCTCGACGAGCCGGTGGACGCCGACACGAAGGTCGTCGTGATTCCGTTCGCGGCCGTGAAGAAAGGGCAGTCGATTCGACTGCGGATTTCCGAGACGTACACCGATGCAGCGCGCTACGCGCTCGTCGACGGGCAGTTGATGTGGCACCGCAGCTTCGGACGCCCGCGAAATGACGTCGTGCTGCCTGCGGGATGGCATCTGACGACCAGCTCGATTCCAGCCGTCATCTCGCAGGAGCCGGACGGCCGCACGCGTCTCACGTTCTGGAACGCGCGGCCCGACAACATCGATGTCCTCATCAGGGCGCGGCGATCTTCGTAATCTGCGTGACGACGCCGAGCACATAGTGCAGCTCGACGCGATCCCCCGCTTCGAGGTGTCGAGGCGCCGCCTCGGGACCCACACGCGCGATGCTCACCTGCCCGTCCGGATCGTCGGGGTCGGCGAAGTACACGTCCAGCGAAATCTGGCCATGGATACTGATAGGCTGAACTTTCTTGACGATGCCGGCACGGGAGCCCTTCAACATGGCGAAAGTATAGCGTTCGCCAGCTGAAGGTGCCCAAATCCACGGCCGGCCAGGCCCGATCTGCGGCACGTGTCGGATTTGCGCTAAACTTGAAGAGCTCCCCGCCTGCTTCAGGAGTTCCTGAAATGTTCTCAAAGTCTGTGTGGCTCGGCCGTGCTGTGCCGGTGACGAGTCTTGCGCTGGCCGCGTCCCTGATGGTTTCGCTTCAGGCTCAGGCCCCGGCGACCGCTCCGGCTCCGGCCGCTCCGTCGGCGGCCGATCCGTCGCTGCCAGCGGCGCGCGAGATTCTCGATCGCCACGTCAAGGCGATCGGCGGACGCGAGGCCGTGCTGTCGCACAAATCCGCCCATGCCACGGGCACGTTCAGCGTGCCCTCGTCGGGCATGGTGGGCACGATCGAGACATTCGGCGCGACGAACCCGGACCGTATCGTGGTCCGCATCACGATCCCTGGCCTGGGTGAGATGGCCAATGGCTACGACGGTTCCCATGGATGGGCCGTGACGCCGATGACCGGGCCGATGCTGCAGGTGGGCAAGGAGCTCGATCAGACGAAGATCGACGCCGACTTCTACAGCGAGCTGCGCGACCCGAAGAAGTACCACGAGCATCAAGACTCTCGAAAAGACCGTCTTCGAGGGACGGCCGTGCTACAAGGTCAGCCTGGTCCGCCTCGATGGCAACGAGGACTTCGAGTTCTACGACGTGCAGACCGGCTTGCGCGCCGGGAGCATCGCGACGCGCGAGTCCCCGATGGGAAAGGTCACCACCACGAGCGTCGAAGGCGACTACAAGAAGTTCGGCAACGTGCTGCAGGCGACGACGATGGTGCAGAAGATGATGGGCGTGGAGCAGAAGCTGACGCTCAGCACGCGTCGAGTACGACAACGTCGCGCCGTCCGCGTTCGAGCTCCCCGCGCCAATCAAGGCCCTGATCAAATGAAGTTGCGGTGGGCGGTCCCCGCGATCGTCGCGGTGGCCGTTTCGGCATCGACGATTGCGCGCGCACAGGCGCCCGCCGCGGCCGAGACCTTCGACGCCGTGTGGTCCATCGTCCGCGATCATCACTTCGATCCGGCGTTCGACGTCGCGCGGTGGAACGCGGTCCGGGACGAGCTGCGGCCGAAAGCGCTCGCGGCCCAGACGCCAGGGGAGTTGCGCAGCGTGCTGGCCGACATGCTTGGGCGTCTCGGGCTCTCGCATTTCGCCGTGATCCCCTCGTCCCCGGACACGGCCGGCGATCGCGCCGACCTGAGCGGCGAGCCCGGCCTCGACGTCCGGTTGATCAACAAGCAGCTCGTGGTCACCGCGGTCGACGCACAGGGCGGGGCGGCCGCTGCCGGCGTACGCCCCGGTTGGATCGTGCAACGGATCGGCACGACGCCGATGTCGGTGCTGGTCGGTACCGTGCCCGATGGCCCTCCCGAACGGCTGGCTCAGCTCGATGCGTGGCGAAAGAGCGTTTCGCGACTGCGCGGACGCGCCGATTCGCCGGTCGACATCACGTTTCTCGATGCCTCCAACGGCGCGGTGACGAAGACGATTCGCCGTCTGCCGGAACACGGGGACGCCGTGACCGTCGGGAACCTCCCGACGATGTACGTGCGCGTGTCGTCGTCGGCGTTGCGGACGCCGGCCGGGAAAGCAGCGGGGGTCATCGGGTTCAACGTGTGGATGACGCCTGTGAACGGCCCGTTTCAACAGGCGATCGACAAATTTCGCAGCGCTGACGGGTTGGTGATCGATCTGCGCGGCAATCCCGGTGGTCTCGCCGCAATGATCATGGGACTGTCGGGATATTTCCTGCCGGATCGCCAGACGCTCGGTGTGATGAAGACACGGGAGTCTGAGCTGAAGTTCGTGTCGATTCCGCGTCTCGTCGACGGCAGCGGCCGGCGCGTGGAGCCGTTCGACGGTCCAGTGGCCGTTCTCGTCGACAGGCTGACGGGAAGCGCGTCCGAGTGCTTCGCTGGAGGCCTGCAGTCGCTCGGCCGCGTCCGGGTGTTCGGCGAGACCTCGATGGGCCAGGCGCTCCCGGCGCTGTTCGATCGGCTCCCGAACGGCGACGTCTTCATTCATGCCTGGGGAGACTTCGTCACCGGCGACCGGCCTTCGGTTGGAGGGACGTGGCGTCGTCCCTGACGAAGCCGTCCCGACGACGCGCGAGGACCTGCTGGAGGGGCACGACCGGCCACTCGAAGCGGCCCTGGCCTGGATCGATCGCGCGGGTGAGGGGCACCGCAAAGGGCCGTCCGAGCAGCCCGACCGGCCCTGAAACTCAGGTGGTCACGGTTGCGCTTGCCGACCCCGTTTGATAAACTCACACCACCTCTTAAACGGTCTTTCCAAAGCCCACCATCAGGTACCAATTCGGGGGAGTAAATGGAGCAGCGCCGGCTGCGTCTCGGTGACATATTGGACGACTACTGTCCGCGCGAGCGCCGCGTGACGAATCACGTGGTGGTCGCGATGATCGAGGACGAGATCAAGCAGACTCGATGCTCGACGTGCGACGCCGAGCACCCCTACAAGGGAGGCAAGGCGCCGCGACGCAAGAAAGCCGAGAGCGTCGCCGTTCCGCCGCCCACCACCGTCGTCACCCGTCCTCCAGACGTCGAATCCGAGCCCGAATCCGATCAACCCACCGCACCCGCTTCCGAGCCCGCGCCGCCCGTTCATGCCGACGCGATGCCGGCGCCGAGCCTCGACGAGGCGTCTCTCGAAGAGGGGCCGGTCCATCGCCCGCTGATCCGGGCAACGTTGCCGCGGCCCGAAGGGATCAAGACCGAGCGTCCGCTTCCGGAGTTCACGATTCGGCAGAACGGCACTCGGGGCAACGGGAACTTCCGCGGCGGCTTCGCGGCCAAAGGGCGGGGCGGGCAAGGTGCTGGCGGACGAGGTGGGAACGGCGGCGGTCGCTTTTCCCGTGGCGGTCCGCAGCAGGGCGGCAGGGGTCAGGGACGCGGGGGCCCATCTGCCGGCGGCTTCGGCCGTGGTCCGAAGAAGCGCTCGCGCTGAGCCTCTCGGCGCTGCTCGAGCGCTCGCAGCCGCCGCTCGTGATCGTCGACGGTCTGAAGCCCGTCGCCCTCGCCGATGATCCTGATCGAATCCGTTCGGATCGTCCACGACGACATGAAGTGGCGTCGCGACGCTACCTCGCGACCAGGCGTTGAATGCCGGTCCTGACTTCCGCCATCTGACGACATCCGTCATCTGCCATTTCGGTAAACTACCAGGATGCAGCTGAACGGCAAACACGGCCTGATCGTGGGGGTCGCCAACAAGCGATCCATCTCGTGGGCGATCGCGCAGGCGGCGGCAGCCGCAGGCGCACGCGTGGCGATGACCTATCAGGGGCAGCGGCTCGAGGAAAACGTCCGCGAGCTGGCCGACGGATTGACGGATCCGCTCGTCCTCCCTTGCGACGTCACCGATGACGGCCAGATCGCGCGGGTGTTCGAGGAGGTCGAGCGCTCGTTTGGCGGTTTGGACTTTCTCGTGCACGGCGCCGCGTATGCCGCTCGCGAAGATCTCTCGAACCCGTTCGTGCAGACGACGCGCGACGGGTTCAAGCTCGCGCTCGACGTCAGCGCGTATTCGCTCATCGCGCTGACCAGAGGAGCGTTGCCGCTGATGGAGAAGCAAGGCGGCGGCAGCGTGCTGACGCTCACGTATCTCGGGAGCGATCGCGTCTTCCAGAACTACAACGTGATGGGCGTGGCCAAGGCGGCGCTGGAATCCACCGTCCGCTATCTTGCCGCCGATCTCGGTCCAAAGAACATCCGCGTGAACGCGATCTCGGCTGGTCCGATCAAGACGCTGGCCGCGGCGGGGATCTCGGGCTTCTCGGGCATTCTTCAGGTCTACCGCGATCGCGCGCCGCTGCGGCGGACCGTAGAGACCGCGGAGGTCGCGGACGCCGCGGTCTTCCTGCTCAGCGACGCGGGCCGTGCGGTCACCGCCGAAGTGTTGATGGTCGACGGCGGGTATCACGCGATCGGCATGTAGCGCGGACACGCGGACGACGCGGAAAACGAGTTCGACGTCAAGAGAGCCGCGGCATCACGCAGGACGCACGCGGATACGCAAACAAGTTCACACGCATCGGGCCGCGGAGCGCTGCGGACGGACGACGCGGACAAAACAAATCACCTGGCAGCTCGTGGGACCGATCGAAGCCGTGGACGTCGAGCAGCGCGTTCAGCCGCGTGGAGAACGGGTGCCCCGGCGACATCGGCAAGTCCGACCGGCCACCCACAACGATGCGTGCTCGCTTTCACGAGTGCCGATGGCGTCACCGTAGTGGCGGTCGCGGTTCACGCGGAACCGAACAGAAGTTTTCTCCGCGTTGTCGGCGTCCTCGGCGGCCTATCCCAGAAGAACTGTCAGCCTTATCCGCGTCGATCCGCGGCCCATGCCAGAAGGGATTGTCCGCGTCTGTCCGCGTCCTTCCGTGGCCTGGGAAGAACTCTCCCTGGCCCTACCATGTCTCCGTCTTGATCCGGTCGCGGTTCAGGCCCAGTTCCACGAGCGCCGTCGTCACCCCTGCGAGCATGGCCGGCGGACCACAGATGAACGCCAGCGCATCGGCGACGACGAGCGGCGAGAGCTGCACGGCGTCGATCCGACCGCGTGCGTGGGGCCAGCGCCCGCTGTCGCCCGTCAGCGTCAGGCGCAGATCCAGCGTCCCCTCGCGAGCCAGCGCGCGGAATTCCGGCAGGTAGGCGAACTCGCGGGACGTACGTGCCGAATAGAGCAAGATGGATCGGGCCGGCCGGACCGAGATCGAGCACGTGACGGATCATCGACCGCAGCGGAGCGATGCCCGTGCCTCCCGCAATGAAGAGGAGCGCGCCCGCTGTGGGATTCTCTGGAAAGACGAATGATCCGAGAGGTCCGCTCAGCCGCACGCGATCGCCGCGGCGCAGCGCGCTCACCCGTGCGCCGAATCGGGTGGAGCCATCCACCTTCACGAGAAACTCGATCCAGCCTGTTTTCGACGTCTCTTTGGGAGAGGACGCGAGCGAGTACGGGGTGGGTTCGGTGTCGCCTTCCGCCAGGAGAAGCGCGGCTTGACCGGCGCGATAGGAGAACGGCACGTCGCCGAGCGCAATCCGCACGACGCGCGAGGTCGGCGTCGCGAGGCGGTTCGACAGGATCCTGAGCGGGACCGCGAGCGTGGCTTCGTCGGGCTTTGAGAGAGAGCTGACCAAATATCGACAATAACCCGAATCTGTCGATGCCAGGAAGCCCTCGGCCTCCGCGCCGAGGCCCTCAGCCCGACACCGGAGTGTCTCTAGAGGATGCCGGCCGCGGCCCGCTGGATGTCCACGTCGGTGAGCTCGGCCTGAGCGCCGGGTACGGCCATGGTCGAGCGGCCGCGGGCCGACTCGGTGCCGGCGAGCCGTTTGCGGGCGGCCTTGTCCTGGTACATCTTGCTGTCGGCTGTTGCGAGAAGCGACTCGTACGATTCGCCGTCGTGCGGGAACACCGCCGCGCCGATGCTGATGCCCAGCGGGAGGCGCTTGCCCGGCCGCGCCTCGAAGTAGACGTCGTCGATGTTCTTCTGCAGCTCCTGGCGCTTGCTCTCCGCCTCGTCCGCGCCGCACCCGGAGAGCACGACGATGAACTCGTCGCCCGCGTAGCGGACGCAGATGTCGTACGGGCGGATCGCGGCGCGAAGCACCCGGGCCACCTCGCACAACGCGCGGTCGCCGACGTGATGCCCGTGGCTGTCGTTGATCTCCTTGAAGTGGTCGAGGTCCATGACGAGGAGTGAGACCTCGGACTTCAGTCGCTCGGCGCGCGACAGCTCGCGCGTGAGGTGCATGAACAGGAACCGCGTGTTCGGCAGGCCCGTGAGCGGATCGGTCAGCGAGTCTTCCTGCGTCTGCTCGAAGAGCATCGAGTTGTTGATGACCGCGGCGGCCTGCTCCGAGATCCGATCGAGCAGCCGGCGGTGATCGTCGCGGTAGAACGCCGCATCGGTGTGGTAGACCGACAGCGTGCCGATGAAGCGCTCGCTGAACATCAGCGGGCACACCAGCGCCGACTGCAGCGTCGTCGTGAAATGGAGGCCCGCCGCTTCGAGATCGGCGCTCGGGCGCGCGTTCACGAGCGGCCGCCGATTTCGCGCCACCCATCCGGTCAATCCCTCGCCGCTGTGCACGGTGATCTGCTGGATGATGTCGGCATCGATGCCCGTCGCGAAGCGGCATCGCAGCGTGTCGCTCTCCTCATCGTAGAGGAACAGCGCCGCGCACGAGTTCGGCACGAGGTTGCTCAACTTGGCCGAGATCAGCGCCATGGTGTCGGCGACGCCGAGGCTCGTGCCGAGCGCCTGGGCGATCTCGTAGAGCGCGTAGATCTCACGGTGCGCGAGCGCGATGTCCTCGAACACGTTCTTCTTGTTCGCCGGCTCCGGCGTGAGCCCGGTTGCCGGTTGTCCCGTCTGCTGCAGGTCGTCCGCGATCGGACGCCTGACCGACTGCTCGAGCCTCGTCGCCTCTTCCTGAAGCGCGGGCAGAAGCTCGATGAACTTCGTCACGACCGATGGATCGAGCCCTTTGCCGGCTTCCTGCTGCAGAAGGCCGATCGCGGCGTCGAAGCTCATGGCCTTGTGGTACGGCCGTTCCGCCATCAAGGCGTCGAAGTAGTCGACGACCGAGAGGATGCGCGCGCCCAGCGGAATGTCGTCGCCCCGCAGCCCCGCGGGATAGCCCTTGCCGTCCCACCGCTCGTGGTGACTCAGAATCAGCGGCGCCACCGGGTACGGGAACGGCACCGAGCTCACGATGTCGGCGCCCACCTTCGGATGCGCGCGGATCTTCAGGAACTCCTCGGGCGTCAGCGGACCGGGCTTCGAGAGGATGTGCTCGGGCACCGCGAGCTTCCCGATGTCGTGCAGCAACGCGGCGGTCTTGACGCCCTGGATTTCGTTCTCCGTCATGCCCATCGCCCGCGCGACAGCCGCTGCGTAGAGCTGCACGCGCCGGATGTGCGACTGCGACGTCTGGTCCTTCGCGTCGATCGCGAGCGCCAGCGCTTCGATCGTCGCCAGATGCAGGTCGGCCATCTCCCGGACATGCCGCTGCTCGTCTTCGATGCGGCCGAGGTAAATCTTGTAACTGCGATAGGTCAGGAACAAGTGGGGCCGCCGCGAGCGGCGCGAGCCACTGTCCCGAGACCCCAACGAACCAGCTCGCCAGCGCCGCAGCGCCGGCGCCCACGAAGTAGCTCGGCGCGCTCCACAGGAAATTCTTGTTCCAGACGTCGATCACCGATTGACGAGTCGACAGCGCGATCGCCGTCGCAATCGCAATCGTGTTGATCACGAAGTACGTCGTCGCGGCGCCGACGAGCGGCTTGAGCTTGGTGATCGATGCGGTTGACATCGGCCCGGGTATGCCGCCCAGCCACAGGTAGACCGCGCCGGCTGCCTGCACCGTGACCACGAGGCAGGCCATGCTGAAGAGCGTGCGGTGAACCGGGTTTCGCTCCTTGATCCGGAACGTGCACTGACTGAACGCGCTGCGGCCGCGACGACCATCGTCTCGTGCGGGCCGAGCAGCAGCAGCGACGCGAAATCAACCGCGTACGAGACCGACATCGTCGACGACCGCCGCGCGAGCGGCAGGTTCACCTTGAACACCGACGTCACCGACGAGAGGATGAGCAGCAGGGCGAAGAGCCACTTGTTTCCCGTGAAGGGGACGGGAAAGAACTCGAACAGCAGGACGCAGCCGACCGCGACGACGGCCCAGACGTAGACCCGTGCGGCCAGCGGCAGGCCCTTCACGACACGCCCCACACGGCTTTGCGTCGGATGCTCATCTCAGCGCATCCTCCGCGCAGACGTACCGGCGACGAGCGGCTTCAGCCGGCCAGATGATGTCGGGCAGGGCGTCAGGCTTGCTGGTGCCCCAGACGATGTTCTCGGCAGTGGTGCTCGTGCCCCAGACGATGTTCTCGCCGTCCGAAACCGTTCCCCACACGATGTTCTCGTCGGTCGCCGCACCGGTGACTGCGTCGCTGCAATCCTCCGCCGCGCACGTGCGGCCCCACGTCACGTCGTGACCATCAGGCGTCGTCGTGCTGCCCCAGATGACGTCCGTGTGCCAGGCGTTGGCGGACGCCACGAGCAGGCCGCTGCCGAGACGGTGATTGCCCCAGACGATGTGCCCGCTCCAGCGCGTCGGATCGTTCTGTCGTGACGTGGCGAGCGGCTCGCCGCCTGCGAGCGCCCGAGCGAGCTCGACGGCGCCGCGCGCGTTGAGGAATCCGCCGCCTTGAGTGAGGCTGTCGTACCGGCGTTTGCTTTCGGCCGTGTACTGCAGGATCGCCTTCACGAGGTTCGGCGTGAGCGTGGGATTGGCCTGCAGCATCAACGCGATCGTTCCGCTCACGACCGGCGACGCCATGCTGGTGCCCGTCAGCGAGAGGTAGGGCTCCGTCGCCGTCGGCACGGTGCCCCAGAGCCGCGCGGCCGGCTTGGTGACGAAGAGCGTGCTGTCGGCATCGGCCAGCGACTCGATTCCCACTCCGGGCGCGACCAGGTCTGGCTTGGCGCTGAAGTCGATCGCGCTGGGACCACGCGAGCTGAACGCCGCGACGGTGTCGTCGCGACGATCGGCCGTGCCCATGTGGCTGGAGGCGCCAACCGTCAGCACCCACGGCGCGTTGCCCGGCGCGCCGATCCCGCCGTACTGGACGCCTCCGTTCGGTTTTCGGCCGAGATTGCCCGCCGCCGACACCACGACGATCCCCGCCTCGACGGCTCGCTTCGCCGCGAGCGCGAGCGGATCGGAGTTGAAGGATTCGTACACGCCGGCCGCGACCGACAGGTTGATCACGCGAATGTGAAAGGTGTCCCTGTTGGCGACGGCGTAGTCGATGGCGGCGATGACGTTGCTGATGAAGCCTTCGCCGGTCGCGTCGAGAACCTTCTCGACCAGCAGCGACGCCCCGGGTGCGATGCCCTGGCGGCGTCCGCCGGAGTCGTACCCGCTGCCGGCGATGATGCCGGCGACATGCGTGCCGTGACCGTAGTCGTCGTAGGGCTCTGGCTGGAAGTTGACGAAGTCCGCGAACTTCACGACGCGTCCGGCCCCGAGATCGTCGTGGAAGGCGGTGACGCCGGAGTCGATGATAGCGACGCCAACGCCTGTGCCGTCGACGCCGAGGGCTTCGTGGACCCAGCCGGAGCCGATCGTCGCGCCGGTGCGTTCAAGCGTGCCTTCGATCGGCCGATCGAGGCTGACACTTCGGACGCCGGACATCGCGGCCAGCGCATCGAGCGTCTCGTCGCGCACATCGGCAACCTGGCCGCCCAGCAGGGCAAGCCGTCGGCCGACGACACCATCCACGGTGCGAATCAGGCTCGCCGCCGCAACGCCGGGCTCGACGGTCAGGATGATCCGGGAATGGCCGGCAGGCGCATGGGCGCGCCGTCGCAACGCCGCGTCGAGCCGCGCGTCCCCCGCGTGGGTCGCGCCGCCCGCGGCTGCCGCGGAGGCTGCCACGAGACACGCAACGGTCAAGAGGAGAGGTCGAACCATCTGGAGCAGTCCGGCGGAAATCGACGCCAAACGGCGCCTGAGTTGCAATCCAATTGCCCGAGCCGCCGGTCCGACCGACGGTTGCTAACGGTCTTGATTCCTGGGCTTTATCGCTGGAAGCCGGGCGCCGATTCCTTCAGGCCGTGTGCTGTGTGTCAGCGAAGTGTGCTGTTTCAGAACAACGACATTCAGAAATGACGTACACGTAATTGCGGTGACGTACGCGTAATTGGCACCGCGGCCTCAGTCAGCTTGCCGCGGCTTCGCGCCGCGCGTTGTTTTTGGTTCCGCCTCCAGGCCGTACTCGACGATCTTCCGGTACAGCGTCCCGCGGCTGATCTCGAGCACCGACGCAGCCTGTTTCTTGTTCCAGCTCACGGTGTCCAGCACGCGGACGATGTGCGCGCGCTCGGCTTCGGCCAGCGTCGGCAGCCGCTCGCGGGCCGATTCGACCGGCGTCTCGGCGGCGTGCAGGAACTCGATGTCGGCCGGGCGAATCATGCGGCCGGGCGACGAAAGCGCCGCACGCGACACCGTGCTCTCGAGCTCGCGGATGTTCCCCGGCCAATGGTACTGGCCGAGCAGGTCCAGCCCCTCTTTCGAGAAGCCCTTGCCGTCGAGCGCCAGTCCGTTGGCGGCGCAGTAACGCGCCAGGAACCGTTGCGCCAGGACCGGGATGTCGCTCGCCCGCTCGCGCAGCGAAGGCAGCCGGATCGAGAACGCGTTCACGCGGTAGTAGAGATCTTCGCGGAACCGGCTGTCGCGGACGAACTGATCGAGCGGACGGTTCGTGGCCGAAATCAGGCGGAAGTTCACCTCGATCGACGTGTTGCCGCCGAGGCGCTCGAAGCGCCGCTCCTCGAGCACGCGCAGGAGCTTGGCCTGCGCGACGATCGAAAGGTCGCCGATTTCGTCGAGGAACAGCGTGCCGTTGTTCGCGAGCTCGAGGCGGCCCGGCTTCCGATCGTGCGCCCCGGTGAACGCGCCCTTCTCGTAGCCGAAGATTTCCGACTCGAACAGCGTGTCGGGGAGCGCCGCGCAGTTCACCGCCTGGAACTTGTGCGTGCCGCGCCGGCTCAACTCGTGGATCATCCGGGCGACGACTTCCTTGCCCGATCCGGTCGGTCCGAGAATGAGGACCGAGATGTCGGATTTCGCGGCCGTCCGGATCCACTCGAAGATGACGAGCATCTTCTCGTCGCGCCCGATCATTTCCCGGAAGCGCTGGACCGCAGGCGACCGATCCTCGTGCGTGACGGTCGCGCGCCGCTCGAGGAAATGATCGAGTTGGTCGCGCAGCACGTCGCCGTCGGGCTGCAGGAAGCCGTACTTCGCCACGCCCGGGCCCGCCGCCTTGCGAACGATCCCGAACGTCACGAGCTCGCGTACGCAGTTGTCGACGTCGAGCCGCATGCGCCCGAACGTCTGCATCAGCGTCTCGACGTCGAAGGACTCCTCGGGCCGCGCGCAGAGGAAACGCAGAATCGCCGCCCGGAGCGGCGACTGCACGAGCGACTGGAAACGGGCCTCGACCTCCGCGGGGTCGGCTCGCCGGTCGGGCGCGCGAAGGTTATCGACGTTCGACATTCGTGACCGGTTCGGTCTGACGCTGGGTGTAGTGACGCGGTCTGGAAGTTCTCGATCAAACGTTTCATCTCTATGGCGTCGCGCTTGCGATGGCCATGGCAGCGCACGGGATCCGTGCCGCCGCTCGACTCGATCATGACGTCCGAGAAGAACAGATTCGTTTCGATCAGCACCGACGCGACGTGCGACATGTGGATCGACTGCTCACGTCGTCCGAACCACCGCGGCGTGTAGTGCACCACGCTCGTCGGCGAGATCGCCACCTGCGTGGGGAACAGATGATTGCCCCGGCTCCAGCGGCTGGCTCGGAACACGTGCTCACCCGCAACTATCCGACCTTTGCGCGCTATCAGGAGCGTGAAGATCGCGGCGATGGCCAGGATGCCGCCACCGACGATCCAGAGCAGCATCGATGCCTCGTCGTTCATGGGTCGTCTGTGCAGCCCCTACTATCGGTCGGATCGCTGCTCCGCTGCAACATATTCGATATAAGGTGTTATGCTGGCCTGACTTTACCGCTGGGAGGTTCGCCGACGTGCCCCACCGCCCTTCGACTGGTGCTCAGGGCGTCCCGAGCAACGCCGAGGGACGAGCGCCCGGTGCTCCGGGATCTACCCCATACCTCAAAGGCGCCCCGATTCGTTATTACCGTCCGCGCGGCAGCGCGGACGTGCGGGCGCTCATCGACGGCGGATTTCAGGCGTTCAACGCCGGACGGCTGTCGGAGGCCTGCCACATTTTTGCCGACAAGATGCTGGCGCCGGAAAACGACACGACCATCGGGCTCACGGTCGCCGGCGCGCTGACGCCGGCCGGTCTCGGCGGCTGCGTGATCGAACTGATGGATCGCGGCCTGATCGATTTCATCGTCAGCACCGGCGCAAATCTCTACCACGACCTCCATTACGCCCTGAACTTCACGCTGCACCGCGGGTCGCCCTTCCTCGACGACGTGGAGCTGTACGAGCAGGGGATCATCCGGATCTACGACGTGCTCTTCCCGGCGACGGTGCTGCTCGAGACGGACGCGTACATTCGCGACTTCCTGGTGCGCTCGAAGCTCGAGGGACCGGTCTCCACCTCGGAATTCCACTATCGCCTCGGGCAGGATCTGCTGGCACGCAATCCCGAGAGCGTCGAGTATTCGGTGGTCGCGCGCGCCGCGGCCGCGGGCGTGCCGATCTACACCTCGTCGCCGGGAGACAGCTCCATCGGGATGAACATCGCGTACCACGAGCTCATGAACGGCAGCTCGCTGATGATCGATCCGAACCGCGACGTGAACGAGGTGTGCGCGATCATTCTCGCCGGGACACAAAACGGCTGCGTGATCCTCGGTGGCGGCTCTCCGAAGAACTTCTACCTCCAGGGACAGCCGACGCTGTGGGAGGTTTACGGTATCCCGAAAGGCGGCAACGACTACTTCATCCAGATCACGACCGACCAGGTGGTCTGGGGCGGTTTGAGCGGCGCGACGCCGGCGGAAGCCGTGAGCTGGGGGAAAGTGAATCCCGGCGTGCTGCCCGACACGGTGGTCGCGTACTGCGATTCCACCATCGCGTTCCCGCTGTTCTGCGAGTACGCCGTCGGATCCGAGCACAACCGTCGTCCGCGCCGCGAGCTCGTGCACAAGCGCGATGCGCTCGTCGCCGACCTGCGGCGTCAGGCATCCGCTCCGCGCGAGACGAAGCCGATCGAGAAGGAACCCGCTGAAGTCGATCGTCATCGGTGATGGGAACGCTCTCGTCCGAGCTGGCGTCGTTCGTCGGCAGCACGTCGAACGGGCCGCGAGTCTACGCCGACGCCAACATCCCGAACGGCGTCGTCGCCTACATGCGCGAGAAATTGCGCTGGGATGTGCTCTTCGTGCTCGAGCACGACGACCTGCGCCGCGCGTCCGACGTGCATCATTACCGGCTGGCGCGGGAGCTCGGCCGGACGCTCGTGACACTCGATCACGACTATCTCGACGACCGGCGATTCCCGCCGGACGAAGGCGCCGGGGTGATGGTCCTGTCCGCGCCGGACGAGCGCTGGCTCCGGCGGTTGTTGCGACAGATGGACGAAACGATGTTCCGTCAGGAAGGCGGGTCGCATCTTCCGCTCGATCGGCGCAAGGTCCGATGGGACATCGGCGATGCCGGCCAGCAGCCGGGTGACGACGCCCCATGATTCTCCTGTCGGGCGCCGACCTGGTGCTGCCCGATCGCGTGGTCGGCAGCGGCTCGCTCGTCATCGAAGACGACCGCATCGGCGACATCCTCACGACGCCGCGAGCCGGCAGGTTCGACGGGGTGCACTTCGATCTCTCGGGCCACTACATCGTGCCCGGGTTCATCGACGTTCACGTGCACGGCGTCAGCGGCCTCGACACGCTCGACGAGCCGTCGTCGATTGGCGCGATCGCCGGGCATCTGCCGCGGTTCGGCGTCACGGCCTTCTGTCCGACGTCGCTGGCGTGCTCGCCCGACGCGCTGCGACGCATGCTGCAGGCGGTCCGGGTTGCACGGACGACGCGTGTGCCGGGCGGCGCGCGCGTGTTGCCCGCCCATCTCGAAAGCAATTTCATCAATCCGGACTACAAGGGCGCGCAGCCGCTCGAGTGCCTGCGGCGCCCTCCATCCCGCGCAGCGGACGCGACGCCGAGGCAGACGGAGTGTCGTGGGGCGGACGCGAGATCCTGGACGAGATTGCTGCCGCACGACCGGACGTCGGCATCATCACGATGGCTCCCGAGCTGCCGGACGCGCTCGACCTGATTCGCGATCTCACCTCGCACGGCCATCACGTCTCGCTCGGCCACTCCGGCGCCACATATGAAGAGGCCCTGGAAGGTGTTCGCGCTGGCGCGCGTCACGCGACCCACTTGTTCAATCGCACCAGGCCGATGACCCATCGCGCCCCGGGACTCACGGGGGCCGTGCTCGAATCCGAAGAGATCATCGCCGAGCTGGTGTGCGACTGCGTGCACGTCCATCCAGCCGTCATGCGCGTCGCGCTCGCGGCGAAACGCCCCGAACGGGTGATGGCGATCACGGACGGCACGGCCGGTTCCGGCCTGCCGTCCGGCGGACACGCGCACATCGGCGATCGACGCATCAATATCAGCGACGCGGCATACCTGGACGATGGCACCCTCGCGGGAAGTGTATTGACGATGGATCGCGCGTTCGCGAATCTCGTCACGCGCACCGGTCTCGGCCTCGCCGACGCCGCCGTCGTCTGCTCGACCACGCCGGCCCGGGCGCTCGGACTGCAGGGTTTTGGCGTGATTGCCGCCGGAGCCGCGGCCGACCTGGTAGTGCTCGATCGGGAGCTGCGGGTCCGACAGACCTGGATTTCCGGCTCACTCGCCTACGACAGCCTGTCGGCGTAGGATGGGCTGTGCGGAACCTGGCGCTGGCCCGTCCCGTCCTATCTAGCGTATGAAATCTGTACTCTCGACCGTAGCCGTGTTGTCGCGTGGCCACCTTCGGCAGCGCCTGCGTCGTCGTCGACTCGCAGGGGCACATCGTCCACGACGAAAAGCGCTTCACGGTGACGGGTACGCCCGACCTGCACCTCACGACCTTCGACGGCGCGATCGAGATCCGCTCGGGCGAAGGGCGGGATGTCGTCGTCGAGATCGAGAAGCGTGGGCCGACGCAGGAATCGGTGGAACAGCTGCAGGTGACCGCCACGCAACAGGGCAACCGGATCGACGTCGAGGTGAAGAAGCCCTCCGGAGACTCCGTCTTCTTCGGCATCGGCCACAACATGTCGCCCAGCGCAAAGTTCGTTGTCACGATGCCGAAGGACGGCAACGTGGCCGCGAAGAGCGGCGACGGGTCGATCCGCATCGAGCACGTGAGCGGCAGACTCGATCTGCGGACTGGTGACGGCAGCATCCGTGGCACCGATGTCTCGGGTCAGATGGCGATCAACACCGGCGACGGATCGGTGACGCTGGACGGGGCGGACGGCGACGTCGAGGTCGAGACCGGCGATGGCGGCGTCAACATTGCTGGCAAGCTCGGTGTCGTGCGGGCCCACACGGGCGATGGCTCGGTGACGTTCCGCGCGGCGCCGGGCAGCACCATGAAAGACGACTGGTCGATCACGACGGGCGACGGCGGCGTGGCGGTCTACCTGCCGTCGGATTTCGGCGCGCAGCTCGACGCGCACACCGGCGACGGCACGATCCGCAGCGAGCTGGATCTGAATGCCGGCAGCGATGGACAGGTGAGCCGCCGCACCGTTCGAGGGCGCGTGGGCGCGGGCGGCAAAGTCCTGAAAATTCGCACGGGCGACGGCGACATTCGCCTGAAGGTCGGCTGATCACGTCAATTACCTGACGGGCGCCGTTCGGTACTTCGTCGGATCCTCGATTCCCGCCTCCCTGAACGCATCGCGGCGCTCGCGACACTTGCTGCATTGCCCGCAGTGCAGGCCGTCGAAGGGCTGCATGCACGAGAGCGTCAACTCGAGCGGCACGCCCAGCTGCGATCCCCTTCTTGACGACCTCCGACTTGTGCAGCGTCGCAAATGGTGCCGCGATGTCGATCGGCGTCGCGAGCCCGATCGACAGCGCGCGCGCCATGGTCTCGAAGAAGACCGGCGTTGCATCTGGAAACGGATTGCCAGCCAGCGGCCCCATCATCACGATCGGAATCCGTCGACGCGCCATGTAGACGGACGCCTTCGACAGCAGGACGACGTTGCGTCCGTCGAGATAGACATCCTCGTCGGGCGTGTCGAACCCCGGCGGTTCGCCTCGGACCGCCCAGTGGGTTGACGGAAAGACGTCGCGCATGTCGAACTGCAGATCGACGACCGGTTCCACGACGCCCGCGAACGGCGGCGCCGCGAGCAGCCGATTGAGCATTCGCCGCTCTTCGTCCTCCCAGGCGAACCCGACCGCCACGTAGAGTGGAACCACGGCATCCGCGCGTTGCGCCGCGTCGGCGAGCAGAACGGCGCTATCGAGCCCGCCCGAGCAGAGGACGGCGATATAATTCACTTGTCAGCTCTCAGCTCTCAGCTCTCAAGCTCTCAGCTCTCAGCTCGAAATGCTGACGGCTGACAGCTGACAACTACTGGTTACACTCATCATGTATCTTGTCACCAAGCGCATCGAGTTCTGCTACGGTCACCGGCTGCTGGACTACGACGGCGTCTGCAAGCATCCGCACGGGCACAACGCGTCCGTGGAAGTCGAAGTCAGGACCGACCGGCTGGACACGCGGAACATGGTGGCCGATTTCAGCGACATCAAGCGCGTCGTGAAAGGGTGGATCGACCGGGAGCTCGATCACAAGATGATCCTGCGTCAGGACGATCCGCTCGTCGCGCCGCTGCGCGATCTCGGCGAGCCGATGTATCTGCTGGAGAGCAATCCCACGGTGGAACGGATCGCGAAGTTGATCTTCGACAAGAGCCGCGAGCTCGGCGTGGACGTTCAGGCCGTTCGCGTCTGGGAGACGCCGACGTCGTACGCGTCGTACACCGGCTGACCCGCGCTCACTTGGTGAACGGGAGCTCGTAGGAAAAATAGCCGAAGACGCCCGACAGGACGGTCCCCGTCGTCCACGTGATCGGAACCGCCGCGCCGATCACGATCTGCTTCTCCCCTTTGAGATTCCACCCGCCACGAATACCCGGCGACAGCGTCAGCGCCCGCACGTGAATCGTCCGGCCGTCCGGCAGGTCCGTAGCCGTGTACGTGAGCACGGTCTCCAGCATCGCGTTCACCATGTCGGCGACGCGATAGATCGCGCTTCCCGCAAGCAGCGGCGACACAAGATCGGCGCGATTCTCCCGCGGCAGCCAGGTGAGCCCGGCGTTCCAGTGAAAGTAGAAGTCCTTGTCCTGCTTGCTGAACGGCAGGTTCACCTGCACGCCGCCCTGGTGCGCACCGATCGCGCGCGAGCCGGTCGGCAGGATCGCGCTGACGCGCGGCGCGAACGCGGGGCGTCCCGGCGCCTTCGTCGAGCACCTGCAGGCGATAGTTCACCAGCGCGTCGCCGAAACGGTCGACCCCGTCGATGCCGGTGAGCAGCGAGTGTGTAGGAGAGCTGATGGCGTTCGCCGGGCACCGGCCATTCCTGCGTGAACGTCAGCTGCCAGAGCTGGTTCGTGCGCGACCAGTTGAAGATGTTCTGGAAGATCTTCGGCTCCTGGTTGAACGCTTCCTCGACGAGGAACGAATTGTCGGTGATCTCGAACGGCCGCGACGGGCCCGACGCAGGAGGCGTCGCCGCCTGCGCAACACCAAGGAGGATGCCGATGAACAACGGCGTCATGTGCACGCGATCGTAGCACTCGTCCGAAGGGCGCACGGCACCGGCCGCCCGCGATGGTCAGGTCGACGGTGCCTGGCACGTCACCTGCAATCGATTCCTGTTACCATCGTTGGATGGGTCCGGCCGTTTTCTGCGCGCGGGTGAGCATGGATTCGCGCCACTGCGCAGGGATGCACCCCGCGGCATCGTTGTTAAAGGCGCCGGAGTCGGGAACCGAGATTTCGGTGGGGTAGTCTGGTGACGCTGCTCGAGTCGCTGCTCAACGCCATTATTCGCCTCGAAGGCGACGCGCTCGTGATGCACGTCGGCGAGAAGCCGTACGTCGTCACGACCTCGGCGGCGATGGGTCCCTACCGCGGTCCGCTCGCCTGGGGACAGGTGGAGTTGTCGACCAAGATTCTGACGGCCGACGCCGTCTTCGCCATCCTCAACCAGATTCTGCCCACCGAAAAACGTCAGGAGCTCGACAACCTCGGCGCTGTCGATCACGATATTGCCGCGCCGGATGGCAGCGGGCAGCAGTTCATTGTCGTGGCCGCCCGCGGCGGCGACGATGTCTGGCTCGAGCTGCGCAAGAAGCCGGATCCCGCAGCGGCCGCCGCCTCCGAAGAGGTACCCGCACCGAGCGTCGCCGAGGCGCCTGTGCCGAGCAGTGTCGAGGCGCCTGTGCCGAGCGTCGCCGAGGCGCCTGTGCCGAGCGAGGCGTCGAGGCAACGGCGGCCGCCTCAGGAGCACCCATCTCGGAAGACGCCGAAGAACCGCCACCGTTCGAGATCGTTCACGAGGTTCAGCAGGCCGCACCGAGCGAGGCCGACGTCAACGCGCTGCTCGCGGCAAGTGCATCGGCGCTCGAGAGCGCTTCGGTTCGAGAAATGGCAGACATCGCCGTCGACGCGCACGAGCACGAAGAGGTCCACGTTGAAACAGTCTCCGAGCCAGTCGCCATGAGCGTGGCGGAGCCGGATCACGTCGCGTCGATTGAGGCGACGCTCGTGGTGGTATCGGACCCGGCTGCGACGGCGTCGGTCGTCACCGACGCCGCACCGACAGTCCTGGCGGATGCGACGCCCATGGACGACGAGCCACTCGAAGATGAACCCGAGCGCGAACGAGCAGTCGTCGTCCCGCTCGCGCGTCAGGCCATCAGATCCGAGACGACGGTCTCGTCGGCGTCGCCTCGCGTCGAGGGCTTCTCGGTCGCGGAGCTGCTGCGCGTGGCAGCCGCTCGCGGCGCCTCGACGGTGTACGTGGTGGCGCAATCGCAGCCGATGATCCGCGCCGACGGCGAGATCATCGTGCTCGACATCGGATCGGGCGCGCCGCTGGCCGACTCGGACGTCAACCGTCTCGTGCTGGATCTCGCGCCCCCTGCCGCGCGCGACGCCTGGCAGCGCGGCGCGTCGGCCGAATGGATGTGCGACGTCGAGGACGTCGGACGCGTCCGCTGGCGATGCCTCACGTTCCGCGAGCACCGTGGTCCGGGTCTGATCTTCCGGATGATCCCGCCGCGGGCGATCTCGGCGGATCAGCTCGGCCTCACGCCGGAAGTGCAGGCGCTCTGCAGCCAATCCGAGGGTCTGGTCCTCGTCGCGGGACCGCGCGCCAGCGGCAAGTCGACCTTGATGAGCGCGTTCATCGACCTGATCAACCGGACGCGCAGCGATCACGTCGTCACGATCGAGTCGCAGATCAGCTTCGTCCACGAGAGCCGGCGGTCGTTCGTCAGCCAGCGCGAGGTGCGCGGCGACAGCGACGCGGTGGTGGCGGCGGTTCGCGCGGCGCTGCGCGAGGATCCCGACGTCCTGCTGATCGAGGATCTTCGATCGGCCGAGATCGCGGCGGTGGCGCTCGAGGCCGCCGACTCCGGTCGCCTCGTGTTCGGTTCGCTGCCGGCGCCCTCAACGGTGGCAGCGATCGATCGGCTGCTCGAGCTGTTCGCACCCGATCGCCGCGCGCAGGCGCAGAGCTCGCTCGCCGGCACGTTGCGCGGCGTCGTCGCTCAGGTGCTCCTGCGGCGCGCGCGCGGTGGACGCCTGGCGGCCCGCGAGGTTCTGCTCAACACTCCGCCTGTGGCTGCGCTGATCGAAGAGGGCAAGGTCGTGCAGCTGCCGCTCGCCATGGAGAGCGGCCGTCGTCACGGCATGATTCCGCTCAACGATGCCCTGGCCGCCCTTGTACGCGACGGTACGGTCCACGTGACCGAGGCATACCTCAAAGCCTTCGACAAGGAAGGCCTGCTCACCGCGCTCAAGCGCGAGGGCGTCGACACGTCGTTCGCCGAAAGGCTCGCCTGATGGAGGTGTCGGAAGTCCGGCAACGGATTCAGCGCGCCATCGAGGACGCCAGGCGGCACGTCGCCGAGCGGCGCACGCGCGTCGACGACGCGTCGAAGGCCTACGAGCAGTTTCTGGCGGCCGTTGCCGTGCCGGCATTTCACAAGCTGTCGCAGGCGCTCGTGGGCGAAGGCCACCGCTTCAAGGTCCAGACCCCCGGGCAGTCCGTGCGGCTCGTGCCCGATCGACCAACCGAGGACTACATCGAGCTGGCGTTCGACACTGAACGTGACGTTCCCGGTGTCGTCGCGCGAACGAGTCGAGGTCGCGGCCGGCGTACGATCAACACGGAACGCGCGGTTGCCGAAGACAAGCCGATCGCGGATCTCACCGAAGAAGACGTCGTGGCGATCGTGGTCGACGAGCTGTTGCCCTTCGTCGAGCGCTGATCGCCCGATCCCTCAAATTGCGCCGGCATCGCGAAGGCGGCGGATCTCTGCGTCGCTCAACCCGGCGTCGTGTTTCAGAATCGCGTCGGTGTGCTGGCCCGAGCATCGGAGGCGCCGTCCGAATCTCCGCCCGCGTGTCCGACAGCTTCACGGGTGTTCCCATCACGCGCACGGCTCCAGCTGTCGGATGCTGCAGCGTTGCAACCATGTCGCGCGCGGCGATCTGAGGATCGGCGAGCGTCTCCGCGACCGTGCGAACGCTTCCCCCGGGGACGCCGGACGCTCGAAGCGCGCTCGTCAAGTCCTGCAGCGTCCTGACGCCGATGCTGAAATCGAGCGCCGGCTTCAGTGACTCGTAGTGTTCCACGCGCCCCGCGTTCGTCGTGAAACGCGGATCCGACGCAAGATCCGGCCGGCCCAGCACCATGCACAGGCGCCGGAACTGGTCGTCGTTCCCGACCGCGAGCACGAGCTCGCCGTCAACCGCCCGATAGGTGTCGTAGGGCGCGATGCTCGGATGGCGGTTGCCCATTCGCATCGGGGCCGCGCCGGTCGCGAAGTAGATGCCGGCCTGATATGTCAGCAGTGCGGCGACGCTGTCGAGCATCGCGATATCCACGCGCTGACCCCGCCCGGAGCGCTCGCGCGCCAGGAGCGCAGCAAGAATGCCCTGTGTCGCGAAGAGGGCGCTTCCGAGGTCCGCGATGGCCACCCCGAGGCGGTACGGCGGACCATCGTCTGGTCCGGTGACGCTCATCAACCCGCCCTCCGCCTGGAGCACAGCGTCGTAGCCCGCTTCTGCTGTCCGTGGTCCCGAGTCCCCGAATCCCGAGATGGAGCAGTACACGAGCCGCGGGTGCTTCGAGGAGAGCTGGTCGTAGCCGAGTCCGAGCCGGTCCATCGTGCCGGGCCGGAAGTTTTCGACGAGCACGTCGGCCCGGCGAAGCAGCGCGTCGATGATTCCGCCTGACGCGTGATGTTTGAGGTCGAGCGTCAGGCTTTCCTTGTTGCGATTGATGCTCAGGAAGTAGGCGCTCTCGCCGTTCACGAACGGCGGTCCCCAGGCGCGCGTGTCGTCGCCGCGACCGGGGTGCTCGATCTTGATGATCCGCGCGCCGAGGTCCGCAAGCTGCATCGTGCAGTAGGGACCGGACAGCACGCGGGTGAAGTCGAGGACGATCGCGCCGTTCAAGGGTTGCATCGTGTCCGGGCTCGTTGTCAAAGGCCCCGCCACGACGTGCCGTCGCCGGCCGGCCGACGCTGGCGTCGTCGCCGAATTGTGACGAGATCGCTGAGCAGGGCATAGGCCGTCTGTTCCAGCCCGCCGCTCAACTGGCAGATGGCAATCTCACCGAGCACGTCCGTCCGCAGAATCAGGGCGTTGGCGACGCCGTTCAGGCTGGCGAGCAGATCGCCCTCGTCGAGCTCGATGAGGCGCACGGACGTGGCGACGCCGCCGGTTGTCCGCTGAGCCGACGCGACGAGACGGACATGGCGCCCTCGCGCCCTCGCGGCCATGGCGAGTCGCGCCGTCGCGTGTCCGACGCCCTCGCGCTCGACCGCCTGCGGCGTCGTTCGCGCGCGCATCAGCACGTTCGCAAGCGCCGCGGTCTTGGCCGCGGCATCCCACCCATCGAGATCGAGCGACGGGTCGGCCTCCGCAATGCCCAGCTCCTGCATGCGCGCGACCGCGCTGTCGAAATCCTCGCCATGCTCGATCGCGGTCAAGACGTGATTCGTGGTGCTGTTGATGACGCCACGGAACCCGAGGATCTGCGCGGCTGGCAACGTCTGCCGCACCAGATTGAACACCGGCACGCCGTCCATGACCGCGCCCTCGAACAGGAACGACAGGTCGCGATCCGTGGCCAGTGCATCGAGTTCCTCGTAGGCGAACGACACAGGTCCTTTGTTCGCCGTCACCACGTCGCAGCCGGCCTGGAGCCCCGCGCGCACGTAATCGATCGCGGGCTGTCCGGCGGCGACGTCGAGCGTGGTGGTTTCGATCAGCACCTTCAGGTCGGCCGTCGAACGGCCAAGCGCCCGGATGACCTCGAGGCTTCCGTCGGACGTGGTGCGCTTCGGCGGCCGTTCGGCCAAGGGAGCTACCCGGAGAGGACTCCAGCTCGGTGGCCACCTGCACCGCATCCAGGCCCTCGGCGTCGAACGTCCATCCATGACGTCGGGTCGAGATGCCGACGATGCGGCACTCGAGATCGTAGTCGAGGGCCAGCCAATCCCGGCGTTGAGCGAGAAGCCGCGCGAAGCTGCGGCCGACGTTCCCGAAACCAATCAGCGCGAGATCAGCCTGCATGCGTCAGGAGCGCATCGAAGAATGCGCCGATGATCGCGAGGGCCTCCGTCATGTGCGCGCGTTCCGCCCCGAAGCCGACGCGAACAAAGCCGTCCATGTCGAAGTGCGTGCCGGCGACGAGCAGCACCCCATGCTCCTCACGCAGGCGCGAGATGAGCGCCTCCGACGGGACGGGGTGCCGGTAGCGGACGAAGACGATGGCCCCCGCGTCCGGCGCGGCGTGGTCGAGCCCGTCGTGTGACGCGATCCAGTCGCGCACGATGGGATAGTTGCGCCTGATGATCGATTGCGTGCGCGCGAGCAGCCGCGCCCGACACGCCGGCGCGAGCGCCACCCGCGCCAGACGGTCATTGATCGCGCCGGGTGCGATCGTCGTGTAGTCGTGGACGCCCCAGAGCTCGCTCGTGAGCTCCACGGGCGCGACGACCCATCCGATACGCAGCCCGGGCAGACCATAGGCTTTCGACAGCCCCGACGTGACGATCGCGCGCTCGTAACGGCCCCAGACGCTTGGCGTTTCTGCGTCGATACGTTCAGCGCCGCGATAGATCTCGTCGCTGATGACCCAGGCACCGGATCGCGCGGCGATTCGGCAGATCGCGTCGAGCGCGGCGTCGTCGAGCCGCATGCCCGTGGGGTTGTTCGGGTTGCACAGCAGAATGGCGCGGGTCTTCGGCGTCACGAGGCGGGCGAGCTCGTCCAGATCGAACGACCATGTCGGCGCCATCGCCGGCGGCTTCGAGACGGAGCGGCCAGGGCACGAGCTCCGCGCCGAGCCCGCGGGCGAGGCCGGTCGCCTGCAGGTAATTCGGCGACATGAAGACGATGCGGTCGCCCGGCTCGACGAGCCGCATCATCACGACGCAGTTGGCTTCCGAGCCGCCGTTGGTCACCTCGACGTGATCCGGCGTGGCGCCCGGGTACATCCCGGCAATCGTGCGACGGAGGTCAAGCGTCCCGTTGGTCTGCGGGTATCCCAGAAGCACGTCAGGAAGGGCCGCGCCTTCGTCGGACATGGCGAGCAGTTCGCCGACGGTGAGCGGATGCACCCCGCTCTCGGCAAGATTCCACGGGACGCTGTGTTCCCAGATGGACTGGAACCGCTCGAGCGCAAACGGTTCGAGCTTCATGGGTGAAAGTGTAGTCGAAAACCCTGATGCGCTATTCTCTTGGCGACCGATGTCCGGCGATCCGCTTCCCGAACTCGCGCTCGTGCCCGGTGGCGAATTCCTCATGGGATCGGTGGACGCCGAGGAAGACGAACGGCCCGTCCACCGCGTGCACCTCGACGACTTCTATCTGGGCGCGCAGCCGGTCACCAACGCCGAGTACGGCCGCTTCGTCCGTGCGACCGGGCATCGTGCGCCTGCGGTGTACGAGTTGCCGATCGTCGTGACCGTCGGCGGTGCCGAGCGCGAACGCACGTTCCGCCAGACGGGCGCGCCCTATGTCTGGACCGACTTCGATCCGCCGCGCGGGCAGAGCGATCATCCCGTCACGCTTGTCCGGTATGACGACGCGGTGGCGTATTGCGCCTGGCTGTCGACGGAGACGGGGCGTCCGTTCCGTCTGCCGACCGAAGCCGAATGGGAAAAGGCCGCGCGCGGCGGCGCGGAGTCCAAACGATATCCATGGGGCGATCGGCTCGACCGCAACACGGCCAATTTCCTCGACGACCCGGCGCTGCGGAGCACGCACGGCACGAGCCCGTGCCGGCAATACCCGCCGAACGCCTTCGGGTTGTACGATATGGCGGGTAACGTGTGGGAGTGGGTGCACGATTGGTACGACGCGTCGTACTACGCGACGTCGCCCGAACGGAACCCGCCAAGGGCCCTCGCACGGATCGATGCGCCTGGTGCGCGGCGGCGGCTGGCTCGTCGCCGACGTGCGGATGCTCTCGTGCAGCCACCGTCACAAGGTTCCTCCGGACACCTACTCGTACGCCATCGGGTTCCGCGTGGCCTCGTCTGGAAGGTAAGCAACAAAGGATCGACCATGTTCAATCGTGCATGTGCCCTTGCCGCAACGGCGTGGCTGGCGGCGGCGCCTGTTGCCGCACAGGTGCGTCCCCAGCCCGAGATTCCGTCCGTACCCGTCGTGACCACCACCGGCGAGGGCTCGGTGCGGAAAGCGCCCGACCGTGCGTGGGTGACGATCGCGGCCGAGACGCGCGCACGCACGGCGCCCGAGGCGCAGCGCGGCAACACCGAGGCCATGACCGGGGTGACGGCGAAGATCAAGGCGTCCGGCATCCCCTCGGACGCGATGCAGACGACCGGCTACACCCTCCAGCCGGAATTCGACTACGCGAACGGTCGCCAGACCTTGCGCGGGTACGTCGCGCGCAATCAGCTGCAGGTGCGGGTCGATACGCTCGCGAAGCTCGGCGAGATCATCGACGCGGCGGTGTCGGTGGGCGCGACCAACGTCAGCAGCATCCGGTTCGATCTGCAGGATCGCGACACCGCCGAGCGCGAGGCACTGCGCCAGGCGGTTGCCGACGCGCGCGCGCGCGCCGACGCGGTTGCCGCGGGTGCTGGCCAGAAAGTGGATCACGTGCTGCGGATCGAGGAACAGCGCGACTCGGCTGCTGCCCCCGCGTCAGCCGGTCCCGATGTATGCGGCGCGCAGCGAAGCCGTGAACGTGGCGGTGCCGATCGAGTCGGGCGAGATCGAGGTCCGCGCGCACGTCACGCTGACGGCGGCGATCAAGTAGGCCGCGCGTCAGGCCTTGTCGCTGTCGGTGACGAGCTCGGCGTCGATCAGGGATTCCTGCGTCGGCACGCGAAGCTCCTGCGCGCGCGGCTCGCGCGTCTCGAGGTGGATCGGGGGCAGGTCCGCCGGCAGCTCCTTCGCCGCGTTGACGCCAAGCTCCCTGAACCGCCGGGCCGCCGCCATCACGCGCGCGTCGAGCGATCCGACGAACTGGTCGTAGGAGCTGCCAGCCCGCCGGAGGTGGTCGCCGACGTCGGCGACATGCTCCGCCATCGTGCAGAGGCGCTCGTACAGCTCCTTGCCGAGCGCCTGAATCTGTTCCGCGTTCTGCGTGAGCCGCTGCTGCTGCCAGGCCGACGCGATCGTCCTCAACAACGCGACGAGCGTCAGCGGCGACGCGGGAATCACGCGCTGGTCCATGGCGTAGTCGAAGAGCGTCGGATCCTTCTGCAGCGCGATGTTGAAGAGCGGCTCGGCCGGCACGAACATCACCACGAAGTCGGGCGACGGCTCGAACCGCGCCCAGTAGCTCTTCCCCGCGAGCCCGCGGATATGCTCGCGCACCTGCCGGGCGTGGTCCCGCAGGAACGGCTCGCGCGCGGATTCGTCGCATTCGGTCCAATGCAGATACGCGTCGATCGGGACCTTCGAGTCGATCACGATTGAGGCGTCGTTGGGGAGCAGCACCCGCACATCGGGCGTCAGCCGTCGGCCGTCCCCATCCGCGGTGGAATCCTTTTCCACGAAGTCGCAGTACGGCAGCATGCCGGCGCGCTCGAGCACGGTGCGCAGCTGCACTTCGCCCCAGCGTCCGCGCTGGTTCGGAGACTTCAGCGCGCTGACGAGCGTGGTCGTCTGCTGCCGGAGCAGCTCCTGCGTCTGCGCGACCGAGCGGAGGTGACCCGTCAGCGTGGACCGCTCCTTGTCGGATTCGCGAAGATGCTCGCTCAGCCGTCCGAGCGTCTCGCTCAACGGCTGGACGAGCGCGCCGATTTCTTTCTGTCTGAGGTCCAGGTCGGTCTTCGAGCGTTCCTGCGCCTGCTCGAGCGACGCCCGGGCCAGCTGCAGGAACGATTCGTTGTTGTGACGGAGCGCGTCGGCCGAGAGCGCCGCAAAGCTGTCCCGGAGGCTGGCCCTCGCCTGCTCGAGGGTCGCGAGCTTGTCGGCGGCCGCCCGGCGCTCGGCGTCGAGCTGCGCCTGGAGGTACGCCGCCCGGCGTTCCGCAGCCGCCGCCCATAGAACGGCCGCCGCCAGAAGCCCGCCCAGCAGCACCAGAAAAAGTGTCACCTGGACGAAGTTTAGGCGAAAGGTCGCCTAACCTCAAGACTGGAAAACGGTCTGTCCGCCTTTAACTTGCTTCCGGCGGCCGTCGAGCGATAAAATAGGACTCTTCTGGTCGTAGTTGAGACCGAGTACGGGAATGCTCCAGATCAGCGACAACGCCGCACGGCTCATCAGAAAAATGACCCTCAAGAACGGCATGCCTGAAGGCGGGCTCCGCATCGGCATCAAGGCCGGTGGCTGTTCGGGGTTGAGCTATACGTTCGGGTGGGAAGCCGTCGCGCGCGACGGTGACCACGTGTTCGAAGGTCCCGAAGGCTCGAAGGTGTTCGTCGACCGTAAGAGCTACGAGTTCATCAAAGGGACCACGCTCGACTACGACACGAGCCTCGTGAGCAAAGGGTTCATCTTCAACAACCCCAACGCGAAATCCAGCTGCGGGTGCGGAACGTCGTTCAGCGTGTGAAAGAGCTATCAGCCAGCTTCAGCTCTCAGCATTCAGACGCTTGATTAGTGCGAGCTGAAAGCTGAGAGCTGAAGCTGAGCTGAACAGGTAAATCGTCATGTCGACATCCACTGACACCATCGAAGAACTCGCCACACGCGAGTACAAATACGGCTTCTACACCGACGTCGAAGCCGAGACGATCCCCAAGGGGCTCAGCGAGGACGTCGTCCGGCTCATCTCGCAGAAGAAGAACGAACCGGAATGGCTCCTCGAATGGCGCCTGAAGGCGTATCGGCTCTGGCTGACGATGAAGGAGCCGACCTGGCAGAACGTCAAGTTCGACCCCATCAACTACCAGGACATCGTCTACTACTCGGCGCCGAAGAAGAAGAAAGCGCTGAACAGCCTCGACGAGGTCGATCCCGAGGTCAAGCGCACCTTCGACAAGCTGGGCATTCCGCTCGAAGAGCAGAAGCTGCTGTCGGGCGTTGCCGTGGACGCGGTGTTCGACAGCGTCTCGGTGGCGACCACGTTCCGCGAGAAGCTCGCGAAGCTCGGCATCATCTTCATGTCGTTCTCCGAGGCGGTGCAGCATCATCCCGAGCTGGTGAAGAAGTATCTCGGGTCGGTCGTCCCGCACACCGACAACTTCTTCGCGGCGCTGAACTCGGCGGTCTTCAGCGACGGCTCGTTCGTGTACGTGCCGAAGGGCGTTCGGTGCCCGATGGAGCTCTCGACGTACTTCCGCATCAACGCGAAGGACACGGGGCAGTTCGAGCGGACGCTGATCATCGCGGACGAGGGCGCGCACGTCAGCTACCTGGAAGGGTGCACGGCGCCGATGCGTGACGAGAATCAGCTGCACGCTGCGGTGGTCGAGCTCGTCGCGCACGACGATGCGACGATCAAGTACTCGACGATCCAGAACTGGTACCCGGGCGACAAGGACGGCAAGGGCGGCATCTACAACTTCGTCACGAAGCGGGGCATGTGCGCCGGCCGGCGGTCGAAGATCACGTGGACGCAGGTCGAGACCGGATCCGCCATCACCTGGAAGTACCCGGGCTGCATCCTGCAGGGCGAGGGGTCGATCGGCGAGTTCTATTCGGTGGCGACGACCAACAACTGGCAGCAGGCGGACACCGGGACGAAGATGATCCACCTGGGCAAGAACACGCGCAGCACGATCGTCTCGAAGGGCATTTCCGCAGGCCACGGGCAGAACACGTACCGCGGCCTCGTGCGCATCGGCAAGAACGCCACGCACGCGCGCAACTACTCGCAGTGCGACTCGCTGTTGATCGGCGACAAGTGCGGCGCGCATACGTTCCCGTACCTCGAGATTCGCAACACGTCGGCCCGCGTCGAGCACGAGGCCTCGACCTCGAAGATCGGTGAGGACCAGATTTTCTACTGCCGCCAGCGGGGACTCTCGCTGGAAGATGCCGTGAACATGATCGTCAGCGGGTTCTGCAAGGAAGTCTTCCGCGAGCTGCCGATGGAGTTCGCCGTCGAGGCGCAGAAGCTGCTCAGCGTCAGCCTCGAAGGATCGGTGGGCTAGGGCAGAAGGTAGAAGGCAGAAGGTAAGCCGCCGCGAAGCGGCGCAGCCGAAGCGGCGTCGCGACGGGGCGCGTGAGCGACGTGGGGTGGGGCTCCACGCGCAGTGAGAAATGCGGACAACAAATGCTCGATATCAAGAATCTGAAAGTGACCGCAGAGGGCAAGGAGATCCTGAAAGGGATCGATCTCCACGTGGACGCGGGCGAAGTGCACGCCATCATGGGTCCGAACGGGTCCGGCAAGAGCACGCTGGCCCGCGCGTTGTCGGGTCACCCGGAATACCAGGTGACCGACGGCGTCGCGATCTACGAAGGCAGGGACCTGCTGGAGATGGATCCCGACGAGCGCGCCCGCGACGGAGTGTTCATGGCGTTCCAGTACCCGGTGGAGATCGCCGGCGTGAACAACATGTACTTCCTGAAGGCTGCGCTCAACGCCAAGCGGAAGCACCTGGGCCTCCCCGAGCTCGACGCGATGGAGTTCATGACGCTCGCGCAGGAGAAGGCCAAGCTCCTCGAGATCGACAAGTCGATGCTCAACCGCGCGGTCAACGAGGGGTTCTCGGGCGGCGAGAAGAAGCGCAACGAGATCTTCCAGATGGCGCTGCTCGAGCCGAAGCTCGCGATCCTCGACGAGACGGACTCCGGCCTCGATATCGATGCGCTGAAGCTCGTTGCCGCAGGCGTCAACGCCATGCGCTCGCCGGAGCGAGCGTTCATCGTCGTCACCCACTACCAGCGGCTGCTGAATTACATCGTGCCGGACTATGTGCACGTCCTGAGCGGAGGGCGGATCGTGAAGTCGGGTGGCAAGGAGCTGGCGCTGGAGCTCGAGGAGAAGGGCTACGGCTGGCTCGAGACGTCCTACACCACTGCCTGACCGCGACGGGTATCGACAACGGAGAGAACGGATCGCATGAGCCAGGTTGCTGAGAAGACAACGCCATTGATGACGGCACTCGATCGACGGCCGCAGGGAGGACCGCGGTGGCTGGACGAGCTGCGCGCGCGTGGCGCGGCACGCTTTGCCGCGCTCGGCCTGCCGACCGTCCGCGACGAGGAATGGCGGTTCACGAACGTGTCGCCGCTCGGCGCCATCGATTTCGTCCCGGCCGATCCCGTGTCGGGCACCGCCAATCACCTGGCAGGATTCGCGTACGCCGACGCGCCGGTGCGGCTGGTGGTCGTCAACGGCCGCTTCGACACGACGCTCTCGCGCACGAAGGGGTTGCCCGCCGGGGTGCAGGTCGGGTCGCTGGCGGCGGCGATGAACGATCACGCCGACATCGTGCAGCGGTACTTCGGTCAGCTCGCGGATTTCAGCAGCCGCGGCTTCACCGCGCTCAACACGGCCTTCGTGCAGGACGGCGCGTTCCTCTATGTGCCGGAGGGCGTGGTCGTCGAAACGCCCATCCACATCCTGTTCATGTCGGGCGCCGAGGCGGCAACGGTCATGAGCCACCCGCGCACGCTGGTGGTGGCGAGCGCAAACAGCCAGGTCCGGCTCGTCGAGAGTTACGTCGGCGTTCGTGGCCAGACCTACTTTGCCAACGTCGTATCCGAGATGTTCGTCGGCGAGCACGCGGTGGTCGATCACTATCGGGTCCAGCAGGAGTCGATCGAGGCGTACCACATCGCGAGCCTGCACACCCATACCGCGCGCAGCGCGACGTTCTCGTCGCACTCGTTCTCGCTGGGCGGCAAGCTCGTTCGCAACGACACATTTGCCATCCTCGACGGTGAAGGCGGCGACTGCACGCTGAACGGCCTCTATCTGGCCGATCGCGACCGGCTGATCGACAACCACACGACCATCGACCACGCGAAGCCGCACTGCGGCAGCCACGAAGTCTACAAGGGCATCCTCGGCGGCACGGCGCGCGCGGTGTTCAACGGCAAAATCATCGTCCGGCAGGATGCGCAGAAGACCGACGCCAAGCAGACGAACCGTGCGCTGCTCTTGACCGACGGCGCGACCATCAACACCAAGCCGCAGCTCGAGATCTTCGCTGACGACGTGAAGTGCACGCACGGTGCGGCGATCGGCCAGCTGGATGACGACGCGATCTTCTACCTGCGCGCCAGGGGTCTGACGTTTGCCGACGCGCGCGACATGCTGATCCACGCGTTCGCCGGGCAGATTCTGGAGCGGGTGCAGATCGAGCCGCTGCGCGACGCGCTCGAGGCGGAGCTCTTCGCGCAGCTCGCACGCGACCTGGCGGAAGTGGACGGGGCATGACGACCATCGCGCGCGTGGCGAGCACTCCGGTCACCGCGCCTGGCGATCAGGCGGGCACCAGGCCCGCGGCGGCGCCGTACGACGTCGAGCGCGTTCGCGCCGACTTCCCGATTCTTTCGAGAGCAGTTCACGACAAGCCGCTCGTCTATCTGGACAACGCGGCGACGACCCAGAAGCCTCGCGCGGTGGTCGAGGCGATCTCGGGCTACTACGGAACGATCAACGCAAACGTCCATCGCGGCGTGCACGAGTTGAGCGCCAGGGCAACCGACGCGTTCGAGGCGGCGCGCGAGCGCGTCCGCCGGTTCTTCAACGCGCGGGAGACGCACGAAATCATCTTCACGCGCAACGCCACCGAGAGCATCAATCTGGTCGCGCAGAGCTTCGCGAGGCCGGCGCTCCGCGAGGGTGACGAGATCCTCATCTCGGCAATGGAGCACCACTCGAACATCGTGCCGTGGCAGCTGGTCTGCGAGCTGACGGGCGCGCGGCTGCGCGTGGCGCCGATGGACGATCGCGGCGCGTTGATTCTCGAGACAGTTCGAGCAGCTGCTCGGTCCGCGCACGCGGCTGGTGTCGATCACGCACATGTCGAACGCGCTCGGAACCGTCAACCCGGTTCACGAGATCGTGCAGACTGGCGCACGCGCATGGCATCCCGGTGCTGCTCGACGGATCGCAGGCGGCCTATCACATGCGCGTGGACGTCCAGTCGCTCGACTGCGATTTCTACGCGGCCACGGGTCACAAGTTGTACGGCCCGACGGGCATCGGCGTGCTCTACGGCAAGACCGCGCTCCTCGAGGCGATGCCGCCGTTCATGGGCGGCGGCGACATGATTAGCTCGGTGACATTCGAGCGCAGTACCTGGAACGCGCTGCCGTACAAGTTCGAGGCGGGAACGCCGGACATCGCCGGTGTCGTCGGACTGCACGCCGCGCTGGACTACATCGACGCGATCGGTCTGGACCGGATCGCGTCGCACGAGCGTCGCCTGCTGGCACACGGTACGCAGATGCTCGAAGCCGTGCCGGGCGTCCGCCTCATCGGGACCGCACCAGAGAAGGCCAGCATCCTGTCGTTCGTGATGGACGGTGTGCACCCGCACGACATCGGGACCATCGTGGATGGTGAAGGCATTGCGATCAGGACGGGGCATCACTGCGCGCAGCCGGTCATGGAGCGCTTCTCCGTCCCGGCAACCGCCCGCGCGTCGCTCGCGATGTACAACACGATAGAGGAGCTCGACGCGCTCGGGCGTGCCTTGCGCCGCGTGCACGAGGTGTTCGCGTGATGGCGGACCTGAACGACCTCTATCAGGAGGTGATCCTCGACCACAATCGCCGGCCGAGGAACTTCCACGCCCTGGCGGATGCAAGCCACCGGGCGGAGGGGTACAATCCCTTGTGCGGCGACCGTCTGACGGTGTACTTGAAACTGGACGGTGACGTCATTCGCGAAGCGGCGTTCGAGGGATCGGGATGCGCGATTTCGAAGGCCTCCGCGTCGCTCATGACCGACGCCATCAAGGGGTCGTCCGTGCCGGACGCGCGCGCACTGTTCGAGCGGTTTCACCGGATGGTCACGACGCCGCCTGACCAGGACGTCGAAGATCTCGGCAAGCTGTCGGTGCTGGCCGGCGTCCGCAAGTTTCCCGTGCGCGTGAAATGCGCCAGCCTGGCGTGGCACACGTTCAAGGCGGCCGTCGATCGCAAGGAAGTGACCACGACCGAAAAGCCTGGCGAGGTACTGTGAAGACGGTTCCGATGATTCCCCAGGATGCGCCGCCGACGCCGGATGCGACTGACGAGACCGCCGGGCTCGTCGCGGATCCCGCCAAGACGGACGCGTTGCGCGACGCCATGCAGCGGGCGCTGAAGACCGTATTCGATCCGGAGATTCCGGTCGACATCTGGGAGCTGGGGCTCATCTACGACCTGTTCGTGACGGCCGACGGCGTCGCGGCGATCAGGATGACGCTCACCGCGCCTGGCTGCCCGGCCGCGCAGATCCTGCCGGGCCAGGTGGCGGATGCCGTCCGCGGCGTCGCGGGCATCTCCGACGCCAAGGTCGATGTCGTGTGGGAGCCGTCCTGGACCAAGGACCGAATGTCGGATGCCGCGAAGCTGCAACTCGGGCTGTGGTGACGAGCCGGCTGGGACGATTTTATGTTGAGACTCTCCAAGAAGGCCGACTACGCGCTGATGGCGATGAAGCATCTCGCCATCAAGTCTGACGTCGCATCGATCAGCGCGCGCGAGATTGCCGAGCAATACGACATTCCGATCGAGCTGATGGCGAAGGTCCTGCAGCGCCTCGTGCAGCGCGGCCTGCTGACCTCGCACCAGGGCACCCGCGGCGGCTACAAGCTGTCGAAGCCCACGACGTCAATCTCGGTCGCCGACATCATCCAGGCGATCGACGGTCCGCTCACCGTCACCGCCTGCTCCACCGAAGACGAGCAGTGCGGGCAGTTCGCGAAGTGCAACGTCCGCGATCCGCTCTGGCGCATCAAGGACCGCATCGTCGCGGCGCTCGCCACGTGCACGCTGGCCGAGATTGCGTCCGAGACGCCGATCGACGAGACGGTCATGCCGGTCTCGCTCACGCGCGGCAGCGCGCGACCGTCGGTGCGCTGAGCCGTGACCGCCAAGCCGTTGTATCTCGACTATCACGCGACGACCCCGGTCGATCCGCGCGTGCTCGCCGAGATGCTGCCCTACTTCACCGAGCAATTCGGCAATCCCCACAGCCGTCAGCATGCCTGGGGCTGGGAAGCGAGTGGCGCCGTGGACACGGCGCGCGAGCGGGTGGCGGCGCTCATCAACGCGAGCCCGTCCGAGATTCTGTTCACGAGCGGCGCCAGCGAATCGAACAACCTCGCGCTGAAGGGGACGGCCGAGTGCCTGCGTGATCGCGGCAACCGCATCGTCACGGTCGCGACCGAGCACAAGTCCGTGCTCGACACCTGCGCCCGTCTCGGGCGCGCAGGTTTCGAGGTGACGGTGATTGGCGTCGGCCCGGACGGCTTGATCGACCTCGACGAGCTGCGGCGCGCGATGCAGCCGGGCACGATTCTCGTCTCGGTGATGGCCGCGAACAACGAGATCGGCACGCTGCAGCCACTCGGCGGCGATTGGCGCGGTGGTCCACGAGCACGGCGCGCTGTTGCACACCGATGCGGCGCAAGGCGCCGGGAAAGTGCCTATCGACGTACAGGCGATGCAGATCGACCTGCTGTCGCTCACGGGCCACAAGTTCTACGGCCCGAAGGGAGCCGGTGCGCTGTTCATTCGCAAGCTGAAGCCGAAGCTCGGCGCTGACGGCGCAGATCGACGGCGGCGGGCAGGAGAACGGGATGCGGTCGGGCACGCTCAACGTCCCCGGCATCGTCGGGGTCGGCCGCGCGGCAGAGATTTGCCGGCTCGAGATGGCCGAAGAAAGCGCGCGGCTGGCGGCGTTGAGGGATCGGCTGCTCGCGTCGCTGCGCGCACAGCTCGACGGCGTGCGCGTGAACGGTACGCTCGAGCGGCGGCTGCCGCACAACCTGCACGTCAGCTTCGACGACATCGAAGGGGAAGCCCTCTTGATGGCGCTCGGCGACCTCGCGGTCTCGACCGGCTCCGCCTGCAGTTCCGGAAGCCAGAAGCCGTCGCACGTGCTCCAGGCGATCGGCGCGATCGGCGACCGCGCCGGCGCGTCGATCCGCTTCGGCCTCGGCAGGACGACGACCGCTCAGGACGTCGACCACGCCTCCTCGCGAGTCGTGACCGTCGTCAACGCCCTTCGCGCCAAGAACCCCGCAATCAGCAATCGGTCGTGACCGACCATCGACCACCGACTCCCGACCATCGACGTCCCGTATGAAGATCACCGTAGCCCATAGTCCCGATTCCGACGATGCGTTCATGTTCTACGGACTGGCCAGCGGCAACGTCGAGACCGGCGGTCTTGGCGTCGAGCAGGTGCTGGCCGATATCGAGACGCTGAATCGCGCTGCGTTCGACGGCAAGTACGAGGTCACCGCCGTCTCCTTCCACGCGTTCGCGCATCTCGTCGATCGGTATGCATTGCTGCCGCATGGCGCGAGCATGGGCGATCGGTACGGCCCGATTGTCGTCAGCCGCGCCGACGGGCCGACCGACGTCAAGGGCCGGACGATTGCGATTCCCGGGACGTTGACGACCGCGTATCTGACGCTGCGCCTCTACGAACCATCGTTCGATTACATCGTCGTGCCGTTCGATCAGATTCAGCAGGCCGTGCTCGACCGACAGGCCGATGCGGGCCTGCTGATTCACGAGGGACAGCTGACCTACGCCGACGAAGGGCTGCAGAAGATCGTCGATCTGGGCGAGTGGTGGGCCGATCGGACGGGCGGTCTGCCGCTTCCGCTCGGCGGCAACATCATCCGCCGCGATCTCGGGCCCGAGATGATCCGCAAGGTGTCGAAGATGCTGCACGACAGCATTGCCTACGCTCTGTCGCACCGCCGCGAGGCGGTCGAATACGCTCAGCAGTTCGGGCGCGGGCTCGACGCGGATCGAACCGACACGTTCGTCGGGATGTACGTGAACGACCTGACGCTAGGGCTACGGCGAGCGCGGACGTCAGGGTGTCGAACGGCTGCTCACGGAAGCGTTCGAGAAGGGCCTGATCCCCAAGCGCGTTCCGCTCGAGTTCGCGTAACGAGCGACAGATCCCCAAACACGAAGCCATCACGTTCGACGACTGGTCCCGGCAGCACCGACAGCGGTGTCGAGAACATCGGTCCGGCCGTCACGCAGGTGTGAAACTCGCCACGTTCGCCGCAGGGATCGATACCCTCCGGCAGGATGTCGAGAAGCCGCGCGTCGAAGGACGATCCGATCAGGTCTCGCGGCAGAACGCGCGGGTCGAGGCACACGATCCGTGCGACCAGTCCACCACCGATCATCTCCCGAGCGAGCTCCGACGTGTGACGCCGCCACAAGGGAAAGAGCGGCGTGAGTCCCGTGTTCGCCAGCCGATCCTCCCGATACTGCCGCACGTCCTCGAGGAAGAGATCGCCAAATGCGATGTGCGTGTACCCCTCACCGGCGGCCTTGTCCACGGCTCGCTGCATGCGCTCCTCATAGATTTCGTTGGAGCACGGATACGGCAGCGGAATCGTGATCAATGGCAGCCCGGCGGCCGCCGCCTGGGCGTACAGTACTTCCTCGCGTACGCCGTGCATCGATATGCGCCCCGCGTCGACGTTGATCGAGGTCAGCAAGCCTCCGACTTCGCCGATGCGATCGCGACGAAGCACGTGCAACGTCCAGGCGCTGTCCTTGCCGCTGCTCCACGAGACGAGAATCTTCACTTGAACGCGTCCGGATGAAGCGCCTGGGCGATCGCCCGCGTGCCGTCGACGACCCTCGGCCCAGGGACGACGATGCGATCGTCGGTCACGAACTGGACGCGATCGTTTCGGACCGCAGGAACTGACGCCAGCGCGCGCCAGACGGCCACTTCAGAGGCGAGCGTGGCTGGCGTCACCGGGTTGTCGCTGGTCCGGATCTCGAGAATCACGTCAGGGCGCCGATTGAGGATCAGCTCGGTGCTGGCTTCCACGGCCTCGCGCTGAATGTCGGCGAAGACGTTGTCACCGCCGGCGACGCGCAGCATGTCGTCGAGGAAGCCTGTTCCACCGCTCGCGTAGATCCCTCGAAGCGCACCAGGCTCGCGGCCGAAGACGAGCAGCACGCGAGGGCGGGGACGGTCGGCGACACGTTTCCGGATATCGGCGAGTCCCTGTTGGATGCCGTTCACGACCTCGCCCGCCTGCGCGGCATGACCCGTCCGTTCTCCCAGCGTTCGAATGGTCGTGGACACGTCTGCAAGTCCGGCATGACGGTAGTCGAAGATCGGGATGCTGGCGCGCGCCAGCTGTTGCTTCAGGTCCTTCTGGCTCCCGTAAACCACAACGAGATCCGGCTTCAGCGAGAGGATCCGCTCGACGTTCGGGTCGAGCAGTGCTCCGACGCGTGGCAGCTGCTTCACCTCGGGCGGATACGCGTCGAAGCTGCTCACGGCGACGACCTGGGGACCTGCTCCGAGCGCGAACAGCATTTCGGTGACAGCCGGAATCAGCGACACAATTCGTCGCGGCGCCTGTTGCGCCGAGAGGACCGCGGCATGCCACGCCAGCGCGGCACACAGGAGAGCGAGACCGAGGTGTGACGCTATCGTTTTCTGACGAGCAGCCATAGGAAGAACGGACCTCCAATCAGCGTGTCGATGACGCCTACCGGAAGCTCCACGGGCGCCATCACCGTACGCGACAGCACGTCGCAGCCGATCAGAAATGCCGCGCCGAAGAGCGCGGCGGCCGGAAGCACGAGCCGATGATCCGGACCGACCAGGAGCCGGACCAGATGCGGCACGACAATTCCGACGAAGCCGATCGGTCCTCCGACAGATACCGCGGCGCCCGTGGCGAGCGACGCGCTGAAGAATGCCACCCGCTGGCTTCTCGCGACGTCAAGGCCGCGCGATTCGGCGCTGTCCGCGCCCAGCGACAGGAGGTTGAGCGGCCGCGCGAGCCACGCGAACGCGACGAATGCGATCGGACGCGAGCGGCAGCGCGCCCAGCAGCGGACCGTAGCTGCTGACGTCGAGATTGCCCATGAGCCAGCGTAGCGTCTTGTAGGCGTCCGCGAAGTTCGCGAAATACTGAATGAAGAGGATCATCGCAGAGAAGAAGGCGTTGAGCGTCACGCCGGCGAGCAGCAGCACGTTCGTCGAGAGCCCTTGCTGCCGGGCTCGCGCCAGAGCGTAGACGACGCCAACCGCGGCGAGGGAGCCCGCAAACGCCGCCAGCGGGACCGCTGAGATCCCGATCGACGCCAGCGTCCAATCGAACGTAATGGCGAGCATCGCGCCGAGCGCGCCGCCGGCGGAGACGCCAAGCGTGAACGGCGTGGCCAGCGGGTTGCGCAACAGGCCCTGGAAGACGACGCCTGACGAGGCGAGGGTGGCTCCCACGAAGGCGCCGGCCAGCGTCCGCGGCAATCGCGCGACGAAGAAGATCTGCGCGTCGGTATTGTCGGCAAATGGGATCGACAGGTCGAACGCGCGCCGGAGGCTGATCGACGTCGAGCCGACGAGCGGCGCGAGGAGAATCGCGGCCGCCGCCATCAGGCCGAAGGCCGCCAGGGTCTGCGCGAGCCGTCGGCCGAACGTCATCCCTCGCGATCCGACGCCCGTGTGGGCGACAGGAATAACCACCCGATGGCCTGAGGCATGATCGATGATCTCGGCGTCCACGCCGTAGAGCTGGCGGATGTTCTCCCTCGTCAGGATGTCGGACGTGGGGCCGAGGGCGACGATCGTTCCGGCGCGAAGAAGGACGAGCGTCCGGCACAGGCTCGACGCCAGATTCAGGTCGTGTGTCGAGAGCACGATCGCGACGCCCTGCTCCTGGTGAAGCGTCCTGAGCAACGCGGCGATCTCGAGTTGATAGGCGAGGTCCAGCGAGGCGGTTGGCTCGTCGAGCAGGAGAATGCCCGCGCCTGCCGCGCGCCCGCGATCCGGTGACTGCAATTGTGCGAGCGCGGCGGCGATGATCACGCGCTGCTTCTCGCCGCCGCTGAGCGTGTCGAATCGGCGATGCTTCAGGTGGCCCGTGCCGGTCGCGGCGAGCGCGCGATCGACGATGTCGAGGTCTGCCGGCCCTTCGATCTCGAACGTGCGGAGGTGCGGATACCGCCCCATCATCGCGACTTCGCCGGCGGTGTAGTCGAAGGCGAGATGCGTCTCCTGCGGGACCACCGCCATCCGCTGCGCGAGCGACCGCGCGGGAGAGGTCGCTCAGCGGAACGCCGTCGAGCGCGATGCGTCCACGCTGCGGCCGTCGCGTTCCCGCGAGCAGCCGCAGCAGCGTGCTCTTGCCGGCGCCGTTGGGACCCAGGATGCCGACGAAGCCGTCGGCTCGGAACATCCAGCGTGACGCTCCGCAGCACCGCCGCGTGACGACGGCGCGTGCTCATCGTAGGCGAACCAGACGTCAGCGACCTGCAGCAACGCGGATACCCGCCATGGCGCCCCGCCCGAGCGCCGGGAAGCCGAACGCCTCCTCGTACGATCGATCGAAGAGATTCTCGATGCGGCCGAACAGCTCGAGGCGCCGCTTGAAGGTCCAGCTCCCGCCCAGGTTCCACACGGCGTAGCCGGCCGCGTCGAAGAGGCCGCCAAACGTTCCGAGGGTCGGCTCGACGTCGAGGACGTGCCCGCGGCCACCGCCGCGCACCCAGGCCGTGAGCGGTCCACGGGCAGCCATCACGTCGAACGACCACTGGTGACGCGGGCGGCGCAGGAGCGGGTCGCCCGGCTTGAACGGCGGCGGGGCGGCCGCCGCCGCGTCCACCGCCAGGATATCGGTGTCGAGGAACGTGTAGCCGATGCGTGCCTGCAGATCGATCGTCTTCACGTCCGCCGTGCAGCGTCGATCCGAGCTCGAGCCCCTGCGCGCGCGCGTTCGAGATGTTGTCGGTGCGATAGCGGCTCGATCCGTCGAAGGGGCCGACCGCCACGATCAGATCGTCGTAGGTGTTGTGAAAGTACGTGGCCTGCACGAGCACGCGACCGTCGGCGAAGGGCTGATCGATGCCCGCGTCGACGCTGCGGCTGCGCTCTGGCTTCAGCGACGGATTGTCGGTGAACGCGATCTCGAAGGCATCAGGCGGCCTGATCCCCGTCCCTGCCGACGCGCGGAGCTTCGTCGCGTTCGGCGACGTCGGGCCCAGATACCAGGCGACGGCCAGCCTCGGGTTGGCCGAGACGTCGCTCTCGGCAGGGAAGGGCGGCCGCGGGCTGAACGGATCGGACACGCCCGGGAGCGCATCGCGCGTGATGTCGTCCACGCGGAGCCCGCCCGTGACGAATACGCGGCTCGCAGGCGCCCATCTCGCCTCGCCGAAATAGCCCATCACGCTGCGCTTCACCGGAATCGGCGAGAAGGTGTCGTCGGTGATGAACGTGCTGGTCGCCTGCTCGCGCTGGAATTCCACGCCGGCGGACAGATCGAGGCCGGCGCGGACGTGCACGTCCGACTGAGCGCGGAGCGCCCATCGGCGCGAGCCCGCCGTGGACGGTCCGAAGGGGCTCGCGACATCACTGTCGAGCGTGTCCCACGTCCATTCGGCGTGCGTCCGGACCCGGCGGCCTGACGGGATCGTGCCGCCGATGGATGCGATCCATCGATCGTCTTTCTCCCTCGAGACGGTGTCGATGCCTTCGTACGCGCCGATCGGATTCGATCCGAACGGGCCTGGAAGTCCACGGTCGTCACGCTCGAAGCGGACTTCGCCGCGAATCCCCAGGCCATCAGCTCGACTCCAGCCGCCGCTCGCCGCCGGTTTCGGTCCGAGTGTAGTCGTCGTTGACGACCTCGCCGACGGGGGTCTGCGTTCCGTTCGCGTTGTCGGTTGCGAACCGCTCGACGCCCGCGCCCCAGAACCATCCGTCCGCACTGCCCGACGACGACGCCGCGAGTCGTGACGTGTTGAAGCTGCCGCCCTCGACGGTGGCGCCCCCGCGGAGAGGGCCGCCGGTGCGCGTAATCACGCGCACGACCGCGCCGATGGCGTTCGATCCGAAGAGCGCGCTCTGGGGCCCGCGCACGATCTCGATGCGGTCGATGTCGTCGGCCGCCAGATGCGAGAAGTCGAAGGCGCCGCCGAACGCATTGGCAGGCACGTCGTCGATCAGCACGAGCGAGTAATCCGATTCGCCGCCGCGCGGGAAGACGCTCGTCAGCGCGCCCACGCTTCCCGTGCGGACGACCGACAGCCCGGGCACTTCGCGAAGCGCATCCGCGATGTTCGTGAACTGACGGGCGCGGAACTCCGCTCCGGTGATGACCGTGACCGAGGACGCGGCCTGCGAGATCGGCACGTCCACCTGCGCCGCGGAGACGACCACCGATTCCGAAACCGCGCTCACCTCGAGCGCCACCGTGCCGGCGTCGACGACCGTGGATCCTTCCGCGAGCTCCAGCGGCAGCGGCGACGCCGCGAACCCCTGGATCCCGACGCGAAGCTCGCAGGTACCCTGCGCGTCATCGATCCGGAATCGCCCCTCCGCATCCGTCACCGCTGTCGCGGTGAGACGCTGGCCGCACATGACGAGAATCTGCGCGCCGGGGACGGGACGGGAGGACGGATCGATCACACGTCCGGTGACGGTCGCCGCACTTGCCGGGCGGGACGAGAGGATGGTGACCGCGAGAATGAGAGGGGAGAGACGACGACGTGAAGTAGATGCCAGCACCGAGCCTCCTTTCGGCGTGTTCGCGCGCCGATGGTTGGAGTAACGCGCCCGGGCGGCCAGGTATCCTGGCTCGCGGATCCTCGCAGATCACCCTCCGCCTTCCCGTCGATCGACAGTGGCTGCCGGCACGAACCGGCTCCGAGGATGATGCTCCCCGCTTACAGTGGCGGCACCGCGTGGGCTTTTCACCCACTTCGCGTGACCACCCGGAAACCTCGAGTATATAACGCAGCGTTTGAGGCGGTCCACTGCGCGCGGACCAGCTGACCACACGACGTAGGCTCATGCACGGTTCGACGTGTTCCGTGTTTTCGGCGTCCTTCTAGTAAGATCGGATCGTGCTCTCCCGCGTGCATCAGGCCGGCCTCGGGGATATCGCCGAGAAGCTCGACGCCGGGGTCCGGCTCTCGTTCGAGGATGGCGTGCGGCTGTTCAAGACTCCGGATACGCTCGCCCTCGGGTGGCTCGCGAATCGCGAGCGGGAGCGGCGTCACGGCGCGCGGACGTACTACAATTTCAACATCCGCCTCGAAGCGACCAACGTCTGCGTCGCGAGCTGCCTCTTCTGCTCGTTCGCGCGCTTGCGGCCTGGCGATCCGGGCTCGTACACGATGTCGCTCGAAGACGCCTGGAACAAGCTGCGTCAGCGCGCCGGCCAGCCCCTCACCGAAGTCCACGTCGTCAACGGCCTGCATCCTGACCTGCCGTTCGAGTACTACACGGAGCTCCTGCGCGGGTTCAAACGAATCCGTCCCGAAATCCATTTGAAGTGCTTCACGGCAGTCGAGGTCGCGTTCTTCGCCGATTTGTACGGTCGGACCGACGCGCAGATCCTCGAGGAGTTGCGCGCGGCCGGCCTCGATTCGCTGCCGGGCGGCGGCGCCGAAGTGTTCGCGGAACGCGTGCGACAGAAGATCTGCCACGACAAGTGCGGCGCCGATCGCTACCTTGAGATCCATCGCACCGCGCATCGCATGGGTCTGCGATCGAACATCACGATGCTCTACGGCCACATCGAGACGCTGGAAGAGCGGGTCGATCACATGCTGCGCACGCGCGCGCTGCAGGACGAGACGGGCGGTCTCCAGGCGTTCATCCCGCTCGCGTTCCATCCGGACAACAACCAGATGCGCAAGTTGCCGGCCCCCAGCGCAATCGAGACGCTGCGCGTCCACGCGGTCGCGCGCCTGATGTTCGACAACGTGCCGCACATCAAGGCGTTCTGGATTGCGACCGGCGTGGAAACCGCGCAGCTGGCCTTGTGGTTTGGCGCCGACGACCTCGACGGGACGGTTCAGGAGGAGCGCATCTATCACATGGCGGGATCGCGCACGCCGGAAGCAATGTCGACGCAAGCGATCCGCCGCCTCATCCGTGCCGCCGGCCGGGAACCTGTCGAGCGCGACACGCTCTACAACGTCATCGTCGGGCCCGAGGCCGACGCCGTCATGCAGGGCTGACGACGGTATCGCACAGGTTCGAGGTTCGGGGTTCGCCGTTCGGGGTCAGGTTCAATGGTTCGTAGTTCGAGGATTGTGTGCGTCACTGCGGCGCTAACCCTCGACCACGAACCCTGAACCGCGAACCCCGAACCCCGAACCTCGAACCCGAGTAGTACAATAACTGGTTGACTACGCCGAAGCGATGGACATCCATCTTCTGACACAAGTCGAACGGCAGAGCATCGGCGAGCGCCAGCCGCTCCCCGAGCGCTATCTCCGTTTGTCTGACGACGAGATGGATGCGCGGCTGTTCGCCGCAAAAAAGGCCCTCGGCGAGCGGCTCGTGATCCTCGGCCATCACTACCAGCGGGACGAGGTGATCAAGTTCGCGGACTTCACCGGCGACTCGCTGAAGCTGGCCCGCGCCGCGGCCAGCCGGGGAGCCGCCGAGTTCATCGTCTTCTGCGGCGTCCACTTCATGGCCGAGAGCGCGGACATCCTGCGCGGGCCGCACCAGAAAGTCATCCTGCCTGATCTCGCGGCGGGTTGCTCGATGGCCGACATGGCCGAGGGCGATCAGCTCGAGATTGCGTGGCGCGAGCTCGCGTCGATGGGCGCCGACCGCATCGTGCCGGTGACCTACATCAACTCCTCAGCCGCAATCAAAGCCTTCTGCGGCGATCATGGGGGCATCGTCTGTACGTCCACGAATGCGGCGGCGGTGATGACGTGGGCGTGGGAACGCGGCGAGCGGCTGCTGATGCTGCCCGATCAGCACCTTGGCCGGAACACGGGCTACAAGCTCGGTGTGCCGCTCGATAGGATGGTCGTCTGGGATCCACACGAAGCCTGGGGCGGCCTGACCGCGGATCAGGCGAGGAACGCCCGGTTGATCCTCTGGAAAGGCCATTGCTCGGTCCACACCCGTTTCACGGTTCAGCAGATCGACGCGTTCCGCAAGAAGTATCCCGACGGCAAGGTCATCGCGCACCCGGAGTGCACCTTCGACGTCGTGCAGGCGGCCGATCTGAGCGGATCGACCGAAGCCATCATCGGGACCCTGCGAAGCAGCCCGCCGGGATCCGTGTGGGCCGTGGCGACCGAGATTCACCTGGTAAACCGCCTCACGCACGAGCTCGCACCCGACCGAACGATCGTCACGCTCGATCCGTTCGGCTGCCTGTGTTCGACGATGTTCCGCGTGTCGCCGAATCATCTGCTCTGGATTCTCGAAGGCCTCCTTGCCGGCACCGTGCACAACCAGATCATCGTGCCGGACGACACGAAACGATCGGCGCGGGTCGCCCTCGACCGGATGCTGGAAACCACATGAATGATCACGAGGTGCTGAGGGTGCTGAAGGTGCTCGGGTGCTAAGGGTGCTGGTGCTAAAGGTGCTGGGGTGCTGAAGGTGCGCTGTGGCGGCGCCATCACGCCAGATATGAGCACTTTAGCACCAGAATCACTGCACCTTTTGCACGTCAGCACCCTTTGCACCAGCACGGTTAGCACCTCAGCACCCTGAGCACCACAGCACCCTTGACTCTATCGCCCTTTCAGAGCACCTCAGCGAAGGAGAAACGATGCCGCATTCAGTTCCGCCCCTGCCTTACGACTACAACGCCCTCGAGCCGCACATCGACGAGCAGACGATGCGAATTCACCACGACAAGCATCATGCGGCGTACGTCAACAACCTGAACGCCGCGCTCGAGAAGCATCCCGAGCTTCAGAACAAGAGTGCCGAGGAGCTGCTCAAGAGCATCAACACCGTGCCGGAAGACATTCGAACCGCTGTGCGAAACAACGGCGGCGGGCACGTGAACCACACGATGTTCTGGGAAATCATGGGGCCGGGAAAGGGCGGCGCGCCGACGGGCGCGATTGGAGATGCCATCAAAGCGTCGTTCGGCGCCTTCGATACGTTCAAGACGCAGTTTGCCGATGCGGGGACGAAGCGCTTCGGGAGCGGCTGGGCGTGGCTGATCGACGTCGGCGGCAAGCTGGTGATCGAGAGCACCGCGAATCAGGACAGCCCGTTGATGGAAGGGAAAAAGCCGCTGCTCGGCCTCGACGTATGGGAGCACGCGTACTACCTGAAATACCAGAACCGGCGCCCGGACTACATCGCGGCGTGGTGGAATGTGGTCAACTGGGACGCCGTGAACAAGCGGTTCAAGTGAGTTGCCGATAACGGATGTTGGATGTCGATCGACTGACATGTCGACATCCGACATCCGACATCTGACATCTGATCATCTGACATCTGATCTGACTTCTGACTTCTGACTTCTCTTCTGTCAGTGCACGTGATCCACGAACTTGCGCCAGGATCCGAGCGGCTCGGGATCCTGTTCGACCGACAGACCCGCAATGCACGACGCGCCGTCGGCGGCTAGGGCGGACCAGATCAACGCTGCCTCGAGATCGATGCGCGGGGTCGACAAGCGACATCCGCATCGCCGCCGAGAGCACGTGACTTCCGGGCAACTCGAGACGGCACCCACCATAACTCACATCGAGCATTCGTCCCTGCTGGCCTGAGATCGACACGCCGACGTCAGACGTCACCGGCTTGCGGGGCCATCGCTGGCGGTGCTGGATCGCGGCGAGGCGTTCGGCAACGAGCGCCAGGAATTCGTCCGGGAGAATCGGACGGTGAACGACCGCGTACGTGATGCCGTCCCGCGTCGATCTGTTCGTTCTGGCTGGCGGCGTCGCTGACGATGATTGCGCCGAGCTCGGGTTGCGTGGCGCGGCCCGTGAGCACGACCTGCAGCCCATACCAGGATCCCATCCGCGTGCCGGTGATCAGGAGATCGACGGGCCAGCGTTTCAGCGTCTGTGCGACCTCGATCGGGCTCGCCACCGACAGCACCGAATAGTCGCGCAGCTGCAGCACGGAGATGATTTCATGCCGCGTGAGCGGATGGTCTTCGGCCACGAGCACGTGGTACGGCCGCTGCTTCATGCGTATCCCACCAACCTGGTCTGTGGATGCCGCTATTATGCCGTCACTTGGGGTCTGACCCCAATGGGCAGGCACCCGATCACCTAACCGATGGCGGTCAGGATATCGCTTGGGGCGGGGAACTCGGTCTGGCGGTCACTGATGAACGAGTAGCGGATGCTGCGGTCCTGCTCGATGAGAAACACCGCGGGATGCGCGATGTTCCAGGCGTCGAGCCCCAGCCGGTGCCACACGCCGTACGCCCGGACGACCTCGCGACGCTCGTCGAGCAGGACGTCGAAGGCCAGTCCGGTCTCTTCGATGTAGCGGCGCACGGCGTCCGGGCTCTGCGTCAGGATCCCGATGACCCGTACGCCCTGTGCAGCGTAGGTTGGAACGTTACGACTGAGCTCGCCGAACCGGCGGCGGCAGTTCGGTCACCAGGTGCCGCGGTGGAACGTCAGGAGCAGGCGGCCATCCGCGAGCAGCTCGTTGAGCGTGCGCGTGCGCCCCTTCTGATCCGGGAGGCTGAACTCGGGCGCTCGCGTCAGCGTCGATTGGTGCATCAGAACAGCTTCACGTCCACGAGCTCTCCCGCCTCGACGATGTCGACGTGCGCGGGGATCTCGAGATAGCCATCGGCGAGCGACATGCTCGTGATGTCGCCGGAACCCTTGAAGGCCGGCTGCGCTTCGCCGTCGACGAGCCGGACCGTGTAGAACTGGTGTCGGCCGGTCGTGGAGACAATCCGCCGCGCGAGCGGAACCGTGGCGATCTGCGGACGGAATTCCGGGAGTCGCGCGATCTTCCGCAACATGGGGATCAGGAGCATGTAGCTGTTCGACAGGCAGGAGGTCGGGTTCCCGGGCATCCCGAGCACCGGCGTGCCGTTGATCCGTCCGAAGATCGTGGGCTTGCCGGGCTTCACCGCAACGCCATGAAACACGATCTCGCCGCGGCGACTCAGGACGTCCACGATCAGATCGTGCTCGCCGACGGAGCTGCCGCCGGAAAAGATGACCATGTCGTGCGACACGGCCCGATCGACCATCGTCATCAACGCCTCGAGCGTATCGGGTGCGGTCGGGAAGGCCATCGGAACGCCTCCGTGCGCCGCCACGATCGACGACAGCGTGTAGCGGTTGATGTCGTAGATCTGCCCGGGCTCGAGCGGACGGCCTGGCGCTACGATTTCATTGCCCGTCGACAGGATGGCGACCTCGGGCTTGGCGAAGACGTCGACGTCGGCCGCACCGATCGCGGCCAGTGCACCGAGGCGGCCGGGGATCAGGAGATCGCCGGGCTGCACGATGGCTTGACCGGCGGTGATGTCGGTGCCGCGGCGCCCGACGTTCTGCCGCGGATAGACGGGCGAGAAGACACGGATTCGCCTCGTTTCCTCGACGCGCTCGGTCTCCTCGACCATCACCACCGCGTCGGCGCCGTCCGGCATGGGCGCGCCCGTCGCGATCTCGACGCACTGGCCGGCCTCAATCGAGCGCGAGAGCACCTGTCCCGTGAAGACCTTGTCGACGCACTCGAGGGCTCTTGGATCGTAGCGTCCCGCGCCAAACGTGTCCTCGGCGCGGACGGCATAGCCATCCATGGCGGCGCGATCGAACGGCGGGACGTCGAGCGATGCGACGGGAGGCGTCGAGATCACGCGTCCCGCGGCTTCGTCGAGCGGCACACGCACTCGCCGCTCGATGGGAACGGCTGCTTCGAGCAGCAGCGCCAGCGCACTGCTGAGCGGAATCGTCTCTCGAATGGGCCGCATGGTCTCGGACATCATCGCCGCAGCTCTCGAACGAGGTGGCCCAGCTCCGGAACAATCAACCTGGTCATGCCGAGACGGACGGCGTGCTCGGAGCCCGGCAGCATGAAAATCGCGGTCCGGCGGGCGATGCCGGCGGCGGCCCGCGTGAGCATCGCGGCGCTGCCAATTTCCTGATAACTCAAGCTCCTGAACAGCTCTCCGAAGCCGGTCAGGCGCTTCTCCATCAGGTCCTCGATCGCTTCGCACGTGGCGTCGCGCGAGGTGATGCCGGTGCCGCCCGTCGTCACGATCGCGTCGACGCGATCGATCTGACCGGTCACCCACTCGCGTACGTCCGCAGGCTCGTCCCGTGACTATGCCGTGGACGGCGACGTGGTGTCCAGCCGCCTCCAGCAGCTCGACGATCGCGCGACCGCTGGTGTCGCTGTCTGGCGTCCGGGTGTCGCTGATCGTCAGCACGCTGCAGCGCACGTCGGCCGCGGGCGTCTTTCGATGGTCGGCGACGGACATCGCTGGATTATAGGGCCACGGAATACGCGGAACACGGCCAAGCGCAGGCCGCGGAACACACGGAGGACGCGGAACACCGGGCGCGGCCGACGCAGCACGCGGAACATCGGCAAGTTTAGGTCGCGGAAGGCGGGGAGCACGCGGAACGGCCAGGTTTGTTCGTGCGTGCCCGGCTGATATAATCGACGTTTCGCCGCGCCCTTAGCTCAGTTGGATAGAGCGTCTGGCTACGAACCAGGAGGTCGCAGGTTCGAGTCCTGCAGGGCGCGCCACTTGATCCCCTTTACGCACTAGCTTTTGCCGGCACCTCCGTTTCCGAGGCGGGTTGGGTCCAGCAATCAGATCCAATCCCACACGGCCTGCCGCCTTCCTCCGGTATTCAAGCTCTTGATCGGTATGCGAATACCGGTCGGTCGTCTTCAAGCTGGAGCGGCCGATCCACAGCTTCTGGAGATCGGCCGGCGTGCCGTTCTTGCGCAGCATCGTCACCCGCGAGTGCCGAAAGGCGTGGAGTCCCGCCCATGGGATTCCCAATTTGACAAGCAGCGGCTTCAGGACCCGATTTCGGATGTTTCCCTTCCCGCAGCCAGCGGCGAGCCGTTGCGAGCCTCGAACACGCGCATGCGACGGCTTTCCCCGATGTGTTCCCGCAAAAGCCCCAGGGCTGGGTCGATGTCGATCTCACGTACGGCATTCTCCGTCTTGGGTTCGAGTTCCTGGCCATTCCACACCGAGCGCCGCACGTAGATCACGCCGTTGTCCAAATCGACGTCGTCAAGGTGGAGCCCCGCCGCTTCGCCGATCCGCATCCCGGTTCCCGCGAGCAACGCGAAGAGAACCCGGTATTCGCCGGGTGCGGCTTCGATGATCTGGCGCAACTGTTCCTGCGTGAAGTACCGCTGCTTCGGGCGATTGGGCTTACCCAAATCGAGTTCCCAGGCCATCCATGTCTTCCGGCCGAGCACCAGCTTCACTACGCCCACGATGTTCAGAATCGTCTTCCGACTCAACCGGTAAGTCTTAACCAGCGTGCCATCGGCCTTGCGACGCTGGAAGACCGTGCGCTTCAAGTCCGCGACAAACTCCTGCACCTTGGTTTCGTCGATGGATTCGATAGGCCACTCGCCGAATCTCGGCAAGATGTGTTTGGCGAGATGACCTTCCATGGTGGCTACGGGCCCGGGTTTTCCATCGGTCCATGCCTTGTGATTCTTGCGGCACCATTCGACCCGCTGTCCAAACGTCCTGACCGACTCTGGACGGATCGCTCGCTCCAAGTGTTCGGGGTATTGACGCCCGCGGATTGAATGATCGCGGCGGCGAACACGATTAAGTGACGTTCCGACCGGGGCCGCCGGGGCGCTCCCAGATCGAGAACCCGATCAGCTTCAAGCCTTCGAGCACACCGTCCTGGAAGTGCAGTTCGGCGTCAGCCAGCTTTCCGGGCGGATTGCCCTTGTCGTTCGGCGTGATCTTGACGGTCAGCTTTGAGATAGTCGTGTCGATCGTAGTCATTCTGTCCTCCCGGAACCGTGAAGTGGCGGTTCCTTCGCAACCAGAGGAACCCCACCGCGGGGCCGAGAGAGGACAGCAGGCGTCGGGGCAGCAGATCACCGGCCGACGTCTTCACGCGACGTGACAGGCTGTTTTGTGCCTGGCGCGAGAACAGGATTCTGCGCGCGGTGAAAGTAGGCCGCAAATCAATCCCGTCCGCTCCCACCGACGCCGAATTGGGCAAGACCGAAGACCACGAAGCGCCTGACCTCAGCGTTAGGACAAGCCCGAAGTATGGTAGAACCGTCAACGCTAACGGAGAGATGACGGCGGCCAACCAGTCATTGAAAAACGCGAGACGCTCCGACGGAAGACCGCTACCTTACCGCGCCACATATGCGTGGCGGGCGGTACCAGAGCGGACCTCATTTCAGCCGACCTCGAGCCGGACTGTCCTACCGCGGATCTCCAAAACGGATTCGACGCATCAGATGGCAAGATCACACGCCCGCGAGTTTCGTGGCGTTGATGGTGGCTGGCCTTGCGATGGTGAGTCGCGTTGATCTCGTGGCTGATGACGCATCCAGAAACCGGACACCATCACGCGGGACAGGCCATCGTGGGTCCGCGGTGACGTATGTCGCACAGAAATGGCCGACGCTCTTCAGCGGCGTCCCATCGGGTACGTGCGCGAAGTCATGGCCGTTCGAGGAATGCAAACAATGCGGTTTGGTGAGCGAGTCGATTGTGACTCGCACCAACGAACGCTACCGGATCAAGCCCTCGATTGCGTCGACCACAAGCATGGTCCCAACCGCAAGCTTGACCAGATCTCCGTCCTCGATGCTGGCGGTGTCCTGGTAACGATTTGTCTAACGGAAATGACCGCTCATTGTCCTTTTCCGACCATTCATAGGCTTATTGGTTGAAACGTCGGAGGTAGGGCGTACTGTGGCGGCGACCGCATGAGCGAGCTTTTGAACCTGATCGGCCTCAGCGCGGGCGTCGTGCTGTACACCGTCCTGCTCGTGATGGTGGTACGCAACGCGCCGAAGCCGATCGGGGCGACGCCATTCGATCCGCTGTTACTCGAAACGGCCGTCTTGGGGCTTGTGTGGAATCTCTGTGCGCTTCCCGTATACGAGTTGCCAAAGGTGGGAATCCCAGGGCCGTTTCCCTTCCTCGTCGCGGTCGGCTTCAGCGCGCTCGGCTTCCTTCCCGCGGTCGTCGTGCACTCCGTGCTCCGCAAAAAGCGCCCGGGCGGCGGAGGCGCCACGCGCTCGATGTTGACCGCGCTGGCGTACTGCGTCAGCGCCGTCGCCGCGGGCATGCACGTACAGAACGCGTGGACGGGTGCGCCGGTGCCATCCGGGATCGCGATGCGGCTGCTGACCTACACGTTCGTGGCGCTGATTGTTCCCCTGGCAGGTGCGACGAGGGGACAACCGGGCGCGCGCCGCGCGCTGTGGGCCGCGGCGCTCGCGACGTTCGCCGTCTCCGCGATGCATTTGAGTCAGCTGCACCGTGGGGACGCGTCGTGGCCGGTGGAGTTGCTCGGCCATCATGCCTCCCTGCCGTTGGCGTTCGCCATCCTGTATCAGGATTACCCGTTTGCGCTCGCGGACCTGTTCCTGAAGCGCGCGCTGGCGCTGCTCGCGCTTCTGGCAGTGGCCTTCGCCGCGATCGCGCTCGTCGGCCAGTACTCCGCGGCGTTCGCGCAACTTGGTCCTCGACAGGTGGGTCTGCTCGTCACGCTCTGTGTCCTGACGGCGCTGCTCTATCCGGCGTTGCGTCGATCCACAGCCTGGTTTGTGGATACGGTCGTGCTCCGTCGGCCGAACTACCCGTCCCTGCGCGCCTCGGTTAGCCGCCGTATCCAGGCGCATGACGAGATCGAATTGCTGCTGTCCGATCTGTGCGACCAGCTCGGACCGGCGCTGAGCGCGCGGCGCGTGGAATGGCGCGAACGGACGGGTCGCAGCGAGGAGGTGCCGGGAGTGGTCGCGAACGGCGATGGACTCACGGCGCTGCTCCCTACGGCGGAAGCGCCGCGTTACGAGATCTCTATCGGCGAAGTCACTGGCGGGCGGAGGTTGCTGTCCGATGAGGTCACGACGCTCGAGGCTCTGACCAGCGTCGCGGCGCGCCGCATCGACGCGATCCGGATGACGAACGAGCGGTACGACCGTGCGATTCGCGAGCAAGAGATGCAAAGACTCGCGACGGAAGCGGAACTTCGCACGCTTCGTGCGCAACTGAATCCGCACTTCCTCTTCAACGCGCTGACCACGATCGGCCATCTCATCCAGGATGCTCCCCCACGGGCGCTCGAGACACTGCTGCGCCTCACCGCGCTGCTCCGCGCGGTTCTTCGTTCAGAGGGCGAATTCACGACGCTCGGCCGGGAAATGGAAATGGTCGAGGCGTACCTCGATATTGAGCGCGCTCGGTTCGAACGGCGGCTGCGGACGACCCTCGACGTGCCCGTGCGGCTCGCTGGCTTGCGGGTGCCCCCGCTCGTGCTCCAGCCGATCGTCGAGAACGCCGTGAAGCACGGCATTTCGCCCAAAAGTCAGGGTGGCAATATCCGGATCACCGCTCGCGTCGATAACGCAGGCAGCCGCGACGCCCAGTTGATTCTGACCGTCTCGGATACTGGCGCCGGCGCGGCGCCGGACGACTTACGGCGTGGACGCGAAACCGGCGTGGGGCTGCGGAACGTCGAACGCCGCCTCGCGGTCCAGTACGGCGCCAAAGCCTCACTCTCAATCCGGTCGGCGCCGAACGTAGGCACAACCGTCGAAATCCGTCTGCCGGCGCGGCAGAGGGCCGCGGCGGACGGCGCGCTCCAGGGGGTCGCGCGATGACCGCCCGCCTTCGCGTCATCGTTGCCGACGACGAGCGTCCTGCGCGCGTCTTTCTCATAACCCTGCTGCGTTCGTTCGACGATGTGGTCGTCGTTGGGGAAGCAAGGTCCGGGAAGGAAGCTGTCACGCTCATCGAAAAGGAGCGCCCCGACCTGGCGCTCCTCGATTGGCAGATGCCGGAGCTCAACGGGATCGGTGTCGTCAGGGCGCTGAAGAAACAGGATCTCCCGCTGATCGCGTTCGTGACCGCATACGACGAGTACGCGGTGCGCGCGTTCGAAGTGAATGCGGTGGACTACCTGCTCAAGCCGGTGGAGAAGGCGCGGCTGCGCGAGGCGCTGAATCGGGCGCAGGAGCGCTTGGAGCACGCCGAAATCGTCGCCGAGCAGGCGACCCGCGTCGGCACGGCGGTGGAAGCGTATGAAGCGTCAACGAAATCGCCGTACCTTGAGCGCATTCCCGTGAGGCAGCGGGACGAGGTCGTGCTGGTTCCGGTGACGCAGGTCACGTCTATCGTGGCTGAACGGGAGCTCCTCCACATCACGACGGTACAGAAGACGCGCTACACGATTACCTACCGGCTGAAGGATCTGGAAGAGCGGCTGGATCCGACGAAATTCATTCGCCTGAGCCGCGGTACGCTCGCCAACGCGGATCTAATTGTCAAAGTCGGCATGATGCTTGGCGGCACGCACGAAGCGACCATGAGCAACGGCCAGAAACTCCAGGTCAGCCGCATTCAATCGCGCATCCTGCGGCAGCGACTCTTGAAGCTGTAGCGGGACACACGTCGGCCTCAGATGGCCGACGTGGGATGATCGTGATCCCTCGGCGGGTGTTTGATCAGCCAAGGGACAACGACCAGCAGCATGAACAGCATGAGGGCGACGAACAACCAGAACTCAACTGAAGTATTTTCCAAAAACCTGATCCGCTTCAGCCGCTTGCGTGATCCTCGGTACGCCCTCCCGGCCCCCCCGGACGCACCGAGTCCAAACGGGTGATGACGGCGTCCTGCCACGTCGCAAATCCTAGGTTGGCGTGCAGCATCATCGATCGTGTTTTCAATGAGTGGCTCCGACACGGAGCCGGACAGCACGTGCGAAGCCTCGGACGGTCGAAGAGTCGCGGGCCGCCAGGCCCGGCACAAGACGCGAGGCGCACCACTTATCGGGTCCGAACAGCCGCCTGTGGTCGTTCCACGACCGCTCGTGAGCTTCCCATCGAAGGCGAATTCCGGTCTTGGTAGCGTATTCGTTGGTTGGAATCGACCGCTCACGGCCCAAACACGCCATTCGTGAGCCTGCCCTCCTATTCCTGGAGACCAAGGTCGTCGCTGACTGCGACCAACCGGCGTTCAGCCCCCATGAGACGAGGTTCATGGCGATGAGAGAGTGTCATTCGAGTCGCTTCAGTTCCTGGCGCGTGTTGATCGTCGCAGCAGCGATGCTGACACCAGCGTCGGTGTTCGCCCAGGCGCCGGACGCCGCACAGAGCCTACAGGCTGAAATTGATCAACTGAGAAAGGACTTCGACGCGGTTAAGCAGCAATATGGCGATCGCTTGACTGCGCTCGAGGCGAAGCTGGCGGCCGCGCAACCGGCGGCGCCGCAGGCAACGCCGACTCCGCCTCCGCAAACCTCGGTCACTGCGGCACCGCCGGCGGTCTCGCCCGCGGGTGCTACGCCCGACACGACAGCCCCGGTTCTAGGTGCGGCGGTCGGTAACGCAAAGGCGTTCAACCCCGATATTGCGGTCATCGGCGATTTCCTTGGTGCAGCCGGTACGAACAAGGTGCAACCAGACCCGTTTGGTCCAGGCACGCACCCGAATGCACTTCAACTCCACGAATCCGAGGCGGCCTTCCAGGCCGTCGTGGACCCTTATGCGAGGGCCGATTTCTTCCTCTCATTCGGCGAGGAAGGGGTAGAGGTCGAAGAGGGTTTCATTACCCTGACGTCGCTGCCAGGCGGCCTCCTTACCAAGGTCGGAAAGATGCGAGCGGCCTTCGGCAAAGTCAACACACTGCACAACCACGTCCTGCCATGGGCCGACAGGCCTCTCGTCATCAACAATCTTGTCGGCGGCGAAGACGGAATCGATGACGCCGGGGTGTCGGTGGCGCGGCTGATCCCGAATCCATGGATCTTCCTCGAAGCGACCGGCCAGATGTTCAGAGGCGACTCCGGCGTCGACCCGAACGGCAATCCGTTGTACGAAACCACAGAGCGCAGCGAACTCAGCTATGTTGGCCACCTGCGCGGATACAAAGACATCAGCGACAACGCGAACATCGATCTCGGCTTCTGGTACTCGCGCGGTCACAACGGGCTGAGCAACGGCAACATCACCGATCCCGGGTCGCTTGTGACGCAGCTCTACGGCGTCGATGCGACCTATCGCTGGAAACCGCTTCAGCGGTCCATCTACCATTCCTTCGTCGGCCGAACTGAATGGATCTGGAGCCGGCGCGACCAGCCGACTGGCCTGCAAAGCGGCTCGGGCATGTACGTGTCGGCCGACTACCAGTTCGCTCGGCGGTGGTTTGCCGGCGCGCGATACGACCGCAGCAATCAGGCGGACAACGCTTCGGCGCTCGACACAGGCGGATCGGTCGTTCTCACGTACTGGCCGAGCGAGTTCAGCCAGGTCCGCTCGCAGTTCCGCAGAACGAATTACGCGCTGGGTCCGTCCGCCAACGAACTCCTGTTTCAATTCCAATTCTCCATCGGCGCACACGGCGCCCATCCGTTCTAGGGAGTCCGACATGAAGATCACACAAATGGGTGCCGTGGTTGCCGCTGCCCTCCTGCTCGCCGGCACGCCCGCAGCGGCGCAAGGCAAATTGAACGTGGTGACGACGACCGAGGATCTGGCGTCGATCGCGCACGAGATCGGCGGCGACCGCATCACTGTGGAGTCAATGGCCAAGGGCTATCAGGACCCACATTTTGTCGAAGCGAAACCCAGCTTCATCCTGAAGCTGCAGAAAGCGGACGTCCTCGTTTGCGTCGGACGGGAACTGGAGATTGGTTGGTTGCCCCCGTTGATTCAGCAGAGCCGCAACGGGAAGATCCAGGTCGGGGGCCAGGCTATCTTGACGCGTCACTCGGTGCGGAGATTTTGGAGATTCCCAGCGGCAACATTACGCGCGCGATGGGCGATGTCCATCCCATGGGCAATCCGCACTACTGGATGGATCCGGAGAACGGCAAGCGGATCGCCAAGGAAATTGCCGACAAGTTCTCGGAGCTACGCTCGGGCGACCAAGCGTACTTCCAACAGCAGCTCGCGAGCTTCACGACGCGCCTCGAAACCGACGAAAAGCGATGGCTGGCGGAAATGGCGCCATACAAAGGGACAAAGATGGTCACGTATCACCGGTCTTTCCCGAACTTCGCCGAGCGATTTGGTCTCGAGATCGTGGGCTACGTGGAGCCGCGCCCCGGCATCCCGCCGACGCCGCAGCATACGCTCGACCTGATCAATGAGATGAAAAGGCAAAATGTAAAGCTCGTGCTGGTGGAGCCCTATTTCGACATGAAGACTCCAATTTCAATCGGTCGGGAAACGGGAGCGCAGGTTCTGGTCATGCCTCCCTCCGTCGGTGGGGTCAAAGAGGCCTCGGACTATTTCAAACTGTTCGATTACGACATCAACCTGCTCATTAACGCGATCAAGAAGAGCGGAGCGAAGTAGTGCTCGATACCTCCATGCTCGCGTTCCTGGCGGCCCCGTTCGTCGCCAGTCTGATCTTGACCGGGATTCACGCCTACCTGGGCGTGCACGTCGTGGAGCGCGGCGTCATTTTTGTCGACCTTTCGCTCGCTCAGATAGCGGCGTTCGGACGACCCTTGCGCTCCTGCTGCCTATTTCCGGCAACGATCCCCACGCTCCAGTCGTGTCCTGGATCAGCCTCGCGTTCACGTTTCTGGGCGCCTTCGTCTTCTCGACCATCCGCAGCAAGCGGGCGCGGATCCCGCAAGAGGCGATTATCGGGATCTGCTACGCCGTCGCATCCGCCGCGGCAATTCTGGCGATGAGCAAAGCCGCCTCCGAAAGCGAGCACTTGAAGGACATGCTGGTCGGCAACATTCTGGCCGTGTCCTGGCCAGGTTGGGAAGACAGCGGCCCTCTACACCGCGATCGGTGTGTTCCACTACGTGTTCCGCAAGAAGTTTCTGGCCATTTCGATGGACCACAAACAAGCCGAAGATCAGAGGGGGTGAACGTGAAGTTTTGGGACTTTCTGTTCTACGCCTCGTTCGGATTCGTAGTGACATCGTCGGTCGCGATCGCCGGCGTGCTGCTCGTCTTCTGCTATCTGATCGTGCCGTCAGGTACTGCGATGCTGTACGCCGACTGGATCGGCAGGCGGCTGGCCATCGGCTGGTCGATGGGCACCCTGGTTTCGGCGCTCGGCGTCTATCTGTCGCTCAAACTAGACATCCCACCGGGGCGACAATTGTGTGCACGTTCGGCCTCGTCCTGATCATCATGGCGTCGGTTCGACCGCTCATCCAGCGCAACGAGACGACGGCTCTGCCGTGACCGGGATACGAGAGTAGCTGGAATCCGCACGGGACCGTCGCCACGCATCCGATGGGACACTGGCGGCACTCATACGCGGCTCACGCGCGGCCGCGCCATCGACTGGCCCCCCCCGAACCGTGTGGGCCAATGACGGCAGGATGGCGTCACAGCTTGAACAGTCGCGCACGGAGGCGTCGAGACTCGTTCCGGCTGA